>CAKPNF010000005.1 GCA_934168305.1 uncultured Clostridia bacterium | reverse complement strand
AAAATTTTTATAATAATGATAATTGCATTTAGTACTGTAAAAATTGTATTAGATGCAATTTTGCCAATATTTGATACACTATGTAAAGATAAAGCAAAATCTATAGCAACAATAATATCAAATGAACAAGCAACAGTTGTTATGAGAGAACATACTTATGATGAACTATTTACTATTGATAAAGATAATAATGGTAACATAACTATGATAAAATCAAATGTATATGCAATAAATGAAATAATATCAGATGTAGCTGTAAAAATTCAAAATGAAATAGAAAAAAAAGGGAGAGAGAACATAGAAATAGCACTGGGAAGTTTTACGGGATTTAAATTATTAGCAGGTAAAGGACCAGGTGTACCTATAACAATTTCTTCTATTGGAAATGTAGAAACTGATTTAAGAAGTGAATTTAAAGAACAAGGTATTAATCAAACATTACACAGAGTTTATTTGCAAGTTGAATGTGAAGTTAACATTTTAACACCATACAATGAAATAGGTCAAAAAATAACAAATCAAGTTTTGATTGCTGAAAATGTAATTGTGGGAAAAATTCCAAATACCTACTATAATCTTGATGGAATAAACACAAATAGTGCAATTGATGTTATAGAATAGCTTAAACAACATAACCATTTCTTACTGAACTGTAACATAATAGCATCAACACAAACAAAAATTTGTTAAAAGCATTGACATTTCGTTTTTATATTTATATAATAAGCAAAAAGAAATAATAGAGAGAGCAGGGTAAAATATGAAAGAACAATTTTTAGAATTATTAAAACAAGTAAAAAGAGAAGGAATAAATGAACTAATAGAATTTATAGAAAAAACAGACTTTTTCACTGCACCAGCAAGCACAAGATTTCATGGAAACTATGAAGGTGGACTAGTAGAGCACAGTATGAAAGTATATGAAATATTAAAACACAAGGTAGAAACTAATATAGAACCACTAAATGTAAACCCAGAAACACTAATATTAGTACCATTATTACATGACTTATGCAAAGCAAACTTTTATAAAATAGACTACAGAAATGCAAAAAATGCTTTAGGAGTATGGGAAAAAGTGCCATATTATACAATAGATGATACAATCCCATATGGACATGGAGAAAAATCAGTAATGATGATAACAGAATATATGAAACTAACACCAGAAGAAAAATATTCAATTCGTTGGCATATGGGATATACAGAACCAAAAGAATTATATAATACAATAGGAGCGGCATATAAAAAATATCCATTAGCATTATTAATGCACGAAGCAGACTTAGAAGCAACATATTTTTATGATATATAATATAAAAAATATAGGTTAAACTAAAAGCGAAGGGAAGAAAAATAATTATGTTAGCATATATAAAAGGAACACTAGAAATGAAAATGACAGGATATATAGTTGTAGACGTAGGTGGGCTAGGCTACAAAATATTTATGTCAGAATCAGGAATAGATAAATTAGGAAATATAGGAGATACTGTAAAAGTACACACATACTATAAAGTAAGAGAAGATGATATTAGCATATTTGGGTTTAACAGCTTAGAAGAATTAAGAATGTTTGAACTATTAATATCAGTAAGTGGAATCGGAGCAAAAACAGCTATAGCAATGTTAGATGTATGTGAACCAACAGAATTTGCATTAGCAATAATATCTGAGGATGTAAAAACATTAACACAAATACCTGGAATCGGAGCAAAATCAGCACAAAGAATAATTCTAGAACTAAAAGATAAAATGAAGAAAGAACAACAAATTCAGGAATTAACAAAAGCTTCAAAAGGAATAAATACAGTAAAAACAAAGCTAGAAGAAAGAATAGAAAACGAGGAAAAACTTGATGAAGCTATGGCCGCACTTCAAGTATTAGGATACAATAAAAAAGAAATACAAAAAGCATTTGACAAACTAGTAAAAGATAATATGAGCACAGAAAAATTAATAAGAAAAGGATTATCAATTTTAGGAAAATAAAAAGAGGGATTAAGGGGCCACCACTCCAAATCCCTCAAGGTATTTTAATATAAAACTAAAAAAATTGGATAATTAAGAGAGATTTGGAGTGGTGGCCCCTTAATCCCTCTTTTTTTAAAGGAGAAAAAATCATGAACAATAACGAACCACTAGCATATAGAATGAGGCCAAAAACACTAAATGAATATGTTGGACAAGAACATGTATTAGGAAAAAATAAAATTTTATATAGAACAATAAAAGCAGATAGATTATCAAGTATAATATTATTTGGACCTCCAGGATGTGGAAAAACATCTCTTGCAAAAGTAATAAGTGAAACAACCAAATATAAATTTTATAAAATAAATGCAGTAACAGCAGGTGTAACTGATATAAAAAAAGTAATAGAAGAAACAAAAAATTTTATGATAAACCCAACTGGAAAAAGCATATTATTTATAGACGAAATTCACAGATTTAATAAATTGCAACAAGATGCATTGCTTCCATATGTAGAGAATGGACTAATAATTTTAATAGGAGCAACGACTGAAAATCCTTATTTTGAAGTAAATAAGGCTTTGATATCAAGGTCAATGGTAATAAAATTAGAGCCATTAACAGAAGAAAATATATATAAAATTTTAAAAAATTCATTAACAAGAGAAGATGGATTAAAACAATATAGCATAAAAGTAGAAGACGAAACATTAAAAAAATTAGCAGCTATATCAAATGGAGATGTAAGAACAGCACTAAATGGACTTGAGATAGCTGTATTAACAACAAGTATGGAAAACGATGGATATATTCATATAACAGATGATGTTATAAAAAATTGTATACAAACTAGAAAAGCAATTTTTGATAAAAAAGGTGATACACATTATGATAACATTAGTGCATTTATAAAGTCTATGAGGGGTTCTGATCCAGATGCAACTGTGTTTTATTTGGCGAGAGCTTTAAATGGAGGAGAAGATCCAATGTTTTTAGCAAGAAGAATAGTAATTTGTGCATCAGAGGATGTTGGAATGGCAAACCCAAATGCATTAGTTGTAGCAAATGCGGCAATGCAAGCTGTACATATGATAGGAATGCCAGAAGCAAGAATTTTGCTTTCAGAAGCAGCAGTATATGTAGCAACATCTAAAAAATCTAATGCAAGTTATCTAGCAATAAATAAAGCACTAGAAGATGTGAATAGTAAAGACACAGGAACAATACCAATGCATATACGAAACGCTCCAATAGAAGAGATGAAAAAATTAGGATATCATGAAGGATATTTGTATCCACATGATTTTCCAGGACATTGGGTAGAACAACAATATTTACCAGACAAAATGTTAGGAACAAAATATTATATAAAAGATGAAAATGTTGATTAAAAAATAAAAAAATGGAAAACCTACTATAAAAGAGTAGGTTTTTTATTATGTCAAAAGTGTTAAAAAATTATATAAAACAAGTTATAATTGGATTTTTAGCAGGACTTATAAGTCGGTTTTTTTTCCACAGGAGGAGGGCTTATATTAGTTCCAGGGTTCATATACTTATTAAATATGAATTCACAAAAAGCCAGGGGAACATCAGTATTTTGTATATTACCAATGGTTTTAACCAGTAGTTTTTTCTATTATAAAGGAAATTTTATAAACTGGAAAATAGCAATATTATGCGGAATAGGAGGAGCTATAGGCGGATATATAGGAGCAAAATTATTAAAAAAATTGCCAGATAAAATATTAAAAATTGCATTTACAATATTTTTAATTTATGTATCACTAAAAATGATACTTAAATAAAAATACAATGGTTATATAATAAAAACATGGTTTTATGAAAAAAATTATATATTAGTAGAAAAATGTCGTAATATATTATGAGGTATAGAAAGAAGGTAACAATGGATAAAAATATATTAGAAAAAAATAAATGGAAAAATACAAACTCTCAATATTTATATGAATTACAAAAATTTTTAGATTTAGCTGATAATATAGAAAATAAAAATCTTAAAGAATTAATAATAAGCCAAATGCTTAAATGCGATAAATGCTTAACAAATATTGCAGAAGAAATGTTTAAAACAATTGAAAATGAAAATAGTAATAGAGAGGAAAATAAATGACAGAGATATTAATAGGACTAGTTTCAGGAATAGTAAGTGGAACTGGAATGGGCGGAGGAACTATCCTAATATTTTTATTAACAACTTTATGCGGATTAGAACAACATATTGCCCAAGCAACTAATTTAATATTCTTCATTCCAACATCAATAGTAGCAATAATAGTTAATATAAAAAATAAAAACATAGACCTAAAATTATCAACAATAATATATATATTTGGTATATTAGGAGCAATAATAGGAGCCAATTTATCAATTCATACAGATGTAAAAACTTTAAGAAAATTTTTTGGGATTTTTTTAGCTATAATTGCTATTCATGAAATATATACCATTATAAAAGAGAATAAAAAAAATAAAAAAGGAAATAATAAAACTAAACAAAGGAAATAATTTACGATGAGCAAAATAAAACAAATGATTTGTAAATTAAAAATTTTTAAATTTTTAATTTACGATGAGCGAAACGGAGTGAAGCGAAAGGATGGATAATATGAAATTTGCAAAAGGAATATTGGTAGGTGGATTAATCACAACAGGATTAATAATGATGTATAATGATTCCAATATGATGAATAAGAATAAAATGGTTAAAAAAGGAAAACAATTTGTCAAAAAATTAGGAATAATTTAGAAAAAGTTGTCAAAAAGGGGTTAACCCTTTGACAACTTTTAAAATTAATACATAATTAATTTATTAACAATCACAATTTTCTTCTCTATAATCAGGTTTTTCATCTTCTTTATGACAAGGCTTTTTATCATCTATAAAGCAATCACATTTATCATGTTTATCACCTTTTAAACATTTTCCTTCATGATGACATTTTGCACATATTTTTATTTTTTTTGTAGTATTTGCCCAAATTTGAATTGCATAGTGTCTATCAGGACAAAGAGGTCCAAAAACAAATTCTCCTTCTTCATCTGTAAAGTTGGATAGAACTTTAAGGATAACAAATAAATTAATTGAGAGAGTAACAATTCATTTATAATATTTAATAATTCATAATTAGTAAAAAAGAAAGGAAACAGCCATATTATAAAGAAAAGAATATAAAATGTATTACGACTTTGTGGTTACATAATATTTGTGTAACTGGTATATAAAAAGTTGTAATACATTTTTTTGACATTATATTATGAAATATATAGTTAGAAAGCATGAGACTTTTTTAAAATCAAGATTTAATAAACCATAATAAAATTAAGCATAAAAAGAAAAATACATATAAAAAAGCATTTAAAGAGAAATTTCATAACAGCCATTTACATACTTAATTAATCGAATTAATATTAATTTAGAATTACTTAATGTATATCTGTCATTTGGAGAATTTATTTTATTATTTCAGTAAATTCTCCACCCCTTAAATAAATAATAAGAAAGGACTGGTTGTTATGTGTATTAAAGTTGAAGATTTAAAAAGATTTAATGAAAAAGAATTTTCAAATTATTTTGAAAAATTAAAAGAAGAAATTAAAAATACTAATGATAACTTTATTATATTAAATGGAAAGGTTAATTGTGGTAAAACAACTATTGCTACTAAATTGGTTGATAATGCTAGTTATATGGAAAATATAAAGACATTATATTTCAGTTTAGAAACAAGTAAAAGTACGATAACGAAAATGATTAGGGAAGATTCAAATTATTTAACTATTTATGATAGACCAATAACTATTGAAGATATAATTTCCAAAATTAAAGAAAAAGAACCAAAATTTGTTGTTATAGATTATTTACAGTTAATTGGTTTTGATAAATCAAAATGCTTGAGTAGGAATAAAGAATTAGAATTAATAAAAGAAGAATTAAAAAAATTAGCCAAAGAATTAAATATAAAAATTGTTGTTACTTCAATATGTAGATAAATTATAAAATATAAAAATTATGATAGGAAAATTAAAAAATGGAAAAAAGTCAATTAAAGATAAGTATTATTAGTATTGGTGGAGCTGGTACAGAGATGATTAATAGAATAATTGAAACAAATAAAAACGAAAATATTGATTTCATAACTATTAGTACATCATATTCAAACATACATAGGTCAAATGCTAATTTTAAATTATTAGTAGGAGAAAAAATTGCAAATGGACTGGGATGCTTTAGTGATATAAATAAAGCAGAAAAGGCAGTAAATGAAAGTAAAAAAGAAATAATGGAATTTTTACAAAAAAGATTGAAAGATACAAATATCGTATTTATAGTAGCTGGATTAGGTGGTGGATTTGGAACTGGAGCAACACCAATAATAGCAGATATAATAAGAAAAATGCAAATTGTAACAATATGTGTAGTTTCGTTTCCACCTTCTTTTGAAGGAATGAAAAGAGCTGAACGAGCAAATAAAGGAAAAGAAAAAATAAGTAAAAATGTAGATTTATTAATAACTATTCAAATCGAAGAAATATATTTGAAAAACGGAATGGTTAAAGGAATTATTCAAACATATAAATATTTTGATGAAAGTGCAAGAAAAAATGTTCAAGAATTAATTAATTATTTTTCACTTTATAATTTAGAAAGCCTAAGCTATGAATACTTAAAAAAATTTATAAAAGAAAAATTTAGCTAATGAATTAAATATAAAAATTAATGTTACTTCAATATGTAGATAATGGGAGATATAAAAATGTTGATACAAACAGAAATTAATCAAATTGATAATATTTTAAATGTTAATAAAAATGGTTTAATTATTGCCTTTTCAAAATCAGATGAAGAAAAGAAAAATTTTATATTAAATATTGCAAGTAATATGGCAATTAAATATAACAAATCTATTGCAGTATTAAATTCTTCAATAAGCTTTAGAAAGTTCATTAATGAATGTATTAGAATACAATACGAAAATATTAGTAAAGTTGATTTAAAAGATGATTTAAGAGAATTTAAGAATAGATTAAAAGATGTTACTAACTCAAATATTTTAATTAACTTTGCTAGTAGTTATAACATAAATGAATTAATAGAAAAATGTAGATATGTAAAATCGAACCAAAATGTTGAACTAATTGTAATAGATAAAATTGATACGATTACAGAATTTAAAGAAATGCAAGCAGATATATTTTCAAAGTTAAAAGAATTAGCAGTAGAATTGAAAGTTTGTATAGTGTGTGTTTAATAATAAAGTTATAAAAAATGGAGTTAAACAATGATTAAAAGAAAATATTTAAAATATGATATTCAAATTAATGAACAATATATAATAAAGCAATTAGTAAAATGTTTTGTTTATAAAAATAGTACAAATAATTTAAAAAAGTGGAAAAAAGATATTTATTATTTATTTAATCAAGTACCTTATATGAAACCTTTTAGAAGATTTCCGACATATAAGCAATTAAGAAGATGGACTATAAATCATTTTGAAAAAGGTTTGGAATATAAAATACATAGAATTATATGGAATCTACCACTTGATGAGTATCCAAGAATATTCAACAATTATGAAAAGGAATATATAATGTCAAAATTTATTATTGAATATTATAATTGGTTAGTTAAAGAAATTGCAGTTAATGGTATGGTATCACAACAAAATACATACAAAAAAATAGATGATTTAATAGTAAAATATGAAAATGAAGTAATAAAAAATCAATTAAAGATAAATAAAGGTGGTAAGTAATGTGAATGTAGAAAAAATTAAAATTTTAATAGTTGAACCAACATTGGATCCTTATGTTAAAGAAGTAGAAAATACATTAGAAAAGAAACAAAAAAATTGTTGGTGGTTTAATAGAATTTGTGGAGCTAGAAGATGATATTGATTTAATTTGTAATGAAAAAGGTAAAATATATAATTTACCAATGAACAGAATTATTAAAAATGATATAATTTGTGGTACATTTATAATAGCTGGTCAGAAAAATGGAGAGTCAATTTCGCTAAAAGATGAACAAATAAAAAAATACAAAAGTTATTTTAAATTAAGAAATCATACAATACCAATAACGTTTTTAAAAAATAAATATAAGCAAAGCAGTGAACTATTAGATTATGATTTAAGTGGTATTGAAAAATTACTAAAAATGAATATAATTTAATAAATAATAGGGGGATTAAAAAATGGATTTATTAAATGATAGTATAATAGAAGAATTATATAATAATGTTGTGATTGCTAATATTACAGAAAGTAAAGAATATCAAGAAAATTTAGAAGAATATAACAAAATATTTGAAAATATTGAAAATAAAGAATTAAAACAAAAATTAATAAGATTAAAAGAACTTATAAATTTAATGGTATCAGACTCTGATAAAACTACTTTTAAAGTAGGTTTTTCATTAGGTGTTAAAATGGTAATTGAAGCATTAAACAATAATATAAAATAAGGCTACATTCATCTTGTAGCCTATTTTGTATTTTTAGTATTAATATAATTTATTAGTGCATTAATAATGTATTTATCATCATTAGATAAGTTTGAAATACTATTTATAATTAATTTATCTTGTTCATTGTTATAATTAATCAAACCATTAAAAAGTGCATTAGGTTCGATGTTTAAAATATTACATATATCTATAATTGTATTAACACTTAATCCAGTTTGTCCACGTTCGATTAAGCTTACAAAATTTGTGGATTTAGATAATTGTTCTGCAAGTTGTTCTTGAGACATATTTTTTAAAATTCTTGCAGTTTTTATATTGGTTCCAATTTGTTTATATATTTTATTTTCAATATTGCTCATGTTACCCCCTCCAATTTAATTTAGTATAACAATAATGAAAATTTAAATACAGAAAATTACACTTTAAAATATAACAATAATACTTTACTTTTTAAAATATTAGTGTTATAATATGAATAAATTTTATACAAACATATTTTAATATGTTAATAAAGATAAAAAATAAAAAGGAGAGATGAAAAAATGAAATTAAGAAACCAAACAAAATTCTTATTAGTATTTGGAATAATTTTTGTAGCATTTTTGTTATTCAATACTAATAACGTACAAGCAAGTACAACAGCAAAAGGAAATATTTACAAAGCAAATACCCATGAAGAACTTAATAAAAAAATGGGAATAGACGGGGAATGGTATGATTTTGCAGACAAATATGATAACAGATATTATGGATTAGTTGATAAGCCATTATATTTATTAGATGTAAGATTTTCAGATAAAGACGGTTTAGACTTAACAAAGAATATGAGTAGAGAAGTAATGTCTGGAATTAATGGTTATTATGAAGAAAATGCCTCTGTAAAAAATAAAGATATTTATTTAACATTTGTAATTACATATAACAATGGAGAAGATGTAGTTGATTTGGGAAATAGCATAACAATTAATGGATTAGGAACATTTGTAAAAAATGATAAATTAAATACAGGCTTTAATAAAGATGGAATGACTAGATACCAAACAATAGGCTATCAAATGAAAATTACAGATACAAGTATATTTAATAATAAATATCTTGGATTTGATATAGAAATCCAAACAGATGATATGGCCAAAATTGTTACTGGATTATATCAAGTTAGCATTTCAGATGAAAAATCAGAAGATAATACAAATACAACGATAAAAAATGAAGAAACAAATATAGAATTAAAAGCAGATACAAATGTAGTTCCTAGTAACACAAAATTAGAAGCAAAAGAAATTAAGGCAGAAAAAGTATTAAACGTAGTAAAAGAAAGTTTAAAAGAAATATCAAACAAATATATTTCTTATGATATAACTTTAAAATCAAATGGAGTAGCAATTCAACCAAATGGAAAAGTAAAAATAAGTATACCAATTCCAAGTAATTTTGATAAAACAAAATTATCAATTTTTAGAATAGCAGATGATGGAACAAAAATCAAATATGATACAAAAGTAGAAAATAATGTAGCAACAATCGAAACGGACCACTTTAGTACTTATGTATTAGCAGAAAATAATATAGTAGCAAATAATGAACAAAATAATACAATATCAAATCAAGAAAAAAATAAAGATACAACTAAATCAACAGAAACTAAAAAAGGAGAAAAAGACGAAACTCCAAAAACTGGAACAATAGATATAATAGGTTATATATTATTAGTATCAGTATTAAGTGGAATAGGAATAGTAGCATTAAAGAAAAAAATAAAATAATTTGTTATAATATATGAGTAGTGATTTAGGTTACTACTCTATTTTAATAGGAAAGGAAATTATAAAAAAAAATGGAAGCTAAACATAGCAAAAAATCTAATAATAAATTCAAAAAGCTAGTATTGTTATTATTAATTATAATTTTCGTTTGTAGCATTGGTTATATGTGTTATTATATTTATAACAACAATAAAAATAAAAAAGATAATACAGATATTTTAAGTGAAGTTAAGATAGATCCAACACAAGTTACGGAAGAAAAGACAGAAAAAATGTTAAAATTAGAAGAATTACAAAAAGAGAATAATGAAATTATTGGTTGGTTAGAAATTGAAGGAACTAATATTAACTACCCAGTATTACAGAATAGTGATAATAATTTTTATTTATCTCATAATTATAAAAAAGAAAAAGCAAATACTGGTAGTTTGTTCCTAGATAAAGATTTTGATTTGGTTAATGGTAGTTCTAATTATTTAATATATGGTCATAGAAATACAAAAGGTTTAATGTTTGAAGATTTAATGAAATATGCTAAAGAAGATTTTTACAAGGAGCATACGAAAATTAAGTTTACTACTAATAAAGAAGATAGTAAATATGAAATAATGGCAGTATTTTATTCAAGGGTACATTATAAAAGTGAGAAAAATGTATTTAGATATTATTATTTTGTAAATGCTAATAATGAACAAGAATATAACGATTTTGTTAATAATGCTAAAAAGGTAAGTATTTATGATACTGGTGTTAATGCAAATTATGGAGACCAACTCTTAACATTATCAACTTGTGAATATTCTCAAAAAGACGGAAGATTTGTTATAGTAGCTAAAAAAATAAATTAATTTTAAAAAGTAATATTCAAAAAAAATGAGTATTGCTTTTTTATTGTTTTTAACCCGAATGTAATACAATAGATATTTTATTACATTTGTGATAATTCTTGTAACTATGGAAATATAAATAAAAACCTATGATATGCTTGAAATCAAGGAAAACGAATGTACCTCAAACCGTTTACATTATACATTGAATGTATTAAAATTTCTAAAAATTAATGGTTAGGAGTTGTTATTTATGAATAGTGTTGAGCCAATAAGAGATAGAGAAAAATTAGAAGAAATGAAAGAAGAATTAAAAAAGAACGGAACAAGAGATTATTTAATGTTCTTAACTGGAATAAATAGTGGAATGAGAATTTCAGACATAGTTAAGTTAAATGTAAATGATGTAAGAAATCCAAATGGTACTATGAAAGAGCATATATCGGTAATAGAAAAGAAAACTAAAAAATTAAAAAAATTTCCTTTATGTAATTCTTTATTGGTAGAAATAGAAAAATATATAAAGAATATGGAACAAGATGAATTTTTATTTAAAAGTAGAAAAGGAAAAAATAAACCTATTACTACCACACAAGCATACAGAATAATAGTAAATGCTGGGGAAAAAATTGGATTAACAAATATAGGTACCCACACAATGAGAAAGACTTTTGGTTATCATCATTACAAAAAATTCAAGGATGTAGCATTACTCCAAAATATATTAAATCATTCTAGTATAAGTATTACCTTAAATTATATTGGAATAAATCAAGAGGAAATTGATGAAAATTATCGTAATTTTAGTTTGTAATATTTTTATTATAAAAATTGTGTATAGAAAGGAAGTGAAAAAATGGTAAAAGTATGTAATGAAGAACCTTCAAAGGAACAATTAGAAAAAGAATCAGTAGAATTTAGAGAAGCACTTGATACATATAGTAAAGAAGATTTAATTAACTCAATAATTGTATTCCTAAAAGAATTAGGCTTTAAATTATAAAATTAAGTACATATTAGTATTTATAAAGGAGTTTTATTTCATTATAGAACTTCTTTTTATTTTTGTTTTATATAATGTAGAAATCTTTTTTTAATGTATGAATTTTTTTGTATGTAATTTTTATTTATTATGTAGAAAAAAGTTTATTATAAGTGTTTTGAGTGTTTAGAGATATAGAAAAGTTATATATTAAGGAAGAAAAAATTAGTATGAATACAAAATAATTTGGTGGCTCTGGAATTGATTTGTATTTTTGTTATTTATATTGTTTGAATTATTTTGTTACTTCTGTTACTGTTATGGTTATTTGATTTAGTGTTTGTAATAAAAAAATAACAAAATATTTGGGGTTTAAGGTAATTCTTTGAAATGGTTGGTATGGTAGTAGTTTCGACTATAAAAATAATAAAATATTAGATATATTAATTTATAGAATTTTGTAAAAAATATTGATAAAAAATAAAATGTTCCAATTGAACTATACCCTAAAAAATAGTGTTCAATTGGGACTTTTTTTGATTAACTGAAACAATGTTAATCTTGTGTGTTGCAATATCCATAATTTTTATAAGATATTTAACTCATAACTTAATTTTTGAAATTATTATAAATGTAACTCAAAAATTTTATTGTTTCTTCATCAAAACTCTTAAAAGGAACTTCTCCAATTAGATATGCAACAGATACACCTAAAGCTTTGGCAATTTTTGATAATTTTTCTAAAGGAATTTTATTTGCTGAATCAATATAACCTCGAAGAGTATTAAAATTAATTCCAGTTTTTTTGGCTAAATCCCTTTTATTTATATTTCTATCTTCCATTGCTTCTATTATTTTCTCATATATATTCATATTTATCTCCTTAAAATTTAAAAATTTTAAGGAAATTCCTATGCCTATGCACAACAGCTTTATAATTGTGGTCGGCGGGAATTAATTATTTTAAAGAGAAAATATGAATTCTTGTGATGAAATTTTCATCAAAATTCCTCCTTTTTCAAGCTTTTTAGTGTGTGTTTGCTTATACCATAATCAACATATTGATATACCCAAAAATGGGAGTATAATGGTATCAACAAAGCAATGATAGAGCAGATAGCTTATTAAAAAGCTAAAAGCTAATTACATTTTAAGATATTTTAGCACAAATTTGATTTTATTGCAAACATGTTAGAAAGGAGATAATGTTATGGAAATATTATACAAAAATACAGAGTTAAAAGCTCTGGTGTTAGCCCCTATAAAATGGGGCAAATAAAAAAAGTAAAGTAGAAAAAAGTTCACTACCCTACTTTTGATTTAATTTAATTTTTAATACGTCAACAAATAAATTAAATTATTTTCTACTTTATTATAACACAAAAATCAAAAAAATGGGTAAAAATCTTAAATTTAAGGAGGGACCGATATGGTCAATAATATAGTTGGGTTAATTAGAGAGCCCGTAAAAGAAGCTCTAAAAAATGGTAAGGAATTTTCTTTACTAGCAAAGAAAAAGAATGGTAGTGGTTACTACCAAATAAAGGAATACATTGGATATTTAAGAAGTTCAGAGGTTAATACCTCAAGAACTGATATGAATAACCTAGAAATTGTTTTTGCAAATGGAAAAGTTGTAAAAACAATAGCTTATGTAGATGGTATTATAGAACCAAATACATTGGTTTCTATATATGGTTATATGTACAACTTCAATGATACTCTACAACTAGCGTGTTGTTTAGGAGTAGAAAGGGTATTTGATACAATACCAAGCATACTCCAATATGCAAATGAGATAAATTTAGAAAGGCCGCATATAATTAAGGCAATTTTAAATTTATCAGAAGCCAAAGAAAGTAAAGAATACAGTGTAAGCGAAAGTATAAAACCTTTCAAAGACACAAAATTCTTTTACATAGAAGAAGAACCAAAAAATGAACTCACTTTATTAAGTGGGATAAATTATGATACGATTAAACATGCTGTATCGTTAAGTGCTGAATTACAGAAAGACAATCAAAATAACGATGATTTTGATTGTTCTGATGAAATATTAAATCAAACAATAAATTCATCAAAAAGTAATTCAAATATGTAACAAAATAAAAAGCCAACCATTTTATGGTGGTTGGCTTAAAAATAAATAAAAAGGAGAGTGAAAAAATGGCTAAATACAAAAATTATGAATATGTTGGAAAAAACGGAAAAAAAGATTATAGGAAAACTGTCCTATTAGATAAAAATAACGAAATAATAAACGTTTCTTATTCAAAAAAAAGAAAAAAATGTTGGTATGCTGCTGATAACTACACATACACTGATATACAGATATATGGTAGAAGAGATATAGAAGATAGAACAAATACTATTTTTATAACAAATGATGAAGAAGATACAGAAATACTAAATAATACAGGAGTTTCAGCGATAAATTTTGCTCATACTATGATGGAAGAACGAGAGTTGATGGATTATTTACCAAGACTATTTAAGAATTTTAAAAAGGTTTTTATATTAGATGATTTCCTAGAAAGTTTAAGAGATGTGAACTATAAGGGATTAAAACAGACTTTTTTAGAAAAATTATCTGAATTACCCAATATTAAAGAGATTATAATACTAGATCCAAGAAAAGTGCATTATATGTATAAAACTATTAATGATATAGTGAAAATTAATAATAAAAATGGTAAGTGTGAAGAAGAATTTTTACAGTTAATCAAAACTTCTGAAAGATATAAGTAAAGTTAAAAATTAAATTTTTAAGAAAGGAGTTGAAAAAATGTTTGATAGTGTAAGGATTACAATAGCAGAATTTGACCTATGTAAGTTAAATTGGAACTTGATAAAAAAGAAAAATATCAGTAAAAGTAAATCTGTAATTATAATAAATTACAAAAATTGCGAGTTACAGATATTTTTAAGCAGTGGGTATATTCTTTTGATAACAAATGCACATACCATACTAAATAAAAGTAATATATGTGTAAGTGATTTAAAAGAGTTCGAGAGAAGAATTAAGGCTATTTTAGATGAAATAATACTAGATGGTAAATATTCTATATCTGTTAATAGACTAGACTTCCATATTGATGTTTTCGAGCAAGACGATATGAAATTCAAAATATTTATGAAACTGCTAATAAAACATTGTGATAATTTTTTGTACTGCAAGAGTAAAGGCAAATATGCAACTTCTATGCACCTTTCTACAAAAAATTCTGGAAGTAGAAATATAAACATATATGACAAATACGAAGAACAAAAGGCTAAAAATGTTACTGGTGCTGAACTAGAAAAATGGAAAAACTGCATAAGAATAGAACTACAATACAAAAAAATGTATTTTAAAAACCAGTATAAAAAATATGGTGTTATACCTATATTAGAAAATTACTGGAATATAGAATGCTTTAATAGTATGTATATAGATATATTTGATAAATATTTTTATTCTCCATCCCCATATTACAAATTATGTATTGCAAAAAATATTGTAAATAATAGCAACTTGACATTTACATTAAAAAAGAACATAAATAAATTTTTAGGTGTTGTAAACATAGTTGGAATGGAAAATATTAAAAAATATTACAACAGATTAACAATTAATAAATTTTGTAGAATATTAATTGAAGAATTAAATATATGCCCAATTACTTTAAATGATAGTGAAAAAATTAATAAGCTAGACAATTTATTTGAATTAGCTAAACAAAATATAATAAAAAATGGTTATTTTAATTAATATATATGTTTATTGTATTACTAATTTATTAAAACCTAAAATGATACAAGAACTAAAAAATAACAAAAAAATTGTGCTTAAAGATAAATGAGCAGAAGTATTGCGAGAAGTACTTTAGGGAATACAAAATAACAACAATATAAATATATTAATTAAAATAAGAATGACAAAAAATGGACAACGAGTGATTATGCTATCGTAAAAAATAACACACTAAATTGATGTAGAAATTGACATTCGCCATTAATACTCGTTCCTATATGAAAGGAACGAATTATAATGAGTATAAAAAGTAATATATTACAACCACCATTAACAAAATCGGCATTAAACAGCACGAACAATAATATTATTAAACGGTGGTAATATGCAAAATGAAAATATTATAAAAGAGTATGGTAATCAAGATTTAAGAACTATTTTATCAAACTATCTTTTAGAAAAATTTATAGAAGAAATTAATGAGCAAAATAACAAAGAAAACACATAAAAATCAAAGTAACTATATACATATAGGTAATTTTAGAATAATATATCAATAAATGAATATAGTTGCTCTCTATAAATTTTAAGAAAGGTAGGTGTATAATGATAGAGAGAACCTATAAAGTTGGAATGTATATTAGACTTTCAAGGGAAGATGGAGATGATAAAGAGAGTGAGAGTGTTGAAAATCAAAGAGATATTATTACAAACTTTATCGAAAGTAAAGAAGATTTAGAATTAGTAGATGAGTATGTTGACGATGGGTACACCGGAACTAATTTTGATAGACCAGGTTTTAAAAGGTTAAAAGAAGATGTTGACAAAGAAAGAATAAATTGTGTAATAACTAAAGATTTATCAAGATTTGGAAGAGACCATATAGACACTGGTTATTATCTGGAAAGATACCTTCCTAGCTTACATGTAAGGTATATTGCTATTGGAGACCAAGTTGATACATTAGATTCAAAAGGATTAGGTTTTTTAACCTTTAAATTAAGTTTTAATGATTACTACTCGCAAGATATATCTAACAAGATAAGGGCTGTCAAGAAGAGAAAACAAGAAAAGGGAGAATATTTAGCACCTTATGCTCCATTTGGGTATAAAAAAGATACTGATACAAATAATAGAAATCATTTATTAATAAATGATGAAACAGCAGAAGTTGTAAAAAGAATTTACAAATTATATTTAGATGGAATGGGAACTCCTAAAATTGCAGAGCTTTTGAATGAAGAAGGTGTACCAGCTCCTAGTTCATATTTAGATACAGAACGATATAATAAATGTTCACATAAATGGGGAAAGGGAGCAATTTACTCTATATTGAAATCAAAGGTATATTTAGGAACAATAACTTCGCATAAAAGTTATAAGGTAAATCATAAAGTAAAAACAAGAATAAAAGTACCTAAAAATGAAATGATATGTGTAGAAAATAAACACGAACCTATTATAGATGAAGAAACATTTAACCAAGTACAAGAAAAACTTTCTAAAGGTGGAGAATCAAGGAATAGATTAAATTATAATCCTATAAAGCAATTTGTATATTGTGGAGTTTGTGGCAGAAAAGCAAGTTTAAAAACACATAAAAGAGAAGTTAAATCTGGAGAAATACATACACATCAATATTTTAGATGTAATAAAAAAGGAGAAAGATGGTCTGACTGTGATAATGGAACAATTAGAAATAGCATATTATTGCCATTAGTTGAGAAAACATTAAAAGAAGAATGCTCAAAAATTATTTTCTCCAAAGGAGATTTAACAAGTATATATGAGCAAGCTAAAGAAAGTTCTAACAATAAAAAGACTTTAATAAAAAGACAAATAGAAAAAGATGAAAATGAAATAATTTCTATCGAAAAGAAAATTGAGCAAATATATGCTGACAAAATAGAAGGCATAATTAAAATAGAAGATTTTACAAAATTTTATGATTCTTATCAACAGAAAAAAGAAAAATTAAATGTAAAATTAAAAGGCTTAAAGAAAGAATTAGCAGAGCTAGATAATGATAAAATTATAGATTATAGAAAAATAAAAAAGTTAGCAGAAGAATGCTTGAATATGGAAGAACTAGAACCTGCATTATTAGAAAAGTTAATTGACAGAATAGAATATTTTAAGGGAAGAAAGATAAAGATTAAATTTAAGTTTACTGAAAGTAAGTAAAATAAATTTAATCTAAAAAATTATACTTAAGGTTTTATCAGATATATTAGGTGAAACTTTAAGTATAAAATAAAAATTGTACTTAAGGTTCTATCAAATAAAGTATGACCAATTGGTCTTCTTTCTTCTTTACCACAATCATATACAATTTCAGTCAATTTAACAACAGCATCACGTACAGGCTCTTTAAAGCAATCTTTTATAACACCATAAATAACATCTCTATTATCTTCTGGCAAAGTTATATCTAAATCAAATTGCTTTCCACCTGAAATAACTCCATCAACATCTAATATTGGGCAATGAGGTTTTTTATTATCCATTTCCATAAAAATTACATCCTTTCAAATTATTATAAACTTTGCAAGTAATTAATTACTTAATATATAATATGAAAAAAATCGAATTTTGACAAAAAATATATATAGGAGATTGACAAATAAAATAACATATTATATTATGTAAAAGAAGGATATATTTTATAAACCTTAATACATAAAATACTATTATAATAAAAATAATAGTGAGAGGGGATAAAAAATGAAAGAAAATAACAAAGGAAATAATTTTGGAAAGAACGTTAGAATTGCAAGAAAAGTAAAAAACAGAATGAGAGAAGTAGAAAGACAAAGAGAAAAACAAGGAAAAGAACCATGGACAGAAGAACAAAGAAAAAGATATATAAAAGGGGAAACAAAAAAAGAATTAAGAAAAAGCAAAATTCGTGCTGTAATTGTAGCTTTAGTAGGTACTAATATTTTTAGTGTAGGCACAACAGCATTATTAAATGAAAAAAATAGTGATATAAAAAAATCAAATAATGAAATATCTATTGATGTAAAAAACAAAGATAAAGATGTAAAAATAAAAAATATGCCAGATGATAGAAACATATTTGTTAATGGAATAAAAGTAAACCCAGAAGAACTAAAGGAAAAAGAAGAAGAAGATAACGAATTAATAAAAAATGTAAGAAAAGATATAGAATCATTAGAAACAGAAGAAGAAATATTGAATTATATAAAAGATATATATGTTGATGAATATAATAAACAAAACAATGATAATATAAATAGAGATCAAATATCATTTTATAAAACAAGACAAACTACATATGTATATGAAGATAGAGCAGAAAATGATGATAAGATACTTAGAAAAGAATATGTTAACAATAAAGATAAAAAATATTTAGATATAGAAAAAGGAGTTATTACTGCAACAATAGATAAAGGAGAAGCAACATTTTATGAAGCAATAATGAATTATAATAATAAATTTCAGACAGTATATGGTTATAATAATACAGTAGAAAAATACGAAGATAATGTACTAGTAAAAGTTGGAGATGTTGTAGATAAGGGTATTGATTGGAGTACTGCCAAAGAACAAAAAGAAAATGATTGGACAGTTAATAATAAATATAAACAAAGATTTATAGATGCCGTAAAAGAATATAAAGAAAGACAAATTGAAGAAATTAGGCAACCAAGAATAAATAGTGATTATGAAATTGAATAATTAAATAATGTATAAATTGCCACTCTTTCGCAAACAATATGTATAAAACATATTTTGCAAGGAGTGGAATTTTTTTGAAAGAAAATAAAAAACTAAAAATTACGGGTACAATGCTAGAAAAGACACAACTACAAAAACACTTAGAAAAAATAGCATCAAGTCATAATACAATTACAAAATCACAAAAAGACACATATCCAATACCAGGTCTAGTAGAGAACTTTAAAACAATAGAAGAAGTGTATAATTTATTAAACGAACATTTAAAACTAGGAATAAATATACATCCAGCAGGTGAATGGTTATTAGATAATTTTTATATTATAGAAGAAACTGTAAAACAAATTCAAAAAGAATTGCCATTAAAAAAATATATCAACTTCGTGGGAATAGCAAATGGAGAATATAAAGGATTTGCAAGAATATATGTACTAGCTTCAGAAATTGTAGCATATTCAGATAATAAAATAGAAAAAGAAAATCTAAGTGACTATCTTGAAAGTTATCAAAATAAAAAAACATTAAGCATGGATGAAATCTGGAATATAGGAATATTTTTACAAATAGCAATAATAGAAAATATAACAGAGTGTTGTAGCAAAATTTATAGTAGTCAAATACAAAAATATAGAGCTGAAAGTATAGCAGAAAGATTAGTAGAAGGAAAAGACAAAACACAATTAAAATATAAAAACAACATTAAAAAAGTAGAAAAAAATATATTTCAAAACATGAAGTACTCATTTATAGAATATATGTCATACATCTTAAAAAGATATGGTAAAAAAGCAAATGCGTATTTAAATGCTTTAGAAGAAGTAGTAGAAAAATTAGGAACAACAGTATCTGATATAATAAAAAAAGAACATTTTGAGATAGCTGTAAACAAAGTATTAATGGGAAATAGTATAACAAGCATAAAAGAAATACAAAGAATAAATTTCTTAGAAATATTTGAAAAAATAAATGGAGTAGAAGAAATATTAAAAAAAGATCCTGCACAAATCTATAATGAAATGGATTATAAAACAAAAGAATACTACAGAAGTAAAATAAAAGAAATAAGCAATAAAACTAAAATATCGGAAATCTATATTGCAAGAAAAATGTTGGAATTATCAGAAGAAAATTTTGAAAAAGAAGGAAAAAATAAAAAATCACATATAGGATATTATTTAATAGATAAAGGAATAAACAAGCTATATGATAAATTAGAATATAATACCAAAAAAGAAAAAAATGAACAAACTAAAACTAAAATATACATCTTAGTAATAACAATTTTAAGTATATTATTATCAGTCGCATTAAGTTATATATTAAATCTAAAAGTTAAAAATAAATTAATATCAATATTAAGTTTTACAATATTCATAATACCATCAAGTGAAATAGTTATAAAAATAATTCAATATATTTTAAATAAATCTGTAAAACCAAAATTAATTCCCAAAATGGATTTTTCTAAAGGAATAGACAAAGAACATTCTACATTTGTTGTAATTCCAACAATTCTAAAAAATAAAGAAAAAGTGCAAGAAATGATGGAAAGTATGGAAAAATATTATTTAGCAAATAAATCTGAAAATTTATATTTTGCACTATTAGGAGATTGTTCACAAAGTAGCCTAAAACAAGAAAAATTTGATGAAGAAGTAATTAAAGAAGGAAGAAAACAAGTAGAAAAATTAAATAAAAAATATACTAATGAAAACTTTCCTATTTTCAGTTTTATATATAGAGAAAGAAAATGGAACGAAAAAGAAAACTGTTATTTAGGATGGGAAAGAAAGAGAGGATTATTAAATCAATTTAATGAATATATATTGCATCAAAAAAATCCATTTAAAATAAATACAATTCAAGAAAATATAAAAAATGGACAGTCTAAACAAATATTAGAAAATATTAAATATGTTATTACATTAGATGCAGATACTGATTTAATTTTAAATTCGGCTCAAGAATTAATAGGTGCTATGGCTCATATTTTAAACCAACCAGTAATAGATAAACAAAAAAACATTGTAGTAGAAGGTTACGGAATAATGCAACCAAGAGTAGGAATAAATCTTGATATAAGTTACAAAACATTATTTACCAAAATATTTGCAGGTTCAGGAGGTATAGATAGTTATACAAATGCAATTTCAGATATATATCAGGACAACTTTAAAGAAGGGATATTTACAGGAAAGGGTATATATAACATAAAAATATTCTCAAGAATAATGGAAAATGCTATACCAGAGAATACAGTATTAAGTCATGATTTATTAGAAGGATGCTATTTAAGATGTGGATTAATATCAGATGTAATATTGATGGATGGATATCCTACAAAATATACAAGCTTTATGAATAGATTATCTAGATGGATTAGAGGAGATTGGCAAATAATAAATTGGCTAAATTACAAAAGCCCATTAAATTTATTATCCAAATATAAAATATTTGACAATTTGAGAAGAAGTTTATTTGAAGTTTCAATATTAATAGCATTAATTTATATAAATATAATAGGAATAAATTTTAAAACTAGTGTATTGGGAATTAACATCGTATTAATATTAATAGAGATAATACCACATATATTAGAATTTTTTAATTATTTAATAGCCAAGAGAGAGGGCGAGGAAAAACAAAAAACATTCACACCACAAATATCTGGATTAAAAGGAATATTTTTAAGAGCAATAATCTCACTGGGGTGCATGCCATATAAAGCATATATATCATTAAAGGCAATCGGAAAAACATTATATAGAGTATTAATTACTCACAAAAATTTACTAGAATGGACAACATCAGAAGAAGCAGAAAAATTATCAAAAACAGATTTTATATCATATTATAAAAGCATGTTTATAAATATAGTTGCGGGAATAATATTATTTATAACTTATTCACAAAATAAAAATATTATAGCAATATTATTAGGTGCATTATGGATTGCATCACCTACAATAATGTGGTATATAAGCAAAGAAAAAGAAGAAAAAAAATCAATAGAGATACTAACAAAAAAAGAACAGGAAAACATTCTTGAAGTAGGACAAAGAACATGGGAATTTTTCAATAAATATTTAAATGAAGAAAATAATTATTTAATTCCAGATAACTATCAGGAAGATAGAAAGAATAAAATCGTAAAAAGAACTTCATCAACTAATATAGGATTATCAATGCTTGCCGTTATATCTGCTCATGATTTAGGATATATTGACTTAAGTAAAGCATTAGAAATACTAAAGAATATAATTTATACAGTTGACAACTTACAAAAATGGAATGGGCATTTATACAATTGGTATAATATAGAAACAAAAGAACCATTAATTCCTAGATATATATCAACAGTTGATAGTGGTAACTTCGTAGGATATCTGTATGTTGTAAAAGAATGGTTAACTGAGATACAACCAGAAACCTCAGAATTACAAATATTATTGGATATTATAGATAAAACAATAAGAAATACAGATTTTTCACAATTATATTTAGAAGAACAACGAATATTTTCAATTGGTTTTAATATCGAAGAAAATAAATTAACAAATTCATATTACGATTTATTAGCATCAGAATCAAGACAAGCTAGTTTAATTGCTATTGCAAAAAAAGATGTACCACAAAAACATTGGAATTCATTAAGTAGAACATTAACAACATTAGGAAAATATAAAGGATTAATATCATGGTCAGGAACTGCATTTGAATATTTAATGCCAAATATAAATATACCAAAATACAAAGGAAGCCTTTTAGATGAATCTTGTAAGTTTATGATTATGAGTCAAATGGAATATGCTAAAAAATTAAAAATACCATGGGGAATATCAGAATCAGCATTTAATTTAAAGGATTTACACTCAAATTATCAATATAAAGCATTTGGAATTCCATGGTTAGGATTAAAAAGAGGACTAGCAGATGAACTTGTTGTAGCACCATATGGAAGTATTTTAGCTATAACAGACTATCCAAAAGAAGTATATGAGAACTTGGAAAAGATTAAACAGTATGGAGCATATGGAAAATATGGATTTTATGAATCAATAGACTTTACACCTGAAAGATTAGAAAAAGGAAAAAAATCAAGTGTAGTAAAAACTTACATGGCACATCATCAAGGATTAATATTATTATCAATAAACAACTTATTTAATGATAATATATTACAAAAAAGATTTATAAAAAACCCAGAAATGGGTGCAATAGATATATTGCTACAAGAAAGAATGCCAGAAACAGCAATAATTACAAAAGAAAACAAAGAAAAAATAGAAAAACTTAAATATATAGATTATGAGGATTATATAAAAGATACATTAAAAAAAATAGATGAAAGACTAATTAGAGGAAATGTGATTAGTAATGAAAATTATCTTATAGCAATGAATCAAAAGGGCGAAGGAGTAAGCATATATAAAAATAAATTTATAAATAGATTTAAGAATACAGATGATTATCAGCAAGGTATATTTTTTAATATAAAAAACATTAAATCAAAAAAAATATGGAGTTCAAATTTAAGAGAAAATAATAAATATCAAATTAGTTTTATGCCAGATAAAATAGAACAAGAAATGATAAACGATAACATAAAAACAAAAATAGAAACAATAGTAGCACCAGATGAGCCTGTTGAAATAAGAAAGACAACATTAGAAAATATAGGAAATGAAGAAGAAATATTAGAAATTACATCATATTTTGAGCCTGTACTTTCAAGAAAAGAGCAAGATTATGCACACACAGCCTTTAATAATTTATTTTTAATATTTGATTTTGATAGTGATACAAATAGTATAATTGTAAAAAGGAAAAAAAGAAATGAATACGAAGAAGAAATGTATATGGGTGCAAACTTATCCACAACCAATGAAGTAATTGGGGATTTAGAATACGAAATTGACGAAGAAAAATTTATGCGGAAGAGGAAATATTGGAATACCACAAATGGTTAAAAATTCTAAGCCATTTTCTAAAAAAATAGGATTAGTTACAGAACCTATAGTTGCACTAAAAAGAACTATAAAAATAAAACCAAAACAAAAGGCAATTATAAATTTAGTTATTTCTGTAGGAGAGGAAAAAGAAAGAGTAATTGAAAACATAAAAAAATATAAAATAGAAGAAAATGTACAAAAATCATTTGAGTTATCAAAAGCTAAAACAGAAGCACAAAGTAGATATTTAAGAATAAAAGGAACCCAAATAAGAAATTATCAGAAAATATTATCTTATATAATATTTAGTAATCCAAGCAAAAAAATAATATTAGAAAAATTACCAAAAAGAAAATATGAACAAAGTGAGTTATGGAAATATGGAATTTCAGGAGATATACCAATAATATTAGTAAAAATAAAAAATATAAATGAATCATATGTGGTACAAGAGCTTTTAAAAGCATACGAATTTATAAGAACGAAAAATTTTGAAGTCGAGTTAGTAATATTAGATGAAGAAAAGCATAGTTATGAAAATTATGTAAAAGAAGAAATTGAAGGATTAATTTTAAATAGTCAAATGTCATATTTAAAAAATATAAGAGGTGGAATATTTGAACTCTCTAAAAGTGAGATGAGTAAAGAAGATTATGAATTATTAGAATTCGTTTCAAAAGTAATTATTGATAGTAGTAAAGGTGGTTTAGAAAATGCACTTAAAGATTTAGAAGAAGAATATTTAGAAAAATATAAAAGTATTGAAAATGAACAAAAGAATATATTAATTGAGAAAGAAGATACTAGTAATATAGATATTTTACAAAATACAGAAAAATTGAAATATTATAACGAATATGGAGCATTTTCAGAAGATGGAAAAGAATATTTAATAAGAATAAATAAAGAAAATAGACTACCAACAGTATGGTCACATATAATGGCAAACAAGAAATTCGGAACATTAGTTACAGAAAATATGGGTGGATATACATGGTATAAAAACTGTAGATTAAATAGAATAACAGCATGGGAAAATAGACCAGATTTTGATATCCCATCCGAAACAATATATCTAAAAGATATAGACACCAAAAAAGTTTGGTCTATCGGACTAAATCCTATGCCAGATGACAAAAACTATAATGTAATTTATGGATTTGGGTATGCAAAATATATCCATAAAAGCGATGGAATAGAACAGGAGTTAGAAGTTTTTGTTCCAAAAGAAGATAGTGTAAAAATTCAGATTTTAAAACTAAAAAATATGAATTTAAATAGAAAAAAATTAAAAATTGTATATTATATGAAATCTGTTTTAGGAGAAGATGAACTAAAATCAAATGGATATATTGATTTAAAATACGATAAAAACAATAATATAATTTGTGCACAAAACTTATACAATGCCGAATTTAAAAATGATATTATTTATGTATCAAGCAGCGAAAAAATGCAGAGCTATACAGGTGATAAAGATTTCTTTTTAGGAAATGGAAATATATCAAATCCTGATGCACTAAAAAAATCAAGTTTAAACAATGAAAATAGTTTAGGTAAAAATTCATGTATAGCATATGAAATAGAAGTAGAATTAGACAGTCTATCAGAAAAAGAAATTGTATTTTTACTAGGAGCAGAAGAATCAATTATTGACAGCAAAAATATTGCATATAAATATAGCAAAATTCAGAATTGCAAACAAGAACTTGAAAATATAAAAAATTATTGGCGCGAATTTTTAGGAAGGTTACAAGTATATACACCACTAGAATCTATGAATATTATATTAAATGGATGGGATATTTATCAAACATTACAGAGTAGATTATTTAGTAGAACAGGATATTATCAATCAGGTGGAGCATATGGATTTAGAGACCAGTTACAAGACACGATTGCATTAAAATATTTAGATTCACAAATTTTAAAAAATCAAATATTAAAGCATAGTAAACAACAATTTCTAGAAGGTGATGTTGAACATTGGTGGCATGAAGAGACAGGAAGAGGAATAAGAACAAAATTTTCAGATGATTTATTGTGGTTAGTATATTTAACTTGTGAATATATAGAATTTACAGGTGACTACTCAATATTAGAAGAGAAAACTTCGTATTTAGTTGGAAAAGAATTAGAAGAAAACGAAAATGAAAAATATGATAAATTTGATAGTACAGAAGAAACAGGAAGTATTTATGAACATTGTGTAAGAGCAATAGAAAGAAGCATTAATTTTGGTGAAAATGGATTACCTAAAATTGGTAGTGGGGACTGGAATGACGGATTTAGTAATGTGGGATCTAAGGGAAAAGGAGAAAGTGTATGGCTTGGATTTTTCTTATATAATGTATTAGATAGATTTACTAAAATAATTCAAAAAATAAAAAATGAAAATGAAGATATTGAAAATAAAATAGAAAAATATAAATTAATAATGCAACAATTAAAGAAAGCACTAAATACAAATGGTTGGGATGGAAGATGGTTTAAAAGAGCATTTACAGATGATGGAAATACTTTAGGAAGCATGGAAAACGATGAATGTAGAATAGACAGTATATCACAGAGTTGGAGCGCTATATCAAATGCAGGAGATAATGATAAAAAATATATATCAATGGATAGTTTAGAAAATCATTTAATAGATAGAGAAAATGGAATTATAAAATTATTAGACCCACCATTTGAAAAAGGAAAATTAAATCCTGGATATATAAAAGCTTATTTACCAGGAGTCAGAGAAAACGGAGGACAATACACACATGCAGCAGTTTGGGTAATAATAGCGGAATCAATGCTGGGATTTGGAAATAAGGCAACAGAATTGTATAGAATGATAAATCCAATAGAACATGCAAGAACAAAAGAAAGTAGTAAAAAATATAAAGTAGAACCATATGTAATACCAGCTGATATTTATGGAATAAGCAATTTAGCAGGTAGAGGGGGATGGACTTGGTATACGGGTTCAGCAAGTTGGTATTACAAAGCAGGAATTGAAAATATTTTGGGGTTAAAAATAGAAAATGGTATTGCTAAAATAGAACCATGTATTCCAACTTCTTGGAAAGAATATAGCATCAAATATAAGTGGAAGAATGCTTTTTATAATATTGTTGTAAAAAATCCAAATGGTAAAAATACTGGAGTTGAAAGAATTGTTGTTAATGGAGTTGAGACAAAAGAAATAAAACTTGAAGAAAATGGAGTTTTTAATGTTGAAGTTTTAATGTGATACAAGGTAAATGATGCTATAGTCCTACAATTATAAAATTAATTGTAGGATTTAATTTATTTAAAATTTGTTACAACCAACAAGCTCCCCCTTTCAACATGAATTCTATAATATGGTGGGTTCTTAACTGTAACAAAAATTCTAAAATACAATTCAAAATAAAAAAAAAGCTTGTATAATCCGAAAAATTATGATATAAATAGACTATATAAAAATAAAGCTACAGAAAGGCGGAATTTTTGTGGAAGATAATTTAGAAAAAGAAATGAAAAAAGTATTAGTAGTAGACGATGAACAATCAATCATAGATGTACTAGTATATAATTTAAAAAAAGAGGGATATGAAACAATAGAAGCAACAGACGGAATTACAGCTGTAAATATGGCTTTAGAAGAAAAACCAGATTTAATGTTATTAGATATAATGTTGCCAAAGTTAGATGGATTATCAGTATGCAAAAGAGTAAAAAATTATTTAAATATACCAATATTAATGTTAACAGCTAAAGATGCTGAAATAGACAAAATTGTAGGGCTAGAGTTAGGAGCCGATGACTATATAACAAAACCATTTAGCGTTAGAGAATTAATGGCAAGAGTAAAAGCAAATTTGAGAAAAAATGAAATATCAAATGTTTCAAAAGAGCCTATATCAGAAGCAAGTGTTAATGAAGCAAAAAAAGATAATCAAATTAAAGTAAATGACTTGGAATTAGACTTAGACAGATTTGAAGTTAAGGTAAGAGGAGAGATTATAGATTTAACATTAAGAGAATTTGAAGTCCTAAAATTCTTAGCTACACAACCGGGACAAGTTGTAACTAGAGAAACATTACTAGAAAAAGTTTGGGGATACGAATATTATGGAGATATAAGAACTGTAGATGTTACTGTAAGAAGAATAAGAGAAAAAATTGAAAAAGATACTTCTAGTCCTAAAATATTAATCACCAAAAGAGGAGTAGGATACTATATTGCAACTAATAAATAGAATTTTCGAAAAATAAACGATCGCAAAATTTAAAATGTCGAATTTTGCGGTCGATTTTTTTATAAAAAATTTAAATTTTATTGACATAATAAAAATACGAAGTTATAATCTATCTAAATTTTAATTCAAATAATTTTTTTTCAATGTATAAATTACAATTAGATCTAATTACCCCAATACTAAAGAAATATTAATATTATTTTATATTAGAAATAGAGGTGAAGTTTATAAATATATGAATAGAAAGTTTATATCAAACAGTAATTATGTTTATAGAAAAGTTCTAAATGATGAAAATTGTTTAGGCATTTTAAAAAATTTAATACAATCAATTTTAAATATAAATATAAAAGAAATAGAATTAAATCCATACTTGAAAAAAAAAGCAAAATATTTACCCAAAGAAGAAAATTTTGGAATTGCAGATTTTCGAATAATGACAGATGAAAATGAAGAAATTAATGTAGGAATTCAATTTATTGATGGAATATATGTACAAACAAAAATGCTAATGTATTATGCACAAATACATCTAAATCAATTAGAATACAATAGTAAAAGAGAATTTTGTAGAACAATAACAATAAATTTATTAGACTTTAAATTTTTTTCAACAAATGAGTATGATAGAACTATAAAAATAATGACAAATGAATCAAATATAAAATTCGAAGAAGTAGAAATGTATGTAATAGAACTACCAAAGTTTACAATTAGAGATTTAGATAATATGACAGAAAAAGAAGAATGGATTGCATACTTAAAAGGAGTAGATAATAATACATTAAAAAAAATAAAAGATAATAATGAAAATATAATGTTATTAGATGAGTTGGCAGAAAAGTATTGGCTTGAAGAAAAAATGGAATAAGAGGGATATTAAATCCCTCTTAGAAAAAATTAGTTTGATGACTTAGAAGATTTTAAAGTAACCTTTACAACAGTACCTGCATCAACGTTTGAGCCCTTTGGCGGATCTTGTGACACAACAGTACCAGTTCCTTCAACACTAATATTTAAATTAGAATTTCGTAATTCTGTTGTTGCTT
Organism: uncultured Clostridia bacterium; assembly: GCA_934168305.1. Lineage (GTDB taxonomy): Bacteria > Bacillota > Clostridia > TANB77 > CAG-508 > CAG-269. The sequence goes on along the minus strand of CAKPNF010000005.1, from coordinate 57,318 downwards.
GATATTTACTTTTTCCTGTAAGGTCAGGTACAGTAGTAGAAACTCTTGTATCTTGATCATATAACATTATAATAGAATTTTTAGACAATGCCACTCCAGGTTTTGGAACTTGATCAGTAACTACTGTACTATTTTTATCATTAGAAGTAGAAATTTTTGTAGTAAAACCAGCATTATTTAAAACTTTTTCAGCTTCTGCAATAGTTTTATTTCTAACTTCAGGAACTGTAATTAAATCACTATCATCTGTAGTTTCCTCGTTTGAAGGAATTCCTAAATAAGGTAAAATTTCTGTTAACATTTGAGAAACAACAGGACCTGCTAATGTACCACCTTGGTGATTGCTCTTTGGAGGTTTATATAAATTAAGTAATAAAACAACTTGAGTATCCTCAACAGGAGAAATTGCAACATAAGTAGCAACATAACCATCAATATCTTCTCTACCAGCTCTAGGTTCAGATGTACCAGTTTTTCCACCTACAGTATAACCAGTAACAGAAGCTCTGTAACCAGTACCTTCTTCTACAACAGATTGCATCATATATTTTACTTTTGTGGCAGTATCAGAAGATATAACTTGTCTAACTTCTTCAGTATCAACTGTTGTTACAGCACCAGTATCAGTGTTTGTAATAGATTTTACAATTCTAGGTTTCATTAATACTCCATCATTTGCAATTGCAGATACAGCTGTAATCATCTGTAAAGGAGTAATACTAAATCTTTGACCAAAAGAATATGTTGCTCTTTCAATAGGCTTTACTTCATTTTCTGCAAGAAATATTGAATTTGCTTCACCAGGTAAATCAACACCAGTTTTATCAAAAAATCCAAAAGATTTATAATATTTGTATAATGTAGTTGTACCAATTCTGTTTCCAAGTTGTATTAAAGCGGGGTTACAAGAATGTTCAAGTGCTTGTTTTAAAGATTGAGAACCATGAGAACCATCAGTTTTCCAACAATTTACTCTTATATCTCCAACCATTTCATAACCAGGACATTTGAAATCTCCTGCAATATCAGTACCAGTAATATTTTCTTCTAAAGCTACAGAAGCTGTAATTAATTTAAATACAGAACCAGGCTCATATAATTCTGAAACAGCCTTATTAGACCACATTTTATATATAGCATTTGTTTTTCCCTCAGAATCTAATGAATCATATGTTTTTGCAACATATTCATTAGGAGTAAAAGGATTATTTAAGTCATAATTAGGATATGTAGCCATTGCAAGAATATCACCTGTTTTAGGATCCATTACAATACAACTACCACCATTTTCACAAGAATTATATTCAACAGCTTGTTGTAAATATTTTTCAACAATAGTTTGAATTCTATAGTCAATAGTAAGAGTTAAATCACTACCGTTTTCAGCAGGGATATATGTTTCTTCTGCATTAGGAATTTCTTCTTGACTTGCACTTTTAGAACTTACTATTTTTCCAGGAGTACCTGTTAAAACAGAATCCCATTGAACTTCAATACCAGATAGACCTTGGTTATCACTACCACAAGAACCTAAAACCTGAGACAATACCGTACCATAAGGATAATATCTTTTTGTATCTTCATCAATATTTATACCAACAGATACTTTATTTTCGTCCATCCAAGTTTTTAGTTTATCAACCTTATCTTGTTCAACTTTTTTTATAATTGTTTCTACTTGTGAATCACTATTAACCTTTGCCAAAGTCTCATCATAATCTAATTCAAATATTTCTGAGAATGCTTTAGCAACACTTTCTTTCTTCTCATTTTTTATTTTAGAAGGATTGATTGTTATAGTATCAACAGAAGCACTTGTAGCAAGAGTTTTACCGGTTGAATCATATATAGAACCTCTCTTTGGACTAATTATTTGATTAATAGATTGTTGATTATATGCACGTTCTTTTAAATATCCACCTTCTACAAACTGTAAAAATCCAATTCGACCTATTAACAATACAAAAATTAAAATAATGACTATAAATATATTTTTTAATTTTTTTATATAAATAAAATTTTGAGACTTAAATTCTTGATTTATTTTTGTTATTTTCTTATTTTCTTTTTTGGGAATTTTTTTATTATTTTTATTATTCATATCTTCACCACTCTTTTGTTTAAATAAATTACATTTTTATTTATATATAGTAAAGCTATATACATTAATATTTTATATTAAAGTATATTAAAAATCAATAATATTATAAAAAAGATTTTATAAGGAGGTAATCATGATATCAAATATCAAAACTATTTCGTTAAATGGAATAGATGGAAAATTAGTCGAAGTTCAAACAGATATTGCTGGAGGACTTCCAAACGTAGAAATTGTTGGACTTCCAGACACAAGTGTTAGAGAGTCAAAAGAAAGAATAAGAACAGCAATAAAAAATTCAGAAATAGAATTTCCAAGTAGAAAGATTGTAATAAATTTAGCACCTGCTAGTACAAAAAAAGAAGGTACAAGTTATGACTTACCAATAGCAGTAGGGATTTTACAATCATTAGGAGAAATAATAGCAAATAGTTTAGAAAATACAATATTTTTAGGAGAATTATCGCTAGATGGTAAGATAAATAGAATAAATGGTGTTTTGCCTATGTGTATAGAGGCAATGAATTTAGGGATAAAAAAGGTGATTTTACCAAAAGCAAATGAGAGAGAAGCAGCAATTATAGAAGATTTGGAAGTAATAGGAGTAAAAAATTTAAAAGAAGTAGTTAGATATTTAAATAAAAAAATTGATATTAAGCCTATTAAAATAGATTTAATAAGAGAATTTAATAAAAAAGATAAACAAGATTTAGACTTTTGTGAAGTAAAAGGACAAGAAAATGCAAAAAGAGCATTAGAAATTGCAGCAGCTGGAGGACATAATTGTCTTTTAATAGGTACACCAGGTTCAGGAAAAACTATGCTTGCCAAAAGAATACCAACAATATTACCAGAATTAACATTTGAAGAAGCTTTAGAAGTAACAAAAATACATAGTATAGCAGGAATGTTAGATAGTAATATAGGAATAGTTACTAAAAGACCATTTAGGAGTCCACATCATACAATATCTCCCACATCAATAATTGGAGGAGGGAAAATACCAAAGCCAGGAGAAATTAGCTTAGCACATAATGGTGTATTATTTTTAGATGAATTACCTGAATTTAATAGAAGTACATTAGAAGTTTTAAGAGGACCATTAGAAGATAGAGTTGTAACAATATCAAGATTATATTCTAAAGTAATATATCCATCAAATTTCATGTTAATTGCGAGCATGAATCCATGTCCATGTGGATATTATGGAAGTACAGAAAAAGAATGTAAATGTTCTACAGTTGCAATAGAAAAATATTTAAATAAAATCAGTGGACCATTGCTTGATAGAATTGATTTACATGTTGAAGTAAAACCTGTAAAATATCAAAAATTAAACTCAGAAAACAAAATAGAAAGTTCACAGCAAATAAAGGAGAGAGTTAATAAAGCAAGAAGAATTCAATTCTTAAGGTATAAAGATTTAAATATATTTTCAAATTCAGAATTAACACCTAGAATGATAGAAAAATACTGTAAATTAGATAAAGAAAGCAAACAAATATTAGAAATAGCATTCAATAAATTAGGATTAAGTGCTAGAGCGTATACAAGAATTTTAAAAGTTGCTAGAACTATTGCTGATTTGGATAATAAAAATAACATAGAAAAAAATCATTTATTAGAAGCAATTCAATATAGAAGTTTAGATAGAAAATATGGAGACAAATTTTAATGAAAATTAGTAAAAATGACAAATTATATCCATCAATATTAAAACATATAAAAAATCCACCGAAATATTTATATTGTAATGGAAATATTAATTTATTAGAAAGTCCAGGAATTGCAATAATTGGTTCAAGAGTATGTACCAATTATGGTAAAAGAATTGCTATAGAATTTTCAAAAGGATTAAGTGAATATGGAATAACAATAGTAAGTGGCATGGCAAAAGGAATTGATAGTTTTGCACATAATGGTGCTCTAGAAGCTGGAGGAAACACAATAGCAGTAATACCATGTGGATTTAATAATATATATCCAAAAGAAAATAAAGATTTATATGAAAAAATATTAGAAAATAATGGATTAATAATAACTGAATATGAAGAAAACGAAGAAGCGGATTCGAAAAAATTCCTAGAAAGAAATAGAATTGTAAGTGGATTAACAATTGGAACATTAGTAATAGAAGGAGGATATAGAAGTGGGACAAGCATAACAGCAAACTTAGCTAAAAAACAAGGAAAAAATGTATTTTGCATACCATCAAATTTAGAAAGTTCAAAAGGAATAACACCAAACAAATTAATAAAAGAAGGAGCTTTTTTAGTAACAGAAGTGGAAGATATAATAAACAAATATCCTGAGATGAAGTTTACTAAAAAGAAATTGAAAAAAGTTGATGAAAATGTAAAGGAAGAATACAAAGATATATATAATTGTTTAGACTATGAAAAAACAATTCATATAAATGAAATAACTAAAATAGTTAAATTAAATATTAGTGAAGTAAGCTATAAATTAATGATGCTTGAATTAGAAGATAAAATAATATCACTTCCAGGAAATAATTATAAGAAAAAATGAAGATAAATGAAAAAAAAGAATTAGGAAAAATAGGTGAGCAAATTGCAGCAGAATATGTAGAAAAATTAGGATATAAGATTATAAAAAGAAATTTTTATTGCAAGCAAGGTGAGATTGATATAATTGCGCAGGATAATCAGGAAATTGTTTTTATTGAAGTAAAAACAAGAAGTAGTACAAATTTTGGTAAACCTTCAGAAGCTGTAAACAAAATAAAATTAATGCATATGTGTAAGACTGCAAAATATTATTTGTATAAATCAAATTGTTCTAATAATTTTATTAGATTTGATGTTGTTGAGGTTCTGGTTAAAGATGGAAAATTTAATGTGAATTATATGAAACAAATTATTTAGGTTACAGTTCAGTAAGGAATGGTGTTGATGCTTTGGGTACCTCCACTATGATACTTAAAGTTTATTTCATATTGTTTGATTGGAATGAAAAATAGAAAATCTTTTACAAGAAAATGAGTAATGTTCACGGGCAAAATTAGTATTATGATATAGATTTATACTTTTTTCAGTTCAATACGTAATCTAATAATTTCTAAAATAACTTAATGGCACCCTTTCACTTAGTCCTCGCTACGCTCGACGTGAACATTTTCCATTAAGTTATTTAATAAATTCTAAGATTACTTCAATCACATTTAAAAAGTATAAATCTATATCATAATACTAATTTTGAGCCTGAGTGAAAGCGCCTTATTTTCTTGTATTAGATTTTCTTTTTGAATGAAATGAAGAGATATGAAATAAACTTTAAGTATCATAGTGGAGGTACCCAAAGCATCAACATCATTCCTTACTGAACTGTAACTTATTTAATTATAATTTTATATTTAAAACCTATTGACTAAACAAATTTTTAATGAGATAATCTGTTGTAGAAAAGTGTAGAAAAATAAAATAAAAACACTTTAAAGATAAAATAAAAGGAGAGATACAAATGTTAAAAAGATTTTTTATTATCTTAATTTCTGTTGCACTAATGATGGGAATATGTGTAAATGTAAATGCAACAGAATTAAAAACAAGTTTTGATGTAATTCAAAAAGCAAGTGAAACAAAATATTTAGAAAATGACCAAGGCTATATTTCTAAAACTATAGTAGATTCTAATTCAGATACAGGAGAGGTTACAATTGAACTAAAATTATCAAATACAGCAAAAGATAAAGAGCAAACTAATTATGCAGAAATATTCTTAGTTGTTGACAACTCACCAAGTATGGATTTTGTTACTTCAACAGGAAAGACAAGAAAAGAATTGATACTAAATAGTGCAACACAATTAATAACATCTATATACAACAAGTCTAACAATATAAAAATTGGCTTAATTGACTTTCATGGAAAAAATGGAGGGACTTTTGGCGAAAATGCCTCATTAGAAAATGCAACTGTTAGACAAAAATTAACCAATAATAAAGAAGAAATTTTAGAGGCAATTAAAACACAATTACAGAGAAAAACAGTTGGAGGTACAAATATTGATGCAGGACTACAAAGAGCACAACAAAATTTTTCAAAAGATTCAAGTAATAAAATTGTTATTTTATTAACTGATGGTATTCCAAATGCAGATGTAAATGGTACTGAAGTAGAAGATGCAAATGATGTAACAGATAAAGGAAATATAAAAATAGGAGAAAATACAAAAAATACTTTATTAAAATTAAAAGATTCAGGTATATATACAATAACATTGCTTACTGGTATGAGTGAAACAGATGGAAATACAGATAAAGATGGAAATGAATATAATATAAAAAATACAATTGAAGAAGAGTTAAAAGCAGCAGAAAATATTTTTGGAACAGAAACAAATCCAACAGCTGATAAATATTATTTAGCGAGTAATATAGATATTAACAAGATAATTACAGAAGATATATTAAAAGATGTAAAAGAACTTATACAAAACGATATTAATTCAGTCAAAATAGTTGACTATTTCCCAGAAGATATTACAGATAATTTTGAATTTTCATATGTAGAAAATCCTAGTATTGGAACAACAACAGAAAAAATTGACCCAGAAAGTAAAACTATTACTTGGGATGTAGGAACATTAAAAGGTGATGAGGTTGCCACATTAAAATATAAACTAAAAATAAAAGATATGAAAAACTCAGAACTATTAAACAAAACTATAGAAACAAATGAGAAAGTAGTATTAACATACAAAGACACAGAAGCAAAAGATTATACAGTTACACTAACAAGTAGCCCTAAAGTTCAATTAACAGAAGTAAAAGAAATTAAAAAAGAAGAAAACAAAAAAGATGACACTACTGCTAAAGAAATTTTTCCACAAACAGGATTAAACATGTTTATAACAATTATAAGCATTATAGCAATTACATTAGTTGGAATATTTATGTATAAAAAATACAATAGCTATAAAGATGTAAAATAAAAAATTAAAAAATAAGATTAAAGTTATATTTTAACTTAAATCTTATTTTTTTTATAAATAAAAACATAAAACATAAATATTGAAAAATAAGCTAGATATTGTTATAATAACAAAAAATAATAAAAAAGGGGAAAACATGGAAAATATATTAGAAGAAACAAAATTTATAATGAAAAAATACAACATAAAAGCAAATAAAAGTCTAGGACAAAATTTTTTAATAAGTCAAGAAGTAGTAGAAAAAATTGTAGATTGTAGCCAAATAGAAAAAGAAGATTTAGTAATAGAAATTGGACCAGGGTTAGGAACATTAACAAAATACCTATTAGAAAAAGCAGGAAAAGTAATATGTATAGAACTTGATACAAAAATGTTACAAATATTAAAAGACAGATTTTCATTATACAAAAACTTTGAAATTATAAATAATGATGTGTTAAAAGTAGATTTAAAAAATATAATAAAAAATGAAAAAGAAAATTCAGAAATCAAAAATGTAAAAGTAGTAGCAAACTTACCATATTATATAACTACACCAATAATAATGAAATTACTTGAAGAAGAATTAGATTTAGAAAGTATAACAGTAATGATACAAAAAGAAGTTGCAGACAGACTAATAGCAATACCAGGTCAAAAGAATACAGGAGCAATAACATATTCTGTATATTATTATGCAACATCAGAAGGAATATTAGAAGTTCCTAACAATTCATTTATACCAGAACCTGAAGTTACATCAAAAGTAATAAAATTAAATATAAGAAAACAACCTATTGTAAATCCAAAAGATAAAGAAAAAATGTTTAAAGTAATAAAAAATGCTTTTATGCAAAAAAGAAAAACACTTTTAAATTCACTAACGAATAATAAAATATTTAATAATAAACAACAAGGTATAGAAATTTTAAAAAAATTACAAATAAATGAAAATGTTAGACCAGAAGAATTAACATTAGAACAATTTTCAGAAATTTCAGATAATCTATAAAAATTATTCAAAAAATAAACAATATATGATATAATAAAAAAGAAGTATATTGAATAAGGAGGTTAGAATGAATCAAATCTTAGTTACAGAAAAATTATATATAACACCTGAACTAAAAAGAAAAAAGAAGATATATAAATTAAATTTTATAATATCTATATTTTTGGTTTGTATTCTAGCATCTTTATACATTTATGCAGAATATGATAGAAATAAAAGTGAATCAACATCACAGCAAATATTAGAAGAATTAGATCAAACTTTATCATCATCAACAGAAGATAGTACAAAAGCAAAAGATGATGTACTTTTAGTAGTGTTAGATGGAACGCAAGAAAATTATAATGAAGAAATAGTAGAGGAAAGCAAAAAATTAAACAACGCAAGTGTTGCTACTATAAACGAACAAGCAGAAGTGCATGTATCATCAAGTGGATATAAATATAAAATAATTGCAAAAATTGAGATACCAAAAATAAATGTTCAATATTCAATATTAAAAGGTGAAACAGGAAGTGTAGAAGAAACAGAAGAATTATTAAAAATATCACCATTAAAATTTCATGGATGTGATCCGAATGAAGTAGGAAACTTTTGCATTGTAGGACATAACTATAGAAACACAAAATTCTTTAGTAAAGTACCAACATTGGTTGTAGGAGATACACTTACTCTAACAGATTTAACGAATAGAACAATTACATATGAAGTATATGACAAACATACTGTTGACCCAAGTGATACAAGAGATACAACCCAGTTAACTGGAGGTAAAAAAGAACTTACATTAATAACATGTACAGATGATAGTAAACAAAGAGTAATCGTAAGATGTAAAGAAGTTAAATAAAAATAATTAGCAAAATACTAAACCTTTTCATATAATATATAAAAAAGTATGAGGAGGTTTTTGTTTTGGCCAAAATACTAGTTTTTAATAATGATACAGATAGAATGGAAACGTATTATAGAGGCGAATCGGAAGCAATGCCATATAATACAAATAACACTTTAAAGGTACGTGAATTTAGAGGTTCAAGTAATAGCAACATTTTATGGACAACAAAAAGAACAATGCAAAGTTGGAATAGTCAAAGATATATTTATGGAGGCCCAATACCAGTAGGATTTGCATTCAAAAGACCATATGAAGGAGGACATGGTAACCAAAGTCAACATTACGCGGGTGTGGCTTTTGATGTTGGCCAAACATTAAGTAATAGTCAAAGAATAAGGCTATATAATAGTGCAGTGAATTCAGGCGTATGGTATTACGTTGAACCAATTTCACAAACTCCTACATGGGTGCATTTTGACAAAAGATTCCGGAAAACCCGCATGCACAACTGGAGGATTTCCTACTTTAAGAAGAGGAAGCTTAAGTAATTATGTTTTAATAGCTCAAGATGATTTAAATACATTAGGATTTAGAACAGGAGGATTAGATGGAATATTTGGAGCAGCAACTCAAAATGCAGTAATATCATATCAAAAATCAAGAGGGTTAACAGCAGATGGAATTGTTGGATGTAACACATGGCGTTCATTACAAGAAAATGTAGTTGGAACAGGAGCTACAAATACAACAATAAATTAAAAATTGAATATGAGTACAGAAAAAAACAGTTCTTAAATTAGAACTGCTTTTTTATTCTTCTTCCATCTCTGTTTCAGCAATAGTTTTTGCTACATTGTATATCAATTTTTGCTTTTCTGGAGAAACACTTTTAATTAAATCTGTAAATTCTTTATCTAAGTAATTTTCAGAACTACTAGAAGCACCATTTAATAAATAACCTTCTGAAACATCTAATAAACCACATAATTGGTTTAATCTTTTTAAATTAATATGAGAGTTACCTCTTTCAACTCTACTTAAGAAAGCAACAGAAATATCAATTTTATCTGCTAAATCCTCTTGAGTCATATTTTTTGCAAGTCTTGCTTGTTTTATTCTAGAACCTATTACACTATAATCTATAGCCATTTAAATCACCTTCCTATCTTATATTCAATAATATACCATTTAACTTATAAGTTTTGAAGTAACTTAAGAATAAAAATAAACCTAACGATTTAATATAATAAAAACTATAAAGTTTAATAAAATTATAAAAATATCATATGATACTAATTAACAAATAAAAAACAATAAGAAAGAATAAAATAATACTAAAAACCAAGGAAAAATAAGGAAAACAAAGAAAAAAAGAGCAAAAAACATATTTTTAAAAATAAATAGACACATAAAACTAGAAAAATTAGAAAAACAGCTCAAACAATGTATACATAATTTGAAAAAGAACAAAATATATAGTATAATAAAAGATGGTCGCGCTTAAAAAAGAAAAAAGGAGAGTGGATTTTATTAGTAAAAGAAAACTAAAATTCTATACAAAAGAAGCATTAAAATTTTTAAACATAACTTTAATAGCTTTTGGTTTTATAATCGCGATAGTATTAATAAAATATAAACCAATGTATGAAGTAAAACTTTCTGGAAAAGAAGTGGGATATACAGAAAATAAAAAAGCATTAACTGAGACTATTGAAAATAGTGTAGAAAACTATGAAAATAAAAATATCAAAAAAGTCGAACTTTCTAAAACACCAGAATATGAGTTGAAATTAGTAGAAAAAACAAAAGAGAGCAATGAAAGTGAAATTATAATTGCATTGCAAAAGGAATTAGAAATAACATATAAATATTATGAAATAGCTTTAGATGAAGAAATTATTGAAAAAGTAGATGATTTGGAAACAGCTGAGCAAATAGTAAGTGACATAAAAGAAATTTCTGAGGGAGACAAAGTTCTTACAATAAATGAAAAAACAACAAAAAATATAGAAGAAATGGACACTAATACTTTGGAAGTTGCAAAAGAGAATATAATAAAAAAACTAGATATTGATACAACAGAAGCAATATCTAATATAAATGGAATAAAAATTGCGACATTACCAATATCAGGAACTATTTCATCAAGATATGGAGCAGTTAGTAGTATAAGGTCATCAGCTCATACAGGATTAGATATAGCTGCATCAACTGGTACACCAATAAAAGTTGTAGCAGATGGAACAATAATATCTGCAGCATATAGTGGTTCATATGGATATTTAGTAAAAGTAGACCATGGAAATGGAGTTGAAACATGGTATGCACATACAAGTAAAATGTATGTAACTGCTGGTCAAAGTGTAAAGGCAGGAGATGTAATTGCAGCAGTTGGAAGTACAGGTAATTCAACAGGGGCTCATTTACACTTAGAGGTAAGAATAAATGGCACGCATGTAAATCCACAGAAGTATTTATATAAAAAAGAGTAGTAAAATACTCTTTTTTTGTATAGAAAAATAAGCGATTGGTAAAAAAAACGAAAAAAATCAAATACAAAGAGTTATAATTAAAAAAATTATGAAAAAGGAGAAACATAACTATGGAACCTAATATGTTAAAAAAAATTGAGGAATTAATCGAAGTAATACGGGAAAAGGAAGAATTTCGGATTGAAATTATAGTAACAAAGTCTAATAATAAAAATGCGAATCTTGAAATAAAAGATTTAGCATATGATTCAACTAAAAATAAAGACATAATAAAGAAAGTTACTGAAATAATTAAAGAATTAGGAGTTCCTGTGAATTGTGATGGATATAATTATATAAGAGATTGTGTTGTAACTGCAATTAATAATCCAGAAACATTAAAGAGTCTTTCAAAAAGTTTATATCCTGAAGTCGCAAAACAAAATAATTCAACTGTATCAAAAGTTGAGAGATGTATAAGAAATGCTATAGAAGTAAGTTGGAAAAATGATGTCAATAGAGGATTAAAAAGAACATTGTTTAAAATTTCTACTTTTGAGAAAAAGCCAACTAATTCATATTACATATGTACATTAGTAGATTATATAAAAAACTCATAAAAAATTAATCGGAAAAGACTTGGCATTGCCAGGTCTTTTTAGCTAATTTAAAAATAAAGATTGACAAATTTTTCTAATAATATATAATAAAACTGGATAAAATAAATACTAAGGAGGAAATTTTATGGCAGAAAATTTGGAAGAAGAAAAAATACAGAAGATGATAGATGAACTAGTAGCAAAAGCAAAAAAAGCATCAGAAGAATATTTGAAACTTGACCAAGAACAAATAAATAATATAGTGAAAGCAATGTCAATGGCAGGACTAGAACATCATATGGAACTTGCAAAAATGGCAGTAGAAGAAACAGGAAGAGGAATATACGAAGATAAAATAACAAAGAATATGTTTGCAACAGAATATGTATATCATAGTATAAAATATGAAAAAACAGTTGGAGTAATAAATGAAAATGATGAAGAAGATTATATAGAAATAGCGGAGCCAGTAGGAATAATTGCAGGAGTAACACCAGTAACAAACCCAACATCAACAACAATGTTTAAATCAATAATCTCAGCAAAAACTAGAAATGTAATAATATTTGGATTTCATCCATCAGCACAAAAATGCAGTTCAGAAGCAGCAAGAATTTTAAGAGATGCAGCAGTTCAAGCTGGAGCACCAGAAAACTGCATATTATGGATAGAAGAACCATCAATAACAGCAACAAGACTATTAATGAACCACCCAGATGTAAACTTAATATTAGCAACAGGTGGAACTGGAATGGTACGTTCAGCATACTCATGTGGAAAACCAGCATTAGGAGTAGGACCAGGAAATGTACCATGCTATATAGATAAAACTGCAAAATTAAAAACATCTGTAAATGATTTAGTATTATCAAAAGCATTTGACAATGGAATGATATGTGCTTCAGAACAAGCAGTTTTGGTAGATAGAGAAATATATCAAGAATTTGAAAAACTAATGAGAGAAGCTGGATGTTATTTTGTAAATCCAGAAGAAAAACAAAAATTACAAAAATCAATGTTTGAATATACAGAAGAATATGGATATAAATTAAAATCACATGTACCAGGTCAATCTCCATATACAATAGCAAAAGAAGCAGGATTTGAAGTACCAGAAGACACAAAAGTAATCGTTGTATATGAAGAAGGAGTAGGAAGAGAATATCCATTTTCAAAAGAAAAACTAAGCCCAGTTTTAACATATTACATTGTTGAAAATGAAGAAGAAGGAATTTCAAAAGCTGAAAAATTACTAGAATTTGGAGGACTTGGACATTCTGCAGTAATTCATAGTGAAAATAATGATACGATTTTAAAATTTTCAGAAAGAATGAAAGCAGGAAGAATAATAGTAAACTCTCCATCAACACATGGAGCGATAGGTGATATATATAATACAAATATGCCATCACTTACACTTGGATGTGGTTCATTTGGTGGTAATTCAACAACAGCAAATGTGTCATCAGTAAACTTAATAAATATTAAAAGAGTTGCGAAAAGGAGAGTTAATATGCAATGGTTTAAAGTTCCAGAAAAAATATATTTTGAAGCAGGTTCAATAGCATACTTAGAAAAAATGCCAGATATAGAAAGGGCATTTATAGTAACAGACCAAGGGATGGTCAAATTAGGATATGTAGATAAAATCTTATATCATTTAAGAAATAGACAAAAATATGTACACTCAGAAATATTCAGTGATGTAGAGCCAGACCCATCATTTGATACAATAAAAAAAGGTGTTGAACAAATGAATAATTTCAAACCCGATGTAATAATTGCAATTGGTGGAGGAAGCCCAATGGATGCAGCAAAAGGAATGTGGCTATTTTATGAACATCCAGAAGCAGATATAGAGGGACTAAAATTAAAATTCATGGACATTAGAAAACGTACTTATAAGTTCCCTAAATTAGGAGAAAAAGCAAAAATGGTAGCAATACCAACAACATCAGGAACAGGTTCAGAAGTAACATCATTTGCTGTAATAACAGACAAAGAAAAAGATAGGAAATATCCACTAGCAGACTATGAGCTAACACCAGATGTAGCCATAGTAGACCCAGACTTAGTAATGAGCCTTCCTAAATCAGTAACAGCAGACACAGGGATGGATGTACTAACACACGCATTAGAAGCATATGTGTCAAATATGGCATCAGATTATACAGATGGATTAGCAGAAAAAGCTGTTGAATTAGTAATGAATTATTTAGAGAAAGCATATAATGATGGAAGTGATAAATTCGCAAGAGAGAAAATGCATAATGCAAGTACAATTGCAGGAATGGCTTTTACAAATGCATTTTTAGGAGTAAGCCACTCAATTGCACACAAAATAGGGGCAGAGTTCCATTTGCCACATGGTAGAATAAATGCAATTTTACTACCATATGTTGTAAAATATAATGGAAGCAAACCATCAAAATTTGTATCATTCCCTAAATATGAATATTATATAGCAGATGAAAAATACAGTCATTTGGCAAAAAAATTAGGTTTGAAAGCAGATACAGTAGAAGAGGGTGTAAATAGCTTAGTAGAAAAAATAAAACAATTAAATGAAAGTTTAAATATTCCAAAGTCTTTTAAAGATGCTGGAATTAATGAAAAAGAATTTTTGGCAAAAGTTGATATTCTTGCAGACAGAGCGTTTGAAGATCAATGTACAACAGCAAATCCAAGAGTTCCATTAGTTGAAGAAATAAAACAAATTATGCTAGATAGTTATTATGGAAAATAAAAGGGACAAAGAAAAGACAGGTGAAGTAAATGAAAAAATTTAAGACAAAAAATGCAAAGAAAATAGCCGAGGAAATAGCACATGTATATAAAGAAAAAAAAGAAAGTGGAGAAGAACATCCAATAGATGATACAGTTGAAGAAATAATGCAAATATTTAAAGACAACCCAAATCCAGAAAAAGTTAGAGAAATCTTAAAAAGTATATTAGAAAAAAAGGATATTCCAAATAGAATATTTGAAAAAGCAGCAACTAAAATTTCAAATGAAGAAGAAATACCAGATAGTGTAATAACAGATGTTGTGAAAAATAGTGAAACAAACATATCAGATGAATCAATAAATAGAATAATAGAAGAAGGAAACATTGATGTAAAAGAGAGAATAAATTTAATGCACAATGTTGAAAATAAAGATATAATTGAAGAACGTGTAGAAAACGAATTAAAAATATTATATCGAGTTTG
The DNA here is from genome assembly GCA_934168305.1 of uncultured Clostridia bacterium. Taxonomy (GTDB): domain Bacteria; phylum Bacillota; class Clostridia; order TANB77; family CAG-508; genus CAG-269. The sequence continues at coordinate 42,153 of CAKPNF010000005.1, read as the reverse complement.
TAAAGATAAGAGAGATGATGAGGTTCTAGAAAGAATAAATGAATTAAGAGAAATTTTACAGAATAATAAAATGAACCCAGAAATAGAAAATTTAATTAAACAAGTAGTAGCAAAGAAAATGGCAGAGAATTATTATAGTGATATTAGCAAAGGAACAAATGTATATACACTATCAAAAATAATACCTGTAGAAGATATGCTTGAAAATGATTTACCAAGCACGGTAGAAAATGAATATCAAAAAATAGAAGAAAATAGACAAAAAAAAGAAGGTCGATTTAACAAAAAGGGATTAAAAAAGCAAATATTAGTTGAAATGGCAAAGAATATAGCATACAAGTATGATGAAACAGGAATATTTATTGTACCTCAATCTAAAAATATGAAAGAGATATATAAAGATGAAGAAGAGACATTCATTAAAGCAATACAAACATATTCCAGAAAACAACTGTCAAAACAAGAAGTTATAGAAATAGATGAACAAATTAGAGGAAACTCTAATAATGTGCAAATAAAAGAAAATCTACTTATAAACTTAATAAAGAAAATTCCAGAGAAAGATAAAAACAAAATGATAGATACCATATCAAAAATACTATCAAATAATGAAAATTTGGAAACAATATCAATGATGCAAGAAGAGGGATTTATAGATAAACTAAATATAATACCTTCAGAAAAAAGGAAAAAAACGATAGAAATAATGGGCAAGGTAGTAAGCAAAAGAAAAGATATATCAAAATTGAATACACCACAAATTAAGAAACAAAAAGTAAAAACATTGGAGATAGATAAATAAATCTATCTCCTTTTTCACAAAGAATTTACAAAGAAAATAAGATTTGGAAATAATATAAAAATAAAATGTCAATATAATAAAAATAGAATTTATTATAGGAGAAAAGCTTATGGAAAAAAGAAAAGATTTACAAAAGATAGAAAATTTGATGGAGATAGAAAAAAATATAGAAATAAACAGTAAAGAATTTGAAAAAATAATGTTTATTTATAAAGTTGCAATAAAAGAAATAAATACAAAACTAGAAATATTAAAAGAAGAATTCAAACTATTTTATGAATATGACCTAATAGACCATATAAACACAAGAATAAAGTCTCCAGAAAGTATTACAAAAAAAATGAAAGATAAAAATTTAAACTATACATATAAAGATATGATAAAAAATATTAATGATATAGCAGGAATAAGGGTAATTTGTCCAATACAAAAAGATATATATTCTATAAGAAACTTAATAATGAATATACCAGGTATAAAGATTTTAAAAGAAAAAGATTATTTAAAAAATCCTAAGAAAAGTGGATATTCTAGTTATCATATGATAGTAGAAATTCCTGTTACATTATCACAAAATTTAATGTATGTAAAAGTAGAAATTCAAATAAGAACATTAGCAATGGATTTTTGGGCTAGTATTGAACATGGATTAAAATATAAAACAGATAAAGAAATAACAAAAGCTACATCAAAAGAACTTGTTCAATGTGCAAAGATTATAAATAAATTAGATAATAAAATGATGTTATTAAATATATAAAGTATAGAAAAAAGAGAAGAAATAAAACTTCTCTTTCTTTAATTCTAATCAAAAATCAAGTAATAAAAGTGTTTATAAATAAAAGAAGGATTTATGTAAAATACGTCGAATAATATATATAAATATGTTTATTTGAAAGAAAGAGAGGAAAAATGGCTAGATATAGTGAAGAAATTATAAACGAAGTAAGACAATCAAATGATATAGTTGATGTAATATCACAATATGTACATCTAAAAAGAAGCGGAAGAAATTTCTTTGGATTATGTCCATTTCATAATGAAAAATCACCTTCTTTTTCTGTTTCACCAGATAAACAAATATTTCACTGTTTTGGATGTGGAGTTGGAGGAAATGTTATAACATTTGTTTCAAAAATCGAAGGATTAAACTTTGTAGAAACTGTACAAATGTTAGCAGAAAGAGCAAACATACAATTACCAACATTAGAAAACAATGGAGATATGCAAAAGGAAATTTTAAAAGATAAAGTATACAAAATAAATGAATTTGCAGCAGAATATTATCATCAAAATTTATATAAACCACAAGCTAAAATAGCACAAGAATATGTAAAGAAAAGGCAATTAAGTAATGAAACATTAAAATCATTCAAAATTGGGTTCTCAGGTAAATTTGATGAATTATTTAAAGAATTAAGAAAGCAAGGATTTGAAGAAAAAGAAATTCTAGAATCTGGATTAGTAAATAAAAATGATAGAGGACAATATATAGACAGATATAGAAACAGATTAATGTTTCCAATATGTGATGTAAGAGGACGAGTCATTGCCTTTGGAGGAAGAGTATTAGATGACTCAAAACCTAAATATATAAACTCGCCGGAAAATATTGTTTATAGTAAAGGAAGGCATTTATTTGGATTAAATGTAGCAAAAAAAGGAGATACAAAAAGATTACTAATTGTAGAAGGATATATGGATGTAATTTCATTACATCAAAGAGGAATAACTAATGTTGTAGCTCCATTAGGAACAGCATTAACAGAACAACAAGGATGGTTACTTAGAAAAAATGCAGAACAAATAATACTAAGTTTTGATTCAGATGAAGCAGGATTGCAAGCAAAATTAAGAGCTTTAGAAATATTGCAAAACATGGGATGTGATTTACGTGTTTTACAAATGGATGGAGCAAAAGACCCAGATGAATATATATTAAAATATGGTAACGCAAGATTTCAAGCTTTAGTAGATAAAGCACTCTCAGTTATAGAATTTAAAGTAAAAATATTGCAAAAAGACTTAAATTTAGAAAATACTAATGACAAAATAAAATTTTTAAATGAAATAGCAAAACTAATTTCAAAAGTAGATAATACAATTGAAAGAGAAATATATATAGAAAAAATTGCACAAGAATACGATATTTCAAAGGAAGCTATATATGCGGAAGTAAATAAATTAACATATAAAAATTATAAAAGCGAAAAAATATTAGAAAAATCAAAGCCAATAATTACTCATAAAAAACCAGAAAGAAAAGAAATTTCACCAACAGTAAAGAAAAGAGAAAACACAATAATATCCATTTTACTTACTGGAGACTTATCAATATTTGAAATAATAAAACAAAATATTAAGCCAGAAAATTTTCAAGACGAAATAAATGCAAATATAGCCAAAAAACTGTATGAAGAATTAGAAAAAGGAAATAGTAATATAAATGGAATAATTGACGAATTAGAACAAGAAGAGCAAAATCAAATAACAATGATTATGGCAGATGATTATGAAATAACGGATTTAGAAAAAGCAATAGATGATTTAATACAAATTTATCAAAAAGAAAGATTAAATAATAGAAAATTTCAAATTTTAGAATTATTAGAAACAACAACAGACGAAATACAGAAAAAAGAATTAGAAAAAGAATTAAGTGATACTATTATTAAATTATCAAAAATTAAATAAATTTGAGTTTGAAAAAATTTATCAAACTATATAAAATATATAAGGAAGGAATGAAAAAAATGGCTAAGAAGAAAGAAGAAAATATAGAAGAAATAAATAAGGAAAAAGTTAAAAATAAAAAAACAGAAAACAAAGAAATAAGTAAAGATGAAAAAGAAAAAATAAATAATATAATAGAAGAAGCAAAAAAGAATGGAAAGATGACATATGGAGACTTAGCAACAAAACTAAATGATGTAAGCCCAGACAAAATGGATGAAGTATTTGATGAGTTTGAAAAAGGTGGAATAGATTTATTACCAGATGATTTTGATGAAGAACCAAATGTAGAAGATTTAAAAGAAGTTGAAGAATTAAAATTAGATGAAATAACAGATACAAGTTTTGAAGGAATTAATGTAGATGATCCAGTTAGAATGTATTTAAGAGAAATAGGAAAAATACCACTTTTAACATTTGATGAAGAGCTAGATTTGGCAAAGAGAATACTAGAAGGAGATGAAGAAGCTAAACAAAAATTAGCTGAATCAAATTTAAGACTTGTTGTAAGTATAGCAAAAAAATATGTTGGAAGAGGAATGTTATTCCTAGACTTAATACAAGAAGGAAACATGGGACTAATAAAAGCAGTAGAAAAATTTGATTATACAAAAGGATTTAAATTTAGTACTTACGCAACATGGTGGATAAGACAAGCAATAACAAGAGCAATCGCAGACCAAGCAAGAACAATAAGAATACCAGTTCATATGGTAGAAACAATAAATAAATTAATAAGAACATCAAGAAATTTATTACAACAATTAGGAAGAGAACCAAGTCCTGAAGAAATAGCACAAGAGATGGAAATTCCAGTCGAAAAAGTAGTTGAAATACAAAAAATAGCACAAGACCCTGTATCATTGGAAACACCAATTGGAGAAGAAGAGGACAGCCATTTAGGAGATTTTATTCAAGACGAAGATAGCCCTGCACCACATGATGCTGCTTCATATACACTTCTTAAAGAACAATTAGAAGAAGTAATGAATACATTAACACCAAGAGAAGCAAAAGTATTAAAATTAAGATTTGGTTTAGAAGATGGTAAATCAAGAACACTTGAAGAAGTAGGAAAAGAATTTAATGTAACACGTGAGAGAATAAGACAAATTGAAGCAAAAGCATTAAGAAAACTAAGACATCCATCAAGATCTAAAAAATTAAGAGATTATATGGGATAATATATGTATCAGCATTTAAAAATACACAAAAGAATGGAGATATATAATGGATAATATAAAAAATTTCGTGGAATCAATAAAAGCAATACAAATGAATCAAGTAATAGATATTATAATAGCAATTTTAGTGTATGTTTTATTTAGATGTTTAAGTAAAAGTCTTGCGTATATGACAGTAAAAATTTTTAAGCCAAAAACAAAAAACAAAAAAGAAATAAAAAATAATGCATTTTACGCACCACTAAAAACATTTTACGTTATACTAGGACTTTATTTAGCAATATTATTAATTAGAAAACCATTAGGAATTAATGCTTGGATAAATAATAAGGTAGATATGATATTTAAAGTATCAATTATAATATTAATAGCAAATGGAATAGCAAATAGCTTAACAACTAATAATAAGAGTGTAAATAAATTAAAGGAAATAATGAATCCAGAAGTAGAAGACTCAATGTTTAAATTTATATTAAAAGGAATAAGAATTATAATATATATTATAGCAGGATTTATGGTTATAACAGAATTAGGATTTAAATTAAACGGATTAGTTGCAGGGTTAGGAATTGGAAGTGTTGTAATAACACTAGCAGCACAAGATACAGCAAAAAATCTATTTGGTGGTTTAGTAATATTTTTAGATAAACCATTTATAGTAGGAGATTGGATTGAAATTGAAAATTATGAAGGAACAGTAGAAGATATTACATTTAGAAGCACAAGAGTAAGAACATTTGAAAATTCAGTTGTAAACATTCCAAACGCAGTAATTGCAAATGATTCAATAATAAACTGGAGCAGAATGGAAAAAAGAAGAAATAAAGTTAACTTATGCTTAGAATTAGACACACCACTAGAAAAGGTACAAATAGTACAAAAAAGAATAAAAGATATGTTAATAAAACATGATGATGTAATTGACGATACAATTATAGTAAGATTTGATAATATAACAGATAACGGTATAAATTTGTTAGTATGTAGTTATACAAACTCTATAGATTATACTAGTTATTTAGAAGAAAAAGAAATAATTAATTTTAAGATAATGCAAATCTTAAAAGAAGAAAATGTAGAATTAGCTTATGATACAAAAACAGTATTTGTAAAAAAATAAAAAAAAAGAGCCAATAGGCTCTCTTTTTTGAGGTTATTTTATTATGGTTAATATTTTTTTAAATATGTTCCATACAGAAACCATGGATATTACACCAAATATAACCACAATTATTAATGAACTAATAAAAAGAAAATCTGTTTTCCATCCAGATTCTTCTTTATTTTTGGATTCAATAATTTTATAAATTTTGAACCAAATATATAAAATTATTAATGAACCAAAAAATAAGAGAATAAATTTTGTCATAAAACCTCCATTCTGTGTAATGTTTATAGTTACAAATTAAATATATCATATTTTTAGAATTATGTAAAGAAAAATGCTATAAATATTGATTTTAAAATAGTAGTATAGTAAAATAAAATCAACAGTTGTTCACAATTAAGACATAAAAATATACTAAAATAAAAAAAGTTATAGATTACTATAAATCTAAATATACAGTAAGGTGAAAAAAATGAATAATTATATTTTAATAGTTGATGATGAATCAAGAATGAGAAAATTAATAAAAGACTTTTTAGTAGCAAAAGGATATAGCATATTAGAAGCAGAAGATGGAGAAAAAGCTCTACAAATATTTGAAGAAAATTCAGAAAAAATAAGCCTAATATTATTAGATGTAATGATGCCAAAATTAGATGGATGGTCAGTATTAAGACAAATAAGACAAACATCAAAAGTACCAATAATAATGTTAACTGCAAGAGGAGAAGAACAAGATGAATTATTTGGTTTTGAATTGGGCGTTGATGAATATATATCAAAACCATTTAGTCCCAAAATATTAGTAGCTAGAGTAGAAGCAATATTAAAAAGAACACAAGGAGATACAAAAGAAATAAAAGACTTTGGAGGAATAGAAATTGACAAAAAAGGAAGAACAGTAACTGTTGATGGAAAAGTCTTAGAACTTAGCTTAAGAGAATATGAATTATTAGTATATTTAGTAGAAAATGAAAATATAGCACTTTCAAGAGATAAAATCCTAAACAATGTATGGAATTATGATTATTATGGTGACTCAAGAACAATAGATAGTCATATAAAAAAAATAAGACATAAATTAGGAAAAAAAGGAAAATATATAAAAACGATAAGAGGTGTGGGATATAAATTTGAAGTTAAATAAAGAAATAAAAGAAGCATTTTCATCAGTAAAAGTAAAACTATTTTTTACATTAAGCCTAACAATATTATTAATAATTATATTTTTAATAATAGTAAACAATTTTCTACTAGAAAATTTCTATTTATATAGCAAACAAAAAACACTAAAATCAGTATATGAAACAATAAATAATTATTATATAAACCCATCTCAATACAGTAACATAGAAACAGAACTTGAAAAAATATCAGTAAAAAATAACTTTGATATTTTGATAAAAGATAACAATGGAATTAATGTTTATACAACAAATAAGAATTTTACATCTGTTATAGGAACCATAAATGATATAATTGATAGATTTAATGAAGGTAAAGAACTAGAAACAACAGAAAATTTTTCAATTAGAAAACAAAGAGATTTTAAAAATGGAATATCATATATAATGCTTTCAGGAAAATTAAACAATGGATACTATCTATATATACGTATACCAGTATCATCAATACAAGATAGTGTTAAAATATCAAATAATTTTTTACTACTAATGGCAGGATTTGTTATATTAATAGCAGCAATAATGGTATCTATAGTATCAAGAAAATTTACAGAGCCAATACTAGAATTAAACAACATAGCAAAAAGAATGTCAAAATTGGACTTTAGCAAAAAATACAAAGTTACAAATGCAAAAGATGAAATAAATGACTTGGGTAGAAGTATTAATATAATGTCTGATAAACTTGAAAAAACAATAAAACAATTAAGGAGTACAAATATAGAACTAGAAAAAGACATTGAAGAAAAATCTAAGATAGATGAAATGAGAACAAGTTTTATATCAGACGTATCACACGAATTAAAAACACCAATAGCTCTGATACAAGGATATAGTGAAGGATTATTGGAAAATGTAAATACAGACGAAGAAAACAGAAAATTTTATGCAGAAGTAATTTTAGATGAATCAAATAAAATGGATAGATTAGTAAAACAATTATTAGAATTGATGAAATTGGAATATGGAAAAAGAGAATTTAATGACAAAGAATTTGATATTGTTGAAGTTGAAAAGGAAGTTATTAGAAAAGCTAAAGTAATGTTAGAAGAAAAAAATATAAAAGTTCAACTAGAAAACACAGAAGAAATAAATGTTTATGCAGATGATTTTTATATTGAACAAGTAATAACAAACTATATTACAAACGCTATTAAAAATGTTAAACCAACAACTGATGGTCAAAGAATCATAAAAATCGAAAATGAATTTAATAAAAATAATAGTAAAGTTCGCGTAAAAGTATTTAATTCAGGTGAGAATATAAAAGAAGAAGATTTAAACAGAATTTGGAATAGATTTTATAAAGTGGATGAATCCAGAAATAGAGAAAATGGTGGAACTGGTATAGGTTTGTCATTTGTAAAAGCTATTATGAATAATTATGCAAATGATTATGGTGTTATTAATAAAGAAGATGGCGTTGAATTTTATTTTGAATTAGATTTGAGACAAAGGGGACAGTCCTAATTTGTCTCATTTTTTATGTCGTATTTTGTCGTTATAGGTAAGTAAAAAATGGTTATGTTTTTGAAGCTTTTGGTACTTCCATTATGATACTTAAAGTTTATTTCATATTGTTTGATTGGAATGAAAAATAGAAAATCTTTTACAAGAAAATGAGTAACGTTCACGGGCAAAATTAGTGTTATGATATAGATTTATACTTTTTTCAGTTCAATACGTAATCTAATAATTTCTAAAATAACTTAATGGCACCCTTTCACTTAGTCCTCGCTACGCTCGACGTGAACATTTTCCATTAAGTTATTTAAAAATTCTAAGATTACTTCAATCATATTTAAAAAGTATAAATCTATATCATAACACTAATTTTGAGCTTAAGTGAAAGCACCTTATTTTCTTTTATTAGATTTTCTTTTTGAATGAAATGAAGAGATATAAAATAAACTTTAAGTATCATAATGGAGGTACCAAAAGCTTCAACAACATAACCATTCCTTACTGAACTGTAACAACTTGTAATCTATTGTCGAATTTTGCGATGAAAAGTTCTTTACAAAGGTAAAAAAATGTAGTATTATAAATTTAGTTTTAAATCAAATACACGAAAGTGTTTTTAATCAAAGAAAATTTTTTCGAAAAAATTAACCAAAAACTAAAATCAAAATATAAAAGGTTGGTGAAATATATGGATGATTATTTATACTAAAAGATACGTTAATATTGTGAGTTTATTAATAACAATAATAATATATATTTTTTTAATCAAAAATAATTATAACCCCAATAAAATTGATTTCAAAATACACCTTATATCTAACATATTAAAAAAAAATTCAGTATTAGTAGAACTAAACTCCAACAATATTAATCAAGAAACAAAAGACAATTCAGAAACTCAAAATAATTACACCATTACACAAACAAAAGAAAATTTAGAAACAACAGAAGAAAAAAACTGGAAAATAATCATTCCAAAAATATCATTAGAAGCAAACATATCTGAAGGCACAAGAAAAGAAACGATGGATAAATATGTAGGTCATTTTGAAGAGACCTCTAAAAAAGATGGTAATATAGGGCTTGCGGCACATAATAGAGGATATGAAGTGAACTATTTTGCACGAATAAAAGAATTAAAAGAAGGAGATGAAATAAGATATAAATATTTTGATTTTGAAAAAATATATACAGTTGTTGAAAACAAAATAATAAAAGACACAGATTGGGAAGACTTAGAAAAAACAGAAGACAACAGAATAACGCTAATAACATGTGTAGAAAATGAACCAGAATACAGAAGATGTTTAAAAGGAATAGAGAAAGATAAAGGAGGTAACTAAAAAATTTTAAAAGCAAAAAAATATGTATTATCAATTATAAGTATTCTAATGTTAAATATACTAACAATATTTAATTCAGTAAATGCTATAGATATTAATTCAGCAAATATTATTTCAGGAGGAGATTGTGGAAGTCTTTTAATTTATCGAGGAATTGTTGTTAAAGCATATTATGCCCAGTATACGAAAGATGGAATAAGTTATCCAGCTTACTGTCTAGATAAAACAAAAAAGGGAGTCGATGACCAAATATCTTATTCGGTATCTGTACAAAATGCAATATCAGATGTCAAATTATGGAGAATAATAATAAATGGATATCCATATAAAACAATTGGAGAATTGGGTTGTAGCAATAAAGAAGAGGCATTTACAGCAACAAAACAAGCAATATATTGCTATATACATGGAAATAATCCAAATGATTATAGCCCAATAGGAGAGGCTGGACAGAGAACATTAAATGCATTAAAACAGATTTTAGCAAATGCAGAAAATTGTAATGAGACACAAATTTCAAACACTGTGAAAATAGAAAAGGAAAAAGATTTATTCCAAGTAGACAATAAAGAAAAAAATTATGTATCTAAGACATATAGTGTTCAAGCAAAAACAACAATATCAAACTATAAGGTAGAATTACAAAAGTCAGATATAGAACTTCCAGAAGGAATAAAAATTACAGATATAAATAATAATGCCAAAACAGAATTTTCGCAAAATGAAAAATTCAAAATATTAATACCTATAAAAAATCTTAAAAAAGAAGGAAATTTTGATATAGTTATAAAAACTAAAATTAATAGTAAACCAGTATTATATGGACAAGCACCAAATAGTTCATATCAAGATTACGCATTAACAGCTGCAACATATGAAGATGCTACAGGAAAAACAAATGATAAATATTATAAAAACGAAACAAAGATAAAAATAGTTAAACAAGATCAAGAAACAAAAGAAAGATTAGAAAATGTTGAATTTAATATTTATGATAGCAATAAGAATTTAATATACTCTAATGTAAAAACAAATTCAAATGGTGAAGTAGAAATAGAAAACTTTATGCCAGGAAAATATTATATACAAGAGACATCAGCAAAAGATGGATATATATTAAATGATAAATTAATTGAATTTAATATTTCTTTTAATCAAAAATTAACTTTAACAGTTAACAATTTATTCAAAAATACCCCTAAAAATGATACAGAAGAGAAAGATGTTACAACTACTGTTGAACAAATTGAACTAGAGGAAAAAGTTCAAAAAACAGAAAATAAAGAAGTTGTTGTAAAAAAACTTCCTGTTACAGGGATGTAAAAACATCTATTACAGAAAAAGACCACAGACTGAAAATGTTTATGATCTTTTTTATCAGAAAAAAGAATAAAATTTTTTCGCAATAAAAATGTATAAATTTAAAAGAAAAAAACATCTATTTATGATAAAATAAAAAATATTTTATCGTAAAGGAGATGTTTTTTTGAATAGAAGAAAAAAAGAGGAAAAATAAAGAAATAAACATATTAGAAGATTTAGTAAGAATAATAAAACAATTTTTTCCAGAATTAATAAATAAAATTGAAGGATTAACAAATATAAGGCGTCAGTCATATGTAAAATATAAAATGAAAGTTATATTTATGTAAGGTTCATGGATTTAATGTGTGAAATAAAAAGTATGTATGGATTAACAATGGAATTTAATACAGAAGAAACAATAAAAAATATAGTTGCATAAATAATAATTATTATGATAAAATGAGATAAATATCAAATCAAAGGAGAAAAAAATGAAAAAGAAAAATATAATAATTTTAACAATTTTATTAATTTTAGTAATAGCCACAGCAGGGTACTTTATATCAAAAAAAATACAAAAAGAGAGCAAAAAATATGAAATAGAAACAATATCAGAATACAAATATTTTGTAGTAAAAGAAAATAATCAATATGGAGTAATAGATGCACAAGGAAACAAAATAATAGAAGCAAAATATGAAAATATAAAAATACCAAACCCAGAGAAAGCAGTATTTGTATGCTATGAGGGAGATAGAACAAATATTGTAAACAAAAATGGAGAAGAAATATTTAAAGAATACGATAATGTTGAACCACTAAGATTAAAAAATATTCTAAGTGATTTAATGTATGAAAAAAGTGTCTTAAAATATAGTAAAGATGGAAAATACGGAATAATTAATTTTAATGGAAAGAAAATAACAAATGCAATATATGAGGAAATAGATACACTTCAATTTAAAGAAGGAGAACTATTAGTAAAAAAAGACGGAAAATATGGAATTATAAACATAAAAGGAGCAATATTAATAAAACCACAATATGACGAAATTGAAGTAGACAAATTCTATGAAGAAGGCAATGGGTATAAAAAAGCAGGATATATTGTAAAAAACACAACAGAAGAAGGATATAGATATGGATATGTAAATACAGAAGGAAAAAAAATAATTGATACAAAATATAATGAATTATATAGAATAGTGGAAATTAATAGTGATGATGTTTACATTATTTGTGCAGAAAATGGAAAATATGGATTATTAAAAAACGGAAAACAAATTATAGAAAATGAATACCAATCAATAGTATACAATGAAAGCAATAATACAGTAACAGTTTTAAAAGGAAAAAAATACGGAGTAATATCAATTACAGGAAAAATAATAATACCATTTGAGTATAAACAAATAGATATTGCAGGAGATTATATATATGCAAAAACAACAGATGAAAATGTAAAAGTATTCGATTCAAACGGTAAAGAAACTGGCATAAATGAAGATATAGCAATAATAAATATAGAAAATACTGATTATAAAATATACATTAATACTCAAAATGATAAAACAACATATAGTATATACAAAAAAGGAGAAGAAATAACAAAAAATAAGTACACATATATAACATATTTATATGATAATTATTTTATAGCATGTAATACAGACGGAAAATTAGGTGTTATAGATAGTTCAGAAAACACAAAAATAGAATTTAAATACAATTCAATACAACAAATAGAAAATACAAACATGATACAAGCTATAAATAATAATACAAAAATAACAGAAATATATTCTAAAGAAATGACAAAAATATGTGAATTAGAAAATGCAACAATTGAAAATAACAAAGATTACTTAAGAATATATAATGATAAAGAAACGAAATATGTATCAAAAGATGAAAAAGAAATAACAAATGTAGATGTATTTACAAATAATAAAATATTTGCAAAAAGACAAAATGATAAATGTGGATTTGTAGATAAATCTGGAAATATAATAGTTGACTATAAATATGAAAGAGTTACAGAAATAAATAAATATGGCTTTGCTGGAATTAGACTGAATGGAAAATGGGGAGTAATAAATGGTGAAGGTAAGATTATAGTAGAGCCAACATATGAAATAAATGATATTGAACCTACTTTTATAGGACAGTATTATCAAGTGATATATGGAAACGGAGAAATATATTATACAAAATAAAAAGGGATTAAGGGGCCACCACACCAATTCACTGGTTTACAGGGAATTGGTGTGGTGGCCCCTTAATCCCTCGCTGTCACTTAATACATTTTCGTTGGTGAAAATTAGTAACAAAAACACGTTTAGAAACATAAAAAATAGTAAATAATTAAAAAAACAAATAAAAAATGGAGGCATAAAAATTGAAATTAGGATTAGCCTTATCAGGTGGTGGAATAAGAGGAATAGCACACGCAGGAGTATTAAAAGCATTAGAGGAAAACAATATAAAAATAGATGTAATAGGAGGAACAAGCTCTGGAAGTATAATATCAACACTATATGCAATGGGATATTCGCCATATTATATATACATACTATTTAAAAGATATGCAAAAGACTTAGTAAATCAAAATTCTATAACCACAATGACAAACCTAAAAAACTTTATGATAAATAAAAAAAATAAATTCACAGGATTTTATTCAGGAGAAGAAATTGAAAAAGTCTTTAATGAAGTAGCTAAAAGAAAAGGTATAAAAAAAATAACTGACATAAAAATGCCTATAGTTATTCCAACTGTTGATGTTCAAGAATCTAAAGAATATATATTTACAAATAATATACCACAAGAAGAAAATGAAAATAAAAACAAGTATATAACCAATATATCAATAGGAAAAGCAATAAGAGCAAGTAGTAGTTTTCCGGTAGCTTTTGATCCATGTGTATACGAAAATCACAAATTTTTAGATGGAGGGATTTTAGATAATTTTCCAGCACTAGAAGTAAAAAAACAAGGAGTAAATAAAGTTTTAACTGTAAATTTTATGGCAGATGAAATTAATGAAAATAGCAATATAATGGATATTGCAATGAGGTCAATAGACATTATGGGAAATAAAGTATCAGAAGAGAATGTGAAGAATAGTGATATGATACTAACCATAAAAACAGATAAAACAGGATTACTTGAAGTCGATAAACTAGATGATTGTTATAAATATGGATATAGACAAACTATTAATAATATAGACAAAATAATCAATCTTATTAACAATTAACACCACTAAATGAATATAATATAAAAAGAGTATATTACTCATTGAGACAATAAAGAAAAGAGGACGTTTATGGAAGTTAAGTATTTTGATAATAGTGCAACTACTAGAGTGAAAGAAGAAGTTTTTAGGGAAATGATTCCATATTTAAGTTTGGAATATGGAAATCCATCATCAATTTATAGTATAGGAAGAAATGCAAAAAGAGCAATTGAAGAAGCAAGAAAAAGAGTTGCCTCATTAATAAATTGCAAGCCCGAAGAAATATACTTTACAAGTTGCGGTTCTGAAAGTGATAATACTGCATTGAAGGGAATAGCATATTCAAATAAAAACAAAGGAAAACATATTATAACATCCAAAATAGAACATCCAGCAATACTTCATAGTTGTCAAAATTTGGAGAGAAAAGGATTTGAAATAACATATTTAGATGTAGATAAAGATGGATTTATTAATATACAAACATTAGAAAAATCAATTAGAAAAGATACAATTTTAATAAGTATAATGTTTGCAAATAATGAAATTGGAACAATTGAACCAATAGAAGAAATAGCAAATATAGCACACAAAAATGGAATTATATTTCATACAGACGCAGTTCAAGCCGCACGGTAATATTCCCATAGATGTAAAAAAAATGAATATAGATATGTTATCATTATCAGGTCA
Source organism: uncultured Clostridia bacterium (assembly GCA_934168305.1). Taxonomy (GTDB): domain Bacteria; phylum Bacillota; class Clostridia; order TANB77; family CAG-508; genus CAG-269. The sequence goes on along the minus strand of CAKPNF010000005.1, from coordinate 27,099 downwards.
TAAAATATATGCACCTAAGGGAGTAGGAGCATTATATGTAAAAAAAGGAATAGAATTTGAAAGATTTATGGACGGAGGACATCAAGAGAAAAATAAAAGAGCAGGAACAGAGAATGTTGCAGAAATAGTAGCTTTAGGAAAAGCTGCACAAATTGCTGAAAAAAACATAGAACAATACCAGAAAAAATTAAAATATTTAAGAGATTATTGCTTAGAAAAAATAAAAAAGGAAATTCCTAATATCCATATAAATGGAACAATGGAAAAAAGATTACCAGGAAATATTAATATAAGCTTTGAAAATGTAGATTCAAGTGAATTGTTATTTAAATTAGATGAATACGGAATTTGTGCATCAGGAGGTTCAGCATGCTCATCTGGAGACAATAATCCTTCACATGTTTTAACAGCGATAGGAGTTCCAAGCAAATTAGCCAAAGGTGCAATACGTTTTACTTTTGGAGACTTTAATACAAAAAATGATGTTGACTATTTAATAAAAATTTTAAAAAAAGTAGGGATTTGAGGTGGTGGCCCACAAATCCCTCTTTTCTTATTTTTCAATAGCAGCAATCGCACATTTAATTCCATCAACGGCAGCAGACATTATACCACCTGCATAACCAGCACCTTCACCACAAGGATAAATTCCTTTTATATTAGAAATCAAATTTTCATTTCTTAAAATTTTTACAGGAGAAGAACTACGAGTTTCCATACCTGTTAAAATACTATCAGGATTAGCAAAACCATGTAATTTAGTATCAAAATATTTTATCCCTTCTTTTAAAGTATCTGATACAAATTCAGGCATAATATCATTTAAATTTGATAAAGTATAACCAGGTTTATAAGAAGGAATAACATTACCAATAAATTCAGATTTTATATTATTATCAAAGTCCTCAAATCTTTGAACTGGAGCAAAATAATTTGAACCTCCCAAATTAAAAGCTTTTTCTTCTAAATTTTTTTGAAAATCAATTCCTGCTAAAGGGTTATCACTTTCAAAATCAGAGGGCATAACATTTACTAAAACAGCTGAATTTGCATTTTTTCCATTTCTTGCAAAATAGCTCATACCATTTGTAACAATTGTATTAGATTCACTTGAAGAAGGCATAACAACACCACCAGGACACATGCAAAAAGTATAACAAGAACGACCAGATGGAGAGTGATATGCAAGTTTATAATCAGCAGATGGTAATTTTAATTTTGTCAAAGAACCATATTGAGCTCTATTTATTTCACTCTGTAAATGTTCTATTCTGACTCCAACAGAAAAGTTTTTGGGTTCTAAATATAAGCCTTTTTCATATATTTTTTTAAAAGTATCTCTTGAACTATGACCAATTGCAAGAACAAGTAAATTAGTGTCTATTGTTTCAACTAAGTTATTATCTAAATGTAAAACAGAAATTTTTGAAACACAATTATTAGTTGTTTCAAAATCTATAAATTTAGTATTAAACATAAATTGTCCACCATTTGAAATAATATAATTTCTCATGTTTTTAATAATGTTTATCAAATTATCGGTTCCAATATGAGGTTTTGTTAAGTATAAAATTTGTGAAGGAGCTCCAAATTTAACAAACTCTTCTAAAACTTTTTTACAATAAGGAGAGCTTATTCCAGATGTTAATTTTCCATCTGAAAAAGTACCAGCACCACCTTCACCAAATTGAACATTAGAATTAGTATTTAAAACACCATTATTTACAAAAGCATCAACAGATTTTTTTCTTTCTTCAACTGTTTGGCCTTGTTCTATAACAATTGGTTTATAACCATTCTGCACAAAGGTTAAAGCTGAAAAAAGGCCAGCTGGACCAGCACCGATAATTACAGGTCTAATAGATTTATTCAGGTTTATTTGAACATCAGGAATAAAATTTGATTTTATTTTAGATATATTTTTATCTCTTAAAAACTTATCTTCATTTTTAACATCTATGTCAATAGAATAACAAAAGTGAACATCATCTTTTTTTCTTGCATCTATTGATTTTTTTGAAATATGCCACTCATTAATAGACTCTTTCACAATTTTATATTTTTTAATTATTAAATTAAATACTTCTTCATCAGAAATATTTTCATAAATTTTTACATTGCTAATTCTTATCATAAAAAACACCTCAAACAATTTTCTATATTATATAATCATTTTTGAACAAAGTAAAGAGTTATAAAAATGTCAAAAAAAGTCGAAAGTTGACGCGTGCTTTGTAAATATGTTATAATCAGGTTAAATTTTATTAAATGGGAGAGAAAAATGAAGGATAAAGCAAGGAAATTAGAAGAAATATATCAAAAGATAAATGTAGAATTAACAGAAGCAGCTATAAACAAAATAGTAATTTCTAATGAACGAAAATATATAAAATATGCTCCTAGTTATCAAAGAAATTATATATGGACAGTAGAAAAAGCTACAAATTTAATTGAAACTGTTCTTATGAAAGGAATTATTCCACCATTAATTGTTATAAAAAAAGGAAAAAATATAAATATAATAGATGGAAGACAACGTTATGAAACATTATTAAAATTTTATAACAATGAATTTGAGTTAAAAGAATCAGGATTACAAAAATTAAAAGATTGGGAAGGATGTAAATATAAAGACTTAGCACCAAATTTAAGAATATTATTTGGAGAATATAAGTTAAAGATGATTACTTATACTGTAGAAAATTCAATAGATATAAGTGATGAAGATATAGAATATATTGGAAGAGATTTATTTAGAAGATATAACTTTGGAATGACTCCATTAAAAAATAGCGATATTTTACGAGCTAGATATTACTATGATAGTTTAACAAATAAATTTAAAGAATTATTTAAAAACAAAAGGGAATTATATAACAAATGCATAAAATTGTTCGAAATTGGAGAAAAAAGAGCAATAAATGATAGAGAAAAAGAGAATTTATTATTAATAATAGTAAGAGAGCTTATTACAATGCCATATATTCCAATTATAGGTGAAAATAATGTGCAATGTAATTCTAAAATAATAGACAAATACTATTCAAAATTTATAACTGTGTATACAGAAAAAGAACAAAAAAATAAATTAGTAGAATTTGAAAAAATATTTGAAAAACTATATTTAATAAAAGAAAAATTAAGTGAAACTGATTTTAATTTACAAAATAGAATACCGTTTTTTAAAAGTATATATTGGATGCTTTCAATAATGTATAATAATTTTTCAGCCAAATTTTATGACTTTAATATAGATAAATTTTGTCACTATATTCAAGATGATGGACAAGAATATTTTGATACATATAACAACTTATCAGGTCATGATATTGAAAAAAGAAATGAATACATGAAAAACTATATGGAAAAAGAACTTAAAATAAACATAAATAGTTATGTTGAAAAAATTAAGAAAAATAAAAAAGCCATTATATATAAAAAAGATTTAAATATAAGTAAAGATAAAGACTGGTATAGTCCATATCTATCACAACAACTTACTACAAGAAAAGAAACGATGGAATTAAGTGAAATTATAAGTCACATTAAACAAGATAGATTTGTAGTTCGTTCTAATTATCAACGTGGAGAAGTATTTGATAAAGTAAAAGCATCTAGAATAATAGAAAGTATTATATTAGGAGTTAAACTTCCACCTATATATTTATATACAGAAATACAAGGAAATGGAATAAGTACAGAGATTGTATTAGATGGACAACAAAGATTAATTGATATTTTAAAATTTATGGGAGAACCAGTTACTGATCAGGAATATAAATATATAAGAACCTATAAAGATAAATATTCTCTTAAAGGATTACGTGATTTAGATGGTTTAAATAACAAATTTTACGAGGAAGGACCAGATAGTATAAATCAATTTAAAAGAGAACCAATAGAAGATTATGTATTTGATGTAATAAGAATAGATAAAAATGGAAATGAAAATGTGGATTTTGTTGATATATTTATAAGGTTAAACCAAAATCCATGTCCAATTAGTATGAACTCATTCGAAATGTGGAATTCTTTTGATATAATAGAAACAATAAACGAAATAAAAGAAATAGCAAAATATAAAGGATTTGAACAACAACGTTCAGCAATGAAAGAAGAAGAATTGGTAACAACATTAGCATATATGGATTATATAGGCCTAAATATAGAAAATGTACACGATTTCTTTAATTTTGATATTAGAACAGATAATAAAAATACACAAAAAGAAAAATCTCTTATTAGAATGAGAGCAAAAGGAAAAAGAGATATAACAAATTTACTAGAAAAGATGGAACCAAATAGTGAACAAGAAAAGGAATTTTTAGATTCAGTAAATTCAATAAATAATTTTGTAGATAAATTGAAAATCATATCTAATGATGATTATAAAGAATTAATAAGATTACTTAATCCAAATAGAAGGAAACCTGTAAGAGGTGATAAGAATTGTTTTTATATTATGTGGTTAATATTTAGAGAATTAGATATCCACGTTGTTCAAACATATAAAAAAGAGATATTAGAGGATTTTCAAAAGATGTTTAGTTTAATGCAAAATATGCCAAAAGATAAAGATGAAAATGATTTTATAAATTATGTAAAAAGTTTAATTAGAAAATATAATAAATAGATTAGATTATAATTTTATGAAAGAAATACAATAAGGAAAATAGAATACAAGTCTGTTAATCATTCAATATCAATGAATAACAGACTTGTATTTTTCTAAAAACTAGCAACTAGATTACCTTTAGAATTATAAATAAATATATCACCTAAAATAATTTGCATTTCATATCCTAAAGGAATATTGGCATCCAACTGTGAATAGTAAGCTGTCTCATCGAGTAACTTACTAGAGGATGAATTATATGTAGAAATAAATAAAGAACCATTAATGTTAGCTAAATCCATAATTTTTAAGGCTAATGATTTTTCAAATAAATCTAATCCATGTATTTGCTGGTGTTTTTTAGAACTTCTAATTTTTTGTGCCCACCAATTTGCAGCCACATAATTGTAATTTTTTTTCATAGTGCAAACCTCCTAAAGCTTTAAAATTACATTAACATAATAACAAATTTATTATAACACAAAAAATGGAAATAAACAACTGAAAAGGTAAATGTATAAAAAAAATAAGGTATAATACAATCTTTACACGAATACAATTAAACAAAAGTATTCGTATGGGGGTTAGCTTTATGAAGGGTATATCAATAGATGAACGTGCAATAGAACTTGCACATTATATTATAGATTCAAAAGACACGGTTAGAGGGGCAGCCAAAAAATTTGGAATAAGTAAAAGTACAGTACACAAAGACGTCTCCGAAAGATTAAAAAAAATAAATCCTATACTAGCGAGAGAAGTTAGAAGTATATTGGATGAAAATAAAGCAGAAAGGCACATAAGAGGAGGAATGGCAACAAAATTAAAATATAGTCATTTAAAAGAAGGATAAATAAAAATAGCACATACAAATGTGCTATTTAAAATTTGTTATAATGAAATTGCATCTTTTTTTCTTTTTGCTTCTATAGCTGGTGGTATCAAAGGACTATAAGCCTCACCATCATATACATCTACTTCAACAGTTCTAGTTAAAACATCAGTATAGCTATATGTTACATTTCTATTATTTTCTTCATATCTAACAACAAAAATGTTAGGATATGCTTTTTCTATTGTTGCTTCTTTTTCAAAGGTCTTACTTCTGCCAAGAGAACCTTTTACAATTATCTTTTGACCCACTTTCTCTAAGATGTCAGTTTTTAGATTTGATATATCTGTTTTACAAATCATGCTATCACCTACTCCCTTAAGATGGCTCGATTATAGCATTTTTTGAAAAAATTGTCAAAAAAAAACTGTTCGCGTAAAAAGTTTAAATTTGCCTATTTTAAGCATATTATAAAACATAAAAATACTAATATTACATTTATATTACATTTGTGTTACATAACTGTCATTCGACCATTAGAACCTATACCACCAATACCTTTTTTTCCATCTCTAATTTCTTTTGTTACATCATCAATACTTATAAATTTATATTTTTCTGTAGTTGCAATCTTTTCGGCTATTATTAATGGATCTAAAAAATCAATTAAAATTCTAGAAGGAGAAGAAGCAAAATTAGCACCTGCCATCATAATAGCTTCAAAATAACTTTGACAAGCCCCTGCAAAAATAACAGTTTCTTTATTATTTTCTTTATCATATCTTCTAGCTTCTTTAACAGTATTTATAAAATGTCTAGAATTACGATAGTTATATATATCATTATAATTTGTGCCTCTTTTAATCATACCATCATGTCCGGTAATTATTAAAATATCGGGTTGATACATTTTTAGTAATTGATACACAACTCGTGATTGCTTATATTCAGGAATATTTTTTACAATAGCATTTAATCCAACCTTTTTATAATAATAATAAGATTTTTGAGAATATCTTTTGTCACCATCTAAGTGTAAAATTTTTCCTGTAATTATTTTAGGTAATAATCTTGAATCATTATTAATAAAGTTGTTATTTTTATTTTGTATTCTAAAATTTAATCTTTTATCTTCACGATTAAAAATATTTTTAACACTATCTTTGTCTAAAAGTTCTAAATCATTTATATTACTATCAGCTTCAATTCTTTCAAATAGTCCATAAAGTATTGCAAACTCACCATTTTGAGTATTTATAATTTTTTTTATATAAAAAGGAATGTCTTTTTTATATGATTTTCGTACAACAATATCTCCTTTTTTAAATTTTTTCACATTAATCACCTCATATTTTTGGGCTATTATATTTTATGTCGAAAAATGTGAAATTGTGAATTTGAAGACCACAGGTTAAGTTAATAACTTGTTGCAGTTCAGTAAGTAATGGTTATGTTATTGAAACTTTGGGTATCTCCACTATGATAATTAAAGTTTATTTCATATTGTTTGATTGAAATGAAAAATAAAAAATCTTTTACAAGAAAATGAGTAATGTTCACGTGCAAAATTAGTATTATAATATAGATTTATACTTTTTTCAGTTCAATACGTAATCTAATAATTTCTAAAATAACTTAAAAATAAAATAAAAAAATTGATTGTAAATAAAAAAATTATATGATAACATATAAAAAATGAGAAAACAAAAGAAAAGGAGAAAAAACAAGTGAAGTCCTATAACAAAAATAAAGATAAATTTAAGAGATTTAAAGGAATAACATTAATATCATTAGTAATAACTATAATATTATTGCTGATTTTAGCTGGTGTAACAATTAACGGAATTTTCAATAACAATGGCTTATTTTCAAAAGTAATTAACAGCAAAGAAGAAACACTAAAGAGCCAATCACTTGAAGAATTAAAATTAAAAGTGAACGAAATTCAATTAGAAAAAAAGGGACAAGTATCATTAAAAGATATAGCAATAAGTCTAAAAAACGATACAGAAAATAAATATATTGTATCAGTAGATTCAAATTCCAATGAAATATATGTAATATATAAAAACTATAAATTTATAATAGATAATAATTTTGAAATATCATGTATAAATAAAATAGATAATGAAACAGGCGAAATACCAAAATATGGAGAAAAAATAGAATTTAATTATACAGGAAATTATCAAGAATATAAAATAAAAGAAAGTGGATACTATAGAATTCAGTGTTGGGGGGCAGACGGAGGAAACTCAACTAGAAACGGAGGAAAAGGTGCACTTGGTGGCAATGGTGGATATACATCAGGAGTAATATATTTAGAAAAAGGAGAAAAAATATATATATATGTAGGTGGACATGGAGAAGATGCAGTTGCAAAAAAAGATTCACCCAATGGATATAACGGTGGTGGACTTGGAACATGGGATCATGAAGATGATGAAGCAGCAGGAGCTGGAGGAGGAGCTACAGATATTAGATTAGTTGCAAATGATTGGGATAATTTTGAGAGTCTAAAATCAAGAATAATGGTTGCAGCCGGTGGCGGTGGTGCAACAAATCTAACTGCCGGTGGAGCAGGTGGAGGACTTGAAGGACTAACAAATAGAACAAAATCACAGCCTGGAACACAAAAATCCGGATATCAATTTGGAATAGGACAAGATGGATATGGAACAGGTGACAGTAATGGAGTAGCAGGATCTGGTGGAGGATATTATGGTGGTACTACAAGTAATTATTCAGATAATGCTGAAGCAGGAGCTGGAGGTTCTTCATATGTTTCTGGATACGAAGGATGTAATGCAATTTCAAAAGATTCTACATCAGAAAATATAATTCATACAGAACGAAGCTTACATTATTCAAATAAAAAATTTTTATATTCAGTAATATTAGATGGAAATAATTCTGAGATAGAGCCCAAAAATGGATTAGATGGACATGCTACAATTACATTCTATGGAGATAAATTGAAAGAGAATATTGAATATTCAAAGACAGAATATAATTATACAGGAAACTACCAAGAATATGAAGTAAAAGAAACAGGATACCACAAAATTCAATGTTGGGGAGCAGATGGAGGAAACTCAACTACAAATGGAAAAACAGGTGCACTTGGTGGTAAAGGTGGATATACATCAGGAATAATTTATCTTGAAAAAGGAGAAAAAATATATATCTATGTAGGTGGACATGGAGTAGATGCAGTTGCAAAAAAAGATTCATTAAATGGATATAATGGTGGAGGACTTGGAACATGGGATCATGGTGACGATGAAGCTGCTGGAGCTGGAGGAGGTGCTACAGATATTAGATTAGTCGCAAATGAATGGAATAATTTTGAGAGTCTAAAATCAAGAATAATGGTTGCAGCCGGCGGTGGTGGTGCAACCAACAGAACTGCCGGTGGAGCTGGTGGTGGATTAGAAGGACTAACAAATAGAAAAAGATCACAGCCTGGAACACAAATATCCGGATATCAGTTTGGAATAGGACAAGATGGAAAAGGAACAGGTAAAAGTAATGGGGTAGCAGGATCTGGTGGAGGATATTATGGTGGTACTACAAGTGATTATTCAGATAATGCTGAAGCAGGAGCTGGAGGTTCTTCATATGTTTCTGGATACGAAGGATGTAATGCAATTTCAAAAGATTCTACATCAGAAAATATAATTCATACAGGGCAAAGTATACATTATTCAAATAAAAAATTTATAAATGGAATAATTCTTGATGGAAAAAATAGCAAATTAAGTAGTAAAAATATCAACAATGGATATGCGCGAATAGCATTTTTAGATAACAACTATGAAGTAGCAATTTTAGTGGATGATATGATGAAATAATAAAAAAGTCAATTTTGCAAAAAATGCAGAATTGGCTTTTAAAATTCAAATGTAATATTGTTATAGCTGAGTAAGAGATAATAAACAAAAATTACTTGCAAAATCTGGAAAATAGTATATAATATATACGAAAGGTGATAAAAATGGAAACAAAAAACTTAACAAAATTAGAACAAAACATAAAATACACATTCAAAGATAAAAAATTATTACAAAATGCATTAACACACACATCATATGCATACGAACATGGAATACAAAGCAACGAAAAACTAGAATTCTTAGGAGACAGTATATTAGAATTCGTATCAAGTGAATATATGTATAATAAATACACAAACCTAAAAGAAGGAGAAATGACTAAAGTTAGAGCAACAGTGGTATGTGAAAAAAGCCTATATAAAATAGCAACAATGCATAATTTTAGTGATTACTTATATCTAGGAAAATCAGAATTAATGACAGGAGGAAAGAAAAGACCAGCTATATTAGCAGATAGTGTTGAAGCAGTAATTGCTGCAATGTTTCTAGATGGTGGATTAGAACCAGCAAAAAAATTCATTATTGAAAACTTAAAAGATGAAATCGAAATAGCAACAAAACACGTAGGAGAAAAGGACTATAAAACAGTATTGCAAGAAGAATTACAAAAAAATGGAGATGTAAAAATAGAATATAAAATAATAAAAGAAACGGGACCAGATCATGATAAAACATTTGAAGCAGAAGTTAGCTTAAACGGAAAAAAATTAGCAACTGGAGTAGGAAAAAGTAAAAAAGAAGCTGAAATGAAAGCAGCACAAAAAGCTCTTGAAAGGGGAAAAGTATGAACAAAGAATATATAATTCCAGTATTTGTACCACATTTAGGTTGTCCAAACGATTGCATATTTTGTAATCAAAAATCTATAAGTGGCCAAAAGAAAAACATAACAAAAGAAGAAGCTAAAAAAATAATAGATAGTTTTTTAGAAAACATAAAAGACAAAGAAGCCAAAAAAGAAATAGCTTTTTTTGGAGGTAGTTTTACAGGAATTAATGAAAATGTTCAAGAAGAATTATTACAAACAGCATATGAATATATAGAAAAAGGACAAGTTGATAGCATAAGAATATCAACAAGACCAGATTATATAAACAAAGAAATATTAAAAAGATTAAAAAAATATAAAGTAAAAACAATAGAATTAGGAGTTCAATCAGCAAACGACTACATTTTAGGAAGAGCAAATAGAGGACATACATTTAAAGACGTAGAAAGAGCATCTAAATTAATAAGATGGTATGGATTTAATTTAGGTCATCAAATGATGGTTGGATTACCAGAAAGTACAAGAATTGATGAAATTAATACAGCAAAAGCATTAATAAAATTAAAACCTAAAATGATAAGAATATATCCGGTTTTAGTTATAAAAGGAACAAAACTAGAAAAAGAATATAATGAAGGTATATATGAACCACTATCTGTAGTACAAGCAGTAGAAATCTGCAAACAATTAGTAAGAATGTTTACAGATAAAAAAATCGAAGTAATAAGAGTTGGACTTCAAAATACAGATGAAATATGCAATCCACAAAATAAAGGAAGCGAAGTAGTAGCTGGACCTTTTCATCCAGCATTTGGTCAACTAGTAGAGTCAAGTATGTGGTATGATGCAATAGTAGAAAAAATTAAAAAGTTAAATGCAAAAGTTAAAGAAGCAGAAATCACAGTAAATCCAGTAGATGTAAACAATGTAATTGGACATAAAAAGGAAAATATCATAAAATTACAAAATACATATGAAATTGATTTAATTGTTAAACAAGATAAAAAAATAAAACAAGGGAAATCTAAAATAGAAATTACTAAAAAATATAATGGCTTTTTAGATGAAGAAGAAAACAAAGAAAAAGTAAAAATAAAAGATTAAAATACAATCATTAATACTGTATAAAATCACTTGAAATTATAAATAATAAGTAATAATTATTATTTAGATTTTAGGTGATTTTTATGTCAATAGAATGGAAAAATGTGAAAAATAATTCAATAGAAATAATTGAAACAATAGTAGGTGCATTTATAATGGCAGTAGCAACATCATTGTTTTTACTACCAAACCAATTATCATCAGGAGGTTTTGCAGGAATTGCAACAATATTATACTACTTTTTAAAAATACCAATGGGAATATCAATATTAGCTTTTAATATACCATTATTTTTATTTGCGGGATATAAACTTGGAAAAAGATTCTTTATAAAATCAATTATAGGTACAATAACATTTTCGTTATCTATAGATATTTTAGATAAGTTAACACCATTAACACAAGATAGGTTTTTAGCATGTATATATGGGGGAATTATAATAGGATTAGGTACTGCTATAATACTAAAAGCAAATTCATCAACAGGTGGTTCGGATTTAATAAGTTTGCTTGTAAAAAAGTATAATTCAGATATAAGAACAAGTAATGTAATAATAATAGTAGATACAATAATTGTAGGATTAAATGTCTTATTTTTTAGAGAAATTGAAATAGGACTATATTCAGCAATAGCTATATATTTAATGGGAAAGATGATTGATATAATTTTTGAGGGAATATACTTTACAAAGCTTGTAATCATAATATCAAATAAAAGTCAGGAAATATCAGAAGAAATAGGAGATAAGGTTGGAAAAGGAACAACAGGATTATTTGGAAAAGGAATGTATACAAATGAACACAAAACAATACTAATGTGCGCAGCATCCAGAGGTGATGTAGCAAGAGTAAAGCAAATAGCAAAAAAAATAGACCCCAAAAGCTTCATTATTATTGCAAATGCAAGAGAAGTTGTAGGATTGGGGTTTAAATAAAAGATAAAATTTATCTATTATAATCAGAATCATTTTTTTCATATACACCATTAGAAAGATTAAGTTCATGAAAATTATCTAATAAAGAAGTGACAATTTTTTTAGAAAATTCTTTCTTAGAATGTTCATTATAAATACCTAATTTTTTAGATTGAACTTTAAAAAAGTTAACAACAGATGATAATGAAGTATCTATCAATTTTAAGGCATCAGGACTAATAAAATAGTTATTATTATCCTTGATTTTATTCTTCTTTTCCTCACAGACTTTATTTAAATCTGTATATATATCGTTATAATCAGAAACATCAATACAATCTTCGACCGTACCAAATAATTGTATATTATTTTCATCTAAATTAACTTTATTAAGAATATTATCAACAACATCAGGAGTTATAACATTTGAGTTATCATTTTGTACTATTATTTCAAAGGTACCTCCACCTGAATGAATAGGAAATAATTTAATATTACTACCTCTAGGAATAACATTATTAAATTCATTAATTAAAGAATCAAAAGTAGATTTCATTTTTAAATCAGTATTAGTATGAGAAGATATTGAATTTAATATCTTAATACCCAATGATTCCACTAAAATTATTTTAAAAGGAACTTCATCTTCTTCAAAACGAGGAAGTAAATAGTGGTCCCTATAGACATTGCTACGTGCACCTGTAATAGAATCAGTTGCCAAATCATTTCGAACAGATTTCAAATCATCAATTGATAAAGAATCTAGTTCTTCATAATTTATATTATTACTCATTATAAGATTATATATTTTCGTAGCTACATCAGAATCTATTTGTAATTTATTATTATTCAAATAGGATTCTCTATCAACAGTATCAATATCAGATTTATTAACATTAGTATTATTTAACAAATTTGTTATAGTATTTATAATAGGATATGATAATGTTTTTAAGTCATTTGGTTTAAAATAACGTTTAGAAGAAAAACGGAAATTTTTAATATATTCTTTTATTGTAGAATCAATAAATTCATCTAATTTTTTATTATAATCTTCAATATTCTTAACATCTTCATTTAACTTTAAATGAGAATGTTTTTTTGTATTAACCTTATTTTCAACATAATTATACATATCATGTATATTATCAAATTTTGTGGAATCACAAGCTCCAAATGTAATATCTAAACCTTTAACAGATTCATTAGAAGCAAGAGATCGGTGAATTTGCTTTGTGATTTTTCTTGTTTCACTGGTTGATAAATCAGGGATAATAAAACAAAATTCATCACCACCCATTCGGGCGGAAATTACATTATCAGGTAAATGATTCAATACTGTTTTTAATAATTCTTCAATAGCCAAATCAGCCTTATCAAATCCGATACTATCATTTAATTTTCTTAAACCATCAATATCTCCATATAAAAGAGAATATTTATTATTATTTTTATATAATTTTAAAAATAAATCATTAAAGAAAGTTTTAGAAAGTATTTTTAATTCAGGATAATCAGGCATTGAAAAAGACTTTATATAATTAAGTAAATTTATTTTCATTGAGAGTTTTGTATTCATTCTATAATCTCCAAACATAATTTATATATATTTCATTATATAACGAAAAAGAACTAAATTCAATAGCATATATTGAATAATTATAGCAAAAATGATAAAATGAATTTGGTGATAATAGTGAAAGAACAAAGATTTATATTAAAAAATCAAAAGTCTTTTGAATTAAAAGATATATTTGAGTGTGGACAATGTTTTAGATGGAATTTACAAGAGGATGGAAGCTATTCAGGTGTAATAAAAGATGCTATTATAAATGTAAAAAAAGAAAACGAAAATATAATTTTTATAGGAAAATGTGAAGGTAGCATTAAAGAATTAATTGAGAACTATTTTGATCTGGATACAAACTATGAAGAAATAAAAATAAGATTATCAAATATAGATGAATATTTAAAAACAAGTATAGAATACGGTGAAGGAATAAGGATATTAAACCAAGATTTATGGGAAACAATAATTTCATTTATAATATCAGCAAACAATAACATTCCAAGAATAAAAGGAATAATAGAAAGATTATCACAAAAATATGGAAATGAAATAGAATGGAATGGACAAAAATATTACACCTTCCCAAGTTGTGAACAACTAAAGGATGTAACAGTTCAAGATTATAGAAATCTTGGGTTAGGATTTAGAGATATTAGATTATATGAAACAACACATATGATATTAAATAAAGAAGTAGATTTAGAAAAATTAAAAAAGAACCCTAATACCCAAGAAGTAAGAAATGAATTATTAAAACTATCAGGAGTAGGACCAAAAGTCGCGGATTGTATTCTTTTATTTTCAGATTTGAAAAGATTCGATGTTTTTCCAATTGATGTTTGGGTTAGAAGAGTAATGAATGATTTATATATAAAAGAACCGGACGAAACCAAGGTTAGCAAAGTTAAAATTGAAAAGTTAGCTGAGGAGAAGTTTGGAAAGCTTAAAGGACTTGCTCAACAATATTTATTTTATTGGAGAAGAGAAAAATAAAAGGGATTAAGGGGCCACCACTCTCAATCCCTGTGAACCAATGTTCAACCAATTTAAGAACGTCCCCATTGGTTTAACATTGATTCATATACAGGGATTGGGAGTGGTGGCCCCTTAATCCCTCAAAGTTAAAGAAAGAGAGAAATATGAGTTTACGAATAATTTATGGAAAATCAGGTAGTGGAAAAAGCCAATATTGCTTTAATGAAATAGCCAAATTAGTAAAGATAGAAAAGAAAATATATATAATAACACCAGAACAATTCTCATTTACAGCCGAAAAAAAGTTAATGGATGCGATTGATACAAATGCAGTTATAAATGCAGAGGTATTAACAATTTCAAGAATGGCACACAGAGTATTGCAAGAATTAGGTGGAAGCAAAAAAACACAACTAACAAAATGTGGAAAATCAATGCTTATATATTCAATATTAAATGAAAATAAAAACAATCTAAAATTTTTAAGTAAATCTGACGAAAATATTGATTTGTCAATGACTGCAATTACTGAATTTAAAAAGCATGGCGTTTTGCCAGAAGATTTACAACAAGAAATTGAGAAAACAGATGACCAATATTTAAAAACAAAATTGAATGATATGTTTTTAATTTACAGTAATTTTGAGCAAAAGTTACAAGGTGAATATATTGAAGACACAGACTTATTAACAATATTAAGCAATATTATTGAAGATACTGATATTGTGAAAGATAGCCTTATTTATATAGATGAATTTTCTGGTTTTACATACCAAGAATATGAAGTGCTAAAAAAATTCATTAAACTTGCGAAACAAGTAACAATAACAGTATGTACTGATAGCTTAGAACCAAGCTTGAAACCAGATACAGATATATTTTATCCAAATAAAGTTACAGTTTCTAAAATTATGAATATGATAAAAGAAGAAAAATTAAAATTAGAAGAACCTATACATCTAGCCAATTCACCACGTTTTAAAACAGAAGAGTTGAAATATTTAGAGAAAAATATATTTAATAATAGGGCAAAAAAATATGATAAAAAAGTAGAAAATATCAAATTATTTTTAGCTAAAAATCAATACTCAGAAATTGAAAATGTTGCAAAACAGATTACCAAACTTGTAAGAGATAAAAAATTAAGATATAAAGATATTTCAGTGATTACAAGAAATATTGATACATATTCAAGTTTGATAAGAAGTATTTTTGCCCAATATGATATTCCTGTTTTTATTGATGAAAAAAGAGATTTAAACCAAAACATAATAGTTCAATATTTACTTTCAATATTTGAAATTTTCAGTAACAGTTTTTCAAAAGAAGCGGTTTTCAATTACTTAAAAATAGGATTTTCTGACATAGAAAATGACGATATTTTCAAATTAGAAAATTACTGTACAAAATGGGGAATAAAACATAATAAGTGGAAAAACGATTTCACATATGGCATAAATGATAAAAATAAGGAAGAAATTCAATATCTAAATAGATTAAGAAAACAAATAATAGAGCCATTATTAAAATTAAAAAGCAATTTTGGAACTGTTAAAGAAACAACAAAAGCTGTATATGAATTTATGCAAGAGCAACAGATAGAAGAAAAAATCAACAAAAAAATAAATGAGTTGCAAGAGTTAGGACAAATTGATTTAGCAAATGAATATATTGCAAGTTATAAAATAATTTTAGACATATTTGATGAAATTGTTTTAATATTTGGAGATGAAAAATTAAGCATTGCAAAATATATGCAAATATTAAAAATAGGACTAAAAAATAGTGAATTAGGTAAAATACCTGGAACACAAGACCAAGTAATTGTAGGTGATGTAGAAAGGTCAAGAAGTCATAAAGTAGATACTATTTTCATAATAGGACTAAATGATGGAAGTTTTCCAAGCATTAATAAAGCAGAAGGCTTTTTCGGTGATAAGGACAGAGAGATTTTAAAACAAGACGGAATTGAACTTGCAAATGGAACAATAGAAAATCTATACGAAGAAAACTTTAATATTTATAAAGCATTCACAACAGCAGAAAAACAATTATATTTATCATATGCATCATCAGAAACAGAAGGAAAATCACTAAGACCATCAATGATGGTAAATAAAATTAAAAAATTATTTCCAGAACTAAAAGAAGAAAGTGATGTAATCAACAAAAATTATGAAATAACAAACAAAAATATGACATATCAAGAACTTTTAGAAAACATATCAGAACTAAAAAATGGAAATAAAATAGACGATATGTGGTATACAATTTATGAATATTATAAAAATCAAAATGAGTGGTATTCAAAAGTGAAACAAGATTTGCAAGGAATTGATTATACAAATATTCCAGAGAATATCAATAAAAAAACAATAGAAAAATTATATGGAAACACGCTAAATGCAAGTGTATCAAAATTAGAAAAATTTGTACAATGTCCATTTTCATATTATTTGCAATATGGCTTAAGACTAAAAGAAAAAGAAGAATTAAAAGTGCAAAATTTTGATACTGGTTCATTTATGCACGAAACAATAGACGAATTTTTCAAAAAAGTAAAAAATGAAAATATCAGTCTTCCAGAATTAGTAACAGATGAAGAAAAAGTGCAAAGCCTAGTAGATGATGTTGTAGAAGAAAAACTAGATATGGGCAAAAAATATACATTTGTTGCAACACCAAAATACAAAGTTCTTGTAAAAAGATTAAAAAGAATAGTCACAAAAGCACTAAAATACATAATTGAAGGACTTGTATATAGCGAGTTTGACATAGAAGGAACAGAAATTGAATTTGGAAAAAATGGAAAATACAAACCAATTTTAATACAATTAGATGATGGTAAAAAAGTTGAAATTACAGGAAAAATAGACAGAATAGATACAGCAAATTCAGAAGATGGAAAATACCTAAGAATTATAGATTACAAATCATCTGCAAAAAATATAGACTTGAATGAAGTATATGCAGGATTGCAAATTCAGTTATTAACATATATGGATGCAGTATGCAAAGAAGAAGATTTATTGCCTGCAGGAGTTTTATATTTTAGTCTGTTAGAACAAATGATAAAAGCAGACAAAAAAATAACAGAAGAGCAAATTGAAGAAGAACTTAGAAAAAACTTCAAAATGAAAGGCTTGATATTAGCAGATGTAAAGGTAATAAAAATGCATGACAAAAACCTAGAATCAGGAACATCAAAATTGGTGCCAGCAACAATAACAAAATCAGGAGATATATCAGAAGGAAAAACAAGTGGTGTTAATAAAGAAGAGTTTGAAATTTTGCAAAATTATATTTACAGAACTATTAAACAAATTGCAAAAGAGATTTTGACTGGAAATATTAATATAAAACCATATAATAAAAAAGGACAAAAGCCTTGTGATTATTGTTCTTATAGTGCTATTTGCGGTTTTGATACTAGAATTTGTGGAAATAGTTATAATTATATAGACAAAAAGTCAAAAGATGATATAATTAGGAAAATGAGACAAGTGGGACAGTCTTAAAATGTCTCACAAAATTTGTTAGTAAATGTCGATTAAAGTCGTTTAAATTTAACTATATAAAAGAAAATAATAAATACGACAAAAATCGACAAATAAATGAGACAAATTTGCACTGTCCCACTTGTCTCAAAAAAGGAGAAAATATTGAAAGATTTAAGTAACGAAAATGTTGTGCACATCAACAAAAATGGTGTTCAATATATACAATTTAGAAAATTATTAGAATATGGTGATATAATAACACATGCATATTCAATAGGAATAGATGTTAATTTTAGAACAGCAAGAGTAAATAAACAACAATTACCAGAACAAGAATTCAAAAAGGCAATGCAAGATTATGAAAATTTATGTAATGCAATAAATGTTGATTACAAAAATGTAGTAAAAACAAATCAAGAGCATACAGACAATATCGCAATTGCAAATAAGAAAATTAATCAAAATTTTCCAGATATCAATTTAGAAGAGTATAGTAGAACAGATGGAATTGTAACCCAAAAAGAAAATCTAGTGTTATCAACTACAAACGCAGACTGTATATTACTGCTATTCTTTGACCCAGTAACAAAAACAATTGCAAATACACATTCTGGATGGAAAGGAACATTGCAAAGAATTTCTGTAAAGACAGTTCAAAAAATGGTAAATGAATTTGGTAGCAAACCAGAGAACATTATATGTTGCATTTGTCCAAGTATCAGAAAATGTCACTTTGAAGTTGACAAAGATGTTAAAGATTTGTTTGAGAAAGAATTTGAAGATTTGAATATAAACCAAAATACTGATATAATGGAAAAACAAAAAGATAAAGAAAAATGGAATATTGATACTGTTTTAATTAACAAGATTATATTAGAAAAGGCAGATTTAAAAACAGAGAACATCATTGATAGTGGAATTTGCAGTGTTTGCAATAAAGATTTGATTCATTCTTTTAGAGTAGAAAAACAAGGGTATGGATTAAATACAGCACTAATTTCGTTAAAGTTAGATGAATAAAATTCAACAAAAATAGACAAAAAAGATGAGACAAATTAGGACCGTCCCAACTGTCTCAAAAAGGAGAAAGTATGAGTTTACCAAAATTATTACCACCAAAATTAAAAATAGGTGATACAATAGGCGTTGTAGCACCATCAAGCCCAATAATTGGAGACAATATAGATGAATTAAAAAGAGCAAAAGAAATAGTAGAAAGAAGCGGATTTAAAGTAAAATATTCAAAAAATATATTTTCAAACACAAATGAATACAGTAGCACAGCAAAAGAAAAAGCAGACGATATTAATTTGATGTTTGCAGAAAAAGATGTGAAAATGATATGGTGTGCAAAAGGTGGAAACAACAGTAACAGTACATTTGAATATCTAGATTATGAACTCATAAAGAAAAATCCTAAAATAATATGTGGTTATAGTGATATAACTTCAATTACAAATATGATAGCAGAAAAAACGGGACTAGTAACATTTAGTGGAACAAATTTTAAAACAATAGCAACAGATGAAACAGATTTTAGTTATAAACAAGCACTTAATAGATTTGTAGATGGAAGTTTAAGATTTGGACTAGAAGATGAAGAATATGTAACAATTCAAAAAGGCAAAGTAAGCGGAGAATTAATTGGTGGAAACCTTTCATTAATACGAGGAATGGTGGCTGGTAAATATTCATTGGACTTTACAGATAAAATCTTATTCTTAGAAGAATTAGGATTTGAAACAGACCCAGAAGGAACAAGTAATAATTTATATTATATGAAACAAAACGGAGTATTTGATAAAATAAAAGGACTATGGATAGGAAATTATGAACATGAAAGTGGAATATCCCTTGAAAAAATAATAATGGACGTTTTAGATGATGAATATAAATTTCCAATCATAAAATCAAATAATTTTGGACATATAGAAAGAAAAACAGTTATTCCAATAGGTACAAAAGCAGAAATAAACACAGATAAAGATGTAAAAATAAAATTAGTAGAAGATTGTGTAATGTAAAATTTTGTATAATTATAAAAAACGAATATATGATGTATATATATTAAGAGGTATAGCAATGTTTGAAACATGGGAAGAACTAGAAAATTCAATAATAAATTGTAATAAATGCAAATTGTGTAAAACAAGACAAAACATAGTGTTTGGAGTAGGCAACAAAAATGCTGATATAATGTTTATAGGTGAAGGACCAGGAGCAGACGAAGACAGGCTCGGAGAACCTTTTGTTGGTAGAGCAGGGAAACTTATGAATATGGCTTTTGGAATTTTAGGAATAAAAAGAGAAGAAGTGTACATTGCGAATATTGTAAAATGTAGGCCTCCTGCAAATAGAAATCCAGAAGATGATGAAGCAAATGCTTGCTTAGATTATTTAAGAAATCAAGTTATGTTAGTAAAACCCAAAATAATAGTTTTATTAGGAAATGTAGCTTTAAAAAATATATTAGGTAAAGAGTATGGAATTACTACATCAAGAGGAAAATGGGTAGATAAAAAAGGTATAAAATATATGCCTACTTGGCACCCAGCAGCACTCTTAAGAGACGAAACTAAAAAGATTGATTTTATAAATGATTTGAAGTTAGTAATTTCAGAAACAAATAATTGAAAATATATAAATATAAAAATTATATCAAAAAGAAATATTCTTAATATAATATATTAGGAGTATTTTTTATTATATAAAATAAAAAATACAATTAATATTTTATAAAGGGTGAAAGATAATGTTTAGAAGATTTGCATATATGATAGAAAAAAATTTTGAATTAAAAAGAAGTTTTGATACAAATAAAGATATTACAAAGGAAGAATTAAATTTATATGCAAAACAAGGGGCAACTATAATAGATGTAAGAAGTCCGCAGGAATATAGAGAAGGACATGTAGATGGGGCAATATCGATTCCAGATTATCAAATGAAAAGGGAAATAAGAAATCGTATACCTAATAAAAAGCAACTTATTGTTGTATATTGTTCGACCGGGCATAGAAGTCAAAGGGCACAACAAATGTTAGAGAATATGGGATATACAAATGTTTATAATGTATATGAAGGAATAATAATATAAAAACAAAACTATTGTGATTTTTTGCTAATTATGTTAGAATGTAAAAAATAAATAGGGAATAAAGGTGAGGACCTTTTGACCAAGACAGGAGAAACGATGAGTAATAGACAAGAACATATAAGAAATTTTAGCATAATAGCACATATAGACCACGGAAAATCTACGTTAGCAGACAGACTTATAGAAATGACAGGAGTACTTTCCAAAAGAGAAATGGAAAGTCAAGTGTTGGACAATATGGATATAGAAAAAGAAAGAGGAATCACAATAAAATCACAAGCAGTAAGAATGGTGTATAAATCAAAAAATGGAGAAGAATATATATTGAATTTAATAGATACACCGGGACACGTAGACTTCAACTATGAAGTATCTAGGAGTTTAGCTGCATGTGATGGTGCAATACTAGTAGTAGATTCTAGTCAGGGAGTTGAAGCTCAAACACTTGCAAATGTATATTTAGCAATTGACAACAATCTAGAAATATTACCAGTAATAAACAAAATAGATTTACCAAATGCAAGACCAGATGAAGTAAAAAAAGAAATTGAAGATATAATTGGAATACCAGCAGAAGATGCACCTTGTATATCAGCAAAATCAGGATTAAATGTAGACAAAGTATTGGAAAGAATTGTAACAGATTTGCCAGCACCAAAAGGTGACGAAAATGCCAAAACAACATGCTTAATATTTGACTCATACTATGACAACTACAAAGGAGCAGTAGCATATGTAAGAGTAATGGACGGAAAAGTTAAAGCTGGTGATGAAATAAGACTAATGGCAACAAACAAAACATATACAGTTGCTGAGGTTGGATATTTTGCACCAGGGGCATATATGCCAGCAAAAGAAATAAAAGCAGGTGAAGTTGGATACATTGCAGCAAGCATAAAAAGTTTATCAGACATACATGTAGGAGATACAGTAACTTTAAATAACAATCCAGCAGATAAACCATTAAAAGGATATAAAAAAGTAACACCGATGGTCTATTGCGGATTATATCCAATAGACGGAAGTGAATATGAGAACCTAAAAGTAGCATTAGAAAAACTTCAATTAAATGATGCAGCACTAGAATATGAACCAGAAACATCAGCCGCACTTGGCTTCGGATTTAGATGTGGATTTTTAGGACTACTTCATCTTGAAATAATTGAAGAAAGATTAGACAGAGAATTTGATTTAGGATTAATCACAACAGCACCATCAGTTATATATAAAGTTCACAAAACAACAGGAGAAGTGGAAGAAATATACAATCCAACGGATTTACCAACACCACAAGAAATATCATATATAGAAGAACCATTTGTAACAGCAAACATATTAACACCAAAAGAATATGTTGGAAACATCATGGAAATTTGTCAAAATAGACGTGGAATCTATGTAGATATGAAATATTTAGATGAAAATAGAGTAACATTAATATATGAGATGCCATTAAATGAAATAATATATGACTTTTTTGATAATCTAAAATCAAAAACAAAAGGATATGCATCATTTGATTATGAATTTAAGGAATATAGAGAATCAAAACTAGTAAAATTAGACATCCATATAAATGGAGAACCAGTTGATGCACTATCATTTATAGTACATAAAGAAAGTGCATATAACAGAGGAAAGAAAATGGTAGAAAAATTAAAAAAAGAAATACCAAGAAAATTATTTACTATACCAATTCAAGCAGTTGTAGGAGGACAAGTTATAGCTAGAGAAACAATATCAGCAATGAGAAAAGATGTACTTGCAAAATGCTATGGTGGAGATGTTACTAGAAAGAAGAAACTTCTTGAAAAACAAAAAAGAGGTAAAAAGAAAATGCGTGAAATTGGTAATGTAGAAGTACCACAAGAAGCATTTTTATCAGTCTTAAAATTAGACGATGAATAATGTACTTTTGGGGACGTTTCTTTTTGGGACATTACAGTAAGAGGAGAAGATTATGGAGAATAGAAGAGAAAAATTAATTAAAAATGTATTGGATTTAAGTATAAATAGTGGAAAAATAAATGCAAATGCTGAATATATATTATATTCTGAAGAATCGAAAGAAAAAAGAAAAGAAAAAATTGAAGAAATAAAAGAAGATTTAAATGAAATTCTAAAAAATGCTAAAAATATAGCAGATTCTTTAGAAATATCATTAGAATAGAAGGCATAGATAAATGAATTTAGAAGAATATAAAGAAAAAGCAATAACTAGATTAAATAAAACAATAGAAAATAGTAGTAAAGAAAAAATGAATTATGCATGCATGGGATTAATAGAAGAAACAGGCGAAGTGATAGCAGAATTTAGAAAACCACTATTTAAAGGAAATTTTCACGAAAAACCACTAGACATGCAAGAAATAAAAAGTGAATTAGGCGATTTGTTATGGTACATAGCATTAATTTGCAAAAATGTTAATATCAATATAGGGCAATTACAGAAAGAGGTTGCAGAAAGTAATTTAAATAAAAGAGAAGCATTAATACAATTATCAATCAAAATAGGAACGCAAAGCGGAAAAATAGTAGAAGAATATCAAAATTTCAACAAAGGAGAAACACAAAAAGAAAATCTAAAATTAGAGATAGACAAGCAATGTGAAAATATATTCGAACTATCAAAATTAGTTAATATAGAATTTGATGAAATTTTAAAAGAAAACTTAAATAAAATAAATTCAAGATATAATGAAAAGGGAGAAAAAAGAGATAATGAACAGGAAAAATGAAAAAAATAATAGATTAAATAAAAAAGTGGAAAAAAAGGAAGAAGAAAAAAATTATGATGACCAAGTGGAAGGAAGAAACTCAGTATTAGAACTATTAGAAAGTGGAAAAGACATCAACAAAATATTTATAGCAAAAGGAGAAAGACACGGTTCAATAAACAAAATAATAGCAATAGCAAAAGAAAAAGGAATAATAATAGTAGAAAAAGACAAAAGACAAATGGATGAAATGGCACAAAATCAAAACTATCAAGGAGTTATTGCAATAGTGCCACCATTTGAATACTGTGAAATAGAAGATATTATAGACTATGCAAAAGAAAAAAATGAAGATCCATTTGTATTAATATTAGATGGAATAGAAGACCCACACAATTTAGGTTCAATAATAAGAACAGCAGAGACAGCAGGAGTTCATGGAGTTATAATTCCAAAGAGAAGAGCTGCAGCAGTAAATAGTACAGTTAATAAAGTGTCAGCAGGAGCTGTAGAACACATGCGCATAGCAAGAGTTACAAACATATCAGATGCAATTCAAAAACTAAAAGACGAAGGACTATGGATATGTGGAACACATATAAATACAGAAAAATACTATTATAACCAAGATTTAACTGGACCACTAGGAATAGTAATAGGAAATGAAGGATCAGGAATGAGTGATAAAGTTACAAAAAATTGTGACTTTTTAGTAAAAATACCAATGAAAGGTAAAGTGACATCTTTAAATGCCTCTGTATCAACAGGTATAATTGTATATGAAGCAGTAAAACAAAGAATTTTAAAATAAACTATTGATAAAAAAATTTTAAAAATATATAATGTATTTGAAAAAATATTATAACAAGTAACTTGATTAGGAGGAATGAATATATGATGCCAAGGAAAAAAAGAATGGTGTTTTTAGGAGTATCAATAGCCCTAATATTATTAATTATTTTGACTGTAATAGGGTATTTGTATCTAAAAACAGATTTATTAAAACCAAAAGAAAAATTATTTGCAAAATATTTAATGCAAAACTTTGAAAATATGGAATTTTTAAAAGTAGAAAATAATTCTGAAATAGAAAATTTATTAAATAACAGCAAATATACATCACAAATAGAAGGAACAATTGAGTATACAGAAAATATAGGAACCAGTAACGAAAATAAAAATAGTCAAATAAATAACGTAGGAATAAAAATAGACAGCAATATAGACAAAACAAACAATTATGATTATAAGAACATATCAATAAAAAAAGATAATGAAAAATTAATGGGATTAGAATATCTAAATCAAGATGAAATGTATGGAATTAGACTTAGTGGAATAAAACAGTTTGTATCAGTTAAAGATAATGAAGAAAACAATACAGATGAAGATATTGATGTAAATAAAATTAAAGAATTAACATCTAAGATAGATTTAAATTCAATATTCAATTTAACAAATGAAGAAAAACAAACATTATTAAATACATACATAGGAGTAATACAAAACAATATATCTGCAGACAAATATTATAAACAACCAAATGCATTAATAACTGTAAATAATCAGGATATAAAAACAAATGCATATTATATAAAAATTACATTAGAAGAATATAATAATTTATATATAAAAATACTAGAACAAATCATAAAAGACGATATTATTTTATCTAAAATAGATGCATTAGAAAATGAAATTAAGGAGAAATATCCTTTCTATAATGAAGATGAGACATTAAGAGAAAAGACTATAAATTCAATAAATGATAAAATAAAAGAAATTGAAAACAATAATATAGGAAATGATGAAGTAAAAATCACTGTATATGAAAATAATATGAAAACAGTAAGAACTTCAATAGAAAAAACAACAGAAAAACTAACAATTGACCTTTATAATGATTCAATTATAAAAATAGATTACACAAAACTAAAAGACAATACAGAAGAACAAATTATAAAAGTAGAAAAAACAGAAAACAATAATCAATTAAATATATCAGTAGAGTATGATAAATTACAAGATAGTGAAAAAATAAATGAAACACAATTTAATTATCAACAAACATTTGAAAATGATAAATTAAATAAAAAAATAACGCTAGGAATATCAAATGAAAAATATAAAGGTGTTTTTAAAATAGTAGATAATACTAAAGTTGTACAAGAATTTGAAAATCAAATAAAATTAGATAAAGACAATGTAAAACTAGATGAAATACAAGAAGAAAGAAAAGAAATAATTAAAAAAATACTTCTTGAAAACATTCAAGGACAACTTTCAAATTTATTCTCTGTAGTTAGTTTAGAAGATTATAGTTCTATGTTACAAAATTTAAAATTAGTAAAGAAAAAAACAGAACAAATTACAAATAACGAAGAAGTTACAGACATAGAAAGAAAAAGATTTAATTCTCAATTTGAGTTCTTTGTAAGTGAAAATTTAACTTCAGATAATATAAAAGAGTTACTAAATACAGTAAAAAATAATTTAGAAGATGTAAAGATTCTTACTAAAAATGGAGAAATTCAAAATTTAGATACTAATAAAATGTCTTCATATCAAGAATCATCTGAATATATTAAAAATATCTCTGAGATACTTATATTTGTAAAACAAAATTCTAATAATGAAGAAAAAGAAAAAGATGCATTAGATTTTATAGAAAATAATAAAAATAATAAATATAATGTTTCTATTGAATATGATAATAATGGTTTGACTAAAATTATTAGAGTTAAAATACAAGAAAAATAATAAAAAAATCTAAATATTTATTTAAATATTTAGATTTTTTTTTGTAATTTATAGTAAATTTTTATTGAATTATAGCATATTTTCGTATCTTGGAAAAAATTAACAGAAAAAAAGTGTTGACATTAATAAAAAAAGATGTTATTATCTTGTTTAGTCCTTGAGTTGCGGAACGAAAAAAATACATTTAAAAATTTTTAAAAAAATTTAAAAAATGTATTGACAAAGAAAAAAACATATAGTATAATACAAATCGTTCACCGATAAAAGGTAACAAAAAGTACATTGAAAAGTAAACAGTAAATCCTTTAGAGAATAAACCGAAGCGGTATAATTTTTAAACCTAAAAATTA
>CAKPNF010000004.1 GCA_934168305.1 uncultured Clostridia bacterium | reverse complement strand
TATGAAATAAACTTTAAGTATCATAGTGGAGGTACCAAAAGCTTCAACAACATAACCATTCCTTACTGAACTGTAACAGGAGATGTCCCCTTTTGATCCATTATTCCTTATTTAAAAATTTACAAACAACAACACTCATATCGTCTTTAGCTACACCATAATTGTTATCAACAGCCTCATTTAAAATTAAATCTGCTATTTTTTTAGTGTTTGTTGTTTCTATATCCTCTAACAGATATTTAACCCACAATTCTTTATTTTTATATTCCACATTTGAATCTAAAATACCATCTGTACACATAAGCATAATATCACCTTCAGTAATATCTCTATCAAATGATTGTAGATTAGTATCATTAATAATACCCGCAGGAAGTGAATTTGCTTTAATAATTTGAACTTTATTTCTGTTTTTTATGTAAGTAGGACAAGCTCCACTTTTTATAAACTCTATATTTCCTTCGTATAAGTCTATAATTGCGATATCTAATGTTGCAAATATTTCTTCATTTTGATTTATTAAACTTGAGTTTATTAATTCTAATGAAGTTTTCTTATCAAATCCTGATAATAATAAATTTTCAAGCATTTTTAATGCTTTGTTACTACTTTGATTTGCTTCTTTTCCTGAACCCATACCATCACTTAAAGCTACTAAGTATTTACCGTCTTTCAATCTAATATTTAATAGATTATCACCAGAAATATTACTATCACTTTTTATAGTTTCGCAATTTCCAATTGCCATTACAAATTTATCATCTGATAAAAAGTTTAATCTTGTACCAATACTAGAGTCTGCATTATAAACGATTTTTTCTTTTAGTATTTCTGTAAGTATTTTTTCAATGTATTCAATATCAGTATTATTTGATTTTTGCATATAAACTTCTATTAAAAATCTGTCTTCTCTTTGTATTGAAATTTCTTGTATTTCTATTTCTTTTTGTTTTATCAATTCTATTATCTGTCTCTTCTGATTTGTATATTGTTCTTCATTTTTTATGTCATTTTCTATATTTTGTGCTATATTCGAAATTGCTTTTGATACACCTTGTAATTGTGTTTCAATATTCTTTTTATTTTCCTCAAATTTCTTCTGCCATACAAAACTTGATTTACTTATTTTATATGACATATTTATTACTCTAACCATTTGTGCAATATTATCTTCTAAATATTCACTTATTTTTTTATCATCAAATCCTACTATATAACTGTTACAGTTTGCAAAAATTTCTAATAGTTGTTCTCTGTTTATCTCTTGTTTATCAATTAATAATTTGAAAATTTCATCAACAATTTGTCCTTCTGTATTTGACATATCTTCATAAAGCATATTATTTTCATATCCATTTAAATTATCTAATAATTCTGAAATAAATATTTCTTTATTAGATTGTATTGGTTGTTCTTGGATTTGTTTTTCTTCTATTTTATATGCTTTAGCCATTTCTTGAATTGTATCTGAAACGTTCGTAAGTCTTTCTGCAGTTTCCTTACTTTTATTTAGTGCTCTATCTGGAAATACTGGTAATAATTTAGAATTTCCCATAAATTCTTCAATATTTATCTTTATTGATTTTGGTACTGCTAACAATCCAATAGAAGCTATTAATATTTCTTTAAAATGGATTAGTTCTACTGTGTATCCATTTGAAACATATGCAAGTACAATATTTCCTAAACAGAATCCTATTATAACGCCTAGTTTTCCAAATTTATTTAATATTCCTGCAATCATACCAGAAATAGCATAAGCAGCCACCATCATTGGATCTGAAGATGTGATAACTCCTAGAGTAACTCCAATAGTAACTCCTGCTGTAGTACCAACTAATATTCCATTTTTCCAACCTAAAATCAAAACAATTAATATACTTAAAATATTTCTTACAGAAAATCCAAAAACGTTTAAATCTCCAAAAGCTCCTGCTGCAATTGCAAGTATTAAACTTGCACCCAAAATTTCTTCTATTGAAAATGCTTTTCCTTCGCTAAAATCTCTAATAGCAACTATTGAGTTTACAAATATTTTATAAAATACTACAGCTATTATTGAAAAAGATATTATTGACAAGATATCATATAATGTAAAACCTGACATTCCAACTTTGGCTAATTGAATTATCATTGTTGCTATAAATATATTTTTTGATAATCTTACTTTTTCGTTTTTTTCATCTTCACTATATCTTGGCTTTATTATAAACATTGTAACAATTAATACTAATGCTGTTAGTATATATCCAAGTAATCCACTTACACCAAATTTTATAATGCTTCCTACTCCACTTAATAATACAACACCTAATAATGGTATTGAATTTACAATACATGCTCCTAAAATGCTAATGCTAAATGGTGAAATATCTCCTGTTATACCTACCATTGATATCATAAACGCTATTATATATATTGGTATATTTTTTATTTGCAATACATTTGCAAATAATTCTATTTTCTTTTTTTCGTTTTTACTTTCTTTATAATTTTGACTATCTATTGTGCTATCATTTATATTTTGAAACATCCTTACCACCTCTTAAACTTTTATAGCATTATTTTACTACTTGTCCTTTGTATTTTTTGTCTTTTTTAGAAACCTACTAAAAAAAGTTTTTTACAGTTTGTGATATATAATTTATTTTTTTTACATCATTTATCTTTTTGTGCTTTTTATTTTATTATAATTTGATGAATTTTGCAATATTTTTAATCAAAAAAAGAAATCTAGCAATTAAGCTAAATTTCTTTTTTTATTATTTTTTATTTATTACAGATTTCTTTATTATAAATATTCCAACTCCTAATACAATTAATGCCATTATTCCAACTGTTACTGGTAATACATAATTTCTATCATCACCTGTACTTTGTGTAATAATTACCTCTTCTGCATCATCTGTTGGGAAATATTTTATAATACTTCCTTTATGGTCATCTACATCAGGTTTATTGATTGTAACTGTTTCTGCGTCATTATTAAATGCTAAGTCTTCTGAAGTTGTTAACAACTTAGAAACATTTAATTTAACTGATATTGTTTCTGTTGGTTCTATAGGTTGTGCTGTCTTATCTGTATATAATATCATCCTTGAATTTAAGAATTCTATATCTTCAACCTTTGTTGCATGTAATGTATTTAAGTCATCAACCGTTATTTGCTTCCAATCAGTGTTTTTATTTTGGTCAAATCCTAGGTTTTTATCTAAGTAATCAACAACTGCTGATGGTGTTAATGTAACAACATTTCCTTCTTTTATACCGTATTTATAATATCTTTCAGACATATAATCAAGTTCACTGTTGTTAATAAATTTAATTTCATATCCAACTTCTAGTGTTGCACCTTCAATCAATTCATTGTCCATTTCAGCTTTTATATATCCTTTATTTGAAATTCCATTACTTACGCTTGGTCCCATATATGTTACATAATCACGTAATCCTTGTAAGTTTCCATTTTCGTCTACTGTTGCATCTACTAATACTTGACCATTTGCTAATGTAATTTTAAATGAACTTACTCGTTTTATCATATCTAATTGTTGTCTTGCTCTTTCAACAATACCAAAGTCTACATTTTTTACAATAAACTCTACCTTGTTTCCCATTCCATCTGTTATAGTTGAATCATATTCTACTCCAAATTCCATTGTTGGTGTAGTAGAATCCATACTTGTTTTTGTAATTCCTGGATGGTTATTTCCGCCATTGTATGCATCAACAATTTGATTATTTATTGTATTATTTGTGATTTTTGCAGTTTCCTCATCTATAATTTTTCTTGTATCATAATTGTCAATAGCATCTGTTTTTCTTGTTTCTACATCATCTTTATACCAGTACATATTATCTTGTTTTCTTGATGAATCATATACTGTTCCTTTATAATTTTGTACTGTATATGTTTTATTTCCCCATGTATATGTTATTGTGTATTGTCCTGGAATGTAACCTGAAAATTCAAAGTTACCATCTTCACCTGTTGTAGTTTCCATATCAGCTATTGAATTATTAATTTCATGTAAAGTTACTTTCACATCTTTTACAGCTGTTTCTCCATTATCAAATATTCCATTTCCTTGTCTTATTTGTCCTGTCTTTAATTCACCTGATGTATTATCTACAAAGACTGTTCCTTCTATTTTTCTTGGATCTGCTAATTCTAATTGAATAGCTGGTGCTGAATCTGTATCATCTTCATATGTTTCTATATCTTCTATTTTTGTATTTCCAGGTACAGAATCTTTGTCAACGGCTGCAACAGTATTTCCTTTATCATCTCTGAATACTGTATATGAATGTACTTCTGCTCTATTAGATAATGTCTCTCCGTTATTCATAATTTGAACAACTGCATTTCTTTCTAATTTGAATTGTACATATACATAATTTGATTCTCCTGATTTAACAGTAGTATTTACATTTATAAGACATTTTTGATATTTATCGTTATAACTTTGTGGAGTTTGATAACTTACATCTCCTGTTATGTTCATCTGTTCATCTAGACCTGTTCCAACTTTAACTAATGTATATCTATTATCAAAATAATCAACTATGCTATTTGCTCTTGTTATATATGAAGATTCATTTGATATAGCTATTTTGTATGTTAAATATACTTGCAATTCCTTATTTCTATCATTTGGATTTTCATACTCTAAATCAGATTTATAAATAGCTCTTCTATATGTTCCTGTATAAGAATTTTTAAATTTAACCCCTACATTCCATGTACTTTGATTACTTGCATCATATCCGCTATCTTCAAATTTTCTTTTAGCATATTTATATATATGCCAATATCCGTTTACACCTACATTTACATTTTGTAAATCCTGTGATAAAGATAAATCTGCTTGTGGTTTTTCATATAATCCTAAATTAATATATTTTATTTCAGTCGTTTTTCCTGAACTAAATTTATCAAATAGAGTATATTTTGCATCTTTTGTATTAGCATGTAATGTACAAGCACTACTATCTTTAATAGATGTTGCATGGTCTTTAGTTTCATTATATGTAATAGAATATTTATTATTTACATTAACTCTATTTTCACCTGTTGCATCTACACTTGCAAAATTACTATCTAGTATTTTTCTTTCTTCAGTGTCAGTAGCTTTTGAACCACTATTTTGGTTTTTATTTACTGCAACAGATTGCCAAATCAATCCATCATATTCAAATTCTACATAATAGTTTGTTAATTCTGTTATTAAAACATCATTGAATATATATTCACCACCATTAATTTCTGAATATAAACCTCTTTCACTTGTTGTTGTTTCTTTAACAGTTTTTCCATTTTTGTCTTTTAATCTTACTATTATTCCATTAAATGCTGTGTCTCGATCATCAACATAATTTGAACTATCTGTTTTATATAAATCATTTCTTGTTGTTTGTTTTGTAGATTGTATATCTTTCCAAACATATCCTGATAATTTTATATAAACCTGTTCATTTGCTATAGTTTTATTAGTTACACTTGATGGGATTTCAATATTTCCGTCAATTACTTTATATCCATAATGTGGATTTTTAGTTTCTTGTGCTAAATATGTTCCTACTATTAATCCTTTTATTTCGATTCTTCCATTTTTATCAGTAATAAACTCTGTAGCTTCGCTTTTTTGATTTACATAAGTTATAGTTCCGTTTTGTTTACGAACATATTTACCTGTTTCTTTGTTTTGAATTTTAAATCCTACGCCATCTAATTTTATACTACTATTTCTAGAATCTACTTTTATGATGTTTAAATTCTTTGTAATAGGAATATTATATTCAAATGTTGTTTGAAGTGTTCCAGTTTTATCTTTTTTACCTGGATTTACTAAAATTAGATTTTGCATTTCTGTTGATTCAAGAAACCATATTTCTGACGAAAGTTCTTCTGTAGAAATTATATTTTCAGCACTAATTTTCTTTATTTCTGTAAAGTTTGTATCAGCTTTTATTAATATATAGAAATTATCTCCATTTTTTATTTGGGAACAATCATTGAAAGTTTTTTCTTGGTTTCCTTCAAATTTACTAAATCTAATATTAGGAATTTCTTTATCATTATTTCCATAAACATTTACTTTAGTAATTGTTCCATTAAAACTCCACTTAAATGGTCCTACTCTAACATATGAAGTATTGTTTTCAGTATAAGTTGTTGTTTTAATATTACTTTTGTCAGTTCTATCTTGTGTCTTTTGGTTTTGTTCATTATTTCCTACATTATTAGCATATTTTTCTGCTTCTGACATGTAGTTAGCAATTTCATTATCTCTACCAACATTATCATTTCCAGGATAGTGTACATCAAATCCAAAAGATGAACCAACTACATTACTCCATTGGTTTATTAAATGCCACAATGATATTTGTGCTAAAGTTTCATTATGTAGTTCTTTTCCATATCCTTCTCTTTTGCTTAATAAATAAACCAATTTACCATTTTCAGTTGAATTAACTTGCATATTGTTATAAGTTGCCGTATTTCCTATTATACTAACATATCTTGATACTGTATAAACATTTTCTCCACTCATATGAGCACCTTGTTGAATACAGTACAAATCATCTCTAGCTTTAAGATCAGCAAATTTAAATTTTATTGTATGACCAACAGAATTAGAACCAAGTTCTTTTACTTTATTTAATCCTGCACCATATTCCCCAAGAGATGCTGCTACAGATACCGTACCAATTGCAGTAACTATAATTGCTATAATACCTATAATAAAAATTAATAATTTGTTTTTACTCTTCATTTTTTACCCTCCTTTCTCCTATATTATCCTTTTATTTAAAATAATTTTTGATACAATATAAACCGCTGCTCCTATTATAACTATTGTTGATAATATCAATGTTATTGTAGTAACAACTTGACCTGTTTTTATACTTAGAATTAAGTCTGCAAAATTAGAATTGTTTTCATTTTCATCTTTTAGTCCTAATTCATTATAACTTTCAACAACCTCTGCTGTGTTACGTATTAATCCTGTATTATTTTCTGTCATTTGTTTTGTAACAATTAATTTAACTTCTTTACTTTCACCTGGTTTTATTTTTTCATTTGATAAACTTGTATTATATAAATTATCTCCTGATTGATACCAGTCTTTATTTAGTTCAGAAGTAAATTTATAATCTTTAGAAATATAATCTGCAATTTTTCTTACATATGCATCTACTTCTCCAACATTTGTAACCCTTATTGTATATTCAACAACTGCTGTTGTATTATTTAATTGTTTTGCATCAATTTCTGCTTTAGCAAATGTTGCGTTATCATATTCATTTGTTACTGTTCCTTTAGCATTTTGTATTACAACTTTACTTACATATTTGTCTAATTTTAAGTCAAAATTCTTAGCAATTTGTAATCCCATATTAATATTAGCTATATTTTCATTATCTATTTTTATCACTTCTGTGCTTCCTACAGTTATTTCATTACCATCAACAGTTAATGTTTTATTTATAACTTTTGAATTATTATTATTGTCTATTCCATCTTTTTCATAAGATGTTAAAATGTATTTTGAAGTATCATATTCAAAAATTACTATATATTCGCCAGCTTTTATTTTATCAAAACTATAGAATCCATTTTCATTTGTTGTAGCTGATAATTCTTTACCATCTGAGTCTTTAACAAAAGTATTTGTTTTTACATCTAGTAATTTAACAGTAACTCCACTTAATAATTGTTCTCCTGAATCTTTTCCACCATTTTGATTTTCATCAATCCATACTGCTCCAGAAATAGATTTTGTATCATCATTATCATCTGGATTATCTGGATTTACTGGTTTATCTGGGTTTTCTGGATTTACAGGATCTGTTTTTTCTGGTCCTAAAATATGTTTTATATCTTTATTTGCAATTTCAACAGAATTATTAGCATATATGCTAATGTTGTTTATTATTTCAACTGATTTTGTATTTTCAGGTATCTTATTAACTAAAACTTTTACTTTATATTCAGCTTGTTCTCCTGAATTTAGCTTATCTGATATTTTAATAACATTATTTCCTGTAGTAATATCAGTTTCATATGAATAATTATCTTTTGATAATTGTTCTCCATTTTTTGTTACCTCAAATAAAGTTGTTTTATCTGAAATATTATTTTTTACTAAAATATTATCTATATTTATATTTCCATTATTTTTAACGAAAATATCATATTCTATTGTATCTCCTGCTTTTACATAACTATCACTGTTATTTGAAGAAATTTTTGTTTCAACATCTAAAGCTTTAACTGTAATATCTTCAACATTAGAATTATATACTTCATCACTATCTTTAACATTTACAGAAATCTTATCATTTAACATCTCTGTATCAGTATAACTTTTGGCTTTAACAAGTAATGCTACTTTTATTGTTTCTCCAGGATTTATACTATCTATATTAATGTTATCATTTTTTTCTTCTGTTATAGATTCTCCATCTCTTGTTACATAATAGATTTTTTGTAATTCTACAACATCACCTATTTTTGCATTAACACTAATGTTTTTCTTTTCTTTGTTTGATTTATTTACTATTTTTAAAACATATCTATATGAATATCCGCTTTTTAATGTTCCATTATTATCTACAGAATATAATAATGTTTGTAATTCAGATTTTTTTATATTATTTGTAATTTCATTTGATTCTTTGTTTACTTCACCATATTTCATTGTTATAGAATTAGATATTTTCTTTCCAGCAGTTCCATCTTTTACTTTTACTTGATATGTTTTTGTTATTGTTTCACCAACAGAAAGTTTTTCTATATTTAATTCAACACCTGTTTTATCTGTATATTCAATAAATGGTTCCCAGTTATCTTCTTCATCTGTCATCTCTTGGCTTATTTTATTTTTCTCTACGTAAACTGTGTTTTCGGGGATTTTTCCTATAAGTTTAACATTGTTTATATCTTCTGTTCCAGTATTAGATATTGTTAACTCATATTTTACAAATTCTCCTTCTCTAACGTCTTTTGCCTCTTCAGTACCAACATATGCTTTTAAAGTTGTATTAGCAACAGGTCCTGCTCCTGTAGATAATTTAATATTGTCTAGTTTAATATTTTCAGATACAGATGTAACAGAATCATTATAATAAACATTATAGCCTTCTTCTGCCCCTTCATTATATTCTAAGTTTGCTGGTATATTAGCTTGATATTCTATGTTTACCTCTTCTAATATATTTAGTTCATCAATTACAACTAAATATTTTTTTACATTTTCTACATTTTCAAATTTTTCTATCCAACCGTTACTTGTATCTTCTATATCTTCCGTAGCATTTGCATTATTTGTATAATAAATTTTTACTCTACTAGAATCTACACCTGATACAGATATATTTCCAACTTGTATATCAATATTATTTGAAGCTGTAGCTTCTTTTGTAGGTAAAATTCCTAATATCTTAACATTTGATATTTTATTGTCTTTGTTATTTATTATTTTCTTTTTAATTGCAACATTTTTTGCTTCAGATGAAATTTGTAATTTTGATGATTTTGTACCTTCATTATTTATAACATCAATTCCATAATCTGAAATTTGATTTGTAGTTATAACTCCAGCATAAGAAACTATATTTATATCTTTTTGAGTAGTTCCGATATCTTTACCGTCTTTATAGTTTATAGCATTTTTGTTTGTATATGTTAATTTAACTTGTTCTGTACTACTTGGAATTTTTGTACTAGTTGTTAAATCAGCATCTATTATAATTATTGCTCCATCTATAGCTTCTTCTTTATATTTTGTTTGTTCCCCATTCAAAGTTATTTCTATTGTATTGTTATCTAAAGTTGCTTTTTGAATTTTCATTTCATCTTCATAAAGTAATTTTACAGAGTTAATTTTAATATTTTGTATTTTTTTAGGTAATTCTAATTTTAACACTGGATTTTTAAACAATTCATTATTTTCATCTTTATTTTTCAATGTTATTCTAAATTCAACGTTTTTATTTGTTACCATTGTTGATAACTCTGTTCTATTAATTTCTAAATCTACTGATGTCTCAGTTTCATTTAAAGCTATATTTGATTCTACATTATATATATTATTTTCTTTATTATTAGATACATATGAAGTTGAAACTTTTTGTGCTATATTATTTGCATTTTTTACTGTGTTTTTATCAATAGCATTTATTGTTTTTACTGTTTCAATTTCTATTTTTCCTATTTTATCAGGTGATACTAATTTTATTGTAATCATTGTTACATTTTCAGGATATTCAATTACTATATTTCCATTCTCATCTGCTTGAGTATCTTTGTCTATTGTAGTAATTGTATTACCATTTTCAGCATTTATTATGTCTAAACTTCCATTTTCGCCTAATATATTTTCTATATTTGCTTTATTTATTTTTGATTCCTTATATACAGCATTTATAGTTTGGTCATTTATTGTTTGTCTTTCTTCTTTTACATTTATTTCATTAGCAACATTATTTAAATTTATATCAATAATGTTTTTGTATGTAATATCTCTTGAAATTCCAGCATATAATTTTCCTTTATATATACTTGTCTCATATTGATTAATATTTGACTTAACTATAGTGTCTTTTTCTCCTTTAGTTAATGTAATCATACTAGATGCTGTAGCTACTGTATTTTTTCTATCATAAAGTTCAATTTGTGATTTTATATTTAATTCTTCATTATTTATTTCTACATCTTTATCAAATATATATGTAACTACAAATTTATCACTTCCTGTTTTTATCCAAGAAACCTTATTATCTACCTTTTCATTTTCTATATTAATATTAATCAATCCATTTTCTTTGTTATAACTCCAATTATCTTGTGATAACATTTTACCATTTGTAGATAATATATTGTTTGAGTTAACTAGTACCTCTTCAGGATATTTATCTGAAATTTTAGGAGTTTGAATATTAAATGTAGATTTTTTTACTGGAAACAAATTATTATTTAATCCTGAATTTACTTCAATTTGTATAATTCTCTTTGTTTTACCGTTAAATTCAAGTATTTTATTTGTTATTATCTCTTCTGATAATATTACACTTTCTTCTGCATTAGTATATGGACTAACTAAATTCAATGTAATATTTCTTTCAGCTTTTATTAAGATATCTTTTTGGGTACTGTCTCTATATATACCTTCTACAGAAATTTTACTTTTCATATTTATCATATTTAAATCAAATTGTTCATCTTTTAATAATTCTATTCCTACTTCTATTTCTTTGCTTTCTCCAGCATTTACTTGATTCAAATATATAACATTATTTTCAATTTTGTTTATTTCCTTATTTAAGTTATCTGTTTTTAATTTGAAATTGGCATCATTTATTACTATATTTCCATTAAAATATCCTTCTTGTTTTACTGATATTTGAAAATATAATTTTAAATCATTACTATTTGCATATGTGTCAGTTTCAGTAATTTTATTACCTTTCTCGTCCTTAAAATATGCCATAAATTCTACATTTTTATGATTTGTATTTTTATCTGCATTTATCTCATCTGCAGCAAAAGATACTACATCTACACATAGCAATAAGAAATTTGCCATTGTTAATGTCATTATCAACAACAATGATGTTATTACTTGTAAAATTCTTTGTTTCATAATATTACCTCCTAAAATATTAAAACTTTTTCTTCTCAATATATAATATAAGTAATTAAAATATGTGTCAATATTGTTATTTTTTCAAAATCCCAACATATTACGGATACTCATAAATCAGATTTATAACAATTTTGTTAAATTTTTATTACTTTTATATTACATAGAAAAAAATAATTCTTTTTACATAATTCTTGCATTATTAATTATACATCAAAAGTACTATTTTTTCAATGTTTTTTATAAATTTAATCAATTTTTTTGCATTTTTTAGTTTACATGTTTTTTTAACATTTTTATTTTTATTTCATATAATATTTATTATATTACATATATAACTTTTATTTTAATATATTTATATTGAGGTGATAATATTGAATAACATGAATATTGATGAAAACACAATGAAAAATATCAAAAATATGGTTGATAATGGAAACATTTCTGATGCAATTTCTAGCATATCTCCAGAAATGATTCAAAATTTTTCAAAAATGTTATCAAACCAAGATAATACAAATCAAAATGAATCAACAAATAATTATAATTCAAATAACAGTCAAGTTCAAAACAACGAACAAAATCAACAAAACAATAATTTTGACCTTAGTGGTATAGACATGAATACAGTTATGAAAATGTCTTCTGTTTTAGGTAAAATGAAAAATTCTAAAGATGATCCAAGAGCAAATTTATTAAATTCTCTAAAACCATATTTACGTGATAGTAAAAAAGGGAAATTAGATAACTATATGAATTTATTGAATGTAACAAAAATAGCTGAACTTATGAAAGATAATAACAAGGAGAACAATAACAATGTTTAACTTTCCATTTTTTAATTATCCTTATAATTATTCTTATTATAAATATTATAATAGATATAATCCTAATTATAAGAATAATTTAACAATTAATAAACCACAAGAAGAGCAAGAACAAGTAGAAGAAAATGAAAAAGATAGTGTTACTAATTCAAAAAGAATTAGTAATACTACCTTTTCAAAAACATATTCAGATACTGACCAAGCTATTTTTGAAATATTTGGTATTAAACTTTATTTAGATGATTTAATAATTATTGGACTTCTATTTTTTCTATACCAACAGAATGTTAATGATGAAATGTTATATATGATATTGTTTTTATTATTATTTTCATAATTATTCAATTACAATCTTATCGTCCTCAATATATATATAAGCTTGTTTATGAACTGTATCCTCATCTCTGTCTATTTCTTTAACTATATTTGAAATTCTGATTTGCACAACATCTAAATTTCCAGCAGCAATTATAGCCTTTTTGTTTCCCTTAGCACCAGCATGTGCAAGACCTCTTAAATTTCCTAATACAACTATATTATCTGATGCAATTACTTCAGCACCAGAGTTTACATCACCTAAGATGACTATACTTCCTTCTGTTTCCAATCTTTGTCCAGATCTCAAAGATCCTCTATGGAACTTAGTTTCAGAAACAGCAATCTCTTGTTTAAAAGTTCTTGTTATACTAGATAATCCTAATGTTTTAGGCATATCAAATTCTATATCAACATTTATATTTTCTTTTACCAATTCTTGTATTTCGTCTATTTCTTTATTTTTCAATACTTTGCCAACGATTTTAATAGGTGTTTTTTCATCTTTATATAGTTTTTTTAATTCTGGTAATTTTCTTTTAAATGCTGCAACAATATTTTTTTGTTCTGCATCTTCACTTATTTTTATTACTATTTGATCTTTTCTTAAATTAATACTTATACAACTTTTCATTTCTACATCCCTTTCACAACACCATGGTTCATTTATCTTATACTTTCCATATAAGATGTTGCCCTCATATTCTCTGTCACATTCTGAGTATTCATTCCAAAATACTCTGCCATTATATTCCTTACAGCCTCTGCGGTATAATTTCCATGTCCTCCATTTTCCACCATAACTACAACTGCTATTTCGGGGTCATCATATGGAGCAAAGGCAGCAAACCAAGCATTTACAATATCCTTATTATTTTTATCTCTTCCAGCTTCTGCTGAACCAGTTTTTCCTCCAACCTTTATATTAAAATCTTTAAATCTAACATAAGCTGTACCTGATTCTCCGCTAGTAACAGATTTCATTCCTTCTTTTACAGCTTTTAAATATTCATCATTTATTTTTATATCTTCACTTTGTGTATTATCATTAAGTCCTAATTTCTGATTTACAAATTCATTTATTTCTTCTTTAGATACCTCTGTTCCGTCTGGTTTTTGTATAGTTTTAATTATGCTTACATCTATATTGTTTCCACCATTTGCTATCATACTTATATATTTTGTCATCTGTAATGGAGTAAATTTGTTATATCCTTGTCCAATAGCTGCATTTATTGTATCTCCTGGATTCCAATTTGAATCTATAGATTTTACATATTCTTTACTTGCTAATGTTCCTGAAACCTCACTTGGCAATTCTATTCCTGTTTTTGTTCCTAATCCAAAATACTTAGCATATTTATCCAATACATCTATTCCCATTCTATCAGCAGTTTCATAGAAAAAGAAGTTACAAGATTTTTCAATTGCTCCAACGACATTAAGATATCCATGTCCAGTATGATAATCTGTATAATACCAACATTTCCAATCTGTTCCATATTTTTTATAAACACCGGTATCATTTATTTTTTCTGTTAAAGTAATATTTCCTGATTCCAAACCAGCTAATGCTGTAACCATTTTAAATATAGAACCTGGTTCATATGCACTTTGAGTTGTTTTATTTAATAATGGATATGATTCATTTTGTAAATACCCCTGCCATTCTTCATTGCTTATTCCATTTGCAAATGATTGGGGATTGTAATCAGGATAACTTGCCA
This sequence comes from uncultured Clostridia bacterium, assembly GCA_934168305.1. Classification (GTDB taxonomy): domain Bacteria; phylum Bacillota; class Clostridia; order TANB77; family CAG-508; genus CAG-269. The sequence goes on along the minus strand of CAKPNF010000004.1, from coordinate 77,324 downwards.
TTGCTAATACTTCTCCTGTTTTTACATTCATAACAACACAAGAACCACCCTTTGCATCATATGATTTTCCAAATCCACCATTTCTTATTTTTTCTATATTATCTTTTAATGCATCTTCTGCTATTTTTTGAAGTTTTGAATCTATTGTAAGTACAACATTACAACCGTCCAACTGCTTCTTTTTCAGTTACTTCTGCCGTTATTGTTCCATCAACAGCCATATCAATCTGTTTTGTTCCTTTTTTTCCTCTTAAGTATTCTTCAAAAAGAGCTTCAATTCCTGTTTTACCTATAATATCATTTTGATCATATATATCTTTTTTATCTTTATACTCATCATTACTTATCTTATATGCATATCCTAAGATATGAGATGCCAAAGATTCCTCTGTATATTGCCTTACAGGTTGTACCGAAATATTTATTCCAGGATATTCATCTCCACTTTCCGTAAATTCTGCAACCGCTTCTCTAGGAATATCCTTTGCTATTGTTAAAGATTTTGTACTACTATAACCCTCTTTTGAAATAGCATATCTAATTGATATAATTTTTCTTATATCTGATATATTTGAACTTTCTATCTTATATTTATCTTTAAATTTATAGAATGCTTCTTCAGCACTAGCTCCATCATCAATATTATTATTTGTTTTCCAATTTGCTAAAGTTTCTTCAGATATAGTAAATTTGAATGGTTCTATAGTTATTGGAAATGAATCTGTATAATTAATATTATACTTTTCTAATACATTAATAATTTTAAGTATAGTTTCATTTAATGTATTTGTATCTATTTTGCTTTTATATAATTCTAAATTAAATTTTTGGCTTGAAGTTACCAAAACACTACCAGACCTGTCTAAGATATCTCCTCTAGATGCTTCCAAAACACTTTCTCTTGTTAACCTTGTATTTGACTGTTCTCTATATTCTGTACCATGTATAATTTGAAGGATAAATAATTGTACAATTAAAATTATTCCTATAAAGTATGTAAAAATAGTCATACTATTATATCTAAAATTAATATTCTTTTTATTAATTTCTCTTGCCAATTTTTCACCTTCCTTCACTAATCATAATCATTAAAAATATCTTGTCAAAATTTTATTTCCTTTGTATTCATTTTCTATATAATATCCAAATTTTTGCATTAATGGATATAAAATTATTGTAATTATAATATTATAAATAACTTCTATTATTAGAATTCTTATTAAATTTAATATCTCAAGATTTACAGGATATAAAATATAATTTATAAAATATGAAAAAATTTCAAAAATTATAGTTGTTCCAAATACCATAAACATTATTGTAATTCTACTATCTTTAGAAAAATTCTTGTCAAAAAAAGTTGCAATAATACCAGTTAAAACTAATCCAAGAAAATTAGGACCTATTTTTTCTTCGAATATTAAATCTAAAAAAACACCAACTATAGCTCCATATATAATCCCCATACTTTTACTTCCAAATAGTCCTATAAATAATATATATATTATAAAGATATTTGGTTTTACTCCAGAAATTGTAAACCAATTAAAAAAATTAGATTGTAAAAAATAGATTATAAAACCGATCAATATTAAAGCCATATTTATAAGAATTTTTTTCACTAATTTCACCTCATTTAATTATATTTTATTACTAATACCGTATTTAATTTATTAAAATCAACCGCTGTCTCAACAATTGCATATCTATCAGTAATATTTTGAGTAGAAATGATTTTCTTTACAGTTCCAACATGTATTCCCTTAGGATAAATACCTCCTAATCCAGATGTATCAACACTATCTCCTTGAACCAAATTTGCATCTGTTGGTATATACATAGCTTTTAACTCAGAATTATTATCTAATGTTCCTTTACAAACTATACTATCTTTATTTGTACTCATTAAGCAACTAATAGAACTTGAAGTGTCAACTATTGTTCTGACCTTTGCAGTATTATCAGTAACAGATATAACATGTCCTACTAGCCCTTCATCAGCTATTACTGTCATATTTTCTTCTATACCATCTTTTTTTCCTATGTTTATTATTATTGTTTTTGAATAATTACTTATATCCTTATCTATTATATATCCAGGTACAGTTTTATACTCTCCATATTTTTCGCTTAATCCTAAATATTCTTTTAAAGTCTCATTTTCTGTTCTTATATTTTCAAGTTCTCTCAAAGATTGTTCTAATTCACTATTTTTATTTTTTAATTGTTGATTTTCTGTTTTCAAGTTATTTATATCAGTAAAAAATGTAGAATTTCCACTAACTTTGTTTTTTAAATAAGTTAATCCATTTTGCACAGGCATAACTAATTTGTTAGCAATATTTTCAAAAAAAGATGTATTATTTTCTCTATTAGAAAATATGACTATTAAAATTAATACAATTATTGTAATAATAATTCCTAATAATCCACTTTTTTTACTCCTATACATATATTTCTCCCTTCTACATTTTTAACTTTATAAGGCTATTTTCTCTTTCTAGAATTAACAAGTACAGTTTTTAGTCTTTCCAAATCTTCTAAAGTTTTACCTGTACCTCTAACAACACAATCTAATGGTTCTTCAGCAATATATACAGGCATACCAGTTTCAATGCTTAATAATTTATCTAAATTTTTAATTAAGGCTCCTCCACCAGCAAGAACAATTCCCTTTTCCATAATATCTGATGCAAGTTCAGGTGGTGTTTTTTCAAGTGTATTTTTTACAATATCAACTATTTTTGTAATAGATTCTTTTATAGCTTCTTCAACTTGTGATGATGTTATCTTTTCATTTCTTGGTAATCCATCTGTTAAATCTCTTCCTCTTACTTCTATTGACATTTCTGACATAAGTGGCATTGCACATCCTATTTGCATTTTTATTTGTTCCGCAGTTGTCTCTCCTATAGCTAAATTCATTTCTCTTTTAACATAATTTACAATATCTTCATCAAGTTCGTCTCCTGCAACTCTCAAAGAATGACTAACAACAATTCCGCCTAAAGATATAACAGCAACTTCAGTAGTTCCTCCACCAATATCTACAATAATACTTCCACTTGGTTCAGCAACATCTAAAGAAGCACCTATTGCAGCAGCCATTGGCTCTTCAATTAAATATACCTCTCTTGCTCCAGCTTGAAGAACAGATTCCTCAACAGCTCTTTCTTCTACCTCTGTAATCCCTGATGGAACACCTACTACAACTCTTGGTTTCCCAACATTATATCTTTTTTCTACTTTTTCTATAATATTTTTAAGCATTAATTGGGTAGCTGTAAAATCAGCAATAACTCCATCTTTTAATGGTCTAACAGCTTTTATTTGTTCAGGAGTTCTACCTAACATTTCTTTTGCTTCATTTCCAGTTGCCATTATATTGCCTGTCCTTCTATCAATTGCAACAACAGAAGGTTCCTTCAAAATTATTCCCTTTCCCTTTAATGTTACTAAAATATTAGCTGTTCCTAAATCAATACCAATATCTTTTGAACCAAATGTAAAAAATTTCATATACTTTCTATCCTTTCTTAATTTAACATCCTTTTTATGTAGATTTTTTTATATTGTCTACCATTTTTTTAGTTTCTATAAAAACACTTTTAAAAATTTTATTACCTATTACTATATGATCTAATAATTCTATATCAAAAATCCTAGCTGCATTATATAATTTATCTGTAAATTGTATGTCTTTTGTACTCGGTGTTGGGTCTCCTGTTGGATGATTATGTACTAATATTATTTTTGGTGCCCTTATTTTTAATGCCTCAGCAATAATTTCTTTTGTATTTACATTTGCAAAATTAGTACCCCCGAACAGCAATATCAATACATTTTAATATTTCATTTTTGGTATTTAGTAAAAATAGTTTTACATATTCTCTTTTTTCTAATCTTAATTCTTCCATAACTAAATTAGCTATATGCTCTGTACTTTTTACTTGTATTTTTTTATAATTTGATGGTTTTGACATTCTAATAGCTAATTCACAAACAGCTTTAATTTGTATTGCCTTAACTCTACCTATTCCTTTAATTTGCATGAGTTCTTGTAAACTCATATTTTTTAAAAAATTCAAATCTCCCATTTGTGGGTCATAATTTAATTTTAATATTCTTTGTGCCAGCTGCACCGAAGTTTCATCTTTCGTACCTGTTTTTATTATAATTGCTAATAATTCAGCATTTGATAAACTTTTTTCTCCATATAATTCCAATTTTTCATATGGTCTTTCTGCTTCTGGTAATTCTTTTATTTTTAACGACAAATTAAACATTCCTCTCGTTTATATTCGTCCCACATTTTTATACTTTTTTATATATAAATACTGCTAATATCATACCTATAATGCTTGAAACATTTATGTTAAACATTAATCCAAAAGTAAGTTTAGCAACACTTAAATCTAGTATTATTGGATTCTCTAAACCAAATTGTTCCTCATATGATAACCACCAAAGCCAAGGAACACCTGATGCTAATTTTCCTAATAATCCTCCAACTACTAATCCTGCTAATAAAAATACTATCAATAACCATATATTCTTTTCTCTTGTTGCCATTTATTTTACCTCCATTTTTTCTTTTGTCCTTACGGATACACCTTTTTCTAACACAGTGATATTATATATTGATTTTGCTTTTTTTTCAAGAGATTTCCATAAATTTATACACAATTATAAATTGCCAAAAATTGTTTCTTTTCATATAATAACAATAGTAGTATAATATAATTAATAATATTGGAGGTATCTAGATGAAAATAGAAAAAATAACTGAAAACAAAATTAGAATAATATTAAAAAAAGAAGACTTTAAAGATAAATCTATAGATTTACAAAAGCTTGTTTTAAATACTTCGGAATCACAAAACTTATTTTTAGAAATATTAGATAGAGCCGAAAAAGAAGTGAATTTTGATACTAATGGACATAAATTAATAATAGAAACTTATTTTGAAGGTAATGACATTTGCGTATTTACAATAACAAAATACATAGAATCTAATATAAATTCTAAAAGAATATCTAAAAAATATTTAACAGTAAAAAGAAAATCTCAAAATTTTAATAGTTCATCTTTGCTTTATCAATTTAATGAATTTGAAGATTTTTGCGACTTTTGTAACTTTATTAACAAAAATAATAACATTATTTTAAAAGGCCTTTTCAAAACATCTTTACTTTATAATTATAACAATACATATTATTTAGTAATTGATGGCATAAACCATTCTCATAAATCACTGCAATCATTTCATTCTTCTTTGTTAGAATTTTCAAATTCTTTAAAATATAATAAGAATTTTAAATTTAAATTAAAAGAACATGGTAAACTTTATATAAAAAATGATGCAATAAAAACAGGAATTAAATATTTTTCATATAAATAATCCACAATTTATATATAAATTGTGGATTATTTATTTTAATACACATAACTTTGTGGATTATATGCCACACCATTAACTCTAATTTCAAAATGTAAATGTGGTCCTGTTGAATTACCTGTTGAACCAACTGCTGCAATAGCTTGTCCCTGTGATACAGTTGCACCAGCCTGATAATATAATTTACTACAATGTCCATAATATGTTTGTACTCCATTACTATGTGTTATAACCATTAAATATCCATAAGAACCTTTCCATCCAGAAAATGTAACCGTACCAGATGCAGCAGCAGCTACTGGCGTTCCTGTTGATGTTGCTATATCTAATCCTGTATGTGCTGAACTTCTTATACTACTTCTAACTCCAAATCTAGAAGATATTATTCCTGACACAGGTCTTATTAGAGAAACTCCTAAGCTCACTTTATTACCAGAAATATTTGTTGCTGTATTAACTGTTCCAGTTGAAGTTTTATTAATATTTGTATTTTTAGTTGATGCTACTACAATTTTCTTAGGTTTTACATACAATTTAGCAACAGTATCTTCGACTGTAGCCATATCTTTCAATTCAGTTTCATACTTCTCTGAAATTGTTATATTTTCTATATTTGAACTATTTTGTTCTTTTAGTTTACTAACAATAGCTTCCGCATCAGAAAAATTTGACACATAAGCTTTTTCTTCTTGATTTTCTAAAATTGCGTAATATCTATAATATGTAATTCCTGTTGATTTGATTGTATCAAAAATTTTATCATCATCTGAATTTACATCTCTTTTTAATAAACAAATATTATACTCCGGCAAATTGTCAACTTGTACAAAAGCCGTATTTTCATTTTCTCCATTTTCTATATAATCATTTATTTGTGATTGCAATTTGCTTTTATTATCTGTATATCCTAACATTTCGCCATCTATACTTACACTGTAACTTATTTTGTAAAAAGATGTGACAATTCCTAATATAAATAAAAGTGATACTGATATCAAGACTATCAATTTCAATGATCTTCTTGTATGTATTAATACTTTCTTTAACATTACAAATTCTCCTTATAAAATTATAACATAATTTTATACTTTTTTTTCAAATTTTGCAAGTCATGTAAATATATTTTCCGTAAATTTAAAAAACTAATTTCGAAAACATAGAAAAAAATTTTTCTTATTTTCAAAACTAGTACTTTATTTTTTACTATTTTATTGTTGAAGTTCAGTTTTTACAGTTTCAATTTCTGTAACTGTTGCTTTTTGTGCTGGTTTATAATAACCTTTTGTTTGAGCTATTTTATAAAGTTCATATTGAAAACTTTCATCACCATTTCTAATTTGTTGAAAAGCCTGTCTTAAATTCATATTTTCTGCTTCTGAAATAGCTGTTTGATATGCAGTCAAGTCTGATTTAACTGCTGATAAAATATCATTTACCATTGTTTTTTCATCCATTATTTTTTCCTCCCATTAATTATTTAAAAATGTCATTAATTTTTGTTTTGTATTTAAACTATCTTGTGCAGCTTTTGTAAATAATTGCTTTATTTGAGGGTCTACTGCCTGTGATGAATATGTGTTTAATTTTTGATATGCTGTTTCATGTGCTCCTATTAAATGTCTTAAGTGTTGTAATTCCATTTGATTTAAATCTGCCATTTTTATCCTTCCTTTCACATCGCTTCGCTACGTTCATCACAAAATCAAAAAATTTTTTTAATTTTGCAAATTCCGTCTCTTAATTTTGATTATCGCCATACAATTTCTGCGTAATTCTTTATTTATAATTTACATTTTTTCTCTTTTTATTCATAAAAAAAGAAAAAATATTCTTTTGAATTCTATTTTTTCTTTTTTAAAAATTATATCTATTCTATTATTTCTAACTTAGCAAATTTTGCCATTAAGCGTTTATGTCCAACCTTATCAAAGTTTATGTCTACTTTTAAATCATCGCCTTCTGGTTCTACATTACTAATTGTACCTTGCCCAAATTTTTTATGAAATATTCTAACACCAGACGTATATTTTGATAAATCTACATTTGTTCCACTTTCTTTTTTATTTAAAGAATTTAAAAAGCTTTCAGCAGTTTTAAACATAAACCCTGTATTTGTTGAAGCTGCACTAACTGCTGGTTCTTTCTTATCTATTTTATAAGTTTTTATACTTCCATTATCTTTACTTCCATATGTCCAACTATATTTAGAATCTCCAAACATATTACTTTCTTGTTTTTCTCCAAGAGCATCATCATATCCATCAAGTAAATCACTTGGTATTTCCTTTAAAAATCTTGAAACTTGATTACAACTTGTTGAACCAAATATAGTACGCTGCTTACTACATGTCAAAAATAAATTTTCTTTTGCTCTAGTAATCCCAACATAACACAAACGTCTTTCTTCTTCCAATTCTTTAGGTTCAGAAATTGATTTATATCCAGGAAAAATTCCTTCTTCCATTCCTACCAAAAATACAACTGGGAATTCCAATCCTTTTGCACTGTGTAATGTCATAAGTGTTACAGTCTCTTCTGTTTCCTCCATATTATCAATATCACTTGATAATGTTATGCCTTCTAAGAAATCACTTAATTTATTATCAGCAGATTCTTCCTCAAATTCAATTGCAACTGTCAAAAATTCATCCAAGTTTTCAATTCTATTTTCAGCTTCTACTGTATTTTCATTTTCTAATGCTTTAGTATATCCAGATTTTTTAAGTGTTTCCTTTATTAGCTCAGATATTTGCATTTCATCTTTTTTGGCTCTTAATTCTTGTATTGTATTTACAAATTCTCTTGAATTCAAAAATACTCTGTTTAATCCATATTGATCAGCATGTTCTATTATTTCGTACATAGAAACGCCACTACTATTTGAAATTTCTTCTATTTTATCTAAACTTGTTTTTCCAATTCCTCTTTTAGGTTCATTTATAATTCTTTTCAAGCTTAAATTGTCAGATGTATTTTGTATTAGCCTTAAGTAAGAGATAATATCCTTTATTTCTTTTCTTTCATAGAATTTTAAACCACCTATAATTTTATATGGTATACTTTCTCTTCTTAAAATATCTTCTATAGCTCTTGATTGAGTATTCATTCTGTATAAAATTGCAAAATCAGAATATTTGTAATATTCTTCTCTTCTTAAATGCTCAATTTGTTCTGCTATATATGTTCCTTCATCATATTCATTACTTGCTGAATATACTCTAGGTAAATTACCAGTGTCATTTTCTGTCCACAATTCTTTTTTGTATGTAACTTCATTGTTTTTAATTACAGCATTTGCCGCTTTTAAAATATTACCAGTGCATCTGTAATTTTGCTCCAGTTTAATTATTTTTGTTCCAGGAAAATCTCTTTCAAAATTTAAAATATTTGAAATGTCCGCTCCTCTAAAGCTATAAATTCCTTGGTCATTATCACCAACAACTGTTATATTTCCGTTTTTTGATGCAAGCATTGTTACTAAAGTAAATTGCGCTTTATTAGTATCTTGATACTCATCTACCAAAACATAATGGAATTTATCTGAATAATATTCTAAAATATCAGGATTATCCATTAAAATTTTAATTGTATAATTTATTATATCATCAAAATCTATAGCATTGTTTTCTTTTAAACGTTTCTGATACATTTCATATACTAATGCAATCTTTTCTTTTCTAAAATCCCCATTTGCTTTAACAGCATATTGTTCAGACTCTAGCATTTCATTTTTAGCATTGCTAATTTCTGATAAAACACTTCTGTCCGTAAACATTTTGTCATCTAGTCCTATACTTTTTATACATGCTTTTACTAATGTTCTTTGATCAGATGTATCAAATATTATAAATGATGAATCAAATCCTATTCTATCTATAAATCTTCTTAATATACGAACACAAATAGAGTGAAATGTTCCCATCCATATATCTGCAGCTACATCTCCTACTAAATTACTTATTCTTTCTTTCATTTCATTTGCAGCTTTGTTTGTAAAAGTTATAGCCAAGATATTCCATGGCTTTACTTGTTTTTCTCCTATTAAATATGCTATTTTATGTGTTAATACTTTTGTTTTTCCACTTCCGGCTCCTGCTATTACTAAGCATGGTCCTTCTGTATTTACCACAGCTTCATATTGTTTGTCATTTAATCCTTTTAATATATCTTGCATTTTTATTCCTACTTTCCAAATTTTCTTGTCCAATTATATAATTTATAATATAAAAAGTCAACATATTTTATAAGTTTTTTCAAACATTTTTTCGTATTTTTTATGTTTTTCTTTACATCTTAAACTACAAATTTCGACAAAGATTTTCAAAAAAAATGAGACAAATTTGGACTGTCCCAAATGTCTCATAATTGTGTCGCAAATATACCAATTATAAATCCAATCATATTTCCAATAGCTGTCATTCTTCCTTTATATAATTTATTAGACTCAGGTATTAATTCTCCAGATACGATATAGAGCATCGCACCTGCTGCAAAGCTTAGGCAAATAGCAATTACAGACTGTGATATTGAACCTACTATTGCACCAAAAAAAGCACCAATGCCCGTTGTAACACCTGACAATATAACATAAAAAATCACTTTAAATTTTGACATTCCACCATTCTTCATAGGAACTGCCATTGATATTCCCTCTGGTATATCATGTAAGCATATTGCAATTGCTAATCCTAACCCTAATCTTAATGATGCCTCAAATCCAGACCCTATTGCTAGGCCTTCGGGAAAATTGTGTATAGCTAAACCAATTGATACTATTATTCCTGTTTTTAGTAAATCATTGTTATTTATATACTTCTTTTGTTTTGCATTGAATTTTTTTTGAACAATTACATCGCAGAAAATCATTGATACAACACCAAATATTACTCCTAAAACAACTTCATAAATACTGCTAATTCCTAAAGCTTCTGGTATTAAATCGAAACATATTATTGACATCATTAGTCCTGACGCAAATGATAGTATAAAACTTAAGAATTTATTGGAATTTTTTTTGATTATTATTCCTAATATTCCTCCCAGTGTGGTTCCAAATGTACCAAAAAATAATCCTAATAATGTTGTTCTTAAAATTTCATTCATAAAAAAACCCCTTAAAATATACTTTATTCAAATATATTTTAAAGAATTTATTTTTATTCATATTCTATAAATACTTATAGCAATTCTATAACATATTATTCTTCTTTATTTTTCATATAAACTCCACTTATATTTAAAAAACAAAAAACAGGAACTACAATTGTAGAAATCCTGTTTTTTGTTCACAGTTATTAATTGCTTGATTTAACAGCAATTCTTGCAATTTCAATTGCATCATCAAGCTTTTCTGCCCCTCCTATGAAACCTGCAGGGTGACAAAAACTAGCTGTTTCTACTCCTGTTACTTTTTGCAGTGCCTCTCCATTTAGTCCCTTCCAATTAAACGGTACAGATTTTCTCTGTCCGAAACTTCCAAGAGCATCCGGAACACACTGCCAATTGTATCCACCTCTATTAGACGGAAATACAACAAACATAATATCTGCAGATTTATTGTTTTTTGAAGCAAAGATAAATTCTTGCCAAGGAACAAACTGATTAAGAACCATAATATGTCCTTCAGATTTATCGATAGCCTCATCAACAATACTCTGTGCCTTTGCTTTAGAAACAGCGTTTGCAAAAGTATTGTCAAAAACAGTTTCTGCAAATACTACTGCCTTTATAAAAGCTTCATCTGAATCTTCTTTACTATCCCAATTTGGATTAAATTCAGAAATAGTTTGAGAAAAACTCATAACTTGTGTATGATAATTAAGCTTAGGAATTGCTCCATTATCTGTAGCATCTACACCTTGAATAAGGTTTCTGTCAATCAATTCCCAGACTAACTCTGGATTACATGTATCAGCTACAATTTTATGTCCAAACTTTTTCCAAATTAACCCACACGCAGCGTATGGTACTCCGTTTTCACGAATTCCATTTCCACCTTTTTGATGATGGTCAAATTCGCCATATCCGATATCATAAATAATGACATCATCTAGTTCCTCCGGCACTTTAAAAGTACGTAATACAGTAATCTTTTCTAAAACCTTAGATAAAATTACTGTTGCCAGTACTTCATCTGCATGAAATGTACCACCATGTGTGATAGCATTTGCCTCTGTAACATTCTTTGTTGTAGTTATTCTCATCATGTCTCTTCCTCCTGCATATAGCAATTAATTTAACTGTTTAAAGTCAGATTTTCCATTTTATTATGGTATATATCGTTTCAACCTTTAAAATAGAATTAACTCCTAACAATTAGTATTTAATAAATGTTAATTTATTATATTAAGTATAGCATATTTTATGTAAATCGTCAACTGTATTACCATTTGTATTTCTAATGTATTTTATTAATTTTTATAATATATAAAAACTACTAAAAATATATTTTTAGTAGTTTACTTCTATTCATATAAATTATTCATCTTCACCTTTTAGTCTTTCAGCTCTATCTGCCGCAATTAAATTATCAACCATTTCATCAATATCACCATTTAAGAAATTTTCCATTTGATAAATACTCATACCAATTCTATGATCCGTAATTCTTCCTTGAGGATAATTATAAGTTCTTATTTTTTCACTTCTATCACCAGATCCAACTTGAGATTTTCTAGCATTTGCAACTTCACTATCTTGCTTTTGTTTTTCTATCTCATAAAGTTTTGTTCTAAGCATTCTCATAGCATTGTCTCTGTTTTGGAATTGAGATCTTTCAGTTTGACATTCAACAACAATTCCTGATGGCTCATGTATAAGTCTAACAGCTGATGATGTTTTGTTAATATGTTGTCCACCAGCACCTGAAGAACGGAAAACTTCCATTTTTATATCTGCAGGGTTTATTTCTATTTCAACATCCTCAACAACAGGAAGCACTGCAACTGTTGCTGTTGATGTATGAATTCTACCACTACTTTCTGTATCTGGAACTCTTTGAACTCTATGAACTCCACTTTCAAATTTTAATCTACTATATACACCTTTTCCAGTGACCATAAATGTTATTTCTTTATAACCACCTAATCCTGTTTCATTTTCGTTTAAAACTTCAACTTTCCAATGCTTTCTTTCCGCATACATTGTATACATTCTGAACAATGTCCCAGCAAATAAAGCTGCTTCTTCTCCTCCAGCACCTGCTCTTATTTCACAAATTATATTTTTGTCATCATCAGGATCTTTTGGAATTAATAAAAATTTTAACTCCTCTTCTAATTTTGGTAATTTTTCTTTATTATCATAATATTCCAATTCAGCCAATTCCTTAAGTTCTTTGTCTTCCATCATTTCTTTGGCTTCTTCCATTGCTTGTTTTGCTTTCTTATATTCTCTAAATTTTAAAACTATATCTTCTATACTTGCATGTTCTTTCATAAGCTTTTGCCATTCTGATTGATTAGATATTACTTCTGGGTCACTAATCATTTTTGTTAATTCTTCATATCTTTTTTCTACTGCTTCTAATTTTTCAAACATAAACATTCTCCTTTTCAAAAATACTTTTTATATTATACTATAAAATTATAAATTTTACAAGAAAAAAGTACCAATACTTTAATTACATTAATAATGATTTATATATTGTTTTTAACAATTTATATCTAAATTATCTTTAAAAAGCTCTACTTATTAGTAGAGCTTTTCCAATTTTTATAAATTAATGTAATTATATTTAATATTATTTTTTTCAAAAATGTCCTTTTCTCTATTTGTACAAGTAAAAATAATAATCTGTCTATTACTAAATTTTACATTTAAATATTTCAATATATTTTTTAATCTTTCATCATCATAAAATGCAAAAGCTTCATCCAAGAAAATTGGAACAGTCTCATCTGAAAGTTCATCTATCATTGAAAGTCTTAATGATAAATACAATTGGTCTATAGTTCCTATACTAAATCTGTTAACAGGAACATAATCACCATTTTCTAATTCAACTATTAATCCATCATTTTCATTAAACATTACTTTACTATATTTTCCTTCTGTTATACCAGAAATATTATTAGACAAATTCTCTGTAAACTTAGGGGTTACTGAACTCTTCATCTTTTCATATGAATCGTTTAAAACTTCTTTTGCTAAATTCATACTCATATTTAATTTTTGCAAAGTTAACTTTTTCTCATTATTGTTAACTAAATCTTCTTCTATTTTTGATAAATTATCCAAATTAGGTTCTATATTTTTTTTGTCTAAATCTAATGTATGTAATCTTAATTTCTTATCATTTATTTCTTTTTGAATTTTTTCAATTTCATAATTTATATTTTCTAAATTATTCAAATTTAAAAATTCACTTATTTTATTTTTTTCTATTTTATTTAAATATTTATTTTTTATTTTTTCTTTTTCTAAATTATTTTTTAAATTAAAATTATTTTTTATTTTATTTAATTCTTCATTATTACTTTTTTGATTATTTACTATTAATTCTTTCTCATTTTCTAAATTACTTAACTGTAATTTAATTTCATTATATTTATTTTTTTCTAATTTTTCATTATTTTTTATTTTATTATTTTCTTTATTTATTAAAAATATATAAAAAATTAAAAACGTTGGTACTGTAAGAAGAAAAATATATTTTAAAATATTATTTTTAATTATAACAAATTGTAAAATATTTATTAAAATTAATAAAATAAAAATAATATTTAATTTTTTAATTAATTTATTTTTATTATTTTTTATTATTTTATTTTTTGATTTTTTTTCCAGATTATTATTTAAATATTTATCTAAAATATTTTTATTATTTATTTTAAATTCATTTATTTTTTTATTTATCGAATTTATTTTTTCTAAATTTTCCTTCTCAATATTTTCTTTTATTTTTATTTTTTCTTTTTCTATTTTTTCATTTTCGTTTAATAATTTAATTTCTATTAAAAATTTATTTTCATTTTCTAGATTTAAAATTTCATTATTTAAATTGTTTTCTTGTTCCTCAAATTCATATTTAAAATCTTTATATTTTTCCAGATTTTCTTTCTCATAAGTTAATTCTTGTAATTTTCTTGTAATTACGTTTATTGGCTTTTCCCTAGATCTTTCAGTCCCAATTTCATCTAATTGCCTTCTATTTATTCTATCAATTACTCTTTTAAATGATGTACTATCGTCACCTGTTTGTGCCAAATTAGCTATTTTTTGTATTAAAAAGTTTTGTGTCTGATTTTCTAATTTAACCTCATTTTGATTAATTGCAAGTGTTGACAAAAATAAATCCTCATCAATTTTTGTTTGCTCATAAAAAAATTCATTTCCTTTATTTTTATCAATATTAAATTCTTTTGAAATATCCTCCATATTTTCATTAAATATTTTAGGATTTTTTTTACTAAAATCTCTATATATTTCATATTTTTCTTTATTATCTAATTCATATTCTAATTTACCAGAAAACTCTTCGCCAGACCATGGTTTATATTTTTCAAAATCTGAAATTTCTTTTCCTTTTTTATTCTTTGAAATTCCATAAAATGAATTAATAATAAATTTAATTAAAGTTGATTTTCCAGCTTCATTTTGTCCATATACTAAATTTATTCCATCTTCGAAATTAATTTGTTTTTCTTTTAATTTTCCATAAGAATTTATTTTTAATTTATTTATTTTCAAAAATATTTCCTCCTCAATATTTCATATATTAATTATTTATTTTAAAAAACTATTTTTTCCTTCATCTCCAAAAACAGTTTTTTAATCTAATGCTTCCATACCAATTTCAACTGCTTTTTCTATTACTTCTTTTTCATTTTCTGAAATATTTTCATCATTTAATTTTTTTAACATTTCTTTAGCAAACAATCCTTTTAAAGTAGTATCATTAGCTATTTTCTCTAAATTATAATTTATTTTTGTTTTATTTTTTATTTTTATTACTTTATAATTCGAAATTAATTTATATAATTCATATTTGTCAATCTCAAAATTTCTTTTTCCAATTAAAATAATTTCGATTAAATTATTTTCATCAAAATTTAATTCATTAATTTTTTCAATTAATTCCTCTTTTGAAATTATATCTGTAACATCTAAATCATATAGTTTAAATTCTGTTTCATCAAGTGGAATAAAATCTAAATTTATTTTTTCTTTTTCAATTTCTCCGACTATCATTCCATGCTCACCTAGTTCATCAAATCCTAATGATGCTGTAGAACCTGGATATACAATATTTTGATTTTTTTCTCTATTGTAATCCAATTTGTGAATATGTCCTAATGCAACATAATCAAAGCCTTTTTCTTTTAATACTCTTGAAGATAATGGGTTATATTCACTGTTTTCTATAGTTCCACCATCCAAAGTTCCATGAATTACTAATATATTTAATTTATCTTTATTATCTAAATTTATGTTTTCTATTCCGCTATCTTTACAATAAAAATCATCAAATCCATATCCATAAATGTTTATATCTTCGCATTCAATCTTTTCTATTTTTGATGTAAATATTTTAACATTTTCACTCCAATAAAATTTATTATAATATGAATTTTTTGTATACGGATCATGGTTTCCTGGTGATATAAATATTTTTGTTTCAGGAATTTCTTTAAATAAATTATTGATATACTCAATAGTTGATTTTTTTATATATTTTTGTTCATATAAATCACCTGAAATAAATAGATATTTTATATTATTTTCTTTTATATATTCTATTGCTTTTTTTAATACTTTTCTTTGTTGTAATCTTCTTAAATCGCCTAACCCTTCTTTGTCAGAAAGATTTACAAATGGGCTATCAAAATGCATATCTGCTATATGTACAAATTTCATATTCTCCTCCATAATATTTGCCTTTTATTTATAATATATTATAATGTATATAGGAAATGAAAACCACAAATTGTGGTTGCCACATATTGTTGTAACACACTTGCTTATCTCATTTTCTATAACACTTACTATACAGCATTTAGTAATAAAAAACAAGCGAACACAATAATTTTTCACAAAAACTTTTGTTCATTACAAACCAGCTTTTAGTTTATAATTTAAAAAATGAAAGCTACTTAATAGTAACTTTCATTTATCCAAAATATTAATCATCATCCAAAGGTCCAAATAATTCATCAAACTTAGCCTCTAGTTCTTTTTGTAAATCATATGTATCTTCTTCATCATCTTGTGGAAGAACCGGAGCATCATCCATGTTTAAATCCAATATGTTCTCTAATTTTTGTTCTTTATCTTCTTTCTTTTCACTTGAATTTTCAATTTTTTTATTTTCATCTACATCATCAAACAAATCATCTAAAGATTCAATATTTAAATTATTTACCTTTTCTTCATCTTTATCCTCTACATAGGGATTATATGGATTATATTTTCTCCAGATTCCTCTGTCTATTTCACCTATATCATTATGACTGATTTCAACTCTTGCCATTTCCTTTGCCATAGGATGTTTAAAGTAATAAAATTTATTTGCTTTTACAGGTTTTAATCCTTTTTCAAAAATAATACATAAATCATTATCTAATCTTCTTAATTCATCTGGGGTCATAAGTGCTCTTGCCATAATTTGATCTGAAACACTTTTTCCTGTTTTATGATTTTGTTTGTCTTTATTTATTGAAATACTATCTCTTCCAATTGTCTTTTCACCTAACTGCTTTGAAAAATACTCAACTGTTTTAAATGAGTTACTTCCCAAGAATACATGTGTATCACAGTTACCCATTATAGTTTCATAAGATTTTTCGTAAACAGCTTCTAATTGGTCAATATTTTGTAGAATAACACTAAATGATATTCCTCTACTTCTTGATGTTGATATTTTTTTGTCAAAATCAGGTATTTTTCCTATATTAGCAAACTCATCTAATATAAAATATGTTCTTTCTTGAAGTCTTCCACCATTCTGGTCTGCATAATCATATAATTGTTGAATCATTTGTGAGAAGAATATTGTTAATAAAAAGTCGTATGCTGTATGTGTATCAGATGATATTACATATACTGCTGTCTTTTTAGTTCCAATCTCCTCAAAATTTATTGTATCTGTTGATGTTAGCTCTGCTATATCTTTTGAATCAAATTTACCAAGTTTTGATTGTAATGAACTTAGTATTGATCCATATGTTTTTTCTGGTGCTATTTCTATAGATTTATAATACATTCTTGCTGGATGGTCATATGGTAATTGACTCATTAAATCTGAAAGTAAATTGCTTCCTCCATTTTTATTTGCAGCTCTGACAAGTTCAGCACAACTTGCTAAATTTTGTTCTTCTTCTGGCCTTGTTGCTATTAGATAGTATATTAATGCTTTTAATAACATTTCTGCCATGTCATCCCAATATGGATCTGAACCACTTTCTGTCTTTTGACCTTTTACTATTGTATTTGCAATAACATCAACATCTAGTTCTGATGATATATGCATTAATGGATTATATCCATCACTGTACTGTGGTCTAACTAAATTTAGCACTTTTATGTCGTAACCTTGTTCTTTTAAATATCCTGCCGTCCTATCATAAAGTTCGCCCTTAGGATCTGTAAATACATATGATCCTAAGCATTGATATGCATTTGGAATTGAATATGATGCTGATTTACCAGAACCAGATCCGTCCAACTACCAATACGTTTACATTTCCTCTTTTATCAAGTGGTAAGTAATTATTTTCTGCTAAAATTATTCCTTTATTTTTACTTAATATCTGATATTGTTCTCCTCTTTGACTCCAATCACTTGAACCATGTTCTATATCTGAAAATTCATTTTTTGGAGCTGATTTAGCAAAGCCTACAAAAAACATTATTAAATAAAATATTGAAAATCCTAATAATAATGAAATAAAATCATGTGTTGCTCCACTCTTAGAGAATATTCCACCCAAAGTTCCAAATGGATTCATTATATTTGTTGCTATCTTATCCATAAAAATTTCTAATGAAAATTGTCCACTTATACTTGATTCAAATATACTATATGAAAATGGCGCAACAAATACTATGACTAAAAATAGCCATAGTATTGCACACACTATAAAGTTTTTTCTATTTCTTTTTATTGCTCCCTCTATTTTGTAGTTCAATAAAATCACCTACTATCTTTTGTATTATCTTTCAACTTCTTTTGACTTTCCACCATCATATGCTTTAATAGACATTCCTTGTTGCAAATCTGTACTTAAATTTGGTATTTTAACACCATTAGCTTTTAATACAGTTTTTTTATTTTCTACAACATGGTTAATATCCATAACTGTTATTTCAAAATTATCATTTATTCCTGCTGGACTAGATTTAACATCCTTTGATTTATTCGCCATTTGGCTTCTCCTCCTTATTCACTATCTCTTATTTCAAATGCAAAATAAGATTTATATGGTTTTAATTTACATTTTCCTTTTACTTCATTTGTTTTTTCATCAAAATAAAGTGTTGGCTTTATCTCTTCTGTTGTTTCTGGATCTATAATAGAAATTGGTCTCTTTAAATTTGGTGTATATTTAAATTCTTTATATTCTGATTCATCTTCTGAATATAATGTTGTAAATTTAAATGGTGTAGGTTTCTTTGTTATTTTTACTTCATCATTTAATAGTATTCCTGTATTAATAACAACTTTATCTTCTCCAAAAGATAATATAACTAATTTATTTCCATCTTTAGCCGGATTTTCAACATAAAAAGTCTTTTTATTAAAATCTCCTCTTATTTCCTCTGTATGATCAAGTCTCTCAACAGTATATTTAGGATATTCTTTTAAAAATTCTTTTTCAGTTTTATTAACTTGATATATAACAGTATTTATTCCTTTAGGATCTGTTATACTAAAATGTTTTCCTTGTATATTATCCATCTTTATACCTCATTTCTATGATTCCAATCCATAGTTTATCTTTTGTCACATCACTACCTATAATTATAGCCACTTTCAAAGAATTTGTCAATACTTTTCAAGAATTATGTAATCTTATAGTTGACTTCTAGGATTAAATGTTGACATTTCTTTTAACTTTTCAAACATTTCTTTTTCATCTAACTTTAGGTTTTTTGGAACCATTATTTTTACTTCTGCAACTAAATCTCCTCTACCACCTTTACCATCTTTATACCCCTTGCTTGGTATTTTAATTTTTTCACCACTCTGAATTCCTTGTGGTATATACACTTTTGTTTCTCCATCAATTGTCTTTATATCCACTCTTGTACCTAATGCTGCTTCCCATGGTGTAAGTTTTAAATCTGTACATAAATCACTTCCATACAACTTAAAAAATTTATTGTCTTCTATATCAATTTTTATGAACAAATCTCCATTTTTTCCACCATTAATACCATTTTTTCCTTGTCCTATTAATCTTATCTTCTCGCCATTTCTTATTCCTTCAGGTATCTTTACTGAAAAAGTTTTCATTTTTCCTTCAACTGTTCTAAGTGATATCTTTTTTCCCAATCCATAAAATGCATCTTCCAAACTAACTTTTATTTCTGTTTCTATATTTTCACCTTTTATAGGATTTTTTATATTCTTCGTATTTTCTTTTTCTGAATTTTTAACATCTCCTAAGAACATATTAAAAATATTTTTTCCTTTGATTTTCTGATAATTTTTTACATTATTTCTTGAATTCCAAATTCTATCATATTTTCTCTTAGATGATGGAACAGATAATGTTCTATATGCTTCATTAATATCTTTTATTCTTTCTTCTGCTAAACTGTCCCCTACATTTAAATCAGGATGATATTTTTTAGCAGCAGTTCTATATGCTGATTTAATTTCTTCTATTGAAACTCTACTTGTTTCCAATCCCAATAATTTATAATAATCTTTATATTTCATTTAACATCCTCCCAAAAAATTAGGTAGGTATATTATATCACAAAAAACAAAAAAATCCATAGGTTTTATGGACTTTTTCATAAAAATCAAATAATCTTGAATTTCTATTTATAAATTTAATTTACAAACCTTTTTCTAAAGCTAGTTCAATTAACTTATCCAGCAATTCTGTATACATTATACCTGTTTGTTCAAAAAGTTTTGGATACATACTAATACTAGTAAATCCTGGCAAAGTATTAATTTCATTAATATATATTTTATCTGTACTTTTTTCTATAAAAAAATCTACTCTAGACAATCCTTTTCCATCAATAGCCTTAAAGGCTTTTATTGCTAATGCTTGAATTTCTTTTGATTTTTCTATTGATAAATCTGCCGGTATTAGAGTTTTTGATTCTTGATTTTTATATTTAGCATCATAACTGTAAAATTCATCTGCCGCTCTTATTTCTCCGACACAAGAACTTATAACATTTTCATTTCCTAAAACAGCGCATTCAACTTCTCTTCCAACAATTCCTTCTTCTATTAATATTTTTCTATCAAATTTTGATGCTTCTACAATTGCTTTTTTTAGTTCTTCTTCATTATTTGCCTTACTAATTCCAACACTTGAGCCTGAATTAGATGGCTTTACAAACATCGGAAATTTCAATTTTTTAATAATTATGTTTGACATACCTTCTATATCCAATGATTCTTCATTAAAAACATCATCAACGTAAATATATTTATCACCATAATTTTTTATATAATTATATTTTGTTTGATTAATTCCTGCTTTATCAAAAATAATTTTTGAATAAACTTTATCCATTCCAACACTTGATGCTAATACACCACAACCAACATATGGAACTTTTAATAATTCAAAAACCCCCTGAATTGTACCATCTTCACCGTAAAGTCCGTGTAACACAGGAAATACAACATTAAATGTTTTTAATAATTCCATAACATTATTAATATAAATTTTATTTTCTGATTCTTCTAATGTTTTTTCGTCTATATCTAAATTGGTGACTTCAAACCAATTACCTTTTTTATCTATATATATTGGGAATATATCATATTTTTCTTTATTCAAATTTTTTATTACTGAATTTGCAGATACACATGATACTTTATTCTCAGTAGACATTCCTCCAAACACAACACCTATTCTTAACTTTTTCATATTGCATCTTCCTTTCTTTTATTATTTTAACAAAGCTTCTACTATCTCAAAAAATTTCATTCCATTTGAAGCTTTAAAAAGTATTGCATCTCCACTTTTCCAGTTTTGTTTTATGAATTCCTTAATTTTATTTTTATCTTCAAAATAATAAATTTTCTTTTCATTCATCCCATTATTTTTAGCTGATTTAGCAATATATTTTGAATTTTCACCTGAACAAATCAAAATATCTATATTATTTTTTACAACTTCTCTACCAACTTTTTCGTGAAGTTCTTTTGAATACTCACCTAGTTCAAACATATCTCCTAAAACAGCAATCTTTCTGTCACATTTTAATCCATCTAAATATTTAAGTGAAGCTTGCATTGATTCAAAACTTGCATTATAACTATCATTTATAATTGTTACTCCATTTTTTAATTCTGTTATATCCATTCTTTTTTTTGTCAATTCAAATGTTTCTATTCCTTGTTTTATCTGTTCTATATCTAATCCCAAAATGTTTCCCACAGTTACAGCACATAGTGCGTTATAAACAAAATGAACTCCTCCAACAGGTACTTTAATTTTGAATTTTTTGCCTTTTAAATTACAAACAAATTCACTATCATTTTCATTTAAGATAATATCTTCTGCCATTACATCAGCTTTATTTTCGACTCCATATGTATGTATTTCAATATCTTGATTTTTTTTATTTTCTAAATAATATTTATGTAGTAAATCATTATCATTATTAATGACTAAAACCTTTTTATCCATTCCTTCTAAAATTTCTAGTTTTGCCTTCAAAATATTTTCTCTAGATCCCAAATTACCTATATGTGATGTTCCAACATTTGTAATTACAGATATTATTGGTTTTGCAATTTTAGTTAAATGACTTATTTCTCCTAAATGATTCATTCCCATTTCTATTACAGCTGCCTCATGGTCTTGTAATTTAAACATTGTGAATGGAAGCCCAATGTTATTATTATTATTTCCTTGAGTTTTCAATGTTTTATACTTCTGTGAAACCACATTTGCAATTATATCTTTTGTGCTTGTTTTTCCTACACTTCCTGTCACACCAACAACAGGAAAATCTTTTCCATATAATTTTCTTTTATATGTCGCAATATCAGAAATTGCTTGAATTGTATCTTCAACTTTTATTATATTTTTATCTTTATATTGTTCTAAATTTTCATTTTCAAAATCTATACCCTCTAAAATTACTGTTGTTGCTCCTTTTTCAAATGCTTGTTTCCATAGTGTATTTCCGTCAAAATTTTCACCCTTTATTCCTATATATGTATCTCCAGTTTTTATTATTCTTGTGTCTTTACAAAATTCATTTACATTTGCTTCTTTATTACCTATTATTAACTTTCCTTTAGTTGCTTTTATTATTTCTTTTATTTTCATATTATCACCTCAATTTTTTCTTGTTAAATTATATGCTTTTTTTTTATTTTTGGCAATTACTATTAAAAAAATATCACATATTAGTGATATTTTTTAACCTTTATGAATTTATTTATATTATTTATGATACATCTTCTTGTTCTATTTCTTTAATCTTTTTTTCTGTTAAATGAGTTACTTGTGATATCTGACTTATTGGCATTTTTATCTTTAACAGCTCTTTTACTATATCAGTTTTTGCTTTTAATAATCCTTTTTCCATTCCGTTTTTCATTCCAGCTTTTACACCATTATTAAAATACGCTCTATTTTCTCTATAAGCACTTTCTATACAATTAAGCATATCTTCATTCCCTCCCTTCAAAATTTTTAATATTTCTTTAGTTTTTCTTTCGCCAATTTTTGTAAGTAAAATCTGTTCAATTAATATTATCAAAATCTCTTTTCCTTGAGTATTATAATATTTTTCATTAGCTTTAATCTCTTGTGCTATTTTATTCAAATATTCTGATAAATCATTTCCTTTATACTTTTCCAACAACATAATTTTTGATAAATAGTTATATTCTTTTAATAATCTTTCTTCTGGAATATTATTAATATCTATAACATTGTATTTTGAAAATTCTGATTCTTCAAACTCTTCAAATCTTTCTTGAATTTCATTTATATAGTTTTTAGCATTCCATTTTCTTTTTCCTGTATACAACACTATTGAAATTACCTTTGGTATTTTGTAGTCTTTTTGTCCAAATTTCTTATAATCAATAGCACTTTTTATAATTGCAATTTCATATTCTAAAATTCTTACAGGCATTTTATAATCTACTTTAGTTTGATGTTCTATTAAAAAAAATATATTTTTATCTTTTAATTTATATATCACATCTGATTCTTCATTTTTTAAATCATCAGTAATAAAACTGCTAGTATATTTTTCAATTTGTTCTTCTGCAATTTTAATTTTTAAATTCAAAGAATTATTAATAAAATCCACTGCCTCGGATTTTATATCTAATATTTTTCTAAATATTTTATCATGTTCATTATTAATAATTTTTTTAGAAATTTCATTTTTTAATAAGTACTCTTCTTCATCTTCTTTTAAAATTGAATATTTATTTCCATAAATTTGTTGGTATTTTATATAATCTCTATATGTAAATATTTCTACATTAGTATTATATATTTTATTTTTTGAATTGTCAATATTTATTTTATAGTTAATATAAATTTTATTTACCTCCCTCATTTTATAATTTGTTTTTTTGGAAATTTTTAAGACTCTAAAATTTTGAAATAAATTTTGAATAAAATATATGTATATAATACAATAAAAAGTCGAATATTACAATGAAATTCCATCGCAAAATTCGACATTTTTTAGTAGATTACAAATGAATATTTTTTTAATTATATAATATAAAAACTACTTATTTTCTACTGAACGATTTGCTATTTCTATAGCTTTAGTAACTATATTTCCGCAATCCCTAGAAGATACACTTGCCCAACTACCACCATCTTTTTTTACTTGGTCATAAACACCTAATTCTTTGGCAATTTCTTCTCTTAAATTCTCAGATATTAATTTACTATTTCTAGACATAACATCCTCCTTACTAATGAATTCTTTTTTTTTATATTATTAAATTTATATAAGATTAATAATACAATTTTAAATTCATTAATATTATTATTAGCAAATTTTTTTTTATTATTTTTACAATATTATGTGATTTTTATAAATTTTGTAGTAGTAAATTCTTCCAATTGATGATATACTATAATAGACTATTTAAAAGGAGAATAACATGAAATTAAAAGAAAAAGAAAAGATAACAAATGAAAACACACCAATTTTAATAGAAACAGAAGAAAAAGAAAATAAAATTGAAAGTCAAAACGGTTCTAATAATGATTTAAAAATCCAAGAAAATAATGATAATACTATAATTTTAAGAGAAAATGAAAATAAACAAAACAATAACAATGAAATAACTAACATTGAAAATGATGAAGAAAATCTACAAGAAAATTCATTAGAAAAAAATTCCTTCAAAATCATAAATAATTACCAAAACCGCAATCGTTCAGACGTTTTAACTATTTTTGGAATTTTAACATTTATTTTTATACTAATAATATTAATAACATTTATTACATTCACTTTAATAAACACAAAAAGTCAAACAATCGCACATGGAATTTCTATTAAAGGAATAGATATATCTGGTTTAACAAAAGAAGAAGCAACACAAAAAATATCAACTTATATTAGTTCATCAATTCCTCAAGAAATCAAATTAAAACACAACGATTATGAAACATCTCTTTCAACAGAACAATTATCTGTATATTTTAATACAAATGAAGCTGTAGAAATAGCATATGAAATTGGAAAAAATGGAAATATTTTTGAAAATAACTTTATCATTTTAAAATCTTTATTTTCAAAAACCAATATTGACCCTGGTTTTTCAATAGATGAAGAACAACTAAAAAATAGTTTACAAGACATTTCGAACAAGCTACCAGATAAAGTAATTGAAAGCAGTTGCTATATTGATGGAAATAATTTAATAATAACCAAAGGTCATTCAGGTAATGTTATAAAAATTGAAGAATCTGCAAAACACATAAAATATAATATAAACAATTTAAATTTAAAAGATAATCAGTTACAGTTAATTACCGAAGAACAATCTCCAACTCAAATAAATTTAGATGCAATTTATAATGAAATACATAAAGAACCTATAAATGCTTATTATACACAAAATCCATACCGAGTAATTCCAAGTGAAAATGGTCTAGACTTTGGAATATCACTAGAAGAAGCTAAACAATTATTGCAAGAAGAAAAAGATGAATACACAATTCCATTAAAAGTATTATACCCTAATGTTACAACAAATATGATAGGAACTGAGGCATTCCCTGACTTACTATCAAACTTTTCAACAAAATATTCTGCAAGTAACAGAAACCGTACTACAAATTTAATTTTAGCAGCAAAAAAAATTAATGGTACTGTACTTATGCCAGGAGAAACCTTTTCATATAACAAAACTGTTGGGGCAAGAACAATTGCAGCTGGATACAAAGAAGCTCCGATTTATGTATCAGGAAAAGTCGAAGATGGTCTAGGAGGAGGTATCTGTCAAATAACAACTACTTTATATAATGCTGTATTATATGCAAACTTGGAAGTAACAGAAAGAAGTAATCACCAATTTGTTCCTTCTTACGCAGGTGCAAGTAGAGATGCAACAGTTGTATATGGAGCTATTGATTTTAAATTTAAAAACAACAGAGAATATCCAATAAAAATAACTTGTTCTGTTTCGAATGGAATTGCTAATTTTAAAATATTTGGTTTGAAATCTGAAAATGATTATGAAGTTCAAATAACTTCGAGAATAACTAGAACCACTTCAAATGCTATTTATTCAGAAGCTTATAAAACTTTAAAGAAAAATGGAAATGTTGTAAGTACTGAAAGAATTTCAAAAGACACATATAAAAGACATTAAAAAAGAAAATGAATTTTTGAACCAAGAGGGACGTTGTTAAAATGGTTGAAAACCAATTTAACAACGTCCCTCTTGGTTCAAAAATTATTTTACATAGTCAACGTTCCATTTGGAGTATTAGTAATAATCAAAATATCTTCTTCTCTACCATTCTCAGCATTAACATAAACTAAAAACTCTTTATCATCAACTTTTCCCTTAAACTCATAGCACAAAATCTCCGTTTTATATTCAGTAGGAATAATAGCCAATCCTTCAGAATTTATCTGTAAATTCTTATTCAAAGTTTTTTTAGCCTCTTCTTTACTTATTTTAACTTTAGAAGTATCTCTTTGAGTATGATTATTCAAATACCCAGTTGTTTCAATTCCAAGCACTTCCCCATTATCCAAGGCAACCTTTACTTTAATTAAATCAGAATAAATAACTACATTATTTTGAGTATAAGCATAATTTATAGTAATAATTCCATCTTGTTTTAAATAATACGTTTCTTTCATATCTTTAAATCCATGATTATTCAAAAATTCTTTTCCTTTTGCATTTGCCTCTTCTTGTGAAATAATCTCAGTATTAACTCCTCTATTTGAATTCATATAAATAATATGTCCACCTTTTTTAGATACTGAAATACTAACGCTATCCTCTGAAGATGTTTTTATAGAAAAATTATATTCAGGTATTGTCGCATTTTCGGAATATCCCAAATTTTGTACTTCTTTAACATTATCATTTCCAATAAAATCAATAGCTTTTTGCTTAGCAGATTCTTCATCAATATCATCACCTGTTAATCCCTTTGGTTCACCACTTGTCATATGCTCAGAAAAAGCCCCATCATATATTAAACCTGAATATTCATGAAAATTTTCTTCTAAATTACTAAACCCATCTAAAGAACTTGTACTTACTTGTTGAGCAAATGCTGTCGTACCTTTATTTGTAAGTTCATTCCACTTAATTCTACCAGAATTTATATCATCTGATAATTGATTTAAAGTATTTTCTAATTCCACACTATAAGAATGTAAATCTTTTAAATTTTTTAAGTCTTCATCTGTTAAACTTTCGTTATAAATATTTTTTCTTGATAAAGAATAGCTATAATCACTAACTTGATTTAAAAATTTTTCTGTATTCTCTAGTTCTTGACTTTCAATTGGTAACTGAGAAAGATATGCATGAGCCAAGTTTGCTTCTCTCCAGACATTTGTTAAAGTTTCTGCTCCATGTTCTGGAGTACTTGAAATTAATGATTTTGCGAGATATGTTTCTACATTCTCAACATAATCTACTAATTCATAGAATGCCCTATTATAAGAATTTTCTGATGCCTGTTTTGCAGTTCTTTGTCTATTTATTAAAACAGCAATCAAACATATTATAATAACTAAAAATATTGTTATAATACTCAACATATGAGCTTTTTTTAATCTATCTATCCAATTTTTCATTTATAAAATCTTCCTTTCCCTCACCTTATTCTCTTATTATAATCCCTAACTTTTTATAAAAGGGATTTTGTGTGGTGGCCCCTTAATCCCTTTTATTTACAAAATCTATGTTTTCCAATAGTTTTAACTAAGGGTCTTGACCAAATCCACTTATTTGTTGCAGTGGCCGGATTAAAATAATATACACAACCTCCTGTAGGATCCCATCCATTCATAGCATCCTGTGCTGCTTTATAAACCGTAGAACCCTCCGAAATTGCTGCATTAATCTGTCCATCTGAAACAGCAGTAAAAGCTCCAGACTGATAAATTACACCAGATATGCTATTAGGAAATCTTGAGTCCTTTACCCTATTTAAGATAACTGCTCCAACAGCAACTTGTCCTTCATATGTTTCACCTCTGGCTTCACCATTTATTGCCCTGGCCATTAATTGTATGTCAGATGCATTTGTACTTTTGGCTAAGCTGACTGTGTTTATTTCACCTTTATCCACAATAAATACAAAAATTGTGGACAATATTATAAAAAATATAATCAATAATACTTTTAAAACTTTTTTCACAATTTTCTCCTTTTTTACAATTTAATTTGTTATAGATTGATTTTATATATATTTTGTATAAATATTTGAAAAATATACCATTATTGAAATATTTTTTTTTATATGCTAAAATTAATGCAATAATTATTTTGTATATCATAATTAAACAAAATAAATGAAAGGAAATTTATTTATGAAAAAAATTTTAATTTTTTATGCATCATATGGCGGTGGACACTTAAATGCTGCAAAGTCAATAAAAGAATGCATAGATAACAATTATAAAGATTGCGAAACAGAATTAATTGATTGTATGAAGTATGTTAATAAACCAATTGAAATAGTGACAACTGCTGCATATAGAGAAATGGCTAAAAAATTGCCATGGGCATGGGGAAAAATTTATTCAGATTCACAAAAAGGTCCACTAGCACACATCTCATCTAGGTCAAATAAAATATTAGCCATAAAACTTTTAAAATTATTAAGAGAAAAACAACCTGATTTAATAATTTCAACACATCCATTTGGAAGCCAAATGTGTAGCTATTTAAAAAGGAAAGGTAAAATTACAGCAAAAATTGCAACAATAATGACAGACTTTTCTCCACATGATCAATGGTTGGTACGGTAATGAATATACGGACTATTTTTTTGTTGCAAATGATAAAATGAAAAATTACCTAATATCAAAAAATATCTCAGAAAACAAAGTCTTTGTAACAGGAATTCCAATATCATCAAGATTTTTAAAAACATATAATAAGCAAGATATTTTAAAAGAATTTAATTTGGAAGAAAATAAAAAAACAATATTATTTTTTGCCGGCGGTGAATTTGGATTAGGAAAAAATAGAACTTTACAAATCTTTGAAGATTTAATTAAAAACTTTGAAAACATTCAAATAATTGCAATTGCAGGAAAAAATGAAAAAATGAAATTAAATTTTGAAACTATTGTAAAAAACTTTAATAAAGAAAAAAATGTTAGAGTATTGGAATTTACAAATAAAGTTCCTGAACTTATGGCAATATCTGATTTGGTAATTTCAAAACCAGGCGGATTAACAACTTCAGAAAGTTTGGCTTCAAATTTACCAATGATAATAATTAATCCTATTCCAGGTCAAGAAGAAGAAAATGCTGAATTTTTGGAAAGTAAAGGTACCGGTGTTTGGATAAGAAAAAATGATTCACCTTATGAAATATTAAAAAATATTATTAATAATCCTGTAAAATTAGAAGAAATGAAAAAAAACACAGAAATTTTAGCAAAAAAACATTCAACAGAGAATATTTGTAAAACCATATTAACTACATAATTATATTAAATTATCAACTAATATTGTAACAAACATAACAAAAAACACATAAAATACTAAGAGGTGTATCTTATGTGTTTTTCCGATTTATCAAGTTGTAATTTAATAGGACTCGCCAGCAGTCTTGCAATATCTGTCAGTGAAAACCTTACATCAGATGATGCTGCAATATTAGCAGCATTCTTTACTGCATTTGCTGATAATTTAGCAATAATTGCAACAACCAAAGCAAGAGATGAATCAGAAAACTCTAATACATGCTAAAACATTATATTTCTCTTCTTCCCTCTAAAGCCTTAGTTAAAGTGATTTCATCTGTGTATTCTAAATCTCCACCAACAGGAATTCCATGTGCTATTCTAGTAACTTTAATTCCTAATGGCTTAATTAGTTTAGATAAATACATAGCTGTAGCTTCCCCTTCAACTCTAGGATTTGTAGCAAGTATAACTTCTTTAACTTGTCCATCCATAAGTCTTGAAAGTAACTCTTTAATTTTTATATCATCCGGTCCAATTCCATTCATAGGAGAAATAGAACCGTGCAATACATGGTATACTCCTTTAAATTCATGCGTTTTTTCCATTGCCACAATATCTCTTACATCCTCAACAACACATATTGAAGATTGGTCTCTCTTAGGGCTTGCACATATTGGGCATGGGTTTGTATCTGATATATTATAACATTTACTACAATATTTTAAATTTTTCTTTGCTTCTACTATTGAATTTATAAATTCATTTGTTTCTTGTTCTGAACAATTCAAAATATAAAACGCTAATCTAGCAGCTGTTTTGTGCCCTATACTAGGTAGCTTTTCAAAACTTTCTATTAATTTTTCTATTGATGGTGAATATAATGACATCTGCCTTCTCCTTTTATTACATTAACCCAGGTATATTAAACTTACCAAGTTCTTGACTTTGTGCAGAATCAACTTTTCTTAAAGCCTCATTAACACAAGTCAAAATTAAATCCTCTAACATCTCTACATCATCAGGATCAACAACATCAGGTTTAATCTTAATCTCCTTTATAACCTTTTCACCTGTAACCTTTACACTGATAGCACCTCCACCAGCTGTTGAATCAAACTCCTTTGTTGCTAACTCCTCTTGTGATTTTTGCATTTCTGCTTGCATTTTTTTGGCTTCTTTCATTAAATTATTTATATTCATTCCGCCAAATCCTCCCATACCTCCTGGGAAACCTCCTCTTTTTGCCATTTTAAATCTCTCCTTTCACTCACTTCGTTCGTTCATCGATATTCAATTCTAAATATCAAATCACTTCATTTCACTTATTTCTTCATTGCCAACCAAAATTTTCAGGGATTTTGTGTGGTGGCCCCTTAATCCCTCTACTCAATTATATTAAATGGTATATCTGATTTATTAGCCAACTTTTGTATATCGTCTTCCGGATTATGACTAACCACTTTATTTTGAATATCTGATATATATTTTATCTGTACATCTTTTCCACAAGCCATTGAAACTAAATTAGATATTTCCTTTATATTTTCTTGTTTTTCTAATACAGCTTTTCCAAAAGCCGTCATACCTTTTTGAAATTTAATTCCAACAGTTCCTTCATTTATTTGTTCAGCCTTTGTATTTAATAAATTAGTATATAAAACTATTTTACCATTTTGTTTTAAATCGTTTACTATTTTAGGCCAACTTTTACTTAAATCCTTTGAATAACTTTTATTATTATTATTATTATTTATAACCGTTTTTACATTTGATGGATTTACTTGCATACTTATATTACTATTATTATTCACATTTACTCCAGAATTACTTAATTCAGTCGTGATTGGTCTAGTTGGAGATAGAGATGTTTGCATTGTTATCTTTCCAGATTTTAAATAATTTTCTATTTTTTCAAGTCTATCTTCTATATTGTTTCCACTTCCAACTTCTCTACTACATAATTTGATTATTCCTGCTTGGAACATGATGGTTTTCTGTGTTGACCATTTTATATCATTTTCTAAGTTTGAAAATTCATAAATCAGATTAACTAACTTTTCCTTTGTTGTTTTTTCAGATATATTTTTTATATTTTGAACTTCCTCTTCACTGTATAAATCAACATTTCCAGATGATTTATATATTAATATATCCTTTATATATTTAATAATTTCCCATAAGAAATTATTTAAATCTTTTCCCTGATTTAGTATATCATCCATTGCTTTTAAAGCTCTATCTATATCATATTCAATTACAGCATCTACTATGCTATTTACATAAGTTATTTTTGGAATTCCAACTAAATCTTTTATTTTATCCTCATCAATTTTATTTTCACCATCTTGTATACATCTTTCTAAAATTGATAAAGCATCTCTCATTGCTCCTTCAGATAAAACCGCAATAATTTTCAATGCTCCTTCTGTAGCTTCTATACTGCTTTCTTCACAAACTATTTTTAATCTCTTTATGATATCTTCATCTGATATTCTTTTAAAATCAAATCTTTGACATCTTGAAAGTATAGTCGCTGGAAGCTTTTGAGGCTCTGTTGTTGCTAAAATAAATTTAACATGTTCAGGTGGTTCTTCAAGTGTTTTAAGTAATGCATTAAATGCTCCGAGTAGAAAGCATATGAACCTCATCTATAATATATACTCTATATTTTGCTTTTGTAGGCAAAAAATTAACCTCTTCACGGATACTTCTAATGTCTTCAACACTATTATTTGAAGCAGCATCCATTTCTACAATATCTGTAAGTGACCCATTAAGTGCTCCTTTGCAGATTTCACATTCATTACAAGGTTCTCCATCTTGTGGATTTAAACAATTTATTGCTCTTGCTAAAATTTTTGCAGATGATGTTTTTCCTGTACCTCTTCCACCATTAAACAAATATGCATGTCCCACTCTATCAGCCATAATTTGATTTTTTAAAGTTCTTGTAATATGTTCTTGACCAACAAGTTCTGAAAACGTAATCGGTCTAAATTTTCTATAAAGAGCTGTGTACCCCATATTCTCACATCCTTTATATAACGTCCTAATTATCATTATAAGATTTTTTCCTATAATAGTATAAAATTTAATCCCTCTATAGAGAGCACTCCACATAAAGATTTTCTACTTATTGCTGCTTCCTTCCGGACCTGACAAGGTTCATAGGTCTCTATTGGATTACTCTCTATACAAAGATTAAATCTTATACCTTTGTAATTATATACTGACTTTACTAAATTAGCAAGTCTTTTTTTATTATTTTTTTATTTACTTTGTTACAGTTCAGTAAGTAATTATTATATTGTTGAAGCTTTAGGTACCTCCACTATGATACTTAAAGCTTCAACAATATAACCATTATTTACTGAACTGTAACTTTACTTTTTTCAACAATTTTCGACAAATTTATGAGACATTTTCTGACTGTCCCCAGTGTCTCATTTTCTTTTAAACACAATATTATCAAAATCTGTGTACTCTGTACTTTGAACGCCATTATTAACAACATCATTAACAGGAAGTTCTAGTTCAATATTAGATTTGTATGTTTTTCCTGAATTTAATGTTATATTTATATCAAATGAAACTTTAAATTTTAAATCGTCATTATTGATATTTAATTTATTTAATAAATTGCTATGATTTATTTCTTCATCATCATTAGATATATAATTTCCTATATTATTAATAGCATATCTAAATACAACCAATCCACCTTGATTAGATATTTTTTGTTCTTTTATACTAGATTCCATATCTCCTGTATATTCTATACTGTCAACTTCATTTTCTGTAACATTTTTGAAAATTATACTTTCAATATTACTGTCCGGTTTTAATAATTTTATTTCACCAACTTTTGATTTTTCTTTAATATCAAAGTTATCTAATTTTACACTTTCGATTATTTCTGTATCCTTATATCTATCATTTTTTTTAATATATAAATAGATATCATTATTTTGATTAACTTGTAGATTCCATTTGTTTACTTCATCTTCAACATCTACACCTTCTACATTACTTATTATAGATATTTTTGATATATAAAATGGTAAATTTCCTTCTCCTTCTACATTATATTTTAATGAAATAACACCTACTACAAATAATATAGCTAATATAATAAAAAGTACCATTATAATATGAAATTGTTTTGTATTTATTATTTGTTTTATTCTTTCTTTCAAATTCTCCTCCTAAATACCATATTTTATATAAATTTTTTTATAATTAAATATGGTGTGCCCAGAGGGACTCGAACCCCCATCTGCCGCTTAGGAGGCGGCTACTCTATCCTGCTGAGCTATGAGCACATAAAAAACTATATATAATATACCAAATTTTATAATAAATTTCAAGCATTAAATGAGACAAATTGGACTGTGCCAACTGTCTCATTTAACTTTATAATATAAATTTCTTAATTAAAATAATTCCTCCTGCAGTAACAATCAAACCAGAAATTCCTATTAGATAATAAATTATCGTACTATCACCTGTTGATGTTAAAATTGAAAATTTTGCTCTAATACCATCTTCATTATCATCACCTTCCCAAGTTTCAGATTTTTCATAATCATAGTTACCTGGTGTCATATACTTCCATTTATTATCTACTTCTTCTCCATAGAATCTTCCCATTTTATTTGAAACAGATAAAACTTCAGCATAGTTTGTATATTGCATCTCTTCTTTAGAAGATAGCAATTTACTTGCTTCAATTTCTATACCACTATTTTCACCTGGTAGAATTTCCATATTACAATTGTTAACAAATATATTATTTTTATTTTTTACTGTATTATATACATAATCAGCAATTAATTTATTTTCTTTCATTTCTCCAGCTTTGGTTATTTTCCATTGTGCGTTTTCATTTGTATAATCTGTTCTTAATTCTTCATCTAGATAGTCTATAATAGAATTTATTGTTAAATTTTCTACCTTATCTTTATTTCTGTCAATAATACCATATTTATAATAATTATCAGAATTGTAATCAATTTCAGAATTATTTTGAACATTGATTACCCATTTAACTTCTAAAGTTGCACCTTGTGTTATTTCATCATCCGCTTCTACTTTTAGACTTCCACCTTTAGGATATACAACATATGGTAAATTTTCATTTCTAGGATCTCCTTCAACCAAAACTGTTCCATTTGCTAAAGTTACTTTTACATAGTTTATCTCTTTAGTAAGTTTTAAACTTTGTCTTGGTCTTTCAACAATACCAAATGTCATTTGGTATTCACTCTCTTCACTTGAGATTGATTTAAATTCTGTACTCTCATGTTCTTGATAATTATATTTTTCTATTGCAATATCCATAATAGCTGTATTTGATTTCATAAGATACAAATCTTTATCACTTTTTCCAGATAAATATTCATTTTCATTATTATAAGTTATATTTGATAATTTTTCATTTATCTTTTTCCTTATATCCATATTATCTGTTGCAGAAGATTTATTTGTATTTTGATACCAATACCATAATGCATTTAAATCTTTAACCTCGTCAAAATTATTTTTTAAATCATCATAGCTACTTTCAAATAAATCTTTAAATGTTTTATTAGGTTGAGCAATAAAGTCGCTAGTATTTAATATTGTGGATTTATAACTTTGAGTAGTTACAGGTACATCTCCTGAATTTGTTTTTATAACAGTATTTTTATTTTCGCCATTATAATCAAATGTACCATATGTATATTCAATATAATACTGTCCTGGTATTAATCCTTCTAATGTATATCGTCCACCTTCATTTGTAATAGCATTTGCATCATTTACTTTAATTTTATCTTCTTCATCATCGTCTATACTATATAACTTAGCAATACTATTATCATGATAATTTAATAACTCAACTTTTGCATTTTGTACTACATTTTCATTTTCATCATACATACCATTACCTTTTCTTTCTCCTTTTGTATTTAATGTAGTTCCTGCTTCTGTACCATCTTCAAATACTAATCCTAAAATCTTTTTAGATTCCTTTCTCTTTAATTTTAAGTCAGTTGCTGAATCTGTATCATCTTCATATGTATTAGTATCACCATATTTTATATTGTCCGGTGCTGAATCAATATCTATTCCAGCATATGATTCTCTATTTGAATCAAATATTGAATATGATTTAATTTCAGTAGTATGTTTTAATGGAGTTGTTTCATCATTAGAAAGTAAATATAATATTCCTTCTTTAGTCACTTCATATGTTAAATATATAGTCATACTACTATTAGGGTCAATATATTGATCTATTAGTTCCGTTTCATATACATTCATTGAATCTTCTTCACCTTTATAAGTCCAGTTTACGTCTGATGAATTTCCATTGTAATAACATTTTGAAGCTATAATTTGAGCATTTTCATATCTTTTATCAACATAATCTTTTAAACTTACCTTTGATATAAGACTACTTTCATTTTTTACAACAATCTTATATGTTACATATACTCTTAATCTATTAGTCTCATTACTATCATTACTTTTTGTAAATGCTATATAAGAATCATATATTTCTCTAGTATAAGTTGTATCTTTATATTTACCATTTTTATTTTTTACTGATACTGAGAAAGCACTTTTTTCTTTATAATCTTCACTATCAGGCAATAAATCATTTATAAACTCACTTCTTTCATTATAATGGCAAGTATCCTCATATCCATTTATATTAAGCTTTACATTATCAATATCTGATGTAATTGCTAAATCTGGTTGAGCTCTTTCATATAATCCTAGATTGATATTTGATATTTCTCTAGCTCCACTATTCCATTTTAATTCAAATTCAGATGATTTTGTATCTGCATACATTGTCGCACCCATTGAATTATTTTGAGCAGTAATTTTGCCTTTTGTACTTTCTGATGTATATCCTGTATTTTGTACTAATGTTGATTTATTTTCTCCATTTTCATATGTTAAAATATTTTTAATTGTTCCATTATCATCTCGTGAATATCCTATTGTATTTTTGTCTCTTTTATTTCCTCCTGTTATGTTTGTAAATGAATTATTAAAGTTCTTTCTATTTAATGAGTCTTCTGATACTTTTGAACCATTATCTTTATCTAACACAGCTGTTACAGATTCATATTTTAGTCCATTGTATTCAAATTCGATATGATAATTTGGTAATTCATCAATTTTTACTTTTGTGAATTTATATGCTCCTTTTGAATCTGTTGTTCTTGTATCTATTGTTTGTCCGTTGTAATCTTTTAATCTTACTGTTATTCCTTCTACTAGTGTTTCTGGTGATTCATATAAGTCATTTCTTAGTGTATTTTTATTTGTATCCGCAACATCTTCCCATACATATCCTGATAAATCTATATATTTTTGAGTGTTTTCCTTTGTATAAACCGTGTCTGTTCTATTTTTTAATTCATTTACATACTCTTCGTATTTATCATTTCCTAAATCATCTTTAGTTTTTCCTATTTGTTTTAGAATTTCATTAATATAATTTTCTGGATCTTTTGGTTCTTTTATATATACATTGAAAGATTCGTATAAACGATCTATCCCTTGGTTTAGATTATAGTTTAAATTATTATCAGTCGCCATTCTTTTAAAAACTTCTTTTGTAAAATTAACCTTATCTTTATCTATCATAGTATCATATAGATTTCCAAAAACCGTATATCCATTCCACTTATCAGTTGTATCTTTACCTATCGCATATACTTTTTTTGCAATTTCCGTAATACGCTTTATATAAATTGTTTCCGAATTACTCATTAATTGTATTTTTGTAGGTTCACCTTCAATATCATAATAACTTTTCAATTCATCTGGTAATGAAACTTCCTCAATATAGTATGATTCATCTTCATTTATAAATGTATTTTCACCTTCTTTATATCCATTCATAGGAATACCTTTTAAATATATCTCTCCGTCATCAAAATTGTACATTTGATTTATTCCATTGTTTTCTTTAATTGCTGCATATTTTCCTCCTGTTTCAAACGTCATATGTTTTAGACCTTTTTCTTCTCCTTCTTTAACAAAACCTATATCCGCAGATTTACCTTCTATCTCTATATATTTACATATATAATGCTTATCTCCATTTTGATCAATAAAGTATATTTGAAATCCTACTCCATTTAATATTTTTTTAGTACGTGAATCTATTTTTGTTATTTTTAAATCACTATATTTTTTATTATTCATTGTAACTTCAATTACTTTGCCTAGATTATTGTCATCTATTACTATTTTTTCACTTCTTATATTTTTTTGTAATTTTAAATTGTACTCCTCATCTGCTTTTGTTTCTTCAACAATATATGTTCCCTTAGGAAGGAATATATCCATATTAGGAGATGCATCTTTTTTCTGTATACTTTCTTTATTACCATCTATTTTTATAATATCGAAAATAGCTCCAGACAATTCTTCTCCTGTAATATAATCCTTCTTTTTTATTCTTATTTTTGCCATTTTTACTTTACTATTTTTTATAGTTAAGTTTATAACTTGACTTTTCTTATTAGCATTTATACTATATGTACCACACTCGACAATTTTTCGATTTGAATTATATCCAGCTTGATTTTCTAAAATATACCCTCCTTCCGGTGCCTTCGTTTCATACAATTCATACGTACCAAATGGTAAATCACTAAAAATTATATTTCCATATCCGTCCGTTGTTTCTGTTCTTTTTTTACTATTACCTTGCCACAGTTCAAATGTTGCTCCTTTTAATGCATACCCAGTTTCATTATCCAACTTTTTTATTATTATCTTTCCACTTAATAGCAAATTTTTGTCCCAGCTAACAGTTTTAGAAATATTATCTTTTTCATACTTAGTAGTTACACTTGGTGTCATAAATTTCATTCTTTGACAAGCCTTTTTTAAAATACCATTTTCTTTATAATATTTAAATCCTTGATCCGTTTGCGCCTCATGACAAGGAGCACTTAATGCTGTATGTTTACCACTTCCTATTTCACTACAATAATAATATTTGTTCTCTGTATATATATTTGTTTTAGTATTTACATTTTCTAAGGTAAATTTTATACTAACATTATTTATTTTTACAACATTATTTGATAAACTTAGATAAATCTTAAATTCTTTTTCATTGCTATTATTTGCACCAAATATATAATCTCTGTTTATTTCTTTTTTATTAACATCTAAAATATTAATATCACCATTAGGACTATTTTTATTTATTGTAATTACTTTATTATCATTGTATTTTATAGTAAATTCATATTTTGAATTTTGACTAACTGTTACATTCACAATATATGGTCCACAAATTTTTCTATTTCCCATTTTCTCTACTGTCAAATTACTATTCTTTTTGTTAAGTATAATATTATTATTGGCAATATTACTAGAACTTATTAATTTTTCTTCTGTATTATAAAAAGTGTAATAGTGATCATTATGAGAACATAAAGGGAAATTTGTATCCATACATGTAAACATTTTCTGTTCAACTCCATTTGTACCTATATATATATAATTATTATTGGCATCTTTATCCAATTTTATGTTCCATTCATAACTATATGATACCGATACAAAACTTATCATTATAACAAACAAAAAGCTCATCAATTTAATTGTTTTCTTTTTCTTTATGCAATATGCCAATATGATAAGAACAATTATTGTTATAACAATCATCATCATTAACTTACTATCTAATCCAGTTTTTACAGAAATAATTAAATCTGCCTTTGACTTATTATTTTCCATATTAACATCTTCGGAATCTTCCAAATTCTTATACATAGATATTTCTGCAGAGTTACTTATATTTCCAAGAGATTCATCTGTTAATTCTTTTGTTAACACTAATGTTAATTCTTTACTTTCACCTTTTGATAATTTTATTCCAGATAAACTTGTATTTTTTATTTTTCCATCTTGGCTCATAGTCCAATCAGAATTATCTGAATTTGAAAATTGTAACTCTTGTGGTTTATAATCTATTACTTCATTAACATATCCTTCCATATTATTTTCATTGCTAACCACAATCTTATATTCTACTTTAATTGTTGTATTTTTAATTTGTTTTCTTGGAATTTCAACTTTTGCAAGTTGTTCATCATTATATGTATATTCTTTTGTTCCTTCATCGTTTGTTACAATAACTTTAGATACATGTTTAGAAATTTTCAAATCAAATTTTTCCTTTTCTATAAGTCCCATATTAATATTTTTTATATCTAAAGAACTTACATTTATAGTATCTGTTAATCCTACTTTTTTAATATTACCATCGATATTAACTTCTTTATCTATAACATCTGAGTTTAAACTTTCACTAACATTTTTTTCTTTATATGATGTTAATTTATATTTCTCAGTATCATACTCAAATAAAACTATGTATTTTCCATTTTTAACATCAGTAAATTTATATTCACCATTTTCATCTGTATAAACCTTTTGAATTTTTCCTGTTGTGCTAACTACTATTGAATTTGTATCTGCATTAAATAATTTAACAATTACATTAGAAAGAACTTCTTCACTTTCTTCTTTTCTACCATTTTTATTTTTATCTATCCATACATATCCATTTATGCTATATTGTTTTTCA
This sequence comes from uncultured Clostridia bacterium, assembly GCA_934168305.1. Lineage (GTDB taxonomy): Bacteria > Bacillota > Clostridia > TANB77 > CAG-508 > CAG-269. The sequence continues at coordinate 36,995 of CAKPNF010000004.1, read as the reverse complement.
TCTTTATTATCTTCATCACCTTTGTTGTCTTCGTCGCCCTTATTATCATCATCCTCTTCATCCGTTTCTTCTGGTAAAATATTATTCTTTACAGTGTTTGATACTGTAGTTTTTATATTTGCTCCACTAACTGTAACAAAATTTGATATCTCTGTCTTGTATACAACATCTCCAGCCTTTGCTTTTACAATTATCTCTAATGTTTTGCCCGCAGGAATCAATTCTGTTATATCTACATCAGCTTTTCCTTCAATATCATATGATAAATCTATTGTCTGTTTTTCCTTAGAAAATTTTAAATTTTGTTCTGCCTTTATATCATATGTAATATTATAATCATCCGGATCTTCTAACATATATCTTTCATATGTAGCATCAATTCCAACTAGTTCTTCAGCCAAATAATCTGTTATATTTACTATAGTTTTTACCTTGCCTTCATTTTTTACTGAAATTGTATATGTTATTTCCTCACCATATTTTAAATCTTGTCCTTCTTTATCTGAAGACTTAGTAACTGTTACATAACATGGATATGATGTACGAGTATTCTCGCAAGATCTATATTCATTACCACTTTCTGTATAAGCTTTTGCTCCTATCTTTAATTCACATTCATTTATTCCGTTATCAAAATTTCCTGCTACAACTGTAAAATTTACATCATGTGTCTCATTTGCTTCAAGTGAAGGAATAGTTAAAGTAAGTTTTCTATCATCAAATTTTATATCATCAACATTTTTTAACACATTATTCAAATCGAAAATCATTTCCTTTTGAAATTCTGTTGTTTCAATTTTAATATTTTTTAATTCGTGATCTGTCAAATTTGTTACATATAAATCATAATAAAATGAATTTTCTTGATCTCTTCCCAAATATGATTTAAAATCCAGACTTATCTCTGCTTTTTTTATCACATTAGAAATTTTGGTTACATTAATTTCTTGGTTATTGTATTTTACAGCAATATTACTCTCAATATTTTTCTCTTCTTCATTCTCATCTAAGCTTTGTACAACAACCTCGTAAAACTGATTTATCTCACCTTTAGCTGGTATTGTAATATTATCAATACTTATATTTCTTTTGGATTCATCCTCAACATAATCATATTTTTCACTATAATATGACCCTCTATCTACAGTTGCATAATTTGTCCCATCTGGCACCTGTCCTTGTATAGAAATTCCACTAATTTCTTTTTGTGAATTATTTGTTACTTTTACTTCATATTTTATAATTTCTTTTTCATTTACTTTATCATTATTTTTTAAAACATCATTTCCAACTTTTGCAACAACTTTAATATCCAATGCATTTTTAACTTCTTCATAACTTAGCGCTTCTTGAGTTTTAACCACCTTATTTTCATTGTTAGATATATTTTCCGTATCAAATATATTTTCATTTTTAATATTTACGTCTTGAATCATTTCATTTAATACTTTTATATCTATACTCTTGTATTCTTTTCCTTCTTTTTGATAATCAATCACATTAGCATTTTCATTTTTATAATTTACACTAATTGATGTTTCAATACTATTAATGTCTTTTTTTAGAACTATCTTTGCTGGTATTATTATATTTGTTCCATTTATCAAAGAATTTAAATTATAGTATTTTTGTTTTCCTTGTAGAACTATTTTTATTACTTTATTATTATTTTTTTCAATAATATCTGCTGATTTTATACTTAAATCATTATCATATAATATCGATAAATTTCCTAATATAACATTTTCAACTTCATCTGGTAATTTTAATTCTATTACTGGATTTTCAAATAAATCGTATTTATTATCATTTGTTACTAATGTTGCTGTTATATTAATATCATTTTGAATATTATTTGTCCACTCTGTTTTATCTATTGATACATCTACTTTTGTTTCAGATTCATTTATATCTATTTGTTTATCACTTAAATATTGATATACATTTACCTGTTTTATATTTTCAACATTTTTTTCTTCCTTCGTAACATCATCAATAATTTTTTTAACTTCTTTTACGTTATTCGTACAAGATACTAAAGCCTTCACCTTAATTTTCTTATTATCAACATCTTTCATTGTTTCTTTTATTTGCTTAACACTTTGAATATTAATATTACCAATTTTTCCAGGCTTACTCATCTTTAATGTCAATTCCGTTGGCTCATTATCATAAGAAATCTCAAAAACGCCATTTTCATCAACTGCAGAATCTTTATTCAACTCACCCAAAACATTTCCGTCATTTGATAAAATTTGTAACTTGCCATCTTCACCTAGTACATTCATTACTTCATTTTTATTAATTTTTGTACTCTTATAAACAATTTCTTGTGTTTCCTTTTCCTCATCTTTCGAATTTATAAAAAAGTTATTTGTACTTATCTTTACTTCATCAGCAATATTTTTATAGCTTACTTGAACCTTCATATCTTCTGTATATTCAGTTCTATAAGATGTATTGTTTTGAGAATTTGACTCTATATAACCATTATAAATATCACTGGTAGCAATTTCTGATGAAATTAAACCAGATATATTTTCATTTACTTCATAACTTTGATTTATTTCCTTTGATATTTCACTGCTCTCTTCATCTGCAATAGTAAAGTTAGATTTTCCTGTAAAAGTTAATTTTCTAGCATCACTTGTCTCAGTATAACAATTTGAACCATAATAAGCAATTATTCTATACTCATCTCTTGCATTCTCAACATATTCACTGTAAATTTTTCCATCTTCATTTTCTTTGTTTAAAGCAACTATTTTTAATTTTCCTGATTCCTTTTCATATTGCTGTTGATAATCTTTAGCCTCTCCACCATTAGTTGCTTTTGTAGAGATTCCTAGCACTTCAACTTTTTCTGGATATTCCCCATTTATCTTTGGCATATTTAATAATATTCCTGTTGATTTTATAGCCTTATATTCCTGTCCTTCTTGATATTCAATTCCAGTTTTAATATTAGCTTGTATCATTACGCCTTTAGCTTGTTCATCATTCATATCAAAATTTACATACTTTTCCAAACCAATTTCAGCAACTGTTTCTATTTTTGATTTATCAATTATTTTTCCTGCTTCATTTATTGCTGTTGATACAACCATTAACATTGAACTGTTAACAATCATCAAACCAATAAATAAAATTGCCATAACCCTTTTTAAAACATTTCTTACGACCATGCTAGAATCCTCCCTTTAAATTCAAACTACTTTATTTAACAATTGTATATAATATTATTTCTCATTTCAATCTTGTATTTTTAATATTACATTAATAATATTATATCTCTCTAGGGAAGCCGTTTTTAACAGTTTTTACCTTCTAAAATTAAGTTTTTATTACATTTTTATTACAATATAAATTTAAACTATTTTTTCTCTTGACATGCATGATATAATATACATAAAAATATTTTAGGAGGAATTTATGCAAAAAATACTAAGTCACATGCGAAAAGCAATAGAAGAATACAATATGATTGAAGAAAATGATAAAATAGCAATATGCCTTTCAGGGGGCAAAGATTCCATAACAATGTTATATGCATTTAAAAATTTACAGATATTTTATCCTAAAAAATTTGACATAATTGCAATAAGTATAAACCCTGGATTTGAATTTTTTGACACAAAACTTTTACAGGATACTTGTGATAGACTAGAAATACCTTTATTTATAGAAAATAGTCATGCTCAAGAAATAGTATTTGAAATAAGAAAAGAAAAAAATCCTTGTTCTTTATGTGCAAATTTAAGAAGAGGAATTATAAACTCGGTTGCCGTAAGAGAAGGATGTAATAAAATCGCATTAGGACATAATCAAGACGACGTATTAGAAACTTTTTTACTTAATTTATTTTATGCCGGAAGTATTGGTACATTCTCTCCAGTAAGTTATATGGATAGATCAGGAATTACATTGATTAGACCTCTAATCTATACTCCTGAAAAAGAAACAAAAAGATTTGTAAGAAAAAATAACATAACTGTTATGCCTAAAGTTTGTCCAATGGATGGAACATCAAAAAGAGAGTCAATGAAGCAAATGATTTTTACTCTTCAAAAGAATATTCCTATGATTAGAGCAAATCTATTTGGAGCAATTCAAAGAAATCTACCAGACTGGAAAATAAATTGAACCAATGGGGCTTTTTTGAACCAAGGGGGACGTTGTTAAATTGGTTCTCAACCATTTTAACAACGTCCCCCTTGGTTCAAAACATTCTAATGGTTCAAGTGTTTTACTTTACAATTGCAACCATTGCATTCTTCAAATCCTCAAGTTTTTTATCACTATCTTCTTCTGAAGAACCCTTAACACCCATATACAACTTGATTTTTGGTTCTGTTCCAGAAGGTCTAACACAACACCAACAATTATCCTCTAATGCATAATATAACACATTTGATTTTGGCAATCCTGTTTTAGATTCCTCTCCTGTCATCATATCTTTAACATAATCTCTTTCAACATCTTTAAAAGTTAAAACTTTATAATCTCCAATTTTATCAACTGGTGTATTTCTCATATTAGTCATCATTTCTTGTATCTTTTCTGCACCTTCTGCACCTTCCATCACAATTGAAACTTGTGTCTCTTTATAATATCCATATTTTTCATAAATATTGTTCATTTGATCCCATAAAGTTTCGCCATTAGCTCTATAATAGCAAGCAGCTTCACACAATGCCATAACTGCAGCAATACCGTCTTTATCTCTTGCATAATCGCCAATTAAGCAACCATAACTTTCTTCAAATCCAAATACATATTTATCACCCTCAGATTTTTCTTCTTCTCTTTTCATTATAGCACCAATATTTTTAAATCCTGTTAAAACTTCAAAGCAATCCAAATTATAATTTTTAGCAATCGCTTTAGCTAAGTCTGATGAAACTATTGTTGTAATAAACATTCCTTTTTCAGGTAATATTCCTTTTTCCTTCATCTGAGAAATTCTATATTCTGCAATTAATAATGCAGACATATTTCCTGTATATGTCATATATTCACCAGTATTACTATCTTTTGCATATATTCCTAATCTATCAGCATCAGGGTCTGTTGCTAAAACAACATCAGCATCTACTTTTTTGGCTAATTCCAATGCTAATTTAAATGCTTTTTTATCCTCTGGGTTTGGATAATCAACTGTTGGGAAATTTCCATCTGGGTCTTTTTGTTCTGGAACAACATATAAATTTTGTATTCCTATTTCTTTTAATAATCTTTCAGCAACAGTATTTCCTGTTCCATGTAAAGGTGTATAAACAACTTTTAAAGATTTTCCTTGTTCTTTTACGACTTCAGGATTTATAACTAAAGATTTTAAAGTATTTATATACTTATCATCCATTTCTGTTCCAACAATATTAAATAATCCCTTTTCAACAGCTTCTTCTTTTGATATTTCTTTTATTTCACTAAACTCTTCTACAGCTCTTACTTTTGCAATTATATCTTTATCTCTTGGTGCAACTATTTGAGAACCATCATCCCAATAAACCTTATATCCATTATATTTTGGTGGATTATGACTTGCTGTAATCATAATTCCAGCTGTACACTTTAATTCTCTAACAGCAAAAGATAATTCTGGAACTGGTCTTAAGTTTTCAAATAAATATGTTTTTATTCCATTAGCACATAATATCAATGCTGTCTGTAAACTAAATTCCTTAGACATTCTTCTTGAATCATAACTAATTGCAACACCTTTATCTTGAGTCCCTTGTTCTATTATATAATTTGCCAAGCCTTGTGTAGCTTTTCCCACTGTATACTTATTCATTCTGTTGGTACCAGCTCCTATAACTCCACGAAGTCCAGCTGTCCCAAATTCCAACTCTTTATAAAATCTATCTTCAATTTCTTTCTCATCATCTTTTATTTCTAACAATTCTTTTTTTGTTTCTTCATCAAAATCTGGGCTTTCACACCATTTTTTGTATTCTTCTAAATAATTTTTCATAAAATTCATCCTTTCTTTTGTGTCAATAGGAATGCGCCTTTTTGACAACATATTTTATTTGTATCATTATAATAACACTAAATTCTAAATAAATAAAGTCATTTTCTTTAAATTTTTTATACATGTTTTTTCATTCCAATCAAACGTCATGTATAAAATTTTAAGCATCATAGGAAAGTCAATGTTTCAACAACATAATCATTTTCTACCTAACTATAACATCAAATTAAAAGAGCTAGATTTCAATATTATATTGAATCTAACTCTCTTTATTTATTTTCTATTGACCTAAATGATGAAAATCTTCATATAATTTTCTTGCAGTGCTTGGGCAATCAACACCTGCTTCATCTGCATTTTTAACAGGAGCAAATTCTTCTTCTCTTTTTACTCGAAGTATCGCCATATCATCAACCTCACCAAACGCATCAAACAAAAATGCTTCAAATTTATATGCATTTGGAGAATCTGGTACTACTAATTCACCATTTTCATCTATATATTTAGCTTTTTTAAAAGCACTATGATATGGTAATGGTGTTCTTCCCATTCTTTCAATTGCATCAATATTAAATAAGTTACAAAGAATATGTGACTCTCCATATAAAAGTTCACCATTTTCATCTACTGCTTCTGCCATTTCATCAGTAATTTCTGAATATTCTATAACACCTGGTTTTCCATTTCTTTTACAAAATACTCCTACCTTTTCGTGTGGATTTGCCTTAACAATAGATTTACAAGCAACAGTAACTCCTTTATCTATAGCAATTCCCATTAAAACAGGATCCACCATTTTTACAAGACAATTATCTACTCCACCTATAAATACCCATTCAATATCTAATTGTCTCATTTTTTCAGTCATACCACTTTTAACTAATGATTCATATATTCCTCCATGACCATCAGCAGCTTGTTTTATTAATCCATCTTCACCAATTAATATTCTTCCTTCAGTATCTACCATTGGTAATTCACCTTGAACGAAAAAGAATATATTTTTATCTTTTTGGTAACCAAAAAACTTATTTTTTTCAAAAAATTCAACTGTTTCTTGATTATTTTCTCTACTTGTCATAATAAACCATGGTATTGTTACTCCATATTTTTTTCCTGCTTCTTTCAAACCATCACTTAATAATTCAAATAAAGATTTATGAGAATCCAAGCCAATATCATATGTTCCTTTTGGTCCATTATGTCCAAGTCTTGTACCTTGTCCACCAGCCATAGTAACAGCTGCAAGTTTCTTTGATTCAATTGCATGTTTTCCTATATTTTCATAATGTTTATAATCATCATATAATTTGTTTTTGTCCATATATTCCATTGGCTCAATTATATCATTATTTTCTGAATTTTCTTTTTTTGTATTGTCATATAGACTCTTGATTAATTCAAAATCAATTTTTAAAATTTGCTTCAATAATTCTTTTTTCTTTTTTTCATCTAACTTTTCGTATCCATTTAATAAATGTTCTTGATTATACTTTTTTAATATAGTTTTTACTTCTTCTAGTGTTTCATCCATAATTTTCATCCTTTCAACATTTGTTATTGTATTAATACTTATATATCATTTTCGTAAAATTATCAAGTATTTTTAAAATATTTATAATAACTTTTCTACACCAGAAGTGGACAATACTTTATTATAGTTTTTTGCAATATTGCTGACATCTTCATAAACCTCATTTATATCATAACAATCTATTATTTTTGTATTATTAATATTTATCCAATTTTCTATATTTTTATTAACACTATTAATATAATTTTCCTTTCCTTTTACGAGTATTACAGTTTCTTTCCCATTAGCATTTGCATTTTTTATTTCTTTAAATTTGCTAACATCGTCATTCTTCCAGTCTATTTTTGTTATTCTATCTTTTTCATTTTGAGTTAAATTAACCATTGATAATAATTTATCAACAGTTATATCTAAATCATTTTCTGTCATTATTATAACATTATTATCTTTTTTTAATTTTTCATTAATATACGGTAAACTTATCATTTCAAAATGATAATCACTTGCAAAAAATAAACATAATCTTTCTTGTCCTTTATTTTCTTTTACCATTAACAACTCAACCCTTTCAATTTCACAAAGAAATCTTTTTTCTTTAGAATATTCTTAATTTTTAATACTGGTAAATTTTACCATTTATTTTTTTATATGTCAATATTATTTCAGAAATATTTCAGAAATATTTCATCGATTTTTTTCGACAAGTTTTTCCCTTGAAAAAAAATTTTTATTAATTGTATAAATTTATATAAATTGTAAATAATTAATTTAAAGAATATTTTACAAAAAAAGTTTTTTGGAGGTAATTTATGAAAAAAATTTTAAATAATATTAAAAATTCCAAAATAGGAATTGTACTTATTCTAAGTATATTATTATTTTTATATACAATAGTATGTGCTGTTTCTTATGTAGAAGCTGTTTCTACTGATATAAGTAGTAGTGTTTTTAGATTACACGTCATAGCAAATAGTAATAGTGATGAAGATCAATCATTAAAATATAAAGTAAGAGATAGCTTACTAAATTATATGAATAACATTTGCAAAGACTGTAATTCTAAAGAAGAAGCAATTAATATAGTCTCTGAACATCAAGAAGAATTCAAACAGGTAGCATTAGAAACAATTAGAAATGAAGGATATTCATATGATGTTAAAATAGAAATTGGAAATTTTGAATTTCCAACAAAGCACTATGGTGATATCTCTCTTCCCGCTGGTTTTTATGATGCATTAAAAGTAGAAATAGGAAAAGCAGAAGGAAGAAATTGGTGGTGTGTAATGTTTCCATCACTTTGTTTTGTAGATGTTTCTTCTGGAATTGTGCCTGAAGAGTCCAAAGAAGAATTACAAAATGTTTTATCTGATGAAGAATATGCTATAATATCTGACAAATCCAGTCCAAACATAAAACTAAAATTCAAACTATTAGAATTATTTACAAACACTGAATTAATAACAGCAAAAAATTAATAAAAATTGAAAACTCTTGCAATACTTCACCCTTTATGGTATATTTTAAAAAGACAAATTATATACTCGGGAGGAATCAATTTGGAAAAATTAGTAATAACAGGACCAACACCCTTAAAAGGTGAAGTAGAAATAAATGGAGCTAAGAATGCAGCTGTAGCAATTTTACCAGCTACATTATTAATAAACGGAGTTTGTACCATAAACAATCTTCCTAATATAAGTGATGTACAAATTCTATGTAAAATATTAGAAGAAATGGGAGCAAAAATAGTTTGGAATACACCAAATGAAATTACAATAGATACAAGAAATATAAATACAACTCAAGCACCACTTGAATTAACAAGTAAATTTAGAGCATCTTACTACCTTATTGGAGCAATGCTAGGTAGAACAGGAAAAATAGAAGTAGGTATGCCAGGTGGTTGCAAATTAGGAGCACGTCCTATTGACCAACATATTAAAGGATTTGAATTATTGGGAGCAAATGTTGAAGTAGGAAAAGGTACAATATCAGCTAAGGCCAATTGTTTAAAAGGAAATTCTATTTATATGGATGTTGTATCTGTTGGAGCTACAATAAATATAATGTTAGCAAGTGTTTTAGCAAAAGGAACAACAATTATAGATAATGCTGCAAAAGAACCTCATATAGTTGATGTTGCAAACTTTTTAAACACAATGGGTGCAGACATAAGAGGTGCCGGAACAGATGTTATAAAAATTAATGGAGTTGAAAAATTACATGGTGATTGCACATATTCCGTAGTTCCAGACCAAATAGAAGCAGGTACTTTTATGCTAGCAGCAATAGCTTCTAAAGGTGATTTATTAATAAAAAATTGTATTACAAAACATTTAGAATGTATAACAGCTAAAATAATAGAAATTGGTGGAAATGTAGAAGACTATGGTGACAGTATTAGAGTTTGGTACAGTAAAAGACCAAATAAGGCTATTATAAAAACATTGCCATACCCAGGATTTCCAACAGATTTACAACCTCAAATGGGTGTAGTTCTATCTACCGCAAACGGAACAAGTATTATAAATGAAAGTATATGGGAATCAAGATTTCAATATACAGCTGAACTAAATAAAATGGGAGCCAAAATAACAGCACAAGGAAAATCAGCAATTTTTGAAGGTGTTGATGAATTATTCGGAGCACCCGTATATTCAACAGACTTAAGAGCCGGTGCGGCCCTTATTGTTGCTGGAGTATCTGCAAACGGTACTACAGAAGTTTATAACTTAGAACATATTGATAGAGGATATGAAAACATAGAAGAAAAATTCAGAAAAATAGGTGCCAACATACAAAGAATAAAAGAATAAATAACAAAAGGATAATTTAAAGGAAGTATACATTATGTTTAATTTTTGTAGTTTATATAGTGGCAGTAGTGGAAACAGTTTACTTGTAGAAACGGAAAATACTAAATTGCTAATTGATGCAGGTGTTAGTAGTAAAAAAATAGAAACAGCATTAAACAATTTAAATATTGACCCATCTTCAATTAATGGAATATTAATAACTCATGAACACTCTGACCATGTGCAAGGTTTGGGCACATTCTCAAAAAAATTTGATTTACCAGTTTTCGTAAATCAAAAAACACTAGATGCAATGCCTAAACAAAAAGAAAAAATTCCAGAAAAAAATATTAAGAAATTTACAATCGAAGAAAAATTTGAGATTGGTGATATAAAAATAAAGCCATTTGCAATACCACATGACGCCGCAAATCCATGTGGTTTCAATGTTTTTAAAGATAACAAGAAAATTAGTATTGCAACAGATATTGGCCACATGACAAATGGAATATTAAAAAATCTAGAAGATAGCATATTTGTTTTATTGGAATCAAATTATGACCCTGAAGTCTTAAAATTTTCTAGATATCCATATCCACTAAAATCAAGAATAGCAGGACCTAATGGCCATTTATCTAATGAATTAGCAGGGAAAACAATATCACACTTACTTGGTTCAGGTCTTGAACAAGCAATGTTAGGACATTTAAGTAAAGAAAGTAATTTTCCAGAACTTGCTTATAAAACAGTAGTAGATGAAATAATATCAAGTAATTACAGTGAAAATTCTTTAAAATTAAGTGTAGCAAGTAGAGATATTCCTGGAAATATAATATCATTTTAATATATAGAAAGAGAAAAAAATGTTAACAATAAATATAGTTTGTATTGGAAAAGTAAAAGAAAAATTTTTTAAAGATGCAATAGATGAATATTCAAAAAGATTATCAAAATATTGCAAATTAAATATTTTAGAATTACCAGATGAAAAAATTCCAGATAAAATAAATATAAATATAGAAAATGAAATTAAATCTAAAGAATGTGATAAAATCATGAATCACATAAAAAAAGATTCTTACATAATTTGCTTAGATTTAACCGGAAAAGAGTTATCATCTGAACAATTTTCTAAAAATATTGAAAATATATCTCTGCAATCAAGTCAAATTACATTTATTATTGGTGGCTCTTTAGGTTTAACCGAAAAACTATTAAATCTATCTAATCAAAAAATATGCTTTTCAAAAATGACCTTTCCACACCAATTAATAAGAATATTCTTACTTGAACAAATTTTTAGAGCTTTTAAAATATCAAATGGTGAAACTTACCATAGATAAATATATTTAATTGTAGGGAAAATATTTGTAAAATACACTGAAAGAAAATATTTTGTGGGACGTCACTTACAATAAAACTTTCAAAAAATTATCAATTATATTTGGGGGAATATGATGATATTATATTTTCCCTACAAAATTAAAAACATTATTAAATTTTATTATTGATTTTTTTTAGAATTATGATTGCTAATACCTTAGCAGTCATTTTTTTGACAATAAAAAAAATTGAAATAAATAAAATAAATCTTAAAAACATAAGACCTCCTCTCGGATGTTTTTTATTTTACATCAATTTCCATAAAAAGTCAACAAGAAAATTACGACAAAAGTCGACAAACAATAACACTTGTAACTATACCAACAAAATCCGCTATTAAAGCCGCCCACAATACAAATCTTGTCTTCTTTATTCCAACACTACTAGTATAAACCGCAATTGTATAAACTGTTGTTTCAGTAGACCCCATTATAACAGAAGCCATAAGACCGATATTAGAATCAACACCAAATGTATTCATAATATCTGTTGCTACGGCAATTGAGCTACTTCCAGAAATTGGTCTAATAAGAGCCAATGGTAAAATTTCAGTCGGAAAATTAACAAAACTTAAAACAGGTGTCAAAAAATTAACAATTAAATCTATAACTCCTGAGCTTCTTAATGCTCCTATTGCAACAAATAATCCCACTAATGTTGGAAAAATGTTCAAAACAACACCTATCCCGTCTTTAGCTCCATCTAAAAAAATGTCAAAAATTTTCTTTCTTTCAATAACACCATAAATAACTATAATAATTATCATTAATGGCATTGCAATATTGGAAAAATACTCTATGAATTTCATTAATAATCTCCTATTTATCTAATTTTATAAAAACTTTTGTAGCAACAATTCCAGCTATTGCCGCACAAACGGTTGCAATCCATACAGGAACAATAATTGCAGTAGGATTTGATGAACCGAGAGAACTTCTTATAGCAATAACTGTCGTAGGAATAATCTGTATAGAGGCTGTATTTAGCACTATAAAAGTTGCCATTTCATTTGTTAAAACTTTTTTATCTTTGTTTTCTTTTTGCATAGACTTCATTGCCTTAATTCCGAAGAGGAGTAGCAGCATTTCCAAGTCCCAAAATATTAGCAACCATATTCATGGAAATTTCTTGATAAATATTATTATCTTTTTGTAACTTTGGAAATAATAACTTCATAATCGGTCTAAGAATTTTTGTAATTTTTTTTATTGCAGATGTTTCAGTTGCAATTTGCATTATCCCATTCCATAAACACATTGTACCAACTAATGTAATGCACAAATTAACAGCCGTACTCGTACTTTCAAATATAGAATTATTTAATTCTTTAATATTTCCTGATAAAATTGCAAAAATAATTGATACTATTATAAAACCTGGCCAAACTATATTTAACATTAATATCACCTAAATAATTTTATTATTTGTTTAAATTTTTTATTACTTTTAATTGACCAAAATTACTATTTATGATATATTTAAATAGTATATAACAATGGGAATTGTAAAAAGTAACATTAAGGAGGAAAAACATGAAAGCTACTGGAATTATAAGAAGAGTTGATGAATTAGGAAGAGTTGTTATTCCTATTGAAATTAGAAATCAATTTAACATTGTCGAAAAAGATCCTATTGAAATCTATGTAAATGACTCTTCAATAATATTAAAAAAATTCGAACCTAATTGTGTTTTTTGTGGTAGTACAGAAAATTTAGTAGAATATAAAAATAAATTAGTTTGTGAAAAATGTTCCAAAGAATTAAACGTATTACACGAGAATCAAAAAATATAAAATTATATAAAATATAAAAACTCCTGAAAAGCTATTTTTCAGGAGTTTTAATAAAATTTTTTTAATTACTATATAAATCTCTGATAAATTTCATTTTTGTTAACATTTCTATCTTTAGCTATCTTTTTTATTATTTCCTTTTTATTAAGTCCTTGACTTTCGTAAAATTTATAATGTTCCTCTATACTTAATTTATTTAACTCATTTTCATCAGAATTATTAGTATTTCCTTCTATAATTAAAACAATTTCACCTTTTATATCTTGAGATTTTTCAATTAAATCATCTATATTTCCTCTAATAAATTCCTCATGGATTTTGGTAATTTCTCTTGCTAACACAATATGTCTATCTTCATCTAAAATTTGTTTTAAATCTTTTAAAGTTGATTCCAATTTATGTGGTGCTTCATATATTATTATCGTTTTATTAGCCTTCTCAATTTCATCTAATTTATTCTTTCTTAATTTTTTATTTAAAGGTAAAAATCCTAAAAAAGTAAATTCCTTTGTATCAATACCTGAACAAATTAAAGAGTTAATCATCGCACATGCTCCAGGAATTGGAATTATTTTTATTCCAAATTCAATACATTTTTTAATTACCTCTTCACCCGGGTCACAAATTCCAGGTGTTCCAGCATCTGATACTAATGCAATATTTTGACCATCTTGCAATTTTTCTATTAATATATCTGACTTTGTTTCCTCATTATGCCTGTGATAACTTATCATTGGTTTTGATATTTCTAAATGATTTAACAATTTTAATGTATGTCTTGTATCCTCTGCAGCTATCAAATCTACTTCCTGTAATATTTTTATTGCTCTTAATGTTATATCATCTAAATTTCCAATTGGTGTTGCCACTATATATAAATTTCCTTGTTCCATTATTTGTTTCCTTTCTAAGATTTAAGGTAAAAGTCAAAACCCTAATCTTTTTTATTTTCTTTATTATAAATTTTATAAATCTCTTCTGTATAATTCCCATTATTTTCATATATATATAAATTTTCTTTAAACTTTAAAAATGGTTTTCCATTTTTTACCCCTTTAATCAATACTAATTTAGGAGGTTCATTTTCATGTGAACATACAAATCTTATTTCTTTTGGTTCAATTTTATATTGTCTCATATATGTTATTATATCTACCAACCTTTCTGGTCTATGCACCATATAAAATTCCCCTTTATCTTTTAAAAGTTTATTTGAAATTTTTATATAATCTTCTAATTTTGCCAAAATTTCATGTCTTGAAATAAGCTTCTTTTTTTCTTCATTCACTATTCCAGTATTTTCTTTTTTATATGGTGGATTTGTTACAATAACGTCAAAAGAATTTCTTTCGTATATTTTTTCTAAATTTGTTATATTTTCATTTATAATTTCAAATTTGTTTTCTAAGTTATTTAATCTTACACTCCTTTTTGCCATATCAGCCACTTCTTCTTGTACTTCTACTCCAATAATTTTGCTTAAATTCGTTTTTCCGCATAACAATATTGATATTATTCCAGTTCCAGTTCCTAAATCTAATACCTTTGCATTATTTTTTATGTTTTTCGCAAAATCAGATAATAATACAGCATCAATTCCGAAACAAAATCCTTCTTTATTCTGAATTACTTTTAATTTTTTAAATTCTAAATCGTCTATTCTCTCATTTTCTTTTAATTCTACATTCATTTTCATCTTTCCCATTTTATAAAATATTTGACTTTTTATTATAATATGTGTATAATATAATTAGAAAATGAGAAGCCACAAAGTGGTTGCCGAAGAAAATTTTAATAAACCATTCCCTCGTCAAAGCAGAATGGTTTATTTTTTATTTGCTTAATATTACAACTATTGCTATAATTAAGGCAAACGCTATGATAGAAGTTACTACTAATCCGAAGAAAAGTAACCATATTATAGATACAAATATATTTTCCATAGCACCACCTCCTATGTAAGTCTCACAGTATTACTGTGGTAAAAGGTGGCAACACACTCTGCTTATTCTCATTTTCTATAATTATACTATACAATAAAATTATACAAAAAACAAGCGAACAAAATAAATTTACTAATTTTTTCACCATATCTTCAACTTTTTAATATTATAACATTAAAAGAGAAAGGATTTTATATTATGCCTAGTTTATATAGATGTGAAAAATGCCCTCCACCACCACCTCCATCAAAACCAAAACCACCTCCAAAAAAGCCTTCTCCTCCTAAGAAGAAAAAGCTTAATTTCAAAACTTGTAAAAAGAATACAATTAATTCCTTAAATGAAGTTGAACATTTTTTATGTAATTTTCAGGGTTTTTGGGATTATATACGATTATATAAAGATGTTAATAATATTTTTCACAGAAAAGGAAAATAAATCAATGTAAACCAATGTGGACGTTGTTTAATTAGTACACAACGTCCACATTGGTTCATCATTATTTTCTCACATAAAATTCTTCAAAATCATTGCAAACCTGCCCATTAACCAAAAACTTAACTTTATTAACCTCATTTAATTCAGTAACAGTATTAACAATCGAATTTATTAAATTTTCTTTTCCTTTACTATCCTCTTTATTATAATTTAATAATTCACTTGAAAAATCTAAAGTTAAACACTCTCCATCTAAAGAAGAATTCAATAATTTTGTATTTTCAGGAATAACACCCTTTAATTTATCATTTTTAGGTCCATTAATCAGTAATTCAATCAAAACATTATATGGAGAATTTATAAGTTCTTTAACATTTACCAATCTTGCTTCTGGTTTTAACATATTTGTCTCTTTATCTGGAAAATACAAACTTACTATGGTTTCTCTTGACTGTTCGTCCGATATCTCTTCTTGCGGAATATATTCAGTTTGTATTTCGTTATTCTTCTTTTGTTTAACAATCTTAATTGCAAAATAACCTACTAAAACAATTAAAATTACAGAAATTATAAATAAAATAAGTATTTTTTTATTTTTCATATTTTCCTCCCCATTCTTTTTAATATTTATATTTCATTCTATTATTTGTTTGTCCAAAATATGCAAAAATTATCAGTAACGTTTCCAAATTTTAACATTTGACAAATGGTCATTTTCCGTATAAAATTAGGAAAATAAAGGGGATTAATATCTGGGTCAAAAAAGGGCAGCCATTTTGACCTAAAAGGAGTAATGAAATATGAACAAAACCTTACACGTTGGGCTTGATGTTGGTTCAACAACAGTAAAAATAATAGTTATGGATGAAAACCAAAATACAATACACAAAGATTACCAAAGACATTTTTCTGATACCAAAAACACAGTATGTAATGTATTAGAAAATTTAGCAAAAATGTTCCCAGAAAATACATTTACAATAGCCCTTACAGGATCAGGTGCAATGTCTGCAAGTAAATTCTTAGGTGTAGAGTTTATACAAGAAGTTGTATCTTGTAAAAGAGCTGTTGAAAAATATATTCCACAAACAGATGTAGTAATAGAACTTGGTGGAGAAGATGCAAAAATAATTTATTTTGATAAATCAATTGAACAAAGAATGAATGGTACTTGTGCCGGTGGTACTGGTGCATTTTTAGACCAAATGTCTTCACTTTTACATACAGATACTTCTGGTCTTAATGAACTTGCTAAAAATTACCAAACTATATATCCAATTGCTTCAAGATGTGGTGTTTTTGCAAAAACTGATGTACAACCATTAATAAATGAAGGTGCAGCAAAAGAAGATATTGCAGCATCAATTTTCCAAGCAGTTGTTAATCAGACAATTAGCGGTTTAGCTTGCGGAAGGCCTATTAGAGGAAATGTTGCATTTTTAGGAGGTCCATTAAGTTATCTTTCTGAGCTAAGAAAAAGATTTATAGAAACTCTTAACTTAAAACCAGAAGAAATTATTGTACCAGAAGAAGCACACTTATTAGTAGCAAAAGGTGCAGCTCTTGATTCCCTAAGTACAAATCCGATAACAGTTGAAGAATTAAATAAGAAAATAGAAAATTTAAGAAACTCACATGATAACACAACACACCCAATTGAACCACTATTTAAAAATGAACAAGATTATAAAGAATTCAAAGAAAGACATGAGAAAGCTAAAGTAACAAAAAAAGACATCTCTGCATATGAAGGAGACTGCTATTTAGGAATTGATGCAGGTTCAACAACAACAAAATTAGTTTTAATAGATAAAGAAGGAAATCTATTATATTCTTTATATGGAAGTAATGAAGGTAATCCTTTAAAAAGTGTTATGAATATGCTAAAAAAGCTATATGAAGTATTACCAGAAAAAGCTGTTTTAAGATATAGTGGTGTAACAGGATATGGAGAAAAATTAATTCAAACAGCACTAAATGTAGATTTAAATGAAATAGAAACAATTGCACATTATACAGCAGCAAAACAATTTGAACCTGACGTTACAGCAATCATAGATATTGGTGGGCAAGATATGAAATACATCAAAATGAAAAATGGAGCAATTGACAATATTATGCTAAACGAAGCATGTTCTTCTGGATGTGGTTCATTTATAGAAACATTTGCAAAAAGCTTAAACTTAGAAATTTCTGAATTTGTTAAAGAAGCTATCAAAGCCAAAAGACCTGTTGATTTAGGTTCAAGATGTACAGTATTTATGAACTCAAAAATAAAACAAGCACAAAAAGAAGGATATACAGTAGGAGATATTTCAAGTGGTCTTTCATATTCAGTAATAAAAAATGCAATTCAAAAAGTTATGAAAGTTAGAGACACAGCAACTTTAGGTGATCACATAGTAGTACAAGGTGGAACCTTTTACAATGATGCTGTTTTAAGAGCATTCGAAAAAATAGTAGGAAAAAATGTAGTACGTCCAGACATTTCAGGTCTAATGGGAGCTTATGGAATGGCACTACTTTCAAAAGAACAATATGAATCAAACCTTGATATGGAATATAAATCAACAATATTAAAATCAGACGAAATTGACAAACTTGAAATTAAAGTAACACACACAAGATGTAACAACTGTGAAAATCACTGTAAATTAACAATAAACAAATTCAGCAATGGTTCAATACACGTATCTGGAAACCGTTGTGAAAAAGGAGCAGGCGTTGCATCACCTAAAAAGAATTTACCAAACTTGGTACAATATAAGTATCAAAGAATATTTGACTATAAACCATTAGAAGAACAATATGCAACAAGAGGAACTATAGGTATTCCAAGAGTATTAAATATGTACGAAGATTACCCATTCTGGTTTACTTTCCTTACAAACCTAGGATTTAGAGTAATTATATCAGACAAAAGTACCAGAAAAACATATGAAAAAGGAATCGAATCAATGCCATCTGAATCAGTTTGCTATCCTGCAAAAATATCACATGGCCATATAGAAAACCTTATTGAAAAAGGAATAAAAACAATTTTTTATCCTTGTATGCCATATTCAAGAAAAGAATATGAAAAAGCAGACAATCACTATAACTGCCCAATAGTAATTTCATATTCAGAAGTTCTAAAAAATAATGTTGAAAACATACAAGCTAAAAATATTAAATTTATGAATCCATTCTTACCTTTTGACAAAAAAAACCTTGTTAAAAAAATTATGGAACTAGATGAATTTAAAGAATACAATTTCACAAAACAAGAATTAACAGAAGCAACTGAAAAAGCTGAAGCAGAATATCAAAAATGTAAAAAAGATATTAAAAACAAAGGAACCGAAACAGTAAGATACATTGAAGAAAATAATTTAAGAGGAATTGTCTTAGCAGGAAGACCATACCATATAGACCCTGAAATAAATCATGGTATTGACACATTAATAACATCACTTGGACTATGTGTTTTAACAGAAGACAGTGTTGCAGACAAAACAGAAGCAAAACGTCCAATAAGAGTTGTTGACCAATGGGTATTCCATGCAAGATTATATGCAGCTGCAGATTTCGTTGGAAAGCATGATAACTTAGAATTAGTACAATTAAATTCTTTTGGATGTGGTGTAGATGCAGTTACAACAGACCAAGTTGAAGAAATATTATCAAGCTATGACAAAATGTACACTTTAATAAAAATAGACGAAGTAAATAACTTAGGAGCTGTAAGAATTCGTATACGTTCACTTTTAGCAAGCATGAACAAAAGAATTTCAAAAAAAGAAGAAGAAAAAGCCTCTGGAGACTACGGAATCAAGAAGAAAATCTTCACAAAAGAAATGCGAAAGGATTACACAATTTTATGTCCACAAATGGCACCAATTCACTTTGAACTACTAGAATCAGCAATGCAAGCATCAGGATACAAACTTGAATTACTAAGAGAATGCACACAACACACAGTAGAAACAGGATTAAAATATGTAAACAATGACGCATGCTATCCATCAATTTTAGTTACAGGGCAAATGATTGAAGCATTAGAATCTGGAAAATATGATTTAAATAAAACAGCTCTAATTATGTCTCAAACAGGTGGTGGCTGTAGAGCAACAAACTACATAGGCTTCATAAGAAAAGCACTTAAAGACGCAGGATTCAGCAATGTACCAGTAATCTCATTTAACGTTGTTGGTATGGAAAAAATGCCTGGATTTAAGTTAACACCAAAAATGATTGAAAGAATGATTAAATGTGTAATATATGCAGATTTATTACAAAAAATGTTAACAAAAAATAGAGCCTATGAAATGAACAAAGGAGAAACTCAAAAATTATATGAAGAATGGATGACCAAATGTAAAAAATATGTCCAACACTCATCAAATAAAGAATTTAAACAAAGTATCTATGACATAGTAAATGATTTTGAAAAAATAGAACTAGACTTAAGCTTTAAAAAACCTAAAGTTGGAATCGTTGGAGAGGTTCTAATTAAATACCATCCATTTGGAAATAACTTTGTAGCAGACATGCTTGAAAAAGAAGGTGCAGAAGTAATCTTACCTGACTTTATGGGATTTGTTAAATTCATGGCAACACATAAAATAACATTTAATAATCTATTAAACATAAATAAAACTTCAAGTAAAATAAGCAAAATAGCAATAAAATTAATTGATATATTAGAAAAAGATGTCAAATTAGCTTTAGCAAGCTCAAAAAAAGGGTATTTACAACCATGTGACATATGGCATCTAGAAGATAAAGTAAAAGATGTTTTATCAATAGGAAATCAAACTGGTGAAGGTTGGTTCTTAACAGCTGAAATGATTGAATATATGGAACATGATATTCCAAATATTATTTGTGTTCAACCATTTGCTTGCTTACCAAACCATGTTGTTGGTAAGGGTGTAATTAAAACAATTAGACAAAAATATCCAGACGCAAATATTTCCCCTGTTGATTATGACCCAGGAGCCAGCGAAACAAATCAGGCTAATAGAATTAAATTATTAATGACTGTTGCTAAAGATAATTTAAAAAGACAAGAAAATGAGAAAAAGGCTTTAGATGAAGAAATTAAAAATATAGAGATTAAACATGAACAAAAAATATAGTTCAAAAATCATAAAATTGCATTCATAAATTTAAAAAAATTGACATATAATAAAATAGCTTAATTAAACAAGTCTTTAGTATCCTTCATTAAAAAAGAACAGGATGGCAGTCCTGTTCTTTTTGTTTTTAATCATTTTTCTAAAAATCTAAAAGTTATATCATTAAAATAATTTTTAGCATTGTCTTTAATTTCTTCACAAATATCACCTCCTCTCGAAGGCAAAATTATTATACAATAAACATTTACTTATTATTACAATTTGATTTTATTTTCTTTCAAAAAATTTTTAGTCTCTTTATATCCCAATTGAAAAAATTCATCAATTTTACTCATATCCAAAAGAGAAACCTTTTCACTTTTAATTTTAATAGAATAATCCATTCCATCAAGTTCATATTTAGAAAGTTCTTTACCCATTAATTCAAAAGAGCGAAAAGCAACATCAATCAAATTCTTACAACAGCTTTCATCTACTTCATTTTCAAAAATAATACTTAAAACCTTATCAGCACCCAAAAATTTTACCTCTCTCCAAGGCACATTTTCTCTAGCACCTCCGTCAATTAATTTATTACCATTAAAATTACAAGGTGAAAAAACAGCAGGAAAACTACAACTAGCTTGAACCGCACATCCAATTTCAGCATCATTAACAAAAATTGTGCTATCAGAGAATACCCTTATTTTAGAAGATGTAAAACACACAACCTCACCTGTACACATATCAACACTAGGAACAACCAGTGGAATTTCTATATCAGAAATATTATAAATATCTTTTTCATTACACATTTTATTTATTAATTTCATTATAGATTTACCTGAATTTAAGCCATCAATTATTATGGTTCCAGTGGTTATTAATCCAAAAAATAATTTAAAAATATTTTTTATGTCAATATATTTAATTTTCTTACAATACTTTTTAAATATATAATATATTTCATCTGGTTTATATCCTGCTGCATATAATGTTGCAACAATACTCCCTGATGATGTTCCTCCTATATAATCAACTTTTACGTTTTCTTCTTTTAATGCTTTTAGAACTCCTATATGTGCAGCACCTTTTACGCCACCACCTGATAAAGCTAACCCAAAACTCATATTAATCACCTATTTTATAATATGAATCTTTTTAATTTAGGTTTCTTTTTTTATTATTGTAAAAAAACTTAAAAAATTAGTATTTATAATTTTACTATTCTTTTAAGTTTTCATTTAAAATTTATATTTCAATTTTATTAAATTAATCCTTCAAATTTTCAATTTCTGTTACTGATAATCCTGTAACTTTACTTATTATAGAAATATCAACATCTTGTTCTTTTAATTTTTTTGCAATATCAATTTTATTTTGTTCTATTCCAGCCTTGAGTCCTTTATCATATCCAGCGTCTTCTGTTGCCTTTTGATCCATTATGTACTTTTCTCTTAGTTCTGCTAAATATCTTTCATGCTCATCTTGACTTATTTCTTCCAATACCTTTTTAGCTTTGCTAAGTGCCTTATTATCTTCCATATTTTCCACCCCTGGTTCATTCATAAACTTCACCCACGAGTTCAATATATTATTATTTGTCTTTTCCTTATATTTATTGAACCTTGGCAATTCAATTATATAAATTTCCATTACATCTGTCAATATTATTTTTTGATATTTCTCTTCTCTAATATTCCATTTTGTTATATATTTTCTTATGTCTTTTAATCCATCTAATTCATAATCTAGTATTAATATAACTATTCCCTTTTCTAATGTATCATAATCTTTTCCTGACTTAATACTTTTGCAATACATTTTGCTCCAATAAAATAATATTCTCTTTTCAATATTCTTTTTATCCACTACTTGTAATTCAATATCACAATTTATTTCATTATCTATTTTAGCTTTTATGTCTAATATTCCTATCTTATCATCCAGCAAGTCTTTTTCTGTTATTGTATTACAATCTAATTTTACATCATTTACTTTTTTATTTAATATTGAACTTAATAATCCTACTGTTATTTCTTCATTTCCTACATATCCAAATATTCTCTTAAATACATAGTCTATTTTGGGATCTAATAATTTTCCTATAACACATTCCTTCTTTCTTTTTATGTTAATTTTTTTCTTTGAATTTTTGGCAGATCTGCCTTGATTTTTGATTTTAAAATTTTTGAAATATAAATTTTATTTATATTAACATAATTTTTTAAAATTTGCAATACACATAATAAAATTATATATCTTTCCTATAACAATAACACCTATAATATTAAATAATATTATTTTTTTATTATTTTCTTTTTCTCAATTTTATGTTATATTAATAATGAAAGGAATGATTCAATTGAAAAAAAATTATTATGATATACTAGAAGTTAACAAAAATGCATCACCCGAAATCATCGAAAAAGCATACAAAACTTTAATAAAAAAATATCATCCAGATTTACAAAAAAATGAATTAAAAAATGAATATGAAGAAAAAATAAAAAAAATAAATGAAGCATACGAAATTTTATCAGATACTGAAAAAAGAAGAATTTATAATTTAAATTTAAAAAATACAGAATTTTCAATTGATGATTACAATAATTTGTATAATGAAAATATTAATTTAAAAAGAGAAATTAATTATCTGAAAAATAAAATAAATACTAATTCTTATAATAATTTACAAAAAAACACCTATGACAATTCATTAAATAATATAGAAAATGAAATAAATAAAAAAATAAATAATGCTGTAAATAAAGCATATTATGATGCTTATATTCAAGATTTAAAAAATAGAGTATATAAAAAAACACTGAAAGACTGCATAGCTTTGATTTTGACATTTTTAATTATTGCTTTATTAATCTTTATTTTATGGCATGTTCCTTTTATTAATAACTATTTAATTAATCTATATAAAGAAAATGTTGCCTTACAATTTATTATTAATTTATTCAAATAATTTTAAAAAGATGTTTAAGTAAAGTAAAGTAATTATCTATTATTTACTTTACTTAAACATCTCGTTTATTTTTACATATCAAATGACATTTCAAATTCAAAATTTTCTTTTAATTGCATAATAATATTAACACTTTTCACATCTGAATTCTCTTCAGTTAAATCAGTCAATTCTATATTAATTACATAAAGTCCACTTCCCTTTTTTTCATAGTTTTTAAATGTTATTTTATTATATATAAAAAACTTATTTCTAATATAATTAGAAAAATCTTCTTCTGTTTTGAAATAATTATTTTTAAATCCTTCTGATAAACACTTATATGATGTTTTATAATCCTGCCTATTTATCATTTGAAAAAATTTATCTATATTCATTTGAATTTTTTCAATGTCTCCGGATTCCTCATATTTCTGTTTAAATTTATCTGCAGTTATTGTATATGTATCTAACATAAAATTCAATTTTTGATCATTGTATTTTTTAAATATATAAATATTTTGAAATTGATCTTTTACTACATATTCAGTATAATCATCATAATAATTGACTAAATATTCTTTCATCATAGTTTTAAATACTTCCTGATTATTTTGATTTATATATTTTTGAAATTCTTGCAAAGTCCCAAATCTTTGATCTTTGTATTCTTTATCCATATAATCATTATATATAATTTCAGGCTTAGCTAAAGCTAATCTTTTGAATGTTAAAAAATAATATTTCGAAATTTCTTCATAACTATAAGCTCTTTCACTATATTTATTATCATTATTTATTTCTATAGACTTATTATTATTTTCTATTTTTATTTCATCTATATTGCTATATTCATTTATAATCGGTTCTATTGCAAATGAATTATTATAAGGATCCAGAACAACAATAACATAAAATTCTTCAATAAATTTATTATCTACATTAAGTATAATTCCTTGTGCTATATATTTATTTATTTTAGTATTTTTAAGTTCCTTCATTTTTAATGTTAAAACCATTATTTCTTCTTTGCTTGTTTTTATATAATTATCAATATTATTTATATTTATATTATTATTCTTCTTATAATCATCACTTAATAAGTTTAATCTTATTTGTCTTATCTCCTTGTCACTAAATATCTTTGTTTCATTTCCATCTTCATCTTTTCCATAAAAACTACTTGATTCATTATTAAGAATATTATAATATTGCTGAATACATTGTTCTACTGTTTTAAAAGTAGAAAAATCATCAACATATTCTATTTTATTAGTTATTTCTATTGTTTCACCTGGATCCCCCTCCATAATTTTTTTATTATTTTCATTTTCTTGTTTTAATTTTAATAAAAATATTAACAATATAAGAATTATAATAGCACAAACAAATATAATAATATATTTCTTTATTTTATCCATTTTTCATCCTTTCTCTCTATTGTGTTATAAATCTATAAACATACACATAATTGGAAGCCTTATCATTATAAACTTTAATTTGATCCTGTATTGGAAGATCATCTCCCTGTGCAGCTACATATTTTCCTTCACCAATATATATAACAACGTGTCCTGGCCTCCACAATACATCTCCCGGTTGTAATTTAACAGCCATTGCTTTTCCAACTCTATATTTTTCACTATATAATGCTGTAGCTTTAGGCACCTCAATATTAAAATATTTTTTATACAATCTATATACCAAACTTGAACAATCATATTGATATTCACTCATTCTATTCTCTTGACTATATGTATAATTATTATTATTGGCTATTCTTTGAGCTTCAATTAATAAATTTTTCATTTTACTTTTATTATCTCCTGTATCATGGAATTTATTATAATATTCTTGAGCGTACCTCTTTCTCTCAGGAAGTGATTTTTTTGCCGCTGCTGAACTTGGTCTTTCAAAAGAATAACAAAAAGCTATCGTTGCATCCTCTACAGTTTTCGCATTTATCCATCCATCAGCACAAGCTAAACTTGTCCCATAAAAACTTCTCCTGTCTAATAATTGATATGATGCTAATCCATCGGCACCACCACCTATATTTAACTCTGCTATTAAAAAATTAACCTGTATATCTTCATCCCTCCAATCTTTATTATTTTTACTAGCATATTTTTTTAGATTTGTATTTCTACCTTCAGAACCTCTATTTTTATTAGTCCATTGACAAATACCAATTCCACCATTTGTTTCTGTATATCCACCTTCTATATACGTAGGATCAAAATTTACTGATTCAAAGTGTATATTTCCCATAGCTCCAGCTATTGCAATATCACTATTTCCTAAATTTTTTAATGCAAACCATACCTTTTCTTGAATAGTCCCACCATATATTCCATTATCTATTGATGAAAAAGAGTTTGAATCGTATATAGAAAAATCATAATCACTACCATTCCAAAATGAATTATCATTTGTTGCTTTATAAAATAAATATTTTGTTAATTCAATCATATTTACAGTATCTGGATTATTTTCCAACAATTCAAATAACCATTCTGTGGCTGAATCTGTCAATATTCTTTCTGTATATCTGTAATCTGCTTTATTTAATATTGTAACAAAATTTGGTTGTTCAGAATTACTGTCTACTTTTGGTTTTTTTTCTTCTGCTCCAGCAACATATTCTGCAGAAACTGTAGAAGAACTGTTTATATGTTTTCTATTTATATTTTGTTTATAATATTTATTTTCTACATAAGTCACCTTTACAGTAATTTTCTTTTCTTCATTTGATTTCTCTTTAATTTTCTTTTCAATATATTTCTCAACTTCTTTTGCCAGGTTTTCTGCTTTAGTATTCTTTAATAGTTCCGAATTAGAATCAGATGTCTCCATAAATTTTTCCATTTTAACAAATTTTGTATCTTCTAATTTCGTCTCATTCACTTCATTGCTTCCATTATTATTCAAACATTGATAATATTCTTTAGACATACTTAAACACCAAATATCCGCTTTCGTTACAGCTAAAAATGGCGTATTAGTTTCTGTTGTTTTAATATCTATTACATTATATTCTGTTTCATCCATACTATATGTTGCTGGGTACATTGAATCATCTACATTATTTTCGTCTTCATCAGCCCATTTTCTGTCTATAGGATATCCAGTTATTCCAAAATCATCATCCGGTTTAACTTTAGCATAAGTATCTGTTCTCATCATTTTATTATATGTAAAATGATCATTAGTTACATACGTTGTTGTATTATCAAATATAGAAATTATTATATCACTCTTCTCAACTAAATTTGCTAATTCCAACACAAATTCCCTGTCACTACTAATAACGAGCAAAGACCAAAGATATTGAAAAGGCATTCTATATTGTGATATTAAGTTTATATATGGAATACTCATTGATTTAACACTATACTCTTCTTTATAATATGTACCATCACTTTTTTTATTATCTTCTGTTAAATTTGAGTATTCAGATATCTCAGCATCAGTATCATTTGTTTTTAAAGTTTCTGTATTAACTTCAACATATCCAATTAAAACATTTTTATTATCATCTAATGTATAATAATTTGAAATATTTTTATCATTATTATTTATTTTTTTGTCAAATTCATTTTTATCTATATATTGCAATACAATATTTTCCCCATTTGATGTATGTCTCTTAAATGTTATACTTCCATTTAAATAATCACTATTCAATCCTTCTATTTTAGGATACTGCGTTATCACCTCAGCTTCAATTAGTTTTTTTAAATCTTCCGAATTTGATAAATAATTCTTTATATCACTTTCATTATCAACTAAATTATTCCAAATTTCATCTACCGATATATTATTTCCCTGGGAATCCTTAGCAATTATTCCTTCAGTTCCACTAAATGTTACATTTTTTAAATACTCCGATACAGTATATGGAACATTTTTTGCTTTTTCTTCTTCACTTTCTCCTTCATAATATTTACCATCATCTAATTTAACAACCATAATAAAAGAAGATAATAATATAATCACTAGAATAACAACTACCAAAACAATTATAAAGTGCTTTTTTATTAAAATTTTCATTAATTTTTTTAATATTTTTTTCAAATCATTTGTAATACTTTTTGTATTGTCTTGATTCATATATTACCTCCTTTATTATTTGATATTTTAATATAAAATATTTATTTAAATATTTGCTTTAAATACATAAAAATCATATTTTGTTTTATCTTCTAAATCTTTGTATTCATTATAATCTAAAATCATCTTTGAGAATACTAACGTTTCAATATTTTTAGTAGAACTATATGAATTATCAAATTTAATTTTCAAACTATTCTTAAAACCATTTTGTATAATTAATTTATTTTGTATAATTTCATTATTATAGAAATAATACTTCATATTATTTTCGTCTAATAAATAAATTGCTTTAGAATCTTCAATCATACTCAAAGAAATTATATTATTTGTATTATTTGAGATAGATATATTATATATTTCATAATCTTTATAAACATCTTTACTTTCAATATTTATTATTATATTATTACTTTCTGTTTGTTTGTTTAACATTATTCGTCCAATATAATTATTAATATTAATTTTATAATTATCATTTTTTTGTTTAACAATTGTTATATAATCTTGTTTATTTTTCATATCATTTACTTTTCCAGTGGATAATATATCTCCCACAAGATTAATTTCATAAGTATTACCAGACCAATTTTCAATAGTATAATATTGGGTTTCTCCATTAAAAAAAGACATATAATAAATATTCATAAAATCATTTATATTAGGAAACATCTCTTCTTTGCATTCATCTGTGAGTAGATTATAAGCCTCTTCTAAATTTTTATCATTACAATATTCTATAAATTTCTTTATTATTTCAGAATCTTTCTGTAATATTAAATTTGATATTTTTTCTCCTGTACTTATTGATTTTCCGGATATTAAGATATTTTCATTTTCTATATTTTCTACTTTACTCATATTGTCGCTTTCATATCTATTTTTAATTTCTAAACTCTTATCTAATAACTGCAACAAAGCAAATAAAAAAGCTATAATTATGATAGTAATAAAAATCTTCCTTCTATTTTGATTATAAAATCTTATAATTTTATTCATAATTATAGCCTCCTTAATTTATATATTACTTTAATACATATTTTTCATGTTTCTAAGAATCTTTTCTTGTTCCTTAATTGTTTTTTCAGGTATTCCTCTTTCTTTAAGTCTTTTTATTGTGTTTTCCATATCTTTTTCGTTATCTATTTTAGATGCCAATTTAGCAGAAACAATTCTTCTATCATCATCTACCTCTATTCCTAATGATTTTGACTTTTGTTTCATTGCTTTTATAATTATATCATTATCAGTAATTCCATGTTCTCTATATTTTATTGCTTTTTGCATAATTTTCTTTGAATCTTCTTCTCCAAATGCCTCTATATATTTTTGTTTTATTTCTTTATTATTTAAAAATTCTCTATCAGATTTTTCATTTAAATATTCTTTATATTCTTTAGGATTATTTTTGTACGCCTCTCTTATTATTTCATCTTTTTGATTCTTAGTCCAACTTCCAACTGAATCTACAATTTTTTTTGGTGCATTAATTGCATTTTCCGCAATTACATTTCCTCCAATCATTCCACCTGTTAAACCAGCAGCACCATATTTTAAGACATTAGAATAATCATCTGAGACTAGTCCTGCAGCAACACCAACCATTCCTAATGTGCCAGCGCCAATTGCTGCAACCCCTGCTTTTGCTATTGTTTTCCCTAATTTTGGTCCATATAATCTTCCTACCGAACCTATATATTTACTTTTTGATAACTTCTTCCTCTTTCCTGTACTTGTTGATAAATCAAAACTATTATAACTAATTTTATTTTTTAAATCAGGCATATCCTCTACTTTAGATTCAGGATTATTTATATTGCTTAAATTAGATACATCCTTTTGTTCTTTGTTAGCAACACTATTAGGTAAATATATACCATTTTTACTAAGAGTATACTCGTTTCCTCCCAAATCATCAAAATTATCAGTTTTAATATTATTTGTTTCTTTATTCTCTTTTTCCTGATCACTTTCTTCTAATAATTGTGCTTCCGAACCTAATACATTATCCATATAATTTCCTTCATCTTCTGTCCCAATATTAGAAGATCTATTTTCTGCCAATCTTATTCTTGAATCATCACTTCCTGATTGTATATTACCTTTGGTTTTTTTATTACCACCATTTCCTCTATTGCCAATATGTTTTACAAGTGAATTAACACCTTGCATTACCATTGCACCTGTAAATGCTCCTCCTGAAGCATTTTGAACTGTATCAGCATTATTAAGTCTGAACATTTTTTTAATTAATTTTTCAGCCTGTAACATAAATCCAAAAACTATTATAGCATAAATTGGATGATCTGTTGATAAATTTATTGCCGAACCAATAAGTACAGTATATAAAATTAAATGCATAGGTTGTATTAATAAATTTGTCAAATATTCTCTTAACCACATATTAAATGCTTGAGCCTTACCATCTCCAATTTTATCTAATGGATACGCCAATGCAACAAATGGAGCAATTAATGTTAAAAAAATTAAATTTAATAATCTCCTTAAGTATTGAAACATAAATAAATATGTATATATAACTAATGTTAAGTACAAGATACTGAATCCCATCCTAACAATTATAGAATTTGATTTTATATTAGACTGAGCAAGAAACCTAATATATCCTGCCATATCAGTTCTCCAACTCAAAGTTTGCACTTCTGAACCATCTTTATCTTTATTATAATATTGAACTATGTTTTTTACTTTAGAACTATCTGAATTATAATCAGTCAATTTCAAATCATCCATTTTAATAATAACATCTCCATTATTTATATCTAGTAAATCAATAATTTCTTCTGTCATATATAGTACAAAACTCATAATATAATGCATCGAAAATAACAAACATAATCCAACAATCCAATCTATTAACATTTGTTTATATTTTGCCTTTTCATTAGCTACACTACTTATAATAATTCTAATTCCTATATATACTAACATCGATAAAAAAGCAACAATGGCAATATTCCTTAACACAAAATACCAACTTGATATTGTTTTTTGCATAACATTTACTGGCGTATTAGTCACTTCAACTTCATTACCATCACTATCTATATGTGTATATTTATTAGGTTTTATAATATTAACATCTAATAATGGGATTTGATTTGAAAATATTTTATCAGGTGTAACTGATAAAACAGGTAATTCAATTTCTTTTTCAAAATCTTTACTTCCGACAATAATTGATTTAGCTTCTTTTATAACCCATTTATTTGCTTTTTTTATTAATCCAGTACCTTTTTTTCTTATACTACCAATAACTGGTACTTTACCTAAAGCATCTCCTACTATACCACCTCCAAAAACAACATCTATGATACCATCAGATACTTTATCAACTACGCTTTCATCTTTTGATAAAGTTACGGTAACCTTTGAAGTACCATCTACCGATATATTCAATAACATTTCTCCAACATCACCTAATGTTAATATTAATGTCTGTATTGGTGAAAATAATATTCCTCCTATACCATCTCCTCCTGCTTTAGATTCAGTTGGGACAACATTTTGAAGCAATAATATTGTAATAAGTATTGAAATAATCCTTTGTTTCATTCTTTTTTTAGTAAATATTTTCATATACCTTCTCCTTTTAAGATTCACATTTAATATATCCTTAATCCTTATTCATTTGTACCAATTTATTTAAATTTGTTTCAACAAATTCAAATTCTTTTTTAGTTGGTATTATTTTTAATATTGCCGAATCACTACCCACTTTCAATAATCCCTCACCTTTTTGACAAGTTACTAAAAAATTAGCTTCTCCTTCTGATAATTTGAATACTTCCTTTAAATATTGAATTTCAGATTTATCCTGTGCTAAAAATAGTTTTGTATCTGAAGATGTAAGAACAGCTTGCGCTTCTGGTTTTTCATAAAAATCTTGAAATCTTTGAGAAACAATAGCCAAAGAAACATTTCTTTTTCTTGCACGTCTTGCCATTTTATTTAAAAAATCAACTGCTTCTGGATAAGGCAATAACATCCAAGCTTCATCAACTAAAACTCTCTTTTGTGTAGCTTTTTTCTTGTCCTCACTATTCTTCTTAACAAATTTTTCCCATATCCAAGAAAGTAATATTTGTTGTGCAAGAGGTCTTGCAAATCTTTCCTCTAATTGAGAAATATCCAAATTTATAAAAGGAGCTCCTTCCAATAATTCAAATGTTGATTGACCATCAAAATATGCCATTTGTCCATCATATTCTCTTATATATTGTTTCATAACTTTCAATAAATAACTATAATGATATTGATAATCTTTATTTTTATTTTCTTTAGCCTTTGCTTCAATTCTTTTATACCAAGAACCTATAGTAGGCATTTCTTTTCTTTCTTTTGAAAATATATTTTCCTGTGTTAAGCCACCCTTTATTGGTTTATATAAACTTTCTGGATTATTATTTATTCCTAATGCTGCATATTCTTCAGAAACAGCCTCTGCAATTATTTGTTTTGTAAGCTCATTCACCTCATCAGAGCGTGTACTTCCTCTAGCCATTGTAACTAATGCTTGAGTAACATCCTCAACTTTATTTTCTATGTTCAAAGTTGTTCTTTCTTTTCCTGTAATTTCATCTTTTACTATCTCTGTTTCAACATCAAATAAATTAATAATAGTTTGCGAATTAGGGCTTATAACTACATTTATTCCTCCCAAGCTTTCTGCGACAATTGTATATTCACCTTCTGCATCTAAAGCTAAACTCTCAATTCCCATTAAGACTGAAGATCTAGATATAAGTGTTTTCATCGTAACTGATTTACCAGCACCAGATTTAGCAAATATAACCATATTATAATTTGTAAGTGATGAATGAAAATTATCAAATAAAATAGGTGTACCTGTTTGTTTGTTAAATCCTAAGGGAACTCCAGTTGGATGTCCTACTTCTGAAGTTGTAAATGGAAATACCGTTCCCATTGAATTTCTATCAAAAGTATGAGTTTTATTTATTTTATCATTCATAAAAGGTAAATTAGATTTGAATGCATCCTCTTGCATTCCCCATGCAGTTTTTATACCTACCAATGATTTGGACATTTCTGAAGATAATAATTTTGTTTGTCTATCCAAATCTTCTAAATTATATGTAAATATAGTAGATATAATTGAAGCTTCAAACAATTTATTAAAACCTGCTGCAATTTCGTCTCTTAACCTCTCAGCTTCATATCTTTTCTGTGTAATTGTACTCTCTCTATTTATATTTCCTTTATCAGCCGCTACAATTCTTTCTGTTTCTAATTCATTTATTACTCTATTTAAATCATTTTGAGATTTTTCTTCTTTAATAGGATTTATATATATTGAAGTATTTATATCACCAAACATATACATATCTCTAAATAATTCAGGAAATGAACACATTCTTGGAAGAGATGAAACAAAGAAGCTTCTAGCATATCTTTTAGTATTAGAAATTATTTCTAAGTGATCTATATTAGAAACATCTATTCCAGAAGGCGCTATTAACTCTTTAATGGTCTTTTTCTTTAATATCCTAACATCATCTTCTTGATATTCTCTAAACTGATTTTGTGTTTCTTCTTGTAGTTTTTGTTTTTTTGACATCTTCCTCTCCTCCTTGTTTTTCTTCTGTTTTCTTTTTACTATCATTTTTGATTCTATTTTTAGCTTCATTCGTTACATCTTGTCCCAACAATTCTTTATTTTCTTCTATTAATGCTAAAGCCATTTGGTCAATTATTTCATTCAATTCTGCTTCCTTTTGTTTTACTTTTTTTTGCTTTTGATTCTCTTCTATTACATTTTGTATAATTTCATTAGCTTTCTTTATTGCATCTTCTTCAATCTTTATATTCAATTCTTTCATTCTTTTATCCAAGACATCTGGAGCAGTAGAATATAAATCCTCATATCCAGCATTTAAAGCTCTTTTTAAATTAAATGTTTCTGATTCATCTCTATTATATGCAACATATAGTAATTCTGCTAATTCAACAGAATCAAGCACCTTGCTATTTATTTCACATACAGATAATGAATTTATTAATGATTGAGCTTTTGTATATAATTCTGAAAATGCCAAATTAGATATTTCTTCTTTATCAAAATTTGTATTTGATGCTTCTTCTGAATAATACGGAATTATAATATAATAATGTTTGCTCAATATATTCTTATTTAAACTCATCTTTTCAGTATTATTAATTATATCAATACCATATTCATATAAATTTCTTTGTCTTGTTAATTCATAATTTTCCTTTTGTAATTCTACTTCTGAATAATCTCCTGAACGTACCTTTTGATTATATTCTATTTGTTTATCTGCATATTGTTTAGAAATATTTTTTACTCTTTCCTTATATGCATTTATACTACTACCCAAATTTACAGTTCTTGTTTGAACATATATTTGAATTGGGTATCTTAAAGTATTCAAAAATTGTAAAAATCCCTGTTCTACACTATTTTTTTCTAAACCTGACATTAAATCATAATTTATTCCTTGACATTCAATAACCATTAAATATCTTTTACCATTTTTTTGAACAATCATATTATCTTTAATTTCATCAAATTCCATAAATTTAAAAATAGACTCTCTACTATAATTTTTATATTCCACAGATTCACCATTTTTTAAAACTTCTTTTTTTCGTACATTTTTTTGTTTTGGTTTGCTATTTTTTACTTTTAGTATAACAAACACAATACACAAAATAAAAAGAACACCTATCATAATACCTAGTATTATAGTTAATAAATTAATCATTTGATTGTTGTTCATCTTTTGTTTCCTCCTCTGTTTTGTATACATAAATCTTATTTCCGTTTTTCTTAAATCTTATCCATCTTAAAATAACCTCATCAATATTTTCTCCTCCGGTTTTTTTTGCTATTTTCAAATTATTTGTTTCTGGTACTTTCAAAGTTCCAATTATAAAACCTATTACACCAAAAATTAATGTAATAATAATACCTATTGTAGTAAACCCCAAAATTTTAAAGATTAAATAAAAAATTAAACCTATTCCTGCTCCTACACATGTATATATCAATCCTTTTGTTGAAAAAATATATAATATTCTTCCTTCACCTTTATAATTTCTTGGTATTTCATAAGTTTGCATAATTTTTCCTCCATATTATAATATTTATAATTATACATATTTATTATACCACAAATCTGTGGATAATTGTATAGTTTTTATCAAAAAAAGTGGAAATTTAATAGATTTGTAATATTGCTGTAATATATTGTATTTTTAATAATAATTATTTTTCTTAGGGATTTATGTATTCTGAGAAATATAAAAAAAGTCAGAAAATAAACATTAAGAGTTTATTTTCTGACTTTTAACATTTTGATATTTAAAAATATTATTTATTATTTAATAGT
Source organism: uncultured Clostridia bacterium (assembly GCA_934168305.1). Lineage (GTDB taxonomy): Bacteria > Bacillota > Clostridia > TANB77 > CAG-508 > CAG-269. The sequence goes on along the minus strand of CAKPNF010000004.1, from coordinate 1,570 downwards.
AGTTGCAAATCCATAAATCATAGATGCAAGATTTGATGCTGCAAATATTAAAATTGCACCTATTAAATATGGTATAAAAGTCTTTTTATATTCAGCTTTTTCTTCAGCACTTCCCATCATATATTTAATACCTAATATAACTAATACTAGAACTGAAACAATACTTCCTATAGCTTGAACCATACCTATTATTTGTTTTCCAATATTATCAAATGTATCTGTAGTTGTTCCTGTTAAAGCTGATGGATCAGTAGCTGCAAAAACCATTGATAATGATGATAATAGTACAATAGCTAATAACATTATATGTACTAATTTAACTAGCTTTTTCATATTTTTTCCTCCTTCTTATTTTGTATTTATTTTTATTATATTCTTATTATAAATAAGAAATTTTAATAACTTTATAATGTATTTAAAAATGTAACTACCGTTCTCCAAATACCGAAAGAACCATATGCTACAACACATCCTATTATAAATATAATTAATGATTTTTTTACTTCAGCTTTTTCTTCTACACCAGACATCATAAATTTAATCCCTAATGTTATTCCCACAATTGCAACAACAACAAACGAAATCATTAATAAAATATTATAAATACTGCTTGATGTTTTCTTCAATTTTTCATTATCAACTGACACCGTTCCACTACCACTATTTATAAAGACCTTTCCATTCTGTATTACATGTCCTAAATCAATTGAATATGCTTTTTTTATATTTACACTAAAAATCATTATAATAATTAATACAAATATTTTTAATATTTTTTTATTCATATACTCTTCCTTTTTAATTTAAATTTTTTGTAAAATTATATATTGCAGCAGAAATATTACTTATAGCAAAAACCAATATTGCTCCTATTATATAATTAATCATTGTTTTTTTATACTCAGCTTTTTCTTCAATGCTTCCAATCATATATTTTACTCCTATTATTACTAATGCTAACACTGAAACAATACTTCCTATAGCTTGAAAAGCTCCTATTATTTTATTTGCCATATTCAAAGTACCTTGATCTTCTAATAAATCTACAGGTTTATAATCATCCGGATTTATAACATCACTACTTTTATTTTCTTTACTTTTATAAAAATTATCTGGTAATTTTTCCCATACTGCTCCATAACTATTGTTTATAACAATTAAATTTGTAATTATAAAAATGGTTATAATTATTAAACTAAACTTACTTTTTTTTTTCATTTCATCACCATCTTTCTTCATACTATCTAAATTATACAGTATTTATTTTTAATTTTCAACTTTTTTTGGCATTTTTTTTACTTTTTGTTATATTTTTTAAACTATTTATTAATTATTTTAAAATTTTTGTATAAGTTAATTTTACATTACATTATAATTAGTATTTATTTTTATAAAGTTTAAATTTTAAATATCCATAATAAAAAAATCGAGATTAAAATTATACTAAATTAAAATCTCAATTTTTTATAATTTATTTGGCGGAGATGAGAGGGTTCGAACCTCCGCGCCCCTTTCGAGACCTAACTGTTTAGCAAACAGTCCCCTTCACCACTTGGGTACATCTCCAAAT
>CAKPNF010000003.1 GCA_934168305.1 uncultured Clostridia bacterium | reverse complement strand
CAAATGGCTTTTGAAGGATTATCTTCTAGATTGCAAGAAATAACAAGAAAATTAAAAGGCAAAGCAAGAATTACAGAGTCTGACTTAAAAGAAATACTTAGAGAAGTAAAACTTGCATTGTTAGAAGCGGATGTAAATTATAAAATAGTAAAAGAATTTATAGCAAATATTCAAGAAAAAGCTTTAGGTCAAGATGTTTTAAAATCATTAACACCAGGGCAACAAGTTGTTAAAATAGTTAAGGACGAATTAGTTGAACTATTGGGTGGAACTGAAAGTAAAGTTAATTTTTCACCAAATCCACCAACAATAATAATGATGGTTGGACTTCAAGGTTCAGGAAAAACAACAACATCTGGAAAACTTGCAAACTTATTTAGAAAACAAGGTAAAAAGCCATTACTAGTAGCATGTGATGTTTATAGACCAGCAGCTATAAAACAGTTACAAGTTGTCGGAGCACAATTAAATATCCCTGTATATGCCAATGAACAATCAAAAGATGTAGTTCATATTGCAAAACAAGCAATAAATGTAGCAATGTCTAAATTAAATGATGTAATTATTCTAGATACGGCTGGACGTTTACAAATAGATGAACAGTTGATGGAAGAATTACAAAATGTAAAAAAGAGTGTAAAACCACATGAAATACTATTAGTTGTAGATTCTATGACAGGTCAGGAAGCTGTAAACGTTGCGGAAACATTTAACGAAAAAGTTGGAATAGATGGAATTGTTTTAACAAAGTTAGATGGTGATACTCGTGGTGGTGCAGCACTTTCAGTTAAAAAAGTTACCGGAAGACCTATAAAATTTGCAGCAACTGGTGAGAAAATGAGTGATATAGAAGTTTTTCATCCAGATAGAATGGCATCAAGAATTTTGGGTATGGGTGACATTTTAGCGGTTATAGAAAAAGCAGAAGAAGCATTTGATTTGGAAGAAGCTGAAAAATTAGAAAAGAAAATGAGAAAAAGTGAACTTGATTTAGATGATTATTTAGCTCAAATCAGGCAAATGAAAAAAATGGGTTCTTTTTCATCATTATTAAAATTAATACCAGGTATGAATCAATTTAAAGATATAAAAATTGACGATAAAGAATTTGGTAAAATAGAAGCTATTATTTGTTCAATGACTCCAAAAGAAAAAAGAAATACAAAACTTTTAAATGCAAGTAGAAGAATAAGAATAGCAAAAGGTAGTGGAACAACAGTACAAGATATAAATAAATTCATTAAATCGTATGAAATGACACAAAAAATGATGAAGCAAATGAAAAATAAAGGTGGAATGAAAAAATTTATGAATGGTATTGATGAAAATGCTTTGAAAAATTTTAAAATATAGTTATTAACTTTGAATTTCGACCAATGGGGACGTTCTTGAACCAATGGGGACGTTCTTAAATTGGTTGAAATAATAAAGATAAAATAATTTTAAGTATAGTTAATAATTTTCAACCAATTTAAGAACGTCCCCATTGGTTCAAGAACGTCCTCATTGGTCGAAATTCAAAAAAGCTAAGGTTTTAGGAGGTGAAATTAAAATGGTAAAAATCAGATTACAAAGAGAAGGAAAGAAAAAAGCTCCTTTCTATCATATAGTAGTTGCTGATTCTAAATCTCCAAGAGATGGTAAAATAATCGAAAAAATAGGTACATATAATCCAATGACAGAACCATCTACAATAGTTTTAGATCAAGAAAAAGTTGCACAATGGATTAAAAATGGTGCAAAACCAACAGATACTGTTAAAAAATTAATTGAAAATGCAGCAAAATAATTTTAGCGAAAGGGTATTAAGCTATGAAAGAAATTATAGAAACTATAATTTTAAATCTTGTTGATAATAAAGATGCAGTTGAAGTAACTGAGAAGCAAGATGAAAAATCTGTAGTATATGAAGTAAAAGTTGCAAATGAAGATATGGGTAAAGTAATAGGTAGACAAGGAAGACTTGCAAAATCTATAAGAACTGTTGCAAAATCAATTGGTGCTAAAGAACATAAAAAAGTTTCTGTAGAATTTATTGATTAGTTGAGGTTTTTAAATGCAAGAATTTTTAGAAATAGGTCAAATAGTTAATACATTTGGAATTAAAGGAATGGTTAAAGTCAAACCTTTTACTGATGATATTACGAGATTTGACAATTTAAAAAAAGTATATGTCGAACTAAACAAAACTAAGAAACAATACGAAATTGAAGAAGTAAAATATCATAAAGATATGGTATTAATTAAATTCAAAGGAATAGATAAAGTGGAAGACGCAGAGCTTTTACGTAATTCATATTTAAAAGTTAATAGACAGGATGAACCTGAATTAGAAGAGGGTACATATTACATAGTTGACTTGATTGGGTTAGATGTTTATTCTGATGAAGGAAATTTACTTGGAAAATTAGATGATGTTTTTAATAGTGGAAGTTGTGATATATATGTTGTAAAAGACGAAATTGGAAAACAGTTATTATTACCTGCAATATCTGATGTAATTAAAGAAATTAATTTAGATGAAAAAAGAATAGTTGTACATCTTTTAAAAGGTCTTATTTAAAAAATAATGGAGGTATAAAAATCAATGCAATTTGATGTTTTAACACTTTTTCCGGAAATGTTCAGTATTTTAAATGAGAGCATTATTGGAAGGGCAAAAGAAAAAGGACTAATAAATGTTAATTTAATAAATATTAGAGATTTTTCAAAAAACAAACACAAAAAAGTTGATGATACTCCTTATGGCGGTGGTGCAGGAATGGTAATTCAACCAGATGTTGTTTACGATGCATATAAATCTGTAATCAAAAACAATGAAAAATCTGGAAAAAATAGAGTTATCTATATGTCACCACAAGGAAAAAAATTAGACCAACAAAAAGTAGAGGAACTATCAAAGCAAGAACACTTAATTCTTCTATGTGGTCATTATGAAGGAATAGACCAGAGAGTGTTAGACGCAATTGTTGATGAAGAAATTTCAATAGGTGATTATGTATTAACAGGAGGAGAGTTACCAGCAATGGTATTAATCGATTCTGTAAGTAGATATGTAGAAGGAGTTTTGAAGGATGACTCAACAACAGAAGAATCATTTTCACAAGGTCTTTTGGAATATCCACAATATACAAGACCGGAAATTTTTGAAAATAAACAAGTGCCTGAAGTATTACGCTCAGGGAATCATCAAATGATTGCTAAATGGAGAAGAGAGCAAAGTTTGAAAAGAACTTTAGAAAAAAGGCCAGACCTTTTAGATGAAGTTAATTTATCTGATGAAGATAAGATGATTTTAGAAAAAATAAAAAATGATGTGCCAAACAAAGTAGGCACCGCTCAAAAATAAAGAAGGAGGTAAATTCTAAAATGGATATTATTAAATCAATAGAACACGAACAACTTAAGAATAAAATACCAGAATTAAAAGTTGGTAATACAGTAAAAGTACATGTTAGAATTAAAGAAGGAAACAAAGAAAGAATCCAAGTTTTCGAAGGAATTATAATTAAAGTTCAAGGTGGAGGAGTTAACCAAACATTTACAGTAAGAAAAACATCTTACGGTGTTGGTGTAGAAAAAACATTCTTAATCCATTCACCATTAGTAGAAAAAGTTGAATTAGTTAGAGTAGGTAAAGCAAGACGTGCTAGATTATTCTATTTAAGAGATAGAGTAGGTAAAGCTGCTAAAACTAAAGAAATGGTTGGAGCTAGAATCGAAAACAGAGAAATTACTGTTAAAGAAGATTTAGTCGAAGAACCAGCTGTTGAAGAAGTAAAAGAAGAAGTTGTTGAAACTCCAGTTGCTGAAACAACAGAAAACAAAGCTGAATAATTTTGAGACAAGTGGGACAGTGCAAAATTGTCTCACTTTTTTTGTGATTATTTGTCGAAATATGTAGAAAATTATAAAAAATAGAAATTACTAATATTGTAATTTCTATTTTAAATTCTAATAAATAATAAACATAAAAATATATAAGCATATCTAAAAGCTTTTTTCTGACAAAATCGATTGAAAATTTCTTGATAAGATTCTGTTATTGCACAGTATTTATCAACTAAAGTTAAAATATAACTTTCTCTATATTTTGGAAAAGAAAAAAATGTTACAGGCCACATATGTTTCAAAATAATATCTGATTCTTTATTATTTAATTCAAATAATTTTGAAGCGTTTTCATAAGCTGTTTTAGGGTGGGTAAAAGCATGAAGCCCTTTTCTACCATTTTGTCTTTTTCTCCAATCATATAAAAATAAATCGTGCAACATTGCTGCTCTACTGCATGAAACATAATCTAATTTTAATTTTTTACATAGTAAATAACAATAATAGGAAGCAACTATACAATGCTCAAAACAGCTTGTTTCATAGTGTTGCCTATAATTTTTCATTTGTTTTACAGTAGGATTTTCTATTAAATCTTTTATTATATAAATAAAATTTTCGTTATCATAAATTTTTTCTAATAAATTTTCCATTGAGTCTCCTTTTTATTTTCCTAATTTTTATTTTAGTATATATTATTATATGTGTCAATACCAAAAAAAGGATAAAAAGTTTATTTAATAATATTTTACTTGAAAAAATTGTAGTTTTTAGTATAATATATATTATAGAGGTGATTTGCATGGAACAAAAAGAAAGAGAAATATTAAATGTGGAAGAAAGTTTTAGAGACATAATAGAAAATGATATTAATGAAAAGCAAACTAAAAATAAAAAAATAGAAATTAAAGACATAAAGTTGGTAGGTCAAGCTATATGGAAAGATAAAGTAAATGGAAAAGATATATCGGATTATGTATTTATTGTTGAAAAACAGATTACAGAAATTGATGAGAATGGTAGGGAAAGAATAACAGAACAAAAGAGTTATTATTTGGGTGATAAATGTATTGCAGGAACTTTAGGAAATGAAGAACTTATATATAATGGTGTGTTTGCTAATTCAGAGCCAGATAAGGTGAAAGCAATAAATGAGTTACTAGGGTCTACACCTGAGGAAGAAATAGAAAAAAATTCAATGAATAGATTACAAAATAAAGAGTTGTCTGAAGTGTTAACTGCCCATTTTGGTAGAAAGATATCCGAAGAAGAAGTTCAAAAATTATTAGAAGATATGAATGAACAGGAACTAGAAGAATTAAAAGAGGAAAAGGAAGAGAAAAATAACGGCAAAGAAAAAGAAGAACAAGATAAATTATCTCAAAAACAAACTGAAAAAATAAAAGTAAATGGAATACAAAAAGCAGATTTAAATCAAAAGGTTGATGGTAAAGAAACTTTAGGTAAAAGGCTAGATTTAGATGGATATAACTATATTTATGTTGTTTATTCTGAAAAGGTAAAAGAAATAAATCCAAATGCTAAAATAAATGATACAACATATTCTTTGGTTGGAATGAATGATGATGGTAGGGCTAAGGTTTTAAATGATGAATTTGAGATTGAATCTAGTGTTGGAAATAATGCAAGTAAAGTCCAAACAAGGATAAATGCTGATGGAACTGCAACAAGAGATAGTAAAGATAGTTCAGTGTTTACTAGAAAATCTAATGGTATGACTGTTGGTTGTAGAAATGATAGTGGAATTGTAAGGATGTCTTTAGGCCAAAAAACATTAGAAGAAAATGAGATTACGTCAACAGAAATACGAACTTCTAAAACTGGTTATATTCCAATTCAAACAAGAGAAGTATTTAATAGGAACAAGGGAATGTATCAAATTGATAAAATTCAAGATGAAGTTAAGGAACACACAGATAATGGATGTAATCCAAAAGAAGTAGAAGATTTTGACGGAAATGAAAATACAGCTACACATATAGATGCAGATTATACTGAGATAGATGAAAATGATTATATTCCGAATACCAACATGACATGGAGAGAGTTTGCAAACAAATGTGGATATAGAGGAAATGGAACTGAAGACATAAAAAAAGCTGTTGAAGTAGTTGAAAAAATGGATGTTGTAAATGACGAAGTTTTAGAAGAACATATTGAGGAAATAGAAGAAGAATTTGAAGAAGAACGTAGAAAAAGATAATATGTAACATTTATAATTCGACAAAATATAATATAATAGAAGATTGTATTTTGGAGGAACACATATGAAAATAGAAAACTTAAGTCAATTACCATTAAACCAAAATGGAAAAATAGAAAAAGTAGAATGTGATGAAGGAATAAAAAGAAGACTACTTGATATGGGACTTGTTAAGGGAACAAATATCATTCCTGTGTTGGTTAGTCCATCTAGAGATCCAAGAGCTTTTCTTGTTAGAGGGACTATTATAGCTATAAGAAAAGAAGATGCTGAAAATATTATAATAATATATTGATTGAATTATTATAAAAACTGTTTTGGGACGGAGAAAAAAGTTTTTTTTCTGTCCTTAAAAACAGTTTTTTAAATTTCTTCAGATTCAATTAAGTTACGAATAGTTCTATATAAATAAGGTTTATATTCTTCAATAGGTAAAGGTTCTTTATATAAAATAGAATTAAAACAAGTGGAACCAACAAGTTCGATAATCATAAACAAAATAACTTCTGGATTATTAAATTTAATATTATTTTTTTCACTTTCTTTAATAAATAAGTCATAAACTGAATCTTCTTCTTCAGAACTTTTATCATATAAATTCAAAACAGTTTTACTAAAGACACCCCAAGATAAATTTTTAGAAATAAATTTTAAAAGTAGAGGATTTTTCGTTAATTCATCTACCACATAATTAATAATATAAATAATACAATCAGAGAAATCTGAAATATAATTTTTTCTTAAAGATTTTAAAGCATCATAAAACAATTTCTGTGATTTCTTAACAATTAAAATATCTCTAATTTCATATTTATCTTTAAAATAAAGATAAAAAGTTCCTTTTGCAACACTTGCGTTATCTACTATTTCTTGTATTGATGTTTCTTTAATTCCCTTTTCTGTGAATAATTTAAAGGCGGTATTTAATAATCTATTTTCTTTTTCTTCTTTATCATTTTTCATAATTTATTGCACCTCACATATAAATATTATTGCATAAATTTGACTATTGGTCAATAAAATTATATAAATTATGAAAAAAACTATTGACCATTGGTCATAAAAGTAGTATTATATATAAAATGACTAATAGTCATAAAATCGGGATTAAGGGGCCACCACACAAAATCCCGTTAATAAATAAAAGGGATTTTGTGTGGTGGCCCCTTAATCCCGCGAAGAGAAGGGAGATTAAAATGTTAAAATTAGCAGAAAAGATATGTAAACATAAAAAGATAATATTCATAATAGCATTATTGTTATTAATTCCATCTGTTATAGGAATGGAATCAACAAGAATTAATTATGATATATTGGCTTATTTGCCAGACAATGTAGATACAGTTCAGGGTGAAAACATATTAACAAATGAATTTAATATGGGGTCATATTCAATTGTAATCACAGAAAATATGAGTACAAAAGATATACAAAAATTAGAAGATAAGTTTAAAAAACTAGATAATGTGGAGAAAGTTATAAGTGTAGCTGATTTGCTAGGTTCAAATGTTCCGGCGGAAATGTTACCAGATGAAATAAAAGATATAGCATATAAAGACGGAGATACAGCAATTTTAGTAACATTTAAAGAAGGTATTTCTTCAGATAAAACATTAGAGTCAATAGAGCAATTAAGAAAAATTGCAGATAAACAATGTAAAATTAGTGGAATGTCAGCATTGGTCTTAGATACAAAGAATATTGCAAATTCAGAAATAGTTACATATGTAATAATTGCTGTAGTTTTATGTATGATTGTTCTACAATTTGCCTTAGACTCTTATTTAGCACCAGTATTTCTTTTAGCAAGTATAGGAATTGCAATTTTATATAATATGGGTTCAAATATTTTCTTAGGAGAAATATCTTATATAACAAAAGCAATAAGTGCTGTTTTACAATTAGGTGTAACTATGGACTTTGCAATATTCTTATATCATAGTTATAAAGCAGAAAAGGAAAATTACAACAATAATGATGAAGCAATGGCACATGCAATTTCAAAAACATTAGTATCAGTTGTAGGAAGTTCATTAACTACAATAGCAGGTTTTTTAGCACTTTGTAGTATGAATTTGACACTTGGAAAAGATATCGGAATAGTAATGGCAAAAGGTGTATTCTTAGGAGTTGTTTCTGTTGTTACAGTATTACCAGCAATGTTATTGATATTTGATAAGGCAATTGAAAAAACAAAGCATAAAGAAATATTACCAAGATTTGAAAAATTAAAAAACTTTAATATAAAACATTACAAAGCAATAATTATAACATTTTTAGTAATATTACCTGTAGCTGTTTATGGCTATTCAAAAATAAGTGTTTATTATGATTTAAACAAAACATTACCTCAAACATTACCAAGTATAGAAGCAACAAATGCTTTAGAGGATAAATTCAACATGGTATCAACAGAACTTGCTTTAGTTGATAAAGATGTTCCAAGTTATAAAGTAAATGAGATGTTAGACAGAATACAAGATTTAGATGGAGTCGAATTTGCATTAGGATATTCAACACTTGCGGAAAGTGGATTACCTGAAGAAATTATACCTGAAGATATTAAATCTGTACTTGTAAATGATAAATATCAATTAGTTGTAATTAGTTCAAAGTATGAACTTGCAACAGATGAATTAAATGAACAAGTTGATAAAATAAATTCAATAATTAAAGAGTATGACGATAGTGCTTTACTTGCAGGTGAAGGACCATTAATGAAAGATTTGGTTGAAATTAGTGACCATGATTTTAATAGTGTAAATAGTGTTTCAATTGCAGTTATATTTGTAATTATGATATTTGTTTTAAAATCAATTTCTTTACCAGTAATTTTAATGGTTGTAATTGAATTTGCTATATTTTTAAATATGGGAATATCAACTTATACAAATACTACTTTACCATTTATTGCGTCAATAGTTATTGGAACAATTCAATTAGGAGCAACAATAGATTATGCAATTTTGATAACAACAAAATATATTAATTTAAGAAAAGAAGGAAAAGACAAAAAAGAAGCAGTTTCAGAAGCATTGGGAACATCAATAAGTTCAATTATTGTTAGTGGATTATGTTTCTTTGGTGCAACATTTGGAGTTGGTGTTGTTTCAAAAATTGGAATGATTGCATCATTATGTACGCTTATGTCTAGAGGAGCAATTATAAGTATGTTTACAGTTATCATGGTATTACCAGCGTTCTTATTATTGTTTGACAAAATCGTATGTAAGACAACAGTTGGAATGAGACAATTGGGACAGACAAAAAATGTCTCATAAAATGTAGCAAAATTTGTCGAAAAAAGGAAATGTAGAAAATTACAAAAAATACAAAATTACAAAAAAATACAAAATGTGACAAAAATGATGAGACATTTTTGGACTGTCCCTAATGTCTCAAGGAAAGGATGGAATTTAAAATGAAAAATAATAAAATGATTTCAAAAGTAATTTCAGGTATATTGTTATGCTCTATGGTTGGATACACACTTCCTGTATTTGCTTACACAAAAGATGAAACTGTTTATTCAAAGTTAGACAGTAATGGAGATAATTATAAAACAATAGTTAGTACACATATTAAAAACACAGAAAATTCAGATTTAATTAATGACTTATCAGATTTATTAAATATTAAAAATACAAGTGGTGATGAAACTTACACACAGGATGGTAACAAATTTGTATGGAATGCTAACAAAAATGATATTTATTATCAAGGTGAATCTTCAAAGGAATTACCAATTGAATGTAATGTTAAATATGAGTTAGATGGTAAAGAAGTTTCTGCAAATGAAATAGCTGGAAAGAGTGGTAAAGTAAAAATCACATTACAATATACAAACAAAGAGGAAAGAATTGTTGATTTAAATGGTAAAAAAGTTAAAATGTATGTTCCATTTGTAGTAATTGCAGGAACTATAATAGAAAATGAAAATGCAAGAAATATAAAAGTTTCTTCAGGAAAAGTTGTTGATGATGGTTCAAAAACTGTTGTAGTTGGTATGGCTATGCCAGGATTACAAGAAAGTTTAGGATTATCAGATGATGAAGTTGAAATCCCAAGTAATGTAGAAATTACAATGGATGCAACAAATTTTGAAACAAGTAGCATAATGTCTTATGTTACACCTAAAGTTTTAGAAGAAGATGACTTAAAAGTTTTTGATGATTTAGATGAAATTTATGGTAAAGTTAATACATTACAAAGCTCAATGAATCAAATTCAAGATGGTGCTAATACACTAAAAGATGGAACTACAGAATTAGCAACAGGTGCAAATACTTTAAAAGATGGTGTTACAACAGCATATACTGGAGCACAAACAATATCTTCAGAAGTTGCAAAATCAACACAAAGTTTAAAAAATGACAAATCAGAAGCATTAGACAGCAAAACTTTAGAATCAATAAAACAACAAGCTGCTGCAAGTAGCAAATTGACAGAAGAGCAAAAGGCTCAAATAAAAGCACAAGCTCAAACAAGTTCAGTTTTAACAGAAGAACAAAAAGCACAAATAAAAGCTCAAGCTAGTGCAAAAGCAAAATTAACAGATGCTCAAAAGGTACAAATTACAGCATTGGCAAAACAAGGAGCAATATTAACAGAAACACAAAAAGCACAAATTACAGAACAAGCTAAAGCAAGTTCAATATTAACAACAGAACAAAAAACAGCAATAATAACAAATGCACAAGCAAATTATCCAACACTAACAGAAGCTGAAAAAGCTTTACTTATTGCGACAGCACAAAATACAGCAACACAAACAGCAGTAAATACAGCTTTAGCAACAGCAAAAACTACAGCAGAACAAACAGCAGTAGCAACAGCATTAACTGTTGCACAACAAGTTGCAACACAAACAGCAGAAACAACTGCACTAGAAACAGCACAACAAATAGCAACACAAACAGCAGTAATAACAGCGTTGACAACAGCACAAAGCACAGCGACTACAACAGCAATGCAAACATCAACAACAGTTGCAAAACAAGTTGGAAATCAAGCTAAGAAAACATTTACAAATCAAGTTATTTCACAAATGAATACTTTAGGAAATGGACTAAATCAATTAACATCAGGATTATCACAATTAAATGAAGGAGCAACAACATTAGCAGATGGTACAAACCAAGTTAATGAAGGAGCAACAACATTAGCAGAAGGTATTAAAACATTTAATGAAGAAGGAATTAAGAAAATTTGTAATTATATTAATGGTGATGTTAAAAATTTGACTACTAGGGTAGAAAAATTAACAGAATTATCTAAAGATTACAATAACTTTACAATGTTAGATGGAAATAACGATGCTGAAGTTAAGTTTATTATGGTTATAGATGCAGTAAAAAAACAAGAAGAAAGTGAACAAAATAAAGAAGATGCAGTTTTGAATACTAATGTAATAACTAGTGAAGATAAATAGAAATATTGATTAGCTTTAAAACACTTTTGAGAGAGTTTAAATTTATTATTTTAACTCTTCAAGAGTGTTTTTTTGAGTCAAATTTGACAAATCTCTAAATTCGAAGTAAAATAGAATATGTAAAAGGAGAGATTTATGCAAACAAGTAATAAAAAAATTTTTGATAATTTAGTATCAAGAACAAAAATATATTTAGTAATAATATTAATTTTACTACTTGGAATATGTTGGCAAAATACTAAACTAATAATACCATCGATAATAATATATGTTTTAGTAATTGCATATACATATTTCGCAAATAACAAAAGAAAAAGTGAAATATCAGAAACATTACAAGATTTAACACTAACAGTTGACTCGGCAGCAAAAACTAGCTTAATAAATTCACCATTTCCATTAATAATATTAGAAACAGATGGAAATGTAGTATGGAAAAGTTCAAAATTTGCATCTGAATTTGAAGATATAGATATAAACACTTTTGTAAATGATATAGTATTTGATTTAAAAGATGAAATTAAAAATAAAAAAGAAGAAACAGATAAATCAATATTGAAAAATATCCAAGTAAATAAAAGACAATACAGAATAGTTGGTAAATTTGTAAATTCCAAAAGATATTCTAAAAACGAAAAAGATGAATATATGGCAATTTTATACTTTATAGATGAAACAGAAAATATAAAATTGCAAAAAGAATATAATGATTCAAAATCATGTGTTGGAATTATAATGATAGATAATTATGAAGAAAACATGCAGATGCTAGAGAGTGAAGAAAAAGCACAATATGTAGCTGAAATAGATAAAGAGATATATGAATGGACAAATGAGACAAATGGTATTCTAATTAAATCAGATAGAGATAGATATATCTATATTTTTGAACAAAGATATTTAGAAAAAATAAAAGAAGATAAATTTAGTATATTGGATAAAATTAAAGACTTAGATCCAAAGCAAAAGGTACAATTTACATTAAGTATAGCAATTTCTAATGAAGGTGATGTTGATAAGGATAAATACAAATCAGCTCAAACAGCGATGGACATTGTACTTGGTAGAGGAGGAGACCAAGCTGTTGTAAGGCAAAATGATATTTATAAATTTTTTGGTGGAAGAGCGCAAGAAGTTGAAAAAAGAACGAAAGTTAAAGCTAGAGTTGTAGCTCATGCATTAGAAAATCTTATAAAAGAATCAAGCAAAGTAATGATTATGGGACATATGAATCCTGACATAGATGCAATGGGGTCTGCCATAGGAGTTTATAGACTTGCAAAAAGTTTAGATAAAAATGCATATATAATTGCAAGTAATACAGCTTCATTGCAAAGTTTTAGAGAAAGCTTAAAAGAAGAACCAGAATATGAAGATGTAATAATAAGCAAAGAAGTAGCAGAAGAAAATATAGACGATGATACTTTGTTAGTAGTTGTTGATACACATAAAGTTAATTACGTAGAATCTGAAGAAGTCTTACAAAAGGCAAATAAAATTGTTATAATAGATCATCATAGAAGAAGTGCGGATTATATAGAAAATGCGACACTGACATTCCAAGAAGTATATGCATCATCAGCTGCTGAACTTGTAACAGAATTGTTACAATATGCAGAGGTTAATGTTGAATTAAAGAAAATAGAAGCTGAAGCTTTATATGCAGGAATAATGATGGATACAAAAAGCTTTACATTTAAGACAGGAGTTAGAACTTTTGAAGCTGCAGCATACTTGCGTAAATGCGGTGTTGATATTATAAAAGTAAAAAAATGGTTTCAAAGTGATTTAGAATCATTTAATAAAATTGCTGATATTGTAAAGGGAGCTGAAATTGTAAATGATTCTATTGCAATAGCTTTATGTAGTAATACAAATTCAAAAGATGTAAGTTTGTTGTGTGCTAAAGCTGCTGATGAATTACTTACAATAAGTGATGTTACAGCATCATTTGTTTTAGGAAATACAGGAGATAAAATTTGCATAAGTGGACGTTCTATAGGAGATATAAATGTTCAAGTTATATTAGAAAAACTAGGTGGTGGTGGTCATATTACTTTGGCTGGTGCTCAAGTTGAAGGTATGACTATTGACGAAGTTAAGCAAGAATTAATTATAAGAATAAGCGAATATTTTACTGAAATAGAAAATTAGGGATTAAGCGGGATTAAGGGGCCACCACATCAAATCCCTCTTTTATTTATAAAAATTATATATAAAAGAGGGATTTGATGTGGTGGCCCCTTAATCCCACTTAATTTCTGAGTTGAACCAATGGGGACGTTCTTAAATTGGTTGAAAAAATATATTGAAAAAAACTTAAAAATAGTGTAAACTATATGAAGTTAAATATTAGAAAAGCGAAAGGTTGTGATTTTAATGAAAGTAATATTAAAAGCAGATATAAAAGGAGTAGGAAAAAAGGATCAAGTAATAAATGCATCAGATGGATATGCGCGTAACTTTTTATTTCCAAAAAAATTGGCAGTAGAAGCAAATGCAGAAAATATGAGTAAATTAAAAGCAAAACAAGACTCAAATGCATTTAAAAAATCACAAGAAAAAGAAGAAGCGGAAAAGATAGCTGAAAAGTTATCAAAAATCTTATTAAAAATAAAAGTAAAAGCAGGTACAAATGGAAAAATATTTGGTGGTGTTTCTTCAAAAGAAATAGCAGAAAATTTAGAAAAACAATATCAAATAAAAGTAGATAAAAAGAAAATAGATTTAAAAGAAACAATAAAAACTTTAGGTACATTTAATGTTGATATTAAATTATTCGAAGGGGTAGTTGGAAAAGTAAAAATAGATATTATTTCGGGGGAATAAAAATGGATATAGGTAAAATACCACCACACGATATAGAAGCAGAACAAGCGGTAATAGGAAGTATGCTTACAGATAGGGAAGTAGTAGCAAGTAGTATAGAGACTTTAAAAGAAGAAGATTTTTATAGAGAAGACAATAGAATAATATATTCAGCAATGTTAAATCTATACAATAGAGCAGAGCCAATTGATTTGATTACAGTAAAATCTGAATTAGAGACAATGGGAAAATTTGAACAAGTTGGGGGTTTTGAGTATTTAGCTGAATTACCAGAAAAAGTACCTACAACAGCAAATGCATCAAAATATATAAAAATTGTAGAAGAAAAATCTGTATTAAGAAATCTAATAAGAACAGCAAATGAAATAATAGAGTTAGGTTATGATCCTACTGAAGATGTAGAAGATATTATGGAGGGTGCAGAGAAAAAAATTTTTAATATAATGCAAAATAAAAATCAAAAAGGTTATTCTCCAATAAAAGATATTTTAGTTGATAGTTTTATTCAATTAGAGGAATTATACAACAGAAAACAACATATTACAGGTGTACCAACAGGATTTTCAGATTTAGATTATAGAACAGCAGGATTGCACGGTTCAGAACTTATATTGGTTGCAGCGAGACCAGCAATGGGTAAATCTGCATTTGCATTAAACATAGCAACAAATGCTGCAGTAAGAGGAAATACACCTGTTGCAATATTTAGCTTGGAAATGTCAAAAGAACAATTAGTAAACAGAATTTTATGTAGTGAAGCAATGGTTGACAGTAATAAAGTTAGAACCGGAAAACTTGAAGATGAAGATTGGGGAAAGCTTGCAGAGTCAATAGGACCGCTTTCTGAAACAGGTATATATATTGATGATACGCCAGGTATTTCTGTTATGGAAATAAGAGCTAAATGCAGAAAATTAAAATTAGAAAAAAATATTGGATTGGTTGTAATAGATTATTTACAGTTAGTTCAAGGAAGCAATAAGCGTAATAGTAGCCGTGAACAAGAAATATCAGAAATAAGTAGATCTCTAAAAATTTTGGCAAAGGAATTAAATGTTCCAGTCATAGCGCTTTCACAGTTATCAAGAGCGGTTGAACAAAGACCAGACCATAGACCAATGCTTTCAGACTTGCGTGAGTCAGGAGCTATTGAGCAAGATGCCGACATTGTAATGTTTTTATATAGAGATGATTATTATAATGAAGATAGTGAAAAGAAAAATATAGCTGAAGTTATTATTGCAAAACACAGAGGAGGCTCAACTGGAACTGTTGACCTTGGATGGCTTGGAAGCTATACAAAATTTGTTAATCTAGAAAGAAGATTTGATGATTAAAAAGGGATTAAGGGGCCACCATACAAAATCCCTATATATGAACCAATGGGGACGTTTTTAAGTTGGTTGAAAATTATTAACTATACTTAAAATTATTATATATTTGTTATTTCAACCAATTTAAAAACGTCCTCATTGGTTCACAGGGATTTTGTGTGGTGGCCCCTTAATCCCTTTTGGAGGAAAAGATGAAAAATAAAGTTCTAAAAACAATAAAAAAATATAATTTAATAGAGGATGGAGATAGGTTGGTTCTTGGGGTTTCTGGAGGACCAGATTCTATCACTATGTTAAATATTTTAAATGACATAAGAAACGACAAGAATTTACATATGGAGTTTGATATAATAGTTGCACATGTTAATCATATGATTAGAGAAGAAGCAAAAGATGACGAAAAGTTTGTTAAAGAATTTTGTGAAAAAATACATGTTCCTTTTTATTCAAAGAGTATAGATGTTAAAAAAATGGCTAATAATATGAAGATAGGGACAGAAGAAGCTGGAAGAAATGCCAGATATGATTTTTTTGATGAAATTTTAACAAAAACGGATTCAAATAAAATTGCGATTGCTCATAATAGAAATGATAAAGTTGAAACTATGATAATGAATATGCTAAGAGGTAGCGGAATAGCAGGTTTGAAAGGAATTGAACCAATAAAAAACAAAAAGTATATTCGTCCTTTAATTGAATGCGAAAGGTATGAAATAGAACAATATTGCATGGAAAATAATATTGACGCGAGAATTGATAAAACTAATTTTGATAATATATACACAAGAAATAAAATTAGAAATGTTGTAATTCCATATATTATGCAGGAATTTAATCCTAATATAGTAAACACAATGGATAGGTTATCAGAATTAGTTAAAGAAGAGGATGAATATTTAGAAAATACTGTAGAAAATAAATATAAAGAACTAATTATAGAAGAAAAAGAAAAACAATTTATTATGAATTTAAAAGGATTTAATAAAGAAGAAAAAGTTATAAAATCAAGACTTTTGTTATATACTATATCAAGACTTTTAGGATCAACAAATGGTATTGAAAAAAAACATATAGATGATTTAATAAAATTGTGTGAGAATAATATAGGTAATAAATATTTAACTCCTAATAAAAATATAAAAGTTTTGATAAAGAATCATAAAATTTATTTTATAAACCAAAAGATGGCTTAATTGAGTATCCGTAAAGCTTAAAAAGACTATATTTTTTGTAATAAAAAAGTAATAAAAAAATTGTTGAAAAACAAAATGATATATGTTATAAAACTAAATAATCTCAAATGAGAAATAAACGAGTAAAGCAATTGAAAGGAGAAATTATTTTGAAAAATGGAATTAAGACATTAGCTATGTGGCTAATTATAGGAGTAATATTTATAGTGTTATTGTCATCTATAATGACAAATACAAATACAAAATTAAAATATTCAGAATTAATTACAAAAATAAATGAGGGAAAAGTTGAGTCAATTGTAATAGATGCAGATGGTAGTTCAGCAACAGTTGAACTTACTGATGATAAAGTAAAAAAACAAGTTAATATTCCTAATATGGAAAGTTTTATGAATTATACAGAAGAATTTATAAAAAATGGAGCTATTACTTTAGAAGAAAATTCAGAATCAGTATTTTCAATAATAATAAGTCTATTAACACCATTTGGAATTTTAATAATTTTCTTTATATTCTGGTTCTTTATGATGGGTGGAACTGCCAATAGTCAAAATGGTGGAAAATCAATGTCTTTTGGAAAAAGTAAAGCCAGAATGATGACACCAGCTGATAGAAATAAAATTACATTTGAAGATGTTGCAGGTGTTGATGAAGAAAAGGAAGAATTACAAGAGATAGTTGAATTTCTTAAAAATCCAAAGAAATTTACAGATATGGGAGCAAGAATACCAAAAGGTGTTTTGTTAGTAGGTCAACCTGGAACAGGTAAAACATTACTTGCAAAAGCAGTTGCAGGTGAAGCAGGAGTACCATTCTTTATTATAAGTGGTTCAGACTTTGTTGAGATGTTCGTTGGTGTTGGTGCTTCAAGAGTTAGAGATTTGTTTGAACAAGCAAAGAAAAATGCACCATGTATTATATTTATAGATGAAATTGATGCAGTTGGACGTCAAAGAGGTGCAGGTCTTGGTGGAGGACATGATGAAAGAGAACAAACATTAAACCAATTATTAGTTGAAATGGATGGTTTCTCAGATAATGAAGGTGTTATAGTATTAGCTGCAACAAATAGACCTGATGTATTAGATAAAGCTTTATTAAGAGCTGGAAGATTTGATAGACAAATAGTTGTTGGAGCTCCTGATGTTAAGGCAAGAGAACAAATATTAGAAGTTCATTCAAGAAAGAAAAGATTAGCAGATGATGTTGATTTAAAAGTAATTGCTAAAAATACTTCTGGATTTGCAGGAGCAGACTTGGAGAATGTATTAAATGAAGCAGCACTTTTAGCAGCTAGAAGAAATTTGAATGAAATTGGAATGAAAGAAATTGAAGATGCTATGGTTAAAGTAACTATGGGACCTGAAAAGAAAACAAGAGTTAGAAGTGAAAAAGAAAATAGATTGGTATCATATCATGAGGCCGGTCACGCAGTTGTAAGTCATTACTTAGAAACACAAGACCCAGTACATCAAATATCAATTGTACCAAGAGGTATGGCTGGTGGTTATACAATGTATAGACCAACAGAAGATAAAAACTTTATGTCAAAAACAGAAATGGAAGAAAATATTGTATCACTTTTAGGTGGTAGAGTTGCTGAAGCATTAATATTAAATGATATTTCAACAGGTGCAAGCAATGATATTGAAAGGGCTACAAAAATAGCTAGAAGTATGGTTACTAAATACGGTATGAGTGACAGAATTGGAACATTAATGCTTGGTTCTGACCAAAGTGAGGTATTCTTGGGTAGAGATTTTGCTCAATCCAAAGAATACTCAGAAGAAACAGCTGGAGTTATAGATGAAGAAACAAAAGCTATTATTGATAAGGGTTATAATAGAGCTAAGCAAATTCTTACAGACCATGTTGATAAGTTACATGCTGTTGCTGCAGTTTTACTTGAAAAAGAGAAAATTGAAGCTGATGAATTTGAAAGAATTTTTGAAGGTGAATAAATAAAAAAAGGTGAAGGAAACTTCATCTTTTTTTTATTTATGATATTGCAAACATAAAATGTTTAAGATATAATATATCCGAATAATTACGAAATATAATTAATATTAAAGTTATGGTATATAAAATTTATATATTACATGTTCAAGCATAAGATTAACATCTAGCAATACTAGTCAATATCCTCAAATATCAGAATCTAAATTTGGAATACTTAATTCTAATTCTTCAGAAGGTCATGGATTTTGGGATTGGGCAGCTTGTACAAATGCTACAACACCAGGAAATTATAATTCAACATATTATGAGACAAATATAACCTATAAAGTTGATATTTCAAATATAACAGGAAATAAATATATTGGATTTGGAGATGCAGGGGCAATGTGGCAAGGACAAACAATGGATATAAGCATAACGAAAATTTGGATGGATTCAATGTAGATGATTATAGATGCATATTTTTCAAAATATAAACTGCAAACTATTGACAATATGCCCCATAATAATGTATAATGTGTAACGTATATAGGGTAAGGAAATAGAATCCCACATACAGTTTCGTATGACCGGAAGGAGGGGAATATAAATGTCAGAAATCAAAGTTAATAATGGAAATATAGAAGATGCCTTAAAAAGGTTTAAAAGACAATGTGCACGTAATGGAGTTTTACAAGAAGTTCGTAAAAGAGAACATTATGAAAAACCAAGTGTAAAAAGAAAGAAAAAATCAGAGGCAGCAAGAAAAAGAAAGTTTTAATTACATAATAAAGGGTGGAAGTTTAGATAAAATAATAATTCTTAACTTCTACCTTTTTTGTGTTATATAATATAAAAGCAGGTATGATAAATACAATTTAGGATAAAATAATAAATAATAAAGTTTTTTGAATAACAAAAAGTAAACAAAAAATGAGAGTGAAAGGACGATTTTTATGGAATATAAAAAAACTGAAATAAAAAAAGGAATTAATCTTCATACAATACAAACAGACAAATTCAAAACAAATTTAATAGCAATAATGTTAACAACTAAATTAAACAAAGAAAATGTTACAAAAAATGCATTAATTCCAGCAATATTAAGAAGAGGAACAAAAGAATTATCAACTCAAGAAGAAATTAATAAAAAGCTTGAAGAAATGTATGGAGCAAGTCTAGATTGTGGACTTGATAAAACAGGAGATAATCAAGTTTTAAAATTTTATATAGAAACAGTGAATGATACATTTTTACCACAAAATGCGGAAAATATATTAAAAACATCATTAGAAATGATATGTGAATTTGTATTTGACCCATATTTAGAAAATGATAGCTTTAAGAAGGAGTATGTAGAACAGGAAAAAGAAAATTTAAAACAAATAATAGATGGGAAAATAGACAATAAAGCGAGATATTCATTAGATAGATGTATAAGTGAAATGTACAAAAATCAGCCATTTGGCTTATACAAATATGGATATGTAGAAGATATGAAATCTTTTAATGAAAAAAGTTTATATGAATATTATACAAAATTGATACAAGGGTGTAAAATAGATATTTTTGTTTCAGGTATATTGGATGAAAAAATTGAAGATATCATTAAAGAAAATAAAAATATAGTTAAATTACAAGGTAGAGAACCAGAGTACAATAGACAAGAGATTAAAGCAAAAAAATCTGAAAAAGAAAATATTGTTCAAGAATCAATGGATGTAACACAAGGTAAACTTGTAATTGGAATCGATTTAGATGTTGATAATGAAGATTTTAGATATAATGTAATGATATATAACAGTATACTAGGTGGAAGTGCAAATTCAAAATTATTTCAAAATGTACGTGAGAAGGCCAGTTTAGCATATACTGCAAGTTCTAGTTATTATAGATTTAAAAATAATATATTTATAAATTGTGGAATTGAAATACAAAATTATGATAAAGCACTAGAAATTATAAAGAAACAGATAGAAGATATTAAAAAAGGAGATTTTACAGAAGAGGAAGTTGAAGATGCTAAACAAGGTATAATTGCATCAATAAAAACTATAGACGATGAACAAGATACAGAAATAACATATTTCTTTGGGCAAGAATTGTCTAATAATAAATGTGATATAGAACAATATATTAGTAAAATTAGTGAAGTCACTAAAGATGATGTTATTGATATTGCAAATAAAGTTAGTATAAATACGGTGTATTTCTTAAAAAATTAAATGATTAAAAGGGATTAAGGGGCCACCACATCAAATCCCTCTTGATTATAATAAATATTTTTAATTATATGATTTTTAAGAGGGATTTGATGTGGTGGCCCCCTAATCCCTTTTAGTTTATTATATGTCATAATGGAAAGGAAGAAAAAATGCAAATAGTTGAAAATTCAAAAGTTAAAGAAAAAGTTTATATAGAAAAACTAGAAAATGGATTGACTGTAATGATAATTCCTAAAAAGGGAATTCAAAAAAAATATATTATTTGGGGAACAAATTATGGTTCGAATGATAGTAGATTTATAGTGCCAGGTGAGACAAAAGAAACTGAGGTTCCAAAAGGTGTGGCACACTTTTTAGAACATAAAATGTTCGAACAAGAAAATGGAAAGAACAGTTTGGATGTATTAACTGCGTTAGGAGTTAATGCAAATGCTTATACAACAAATAATCATACAGCTTATTTGTATGAATGTACAGATAATTTTTACGAAGCTTTAGATGAGTTTATGGATTATGTTCAACATCCATATTTTACTGATGAAAATGTAGAAAAAGAAAAAGGAATTATTGGTCAAGAAATAATGATGTATGATGATTATCCAGACTGGAAAGTATATTTAAATGCATTAGAATGTATGTATCATAAAAATCCAGTAAAACTTGACATTACAGGAACGATTGAAACAATAAGCCATATTGATAAAGATATATTATATAAATGTTATAATACATTCTATAATCCATCAAATATGGCAATGGTTATTTCTGGCGATTTTGAACCTGAAAACTTATTGTTAGAAATTAAGAAAAGATTAATTGATAAAAAGGCAAATGGTGAGATTAAAAGGATTTTTGAAGAGGAACCAAGAGAAATAGTTAAAGAAAAAGCAATTCAAAATATGGAGGTTAGCAAACCACTTTTTTCTATAGGTATAAAAGATGTTCCAGCTGAACAAAAAGAAAAAGTAAAAAAACATATATCAATTGAAATATTATTAAATATTATAATAGGTGCAAGTTCAGAATTATATAAAAAATTGTATGATATGGGAAATTGTTACTCTGTTCCAAGTATTGAATATGATTTTGATAAAACATATGCACATATTATTATAACTGGACAATCAAATAATCCAGAAGAATTATATGAAATGTTTAAAGGACAAACAAAAAAGATTATAGACGTTGGCATTAATGAGCAAGAGTTCGAGAGAACAAAAAAGATGATATATGGTGAATATATAAAAGAATATAATGATATAACAGATATTTCAAGAATGTTTTTGTCAGATTATTTTAAGGGTATAAATAGTTTTGATTACTTGGAAGAGATAAGTACAATAAATTTAGAATATTTAAATCAAGTGTTAAAAGATGTTTTTAATGAAAAAAATATGATATTATCTGTTGTAAAAAGTTAGAGAAAAAAATGTTTAAAATACGGTATTAAATTAGAAAAAAAATTAATACCGTATTTTTTTGATTTTATGTGTCGAAAAATGATGAAAATACTCGTACGAAAGTTGGAAAAAACCGTTGAAAATACTTGACTTGAATAAATTTATGTGTTAATTTATAAATGTACTAAAGAGAAAAACGAAAAAGGAGAGATGAATATGTTAAATGAAGAAATTTGTAAATTAAGAGATAAATTAAATAAGAGTATAGAAAATGGTGATGATTATTCTATTACTTATAAATTGAGCATTGAATTAGATGAATTAATAGCAAGGTATTATAGAGATTCAAATAATGGTAAAAAAAAACTATTAGTTAATATGGTTTAAGTAAATATTATTGTTGTTAAAAAGCATTATCCTAGGTATGGAAATGCTTTTTTTGAGCTTCATACCCCTTGATAAATTAATAAAAATGTTATATAATATTACATCAAGTGAAGGAGAAAAAACATGCTAGTAAACAAAAATATTATTGAAGAGCTGTTAAATGATGCAGGATATTTAATTACAGAAAAAGCGAAAAGATATGTAAGAGAACAAAAAGTAAGAATAATTAAAACAATATATGATGATAAAAATAATTTTGAATTACATGGAAAAGCATATGGAAATGATATTTACAATACATATATTGATGTTAAAAACGGAGAAATAGAAACTATAGAATGCACATGCCCAGATTATTATAATACATATGGTGTGTGTAAACATAGCTTAGCTACTATATTAACATTTAATAATATGCAAACAGAAGAAATTATACACAAAAAAACAACTGATAGCAATGTATTAGGAAAAAGAAAACAAGATAAATATAATAGTTTTAATCAATTGGTAAAAACATTATACAATGAAGAATTAAATGAAATAGATTCAAATTTAGATTTAGAATTTAAAAATGAAGGAAATGTAAAAATAGAACCTAGAATTATATATGATAAATTTTCAAAAGAAATGAAAATTGAGTTTAAAATTGGCAATAAAAGAATGTATAAAATAAAAAATTTAACTGAATTTTATAAATGTATGTTAAATAAAGAATTTTACAAATATGGAGATAAATTACAGTTTGTACATACAAAAGAAATGTTTGAAAAAGATAGTCAAGATTTGTTAGAATTTGTAATGAAATATTCAGAAATAATTGCATTTACAAATTCAAATGCAAACTCAAACTATAAATATTATGGAAAAGTATTAAATGAAAGTAGTATAATTATAGGGAATTCTGCAATAGATGAGTTATTTGAGGTTTTGAAAAATAAACGAATAGTTATTGAAAGAGATTCAGAAAAAAATGTAGTAGAATTTACTGATATGGACCCTGATATTAAATTTAATTTAGAAAAAATTTCAGAAGGTGAATATAGAATTGTTGCAGATTTCGACATATACAAAGTAGTTATATTACAAGGAAGAAAATATAAATATGTTTTAACAGAAAACAGATTACATAGATGCGGAAAAGAATTTGAAAATACGACACTAAAATTGTTAAAATTATTTAGAGAAAATTTTTTGACACAAGTTGTACTAAGTGAAAACCAGTTAGGTGAATTATTTTCAGTAATATTGCCTAGAGTAAAAAGTGCAATAAAAATAGAAGAAAATATAGAAAAGGAAATAAAAAAATATCAACCTGAAAAATTAAGAGTAAAAGTTTTTTTGGATTTTGATGAAAATGAATATATTGTTGCAGATGTAAAACTTTGTTATGGAGAAAATGAAATTAATCCATTAAATCAACAAGAAGAGCAAAGTTTTAAATATCCTAGAAATGTTGTAGAAGAAACGAAAGCAATGAATGTTTTTAGAAAAACTGGTTTTATGTTTGATGTAAAAAAGCTTAGATTTATTCTTCCGGATGAAGAAAAAATATATGAATTTTTGACGAATGATATAAATTATTACATGCAGAGATTCGAAGTGTTAGCAACTGAAAAGTTTAAAACAAAAGAAATAATAAAACCTAAAATTGGTTCATTAGGAGTTAGAATTGAAAACAATTTATTGTCCGTTGATTTATCACAACTTAATATTGATTTAAGTGAGCTTGAAGAAATATTAAATAAATATAAATTAAAAAAGAAATATCATAGATTAAAAAATGGAAACTTTTTAGATTTACAAGATGGTAATGAAATAGATTTTATTGACAAATTACTTTCTGGAACAGATACAAGTTATAAAGAGTTGGAAAGTGGAAGTGTAAAGCTTCCAGTTAATAGAACTTTGTACTTAAATCAACTATTAAAAGAGATAAAGGGAACACAAATTACAAAAAATACAGAATATAAAAATATTATAAATAGTCTTGACATTGATTTATTAGATGAAGATGAAAAGATTCCAAAGGAATTTGAAAATATATTAAGACCATATCAAATTTTAGGATATAAATGGTTGAAAACACTTGATAAATATAAATTTGGAGGAATACTTGCGGATGATATGGGACTTGGAAAAACAATTCAAATAATTTCAGTAATTTTGGACTATAAGCAAAATGGTAATGAACATAGGGCAAGTATTGTTGTATCTCCAAGTTCATTATCATTGAATTGGAAAAATGAAATAGAAAAATTTGCACCAGCATTAAAAATAAGAGTAGTTAGAGGAACAGCATCAGAAAGAGAAGAGATAATACAAAATATTGATAAATATGATTTAATAATAACATCATATGATTTATTAAAAAGAGATATAGACATTTATAATGAAAAAAAATACAATTTTAAATTCATAATAGCAGATGAAGCTCAATATTTAAAAAATAATAATACAAAAAATGCAAAAGCAATAAAGCAACTAAATGCAGATACAAGATTTGCGTTAACTGGAACGCCAATAGAAAATTCATTAGCAGAATTGTGGTCAATTTTTGATTTTATAATGCCAGGATATTTGTTTAGTTATAAAAAATTTAAATTAAAATATGAAACAGCAATAATAAAAGATGAAGACAAAGAAACAATGGATAAACTTAAAATGTTAATACAGCCATTCGTTTTAAGGAGAACGAAAAAAGAAGTATTAACAGAATTACCTGAAAAGACAATAACTGTTTTGAATAATGAAATGGAAGAAGAACAAAGAAAAATTTATTTAGCATATTTGGCACAAGCAAAACAAGAATTACAAAATGAAATAAATGTAAATGGGTTTGAAAAAAATCAAATAAAAATACTAGCAGCACTTACAAGATTAAGGCAAATATGTTGTCATCCAAAACTCTTCATAGATGATTACAAAGATGGAAGTAGTAAACTTGAACAATGTATGGAAATTGTAGAAGATGGAGTAATGGCGGGGCACAAAATATTATTATTTTCTAGTTATACATCAATGTTTGATATTATGGAAGAAGAATTAAGAAAACGAAATATTAAATATTTTAAATTGACAGGATCTACTAAAGTTGATGAAAGAATAAATTTGGTTGATGAATTTAATAAAAATCAAGAAATAGGAGTTTTCTTAATTTCATTAAAAGCAGGGGGTACAGGACTTAATTTGATTGGAGCAGATATGGTTATACATTATGATCCGTGGTGGAATATATCAGCAGAAAATCAAGCTACAGATAGAGCCTATAGAATTGGGCAAAAAAACAATGTTCAAGTATATAAATTGATTACTAAAGATTCGATTGAAGAGAAAATTTACGAAATGCAACAAAGAAAAGCTGAGCTTACAGATAATATGCTTAATACACAAACTACATTTATTAATAGACTTTCAAAAGAGGATATTATGAATTTGTTTAGCTAATGAACCAATTCAACTAATGAGGACGTTTTAAGAATCGACCAATGTGATGTAGAAAGGAAAAGGTATAAAAAATGAAAGATTATATTACAATTGTTGGTGGAGGGCTTGCTGGATGTGAAGCTGCTTATCAGATTGCAAAAGCTGGAATAAAAGTAAAATTGTATGAAATGAAGCCTATTAAATTTTCAGAAGCACACTCAAATGAAAATTTAGCTGAAATAGTTTGTAGTAATTCATTTAAGTCAAATTTATTGACAAATGCTTGTGGACTTTTAAAGGAAGAATTAAGAATATTAGATTCATTGTTAATAAAAATAGCAGATGAAACTCAAGTACCAGCTGGACAAGCTTTGGCTGTTGATAGAGAAAAATTTGCACAAAGAGTTACTGAAGAAATAGAAGGAAATCCACTAATTAAAATTATCCACAAAGAAGTAGAAGATGTGGAATCTGATAGTGAAATAAATGTAAATGATGGGATAGTTATAATAGCTACAGGACCATTGACTTCCGAGAAAATGGCAAAACAAATTTTAAAATTAACAGGAGAGGATAAATTATATTTTTATGATGCAGCTGCTCCAATAATCAGTAAAGATAGCATAAATTTTGATATAGCTTTTTATGGTAATAGATATGACCAAGAAAAGAAAAAGGATGAATGTATTGAAGAATGGAAAAATAGACAAAAAGAACAAGAAAAAAGCTATATAAATTTACCGATGAATAAAGAAGAATATGAGGCATTTTGGCATTCATTAATAGAAGCGGAAGTTGTTACGTTACACGACTTTGAAAAAAGAGAAATTTTTGAGGGATGTATGCCTGTTGAAATTATGGCAAAAAGAGGAATTGATACTTTAAGATTTGGTCCTTTAAAGCCGGTTGGTTTTGATGACCCAAGATTTGCTAAAAGACCATATGCCGTAGTTCAATTAAGACAAGATAATACAGAGGGAAATATATATAATATGGTTGGTTTTCAAACTAATCTAAAATTTGGAGAACAAAAGAGAGTATTTAGTATGATACCAGGATTAGAAAATGCAGAATTTGTTAAATATGGTGTAATGCATAGAAATACGTATATAAATTCTACTAAATTACTTGATAATACATATAATTTAAAATCTAATTCTAATATTTATTTTGCGGGACAAATTACAGGAGTAGAAGGATATGTAGAATCAATTTCTTCTGGAATGGTTGCTGCATTAAATGCCATAAACTGTTTTTTGGGACGGTGAAAAAATACATTTTTCTGAATATACTGTAATTGGTGCTCTTGCAAAATATATTTCAACAGAAAATGAAAAATTTCAGCCAATGAATGCTAATTTTGGTATTTTGCCAGAGTTGGAAGGTAAAAAAATAAAAGATAAGAAAGAGAGATATATGAAACTGGCGGAAAGAAGCTTACAAAATTTTTAAATGGTAAAATATTACAGAAATATTACAAATAGGTTAAATTTATATTAAAAATAGTAATAATTTACATAAAACTATTGCTATTTTTGTTGCTTTTTGCTATAATTTAAGATGAAGTTTAATAATATGTCAAAATATTGTATATTTTGAAAGGAGAGAAAAATGGAAGAAATATTAAAAAATATTGCGGGTGAAATTAATTATATAAAGGAACAACAAAATAAACTAGATGTATTGACGCAAAATAGTAAAGAAGTCCAAGATGAATTAAAAAAATTACAACAAGAACAAAGTAAGATTATAGATAAGGAAAGTGGATTTTATATAGATTTACAAAAAGAAGTTGATGAAAAAGAAAAAGAATTTAGACAAGTTGATATAGAAAGAATGAACAAGGATAGAGAACTTAATCAATTAATTTTGGAAAAAAAGAAGTCTATAATTGAGAACTTAGAAGAAAAGAAAAAAGATATTGATGATAATAGAAATATTAATATTTCTGAAAAAATTGAAGAAGCTAAAAAATTGAAAACAAGAAAAGAAGAATTGGAAGCTATTATTGAACGTGATAAAAAAAATGGTATTCCAGATAATGATCAAATACAAGAATTTAGAAGAAAAAGAATTGATGATTTGAATTTAAGGTTGGAAGAAATAAATAATTTTGATAAATTACTAAATGGTCAAACACCTAAAGAAAAGTTTATGGAAATTGAAGCTTTAATAAAAATGGTAGAGGATAATTTTGATAAAAATGGATTTGATAAAATTTTGGGTTATAAAGAGACTTCACAAGAGAAGTTGGATAAAGAAGAACAACAAGAAAATGAAATAGAGGAAGATAAAGCAGAAAAACAAGAAAAAGAAAATGCTGTAAAAGAAAGTGTTGTAAAAGAAAATGCTGTAAAAGAAAATGTTAAAAATAATAATTCAAATACAATAATTAAACAAAAAACTAATTTTAACAAAGAACAAATTCATGATTCAGTTGAAACAAATTTAACTCAAAAGGATATAATTAAACAAAATAAAATTATATTAAATATTGATAAAAATGAAATAAACATAAATGAAAAAGAAAAAGCTTTTTATAAGAAAGAAAGCCAAAATAAAAAAGACATAATGGAACGTTATGGAGTAAATGCTTACTTTATAAATGATAATAAGAAGAAAAATATTGATTATGCACTTGTTTCAATATTAGAAAAAATAGGAGAAAGACAAAATGATAATCAGGGAACACTTGTTAAAGCATACTTGAATATAATAAAAGGTGGAAATATATGGGAACATAATCTAGAAGAAAGTATGAAGATACTTAGAGATTCAGTAGATATAGAATATAAATTTGATAAAGATACAGGGATTTTTGCTAATTGGAAAGAAAAAAGAATTGCTAGAAATGCTAAAAAATTAGGGATAGCTTCTTTGGATGGAATAAGTGAAAAAAATGTTTTTGATAAAATTAAAGAAAAAGTTAGTAAAATTAAAGATATAAAATTATTAAATAGTAAGAAAGATACAAAAGCCTTGACGAGTGGTAAAAACAAAACAGCTCAAGAACAAAAAGAAATAGCTATTAGGTATATTAATGAAGATAGAGAACTTACTGGACTTAGAGATAAAGTAAAGGTAGACAATAAAGACAATAGAATTGAACATAATGCATTAAACAAAGAAAAGCAAACAAACAAAGAAAATCAAGCATCGGAAGAAATAGAAAAGAAAGAACTAGATAAAACAAAAAAATGTGTTAATGAATATATTGAACATGGTGGTGAATAAAAAAATTTAAGTTTTTCTTGACTTATAAGCATAAAAATGATAAAATATAAACTGTTATTGTAAATTGCATGTATTATGCAATTCCGTAACAGTTTATTTGTTTTATATGTTGCAAATATTTCAAAAATATTACACATATGAAATTACAATAAAAAATATAAAAGTAGGAGGTGAAATTCAAGTGCCAACAATTAATCAATTAGTAAGAAAAGGAAGACAAACAGGAATAACTAAATCAACTGCACCAGCTCTTCAACATGGATGGAACTCAAAAAATAAAAAATTAACAAATAATAGAGCTCCACAAAAAAGAGGTGTATGTACAGTAGTTAAAACAGTTACACCTAAAAAGCCAAACTCTGCTTTAAGAAAAGTAGCCAGAGTAAGACTTTCTAATGGTTATGAAGTTACATCTTATATCCCAGGTATAGGACATAACTTACAAGAACACAGTGTTGTATTAATTAGAGGTGGTAGGGTAAAAGACCTTCCAGGTGTTAGATATCATATCATCAGAGGAACATTAGATACAGCTGGTGTTAAAGATAGAATGCAAGCTCGTTCTAAGTATGGTGCTAAACGTCCTAAAAAATAGAAAATCGATTAGGAAATTAGCAACGTGAAATTAAAAATAATTAGTGCTTGTAATACTTACTAAATTAAGGGTACTTGAATTTAGAATATATTATATGCACTATACGGATAGGAAAACCTATCAGAGTACCTAAGATGTTTTATAAATATCTAAATAAAAATTAAGGAGGGAAGAATAGTGCCAAGAAGAGGATTTATAGCAAAAAGAGATGTTTTACCAGATCCAATATATAATAGTAAAGTTGTTACAAAATTAGTAAACAATATAATGTTAGATGGTAAAAAATCAGTTGCTCAAAAAATAGTATATGATGCATTTGATATCATAAAAGAAAAAGAAGGAAAAAATCCTTTAGAAGTTTTTGAAGCAGCTTTAGAAAATGTAATGCCAGTTCTAGAAGTTAAAGCTAGAAGAGTTGGTGGAGCTACATACCAAGTTCCATTAGAAATTAGACCAGAAAGAAGACAAACTTTAGGTTTAAGATGGTTAGTTTCTTATGCTAGAAACAGACATGAAAAAACTATGGCTGAAAAATTAGCTGGTGAAATTATGGATGCTGTTGCTGGAAACGGTGGAGCATTTAAGAAGAAAGAAGATACTCATAGAATGGCTGAAGCTAATAAGGCTTTTGCTCATTACAAATGGTAAAATTTTTGTTAAAAGCAATAATCTGCAAATTTTCAATATTAATTACAAACCTCGACGTACCTGTGTACGACTTCGGCTTGTAATTAATCTTAAAAATGCACAGCTAATCACTTTTAACAAAAATTTAAAGTTGAGAGTGTTAAAAAGAATTATAAAAGAAACCGAGAGGGGGAAATATAGATGGCAGGAAGAGCATACCCATTAGAGAGAACAAGAAATATAGGAATAATGGCTCACATTGATGCTGGTAAAACAACAACAACAGAGAGAATATTATTCTATACAGGTAAAACTCATAAAATAGGTGAAGTTCATGAAGGTGCTGCAACAATGGACTGGATGGCACAAGAACAAGAAAGAGGTATTACAATTACATCTGCTTGTACAACATGTTTCTGGAAAGATAATAGAATTAATATTATAGATACTCCAGGTCACGTTGATTTTACAGTAGAGGTTCAAAGATCTTTAAAAGTTCTTGATGGTGCTGTAACAGTTTTAGCAGCAAAAGGTGGAGTTCAACCACAAACAGAAACAGTTTGGAGACAAGCTGATAAATATAGTGTACCAAGAATGGTATATGTAAATAAAATGGATATTACTGGAGCTAACTTTATGCTTTGTGTTGATCAATTAAAAACAAGATTAAAAGCAAATGCGGTTCCAATCCAATTACCAGTAGGTGCAGAAGACAACTTCCAAGGTATAGTTGATCTTATTAAAATGAAAGCATACATCCAAGATGATAAATTAGGAGAACACATCGTTGAAACAGATATTCCAGAAGATATGAAGGAAGAAGCTGAAACATGGAGAGCTAATATGATCGAGGCTGTTGCTGATCAAGATGAAGAATTAATGATGAAATATTTAGATGGTGAAGAACTAACAGAAGAAGAGATCAAAAGAGGTTTAAGAGCTGGAACATTAGCTAATAAAATAGTACCAGTTACATGTGGTTCTTCATACAAAAACAAAGGTGTTCAAGAATTATTAGATGCAATAGTTGACTATATGCCATCACCATTAGATATACCACATATTAAAGGTGAAACATTAGATGGAGAAGAAACAGAAGCTAAAACTTCAGATGATGCTCCATTCGCAGCTTTAGCATTTAAAATTGCTACTGACCCATTTGTTGGAAAATTATGTTTTTTCAGAGTTTACTCTGGAACACTTGAATCTGGATCAACAGTTTTAAATTCAAGCAAAGACAAAAAAGAAAGAGTAGGAAGAATTCTTCAAATGCATGCAAATCACAGAGAAGATATTGAAAAAGTATATGCTGGTGATATTGCTGCAGCTGTAGGTTTAAAAGATGTTACAACTGGAAATACTTTATGTGATCCAGATCATCCAATAATCCTAGAATCAATGGAATTCCCAGAACCAGTTATTGATATAGCTATTGAGCCAAAAGATAAAGCAGCTCAAGAAAAAATGGGAATCGCTTTAGCAAAACTTGCTGAAGAAGATCCAACATTTAAGGCTTATACAAACCAAGAAACTGGTCAAACAATTATCGCTGGTATGGGTGAATTACACCTAGATATCATCGTAGATAGATTAAAAAGAGAATTCAAAGTTGAATGTAATGTAGGTAAACCACAAGTTGCTTACAAAGAAACAATTAGAAATAAAGTAAAAGTTCAAGGTAAATTTATTCGTCAATCTGGTGGTAAAGGACAATACGGTGACGTTTGGTTTGAAATGGAACCATTAGAGCCAGGTAAAGGAATAGAATTCGAAAGCAAAATCGTTGGAGGAGCTGTTCCAAAAGAATATATTAAACCAATTGAACAAGGTATGAGAGAAGCTGCTGAAAGTGGTATCTTAGCTGGTTACCCAGTTATAGACTTTAAAGTTTCATTAGTTGATGGTTCATACCACGAAGTTGACTCTTCAGAAATGGCCTTCAAAATAGCTGCTTCTATGGCATTCAAAGAAGGATGTAAACAAGCTAAGTCAGTTATCTTAGAGCCAATTATGAAAGTTGAAATAACAGTTCCAGAAGAATACATGGGAGATGTTATTGGTGATGTAAACTCTAGAAGAGGTAGAATGGAAGGTATGGATGCAAACGATGGAATGCAAGAAATACATGCATTTATTCCATTATCAGAAATGTTTGGTTATGCAACAGACTTACGTTCTAAGACTCAAGGTAGAGGTTCATACTCTATGGAACCTTCTCATTACGAAGAAGTTCCAAAATCAGTTTTAGAGACTATTGTTGCTTCTAGAAAGAAAGCAGAATAAAATTAATCTAAAATCAGCATCTTGCACATTTTGTTGTTTACTGAAAACTTCGATGTACACACGTACACCTTCAGCTTTCAGTAAATATCCAAAATGCACAATATACTAATTTTATATTAATTTGAATTATAAATAAAATAGTACTTGCATTTTTAATGAAAATGTTGTAAAATGCAAGTGCAACAAATAATTTACGTTATTAAGTTTAAAAAATAAAGTAGCTACGTTCAAAAAGAACGGCTAACTAAAATAAGGAGGATTTTTAAAATGGCAAAAGCAAAATTTGAAAGAAACAAACCACACGTTAACATTGGTACAATCGGACACGTTGACCATGGTAAAACAACAACAACAGCAGCTATTACAAAATATTTATCATTATTAGGAAAAGCTAAATTCGAAGCTTACGATCAAATCGATGGAGCTCCAGAAGAAAAAGCAAGAGGAATCACAATCAACACAGCACACGTAGAATATGAAACAGATAACAGACACTATGCACACGTTGACTGCCCAGGACATGCTGACTACGTTAAAAACATGATTACAGGTGCTGCTCAAATGGATGGTGCTATATTAGTTGTATCTGCAGCTGATGGACCAATGCCACAAACAAGAGAACACATCTTATTAGCTAGACAAGTTGGTGTTAAATACATCGTTGTTTACTTAAACAAATGTGATATGGTTGATGACCCAGAATTATTAGAATTAGTTGAAATGGAAGTTAGAGACTTATTATCAGAATATGGTTTCCCAGGAGATGATATTCCAGTAATAAAAGGTTCTTCATTAGCAGTTCTAGAAAGTACATCAACAAATCCTGATGATGAAGTTTACAAACCAATGAAAGAATTAATGGAAGCTGTTGATAGCTATATCCCAACACCAGAAAGACCAATTGATCAACCATTCTTAATGCCAGTTGAAGACGTATTCACAATCACAGGTCGTGGTACAGTTGCTACAGGTAGAGTAGAAAGAGGAGAAGTTAAACTTCAAGACGAAGTTGAAATTATCGGTTTAACAACAGAAAGAAGAAAAACTGTTGTAACAGGTGTTGAAATGTTCAGAAAATTATTAGACCAAGCTGAAGCAGGAGATAACATCGGTGTTCTATTAAGAGGTATTGATAGAAAAGACATCGAAAGAGGTCAAGTTCTATGTAAACCAGGAACAATTCATCCACATACAAAATTTACTTCTGAAGTTTATGTATTAACTAAAGAAGAGGGTGGAAGACATACACCATTCTTTAATGGATACAGACCACAATTCTACTTCAGAACAACAGACGTTACAGGTGTTATTGAATTACCAGCTGGAACAGAAATGGTTATGCCAGGAGATAACGTTTCAATGACAATTGAATTAATTACACCAATTGCTATTGAAAAAGGACTAAGATTCGCTATCCGTGAAGGTGGTAGAACAGTTGGTTCAGGTGTTGTTGCTGACATCATCGAATAATATATAAAAAATATAAAAGAACTAGAAATATTCTAGTTCTTTTATATTTTTTATAATAAAAGTATTGATTTTTTGTATAAAGAATAATAAAATAATAATACTTAAAATAAAATGATAGAAGAACAGTAAAAATCAGGAAGGAATGAGAAATTTGAAAATAATATTAGATGCAATGGGTGGAGACAATGGACCTGATGCAAATATAAAAGGAGCAGTAAATGCAATAAATAGAGTGAAATCAGAGGTAATACTAGTTGGAAAAGAAGAAATAATAAGAAGTAAAGTAAAAGAATTTTACGGAAAAGAAATAGAGGAGATTTCAGATAGATTAAAAATACAAAATGCCACAGAAACAATAGAGATGGAAGATAAGCCAACAGAAGCAATAAAACATAAAAAAGATTCATCAATGGTAGTTGGATTTAATATGCTAAAACAAGATGAAGGTGATGTATTTATATCTGCTGGAAATTCAGGAGCATTACTTGCAGGAGCAACATTATTAGTTGGGAGAATAAAAGGAATAGATAGACCAGCATTAGCAGGTATTTTACCGGCATATAAAAGTCAATTACTATTAATGGATTGTGGATCAAATACAAATTGCAAACCTATAAATTTATTACAATTTGCTCAAATGTCTACAATATATTTAAGAAATACATTTGGAATTGAAAAACCAGCAGTTGGACTTTTAAACATTGGTACAGAGGAAACAAAAGGAAACGAATTAGTTAAAGAAAGCTATAATTTGCTAAAAGAAAAATCAGAAGAGTTAGGTATAAATTTTATAGGAAATGTTGAAGGAAGAGATGCATTTTCTGGAAAAATTGATGCTATAATAACAGATGGATTTACAGGTAATGTATTTTTAAAAACAACAGAAGGACTAGGAAAATTTGTAAAAAAATCTTTAAAAGAAAGTTTAATGAAAAATATATTTTCAAAAATAGCTGCAGTTCCTGCACTTCCTGGAATCAATAGATTTGCAGATGTAATGGATTATAAAAGATATGGAGGAGCTCTATTTTTAGGAGTTAAAAAGCCAGTTGTTAAAGCACATGGAAGTAGTGATGAAAGATTATTTGAATATACAATAATTCAAGCAGAAAAATTTGTTGAAAATAGAGCTGTTGAAAAGATGATAGAAGCATTTAACAAATAAAATAAACCGAACATGTAGTATAAAATAAAAATAATTAGTAAATATACTTGACAAATATAATAACATATAATATAAAAGTATTATAAAAATTAGATAATACATACACATGAAAACTTGAGAGGAGGTGAACTCGAAATTATGAGTTCAGAAGAAATTTTAGAGAAAGTAAAAGCTATAATTGTTGAACAATTAGGTGTAGCAGATACAGCTGTAACAATGGAAGCATCTTTTATTGATGATTTAGGAGCTGATTCTTTAGATATAGTAGAATTAGTAATGGCTATTGAAGAAGAATTTGATATAGAAATTCCAGATAGTGATGCAGAAAAAGTTGTAACAGTAGGAGACGTAGTTGACTATATAAAAGAAAATGTTTAATATAAAAAGAAATTATGAATATTAAATTCATAATTTCTTTTTCTTTGAATATGCTTTTTCAACCAACGGAGTTTTTGACCAATGGATTTTCATTGTTTTAAAAAATATTATTTAAAATAGAAGAATAATTTTTAAAAAAATCATATAAATACATATTCCAAGTTTTATGCTTAACTTCATGCACATTCATTACTTTATAATTAAAATCTAAATATCCTGAAACAGAAATATTAACATTTCCAATGTTAGAATCTGATTCTAATGGAGTTTCGAAATATAGAGGGCAGTTTATAGTAATTTTTATAGAATCTATTAAATCTTTTCTAATAGGTATAATAGCTTTATCTATATATTCAAGTTTTAGGTCTATATTTTGTGAAGACCCCTTATTAATTATAATCTTATTTAAATTTTCTTTTTTCCAATTTTTAAAATTATTGTCAATTAAATTTTTTATATTTACAGGTTCAAAGTTATCAAAGACATAATTAATTAATTTAATACTATCTAATGTTCTAAATTTTTTTGTATCTGCTCCTAAAACCACACAAATAATATCCATATCATTTCTTTTACATGCTGTTACTAAACATCTATTAGCTCCATTTGTAAAACCGGTTTTAACTCCATATACACCATTTAAATTACCTAATAATTCATTTGTATTATTTAATTGTTTAGGATAACCATTTATAGTTATAGTATAATTTTTTGTACCAACAATTTGTGCAAAGGTTGGATTATTTAAAGCGTAATTTGATAAAATGGCCAATTCATATGCTGTGGTATAATGGTCATCAGAGTCTAAGCCATGTGGAGTTTCAAAATGAGTATTAGTAAGACCTAATTCTGAAGCTTTTTTATTCATTAATTCTGCAAAGCCTTTTATACTTCCACCAGCGTATTCTGCAAGTGCTACAGCAGCATCATTTCCAGAACGAAGCATTAATCCATACAGCAAATCATTAATGGTTATTTTATCTCCGAATTTTAACCCTAATCTTGAACCACCTGTTCCAGCTGCCTTTTTTGAAACTTCTATTGTATCATTTAAATTAAAATTCTCTATAATTACAGTTGCAGTCATTATTTTTGTGGTTGATGCCATTTTTCTTTTTTGTTTTTCGTTTTTTCCATATAAAATAGTATTTGTATTCCTGTCTATAACTACACATGCACGTGAATTAGTATCAGGTGATTTAATTTCATTTTTAGATGAATTTAAAGATACTATTTCAGAATCTACATCAATTACTTCATTATCATCTAAATCATCACATAATGAAAAATTGGATATTACAAAAAGTAATATAAAAAATATAATAAATATTTTATAAAAAATTTTTTTCATAGTACACCTCTTAAATCTTCTATAAAATATATGAATGTTTTTATAAAAATATTAATAACAATTAAAGCATACGGAAATCAATAAAAAACGAGATTATTTTACATAAATCATTGATTTTATGACAAAAATGTAATATAATTGTAATATAGGTGAAAAATTTTTTTCTGTTAAATAAAAGAAGCTTCCGTAGGGAGTTATTAAACGCAAAAAATAAACTATAAAAATAGAAAAAAACACCTATTGACTTCAATAAATTAATGAAATAAAATATAAGTAATGTTATTTAAAGTAAGGAGAAAATTTTATGATGAATAAGAAGAAAATAAGTCTAGTAATAGTAAGTATAATATTTGCTATTATATTTATGACAATCTCAAATACGGTGAGTGCTTCAACAATACTTACAACACCTTTATATTTTGGAGTACAAGAATTTAGAAATGGAACAACACCAGAGAATATGGCATATGCAATAAAAAATCCATATGATAATGGTTCTACAACAGAATCTATAGTTGGAACTAAAATATGGCAAATTGTAAAGTATAATAGTAAAACAGATTCTAATTTTAATACAGGAAATTACTATTGTGTAAGAGCGGGAGTAGGTTTTAGTGATATAAATAAAAAAGCTGAATATAATATTTCTTATGATTTTAAAACTGAAAAAGCTGCAATAGCATCTTCTGGAAATACAGTATTACAAAGTATTGTTAATAATGGATATTATAATAACCTATTAGCTTTAGCAGATTTATTGTATTTAAATGGTGTATCAACAGATACTGAAAAAACAGCTTTATTACAAGCTGCTGGAATAAATGAAGAAGATTATACAGCTCATATAACATATAGTGATATTGAAGCTGTTCAACAAGCTGCAATTTGGTATTATTCAAATCATGATGATGAATTATTTGAAAGAGTTTTTAATAATTTAGGAGAAGATAAAACATCATGGTTATTTTATAGAACATTACAAATGTCACAAGAAGAAAAAGGATATACAAGTTTAAGTGATTATAATATGACATTTAACGATGACGGTGAAAAAATAGGAGATGGAAAACAAAGGCAAGAACAAGCAGTTCTATTATATAATTACTTAATTAATACAGCAAATGCAAATGCTGTAACATATGAAAATGGAACAGCAAATTCAAGAACAAAAATTACATTATATGCAAATGCAACAGAACAAAATACACAACCAATTATATTAATTGAAAGATTACCAGAAGAAGTAAAAGAATTTGACTTGGCATTAAGAAAATACATAACAAAAGTTGATGGAGTTACTCTTACTGGAAGTGATTCAAGAATTCCGGATATTGATGAAAATACTATAAAAACAAAAGGTACAGCAACATATAAACATAAAAAAGATCCAGTTACAGTAAAAAAAGGGAGTATAGTAACATATAACT
This sequence comes from uncultured Clostridia bacterium, assembly GCA_934168305.1. Lineage (GTDB taxonomy): Bacteria > Bacillota > Clostridia > TANB77 > CAG-508 > CAG-269. The sequence continues at coordinate 70,060 of CAKPNF010000003.1, read as the reverse complement.
TAACAATATATAATGAAGGAGATAAAGCTGGTAGAGCTACAAAAATAGTTGACCAGTTACCAACAGGATTAAAATTTAGTAAAGTAACTACATCAGGATTTTCAGCAAATTATGATGAAACAACTAATATAGTAACAATAACAAGAAATAGTAATAATACAACAAATCTTGACGAATATAAAGAAAATAATTTGAAATCAGAAACAATAGAAATTGAGTGTGAAGTTACTGCAAAACCTGATTCTAAAAATAAAAAAATATTAACAAATGTTGCATGGATTGCAGAAGAATATGATGCAGTTGATAATACAGTAATAACAAATGAAGTTGGTAAAGATAGAGATTCTGAACCATATACAAAACCATATGTAAGTAAAGATAGTATACCAGAATATAAAGGAAAATATTCTAATAAAACAGATTTAACAGATTCAACATACTATTACGAAGGTGAACAAGATGATGATGACTTTGAAAAATTAGTATTAGAACCAGCAGCTTTTGATTTAAAATTAATAAAAAGAATAGTAGAAGTAAATGCAACTAAAGTACCAGAAAGAATAGAAAATGTAGATATAACAGAATTAGCAAATGGTACAGCTACAACGGCCAAATATACATTAAATAAAGAACCTGTAGCAGTAAAAAAAGGAGATATAGTAAAATATACATTTAGAGTATATAATGAAGGAGATGTAGATGGATATGCTTCTGAAATAACAGAAGATATACCAGATGGATTAGAAATTGTTTGGTCTGATAAAACTGAAAGCGAAATAGAAGCAGATACTACATTATCAGATAACGAAAAAGAAGCAATTAAATACAACCAAGGAATATGGGATTTTAAAACAGTAAATAATGATACAAGAAAAGTTGAAGTTATAAAAACTGACTACTTAGCAAAAGGAAAAGGATTAGAAATAGCAACAGAAGGTGCAAACTTAATAAAAGCTTTTGATGCTTCAAAACCATATATAAATACAATAAATGATAAAAACCCAGATTATAAAGAAGTATCTGTATATTTAAGAGTAACAGCAGAAAACTTAAGTAACAAAATAATAAGAAACGAAGCTGCTATAACAAAAGACACAGACAGTGATGGAGACGATATAGATGATAGAGACTCTAGCACAGATAAATGGATTAAATATGAAGACGATGAAGATTATGACAATGTAATATTACAATCATTTGATTTAGCATTAAGAAAATTCATAATAGCAGTAGGTAAAGATACTAATATAGAAGAAACAGAATATTTAAAAAATTCAGACGGAACATATACAAGAGCTCCAATAGTTGATACATCAAAATTAAATACTACTGACGAAAATGGAAAACTAATAACAACAGCAATATATAATCATACAAAAGAACCAGTAGAATTGTCTGTAAATGATTATGTAATATATATGTTAAGAGTATATAATGAAGGTGACATTGCTGGATATGCAAGTGAAATTAAAGATCATTTACCAGAATACTTAGAATATCTTGATGGTGAATTCAATGATCAATATAAATGGAGTGTATCAGAAGATGGAAGAACTGTAACTACAAAATACTTAAGTAACCATTTAATAGATGCAACAACAACAGATGATAATGGAAAAATAATATTATCATATAAAGAAGTTCCAATTATGTGTAAAGTAAAAGATACAGCTAAATCTTCAGAAAAGATAACAAATATTGCTGATATAACAGAATATAGAGACGAAGATAAAAATATTGTTACTGATAGAGATTCAAAATCTGATAATTTAATAATACCAGTAGATAGTGAATTACCAGGATATAAAGATGATGAAAAAGGAGATTACATACCTGGACAAGAAGATGATGACGATTTTGAGAAAGTTGTAGTTAGAACATTTGACTTAGCATTAAGAAAATGGGTAACACAAGCAATTGTAATAGAAAACGGTAAAGAAACAGTAACAGAAACTGGGCACAAAGCAGAAGATGATCCAGAACAAGTTGTTAAAGTTGAACTTAATAGAAAGAAATTAAATTCATTAACAGTTAAATTCAAATATTCAATTAGAGTAACAAATGAAGGTGATGTTGCAGGGTATGCAAAAGAAATTACTGATTATGTACCTGAAGGACTAAAATTTGTTGCAGAAGATAACTCTGATTGGACAGATGAAGGAAATAATGTAATTTCAACAAGAAAATTAGAAAATACATTATTACAACCAGGAGAAAGTGCAGAAGTAGAAGTATTACTTACATGGATAAATGGAAAAGATAACTTAGGATTAAAAGTCAATACAGCTGAAATATCTGAAGATTATAATGATAAACATTTACATGATATAGATTCAACTCCAGATAACAAAGTACCAGGAGAAGATGATATAGACGACGCACCAGTATTATTATCAGTATCTACAGGTCAAACAAGAATTTATTTCACATTAGGATTTATTGTGTTAATAACAATTGCTGGTGGAATAGTTCTAATTAAAAAATTTGTATTGTAATTTAAAATAAGGGATTAAGAGTGAGATTCTCTAAATCCCTTTTAGTTTGTAAAAAAATAGTTTACATTTAAAAATGCTTATGTTATAATTTCTTTAGAAAAATACAAAAGTAAATAGAGGTGTAATATATGAATCAAATACTTTCAACGAGTATGCCGACTAATAATAATAAAAAAAGCAAGAGTTCACAACCTATTGCAATTGGAAGTATACTAAAATTTTTTGCTATAGCAATGTCTATTTTTGGTATATTATTAGTTGGAGTAGGTGGATATTCAATATATAAAGGACAAAGTAATCAAAAAGACGAAAATATAGAACCAACAATTTCAATTGAAAATAAAACGGATAATACTATTTTGTTAAAAATTACGCATAAAAAGAACATAGATAGAGTCGAATATAATTGGAACAATAATGAAAAAATTGTTGTAAACGGAAATAATGGAAAATATCTGGAAAAAGAGATTAACATACCATCAGGAACTAATACTTTACATGTTTTAGTTGTAGATGTAGACGGAAAAGAAATGACATATGAAAAACAATATGAACTTGAAAGTAATATAGATATTGAAGTATCAGGAAATAAAATAAGAATAACATCTGAAGGTGATAAAACAATATCTTATATGACTTATAGATGGGATGAAGAAGAGGAAAAAACTATACAAATAAATGGTACAAGTGTAGATGAAGAAATAGAAGCAATAAAAGGCTTACATACATTGACAGTAATATTGGTTGATGAAGATAACAATACAGATACAAAACAACAAAAGATAAATGGTGTTTCAAAACCAAAAATAGTTATGGGTATAGATGAACAAAAAGAACACTTTGTAATTCAGGCATCAGATGAAGAAAAACTTTCAAAAATTGAATTCATATTGAATAAAGAAGATAATCAAAAATATGTATTAAACTTAGAAAACAAAGACTTAAAAGAAATACAATATAGATTACCAGACGACTTGAAATTAAAAGATGGAGAAAACATAATAGAAGTTACTGTGTATAATTCTAGCGGTGTTAGTGAATCAACAGGAGTAGTTAGATTTGTAAAGTAATAAATCTGGAAGGAAAATGAAGTGTATACAATATTTAATTTAGTAACATATTTTGTAATTTATTCTATTGCAGGATGGATTTTAGAAAGTATATATAGAAGTTTTTGTGAAAAAAAGCCTATAAACTCAGGATTTTTAATAGGACCTTTTTGTCCTATATATGGAATAGGGGCTATAATAATGCTCCTATTTTTAGAGAAATTTAAAGAAAATATATTAGTATTATTTATTATATCATTTATTGTCTTATCTTTGTGGGAATATATTGTCGGAGTAATGCTAGAAATAATTTTTAAAACAAAATATTGGGATTATAGTTCTCATAAAATAAATATAAATGGAAGAGTTTGTTTGTTTAATTCAACATGTTGGGGAATTTTATCAGTTCTTTTCATAGAATACATTCATCCATTTATTGAAAGAAATATTAAATTAATTAATCCATTTTATTTAAAGATTATAATAAGTTCGGTAGTAGTTATATTTGTAATTGACACAATAATTAGCATTGTAACAACAATAAATATAAAAGCTGCACTTGATAGAATTGAACAATTGAACAATCAAATAAAAGATAAAATTGAAGAGATTAAAAAAATTAAAGGTAAAGATATAAAAAATGATATAATGGAAAATATGCAAGAAAAAATAGATGAACTAAATAACAAGAAAAACAGGTTATTTAGGCATTTGTATAAAAGGGTATATAGACTAAAAAAAGCATTTCCAGATATACAAAGTAAAGAAATAACAGAAATCCTAAATAGAAAAATAGAAATAATAAAAAATGTAAAACATAAAACTAAGGAGGAAAAATGATACAGGAAATTTATATAATAGATGATGATGAATCTTCAGTATTAGTATTTAGAGAACTATTTAAAAATGATACTGAATATAGATTTATAAGTGTAAAATCAGATAAAATAGATTTGGCTTTAAAAAATATACCATCAATAATAATTATAAATGAAGATGCCATAGAAGTAGATATAGTTGATTTATGTACAAAAATAAGAAATGATGAGGATAATAGTATAACTCCTATAATTGTGGTTTCATCTAACCCTGATAAAGAACATAGAATAAAAATATTAAAAAAATCAGTAGAGTATTATATAAGAAAACCAGTAAATGCTCAATATCTTTATTATACAATAAAGAATTTAAGTAGATTGCTTACTATAAATAGAAGAATTAGTCCTCTTACAGGGTTGCCAGGAAATGTTCAAATACATGCTGAATTGAAGAAGAGAATATCAAATAAGGAGGAATTTTCTGTCTTATATTTGGACTTGGATAATTTTAAAGCATATAATGATGTATATGGATTCTTAAAGGGTGACGAAATTATAAAATTTACTGCAAATACAATAATGAAATGTATCCATTCTCATATTGCTGAAGGTGCATTTGTTGGACACATAGGTGGTGATGATTTTGTTGCTATAATTCCTACATTGAATTGTGAAGAGGTTTGCGAAAGTATAATTGCAAATTTTGATGCTGAAGTACCTAAATTTTTTACTGAAGAAGATTGTGAAAAAGGTTATATTGAAGTTGCAAATAGAAAGGGTGTAATAGAACAATTTGCTCTTACATCAATTTCTATCGGTGTTGTTGAGGCTGACAAAGGTAGATTTGCTAATATGTTGGAAATAGGAGAAGTTGGTGCTCAGGTAAAACATGCAGCTAAGTCTATAATGGGTAGTAGTTATGCTATTGATAGAAGGAAAAAATAAATAATTGATAAAATAAGAATAAAATTAAAAACTCTTAATACTCTTTATTAAGAGCTTTTTTATATGTATAAACAAAGAAAGGGGAAGAAAATGATAGTTATAAATAAAAAAAGGATAAGTATTATTGTAATTTCTTTAGTATTAGGGATATTTGCATATTCATATGAAGGAACAAAAATCAATTTAGACCAAGAAATACAAGAAACAACATCAACACCTGTTTCAGGAAAAGTAATTGTATTAGATGCAGGGCATGGAGTACCAGATGAAGGAGCGCAAAGCAGTAGAGGAACAACAGAAGCGGAAACAAATTTAAAAATAGCATTAAAGGTTCAAAATTTATTAGAGCAAAGTGGATGCACAGTTATTTTAACGCGTTCTGATGAAAATGCTATTTATGATTTGGATAAAAATACTTTAAGAGAAAAGAAAATATCGGATATTAGAAATAGAGTAAAAATTGGTAATAATTCTAGTGCAGATATTTTTGTAAGTATTCATTTAAATAAAATACCACAACAACAATATTGGGGTTGGCAATGTTTTTACAATAGTAAAAATGAAAAAAGTATTAACTTAGCCAAGAAAATTCAATCAAATTTAAATAGTTCTATACAAAAGGAAAATAAAAGGGTTGCTATGAAATTAGATACCGTTTATATTATGAAACATGTTGAAATTCCAATATCAATTGTTGAATGTGGTTTTTTATCTAATCCAGAGGAAGAACAACAATTATTAAATGATGAATATCAAAATAAACTTGCTTGGGGAATTTTTAATGGAATAATTGAATACTTTAATGAATAAAATTTTTTAGGTGATTATATGTTTTATGTGTTTAGAAAAGACAAAATTTATGCGTATTTAGTATCAATATTTACAGTAGTATTGTTATTTTATGCAACAGGTAATATTAATTTTATATCAAAAAATACAGTTGAAACATCATCAAATTCAAATAAATTATTACCTATATATAAAGTAAAGACAGAAGAAAAAAAGGTTGCATTAACAATGAATTGTGCATGGAATGCTGATGATGTTGACAAAATATTAGAAATATTAGAACAAAATAATGTAAAAATAACATTTTTTATGGTAGGAGATTGGATTGATAAATTTCCAGACTATGTAAAGAAGATAAATGAAGCGGGACATGAAATTCGGAAGTCATAGTAATACGCATCCACATGTAAATAATTTGAGTTATGAAAAGAATATAGAAGAAATAGAAAAAAGTAATGATAAAATAGAAAGTATAATTGGAAAAAGAACAAATTTATATAGGGCTCCATATGGTGAATATAATAATACGGTTATAAAATCATCAACAGATAAGGGGTATTATACTATTCAATGGAGTTTGGATACTTTAGATTATACAGGACTTACTGGTAATGAAATGTGGAATAGATTGGATTCTAAATTATCATCAGGAGATATAATACTAATGCACAATGGTACTAAACATACTGCTGATTCTTTAGATATGCTACTAAAGAATATAAAACAAAAAGGATATGATGTTGTACCTGTGTCTGAATTAATTTATAAAGATAATTATAAAATTGACTCAACTGGTATGCAAGTTTGTGAATAAAAATTTCCATAAAGTGTATAATTATATAAAAAATAATTAATGAAATAATGGAAAAAACTATATTTTTTGAATAAATTTAACTTTTTATGTAGACAAAACCAAAAAAATAGTGTATAATTGAAAGTGTAGTAAAAAGAGAAAGCATAAGGATAAGAGTACAAAAAAGACAAAAATAAGGGAGGAAGTAAATTGGATACAAATTATTTAGAAAACAACTATTTAACATTAGTTGGAAAAGTTACAGGAGAGAAAAAATTCAGTCATGAAATTTATGGAGAAAGATTTTATGTATTTAACTTAGAAATAGCAAGATTAAGTGGAAATGCAGATATTATACCAATAACTGTTTCAGAAAGATTAGCAACAGATGAAATGTTAACACAAGGTAAAAGTTTGTTAGTAAAAGGACAATTTAGATCATATAATAGTTATGATAACGAAAAAAATAGATTAATATTAACTGTATTTGCAAAAGATGTTGTTGAATTAGAAGAAAACAATGAAGAAGAAGAAAATGAAATGACAAAAAAAGATATGATAACAAATGAAGTGGTTTTAGTTGGTTATATATGTAAAAAACCTATATACAGACAAACACCTTTTGGTAGAGAAATTGCAGATATATTATTAGCAGTTAATAGAGCATATAATAAATCAGACTATATTCCTACAATTGCATGGGGAAGAAATGCAAGATTTTGCCAAAACTTAGAAGTTGGAACTAAAGTTAAAGTGGTGGGAAGAGTTCAATCTAGAATGTATGAAAAGAAATATGAAGATGGAACTGTTGAAAATAGGGTTGCTTATGAAGTTTCTATTGGTAGTTTAGAAGTGGTTGAGGAAAATGATACAGTAGAGACTAAAGAAGATGAAAATCAACAAGCAGTATAAATGTTGTAAATGAACAGCGTAGTTGTAAAGCTATGCTGTTTTTTGTTGTAAATAAGGGGCACTTTTACTCAGGCTCAAAATTAGTATTATAATATAGATTTATACTTTTTTTAGTTCAATACGTAATCTAATAATTTCTAAAATAACTTAATGGCACTCTTTCACTTAGTCTTTGCTACGCTCGACGTGAAAATTACTCATTTTCTTTTACAAGATTTTTTATTTTTCATTCCAATCAAACATCATGTATTAAAATTAAAGCATCACATGGGAGACAAAGAATTCAACAATATAATTATTCTTCACTGAACTGTAACTTTTTGTTTTATATAAATTTAGAATTTCAGTAGCTTTTTTTCTTTTTATTTGATATAATTCTATAAAATCAAAAGAGAAGGGAAAAGGTTTATGAAAGAAGAAAAAGCACAGAATAAATTTAAAAATTTAATGAATAAAGAAATCAATATAAATGTTAATTTTACAATTGTTGCAATTATACTAATAGCAATATTCTGTATAAGTATAACACCTGTAACATTTCAAAATGACACATTTTATACTATAAAAATAGGAGAGTACATAAAAAATAACGGAATAGACATGATGGACCATTTTTCATGGCATAAAAATTTAAATTATACTTATCCACACTGGTTATATGATTTATGTACATATTTGGTATATTCTATAGCAGAATTTAAAGGTGTATATATATTAACATGTATATTATCAATTATATTAGGAATATCAATATTTTTGGTTAATTCTAAATTAACTAAAAACAAATCAATATCATTTATAATAACTATAGGTGTATTATATATGTTGCAAGATTATATTGCAGCAAGAGCACAATTGGTAACTTTTATATTATTTATTTGGGAATTATTTTTTATAGAAAAATTTATAGAAAATAGAAAAATTAGATATGGAGTAGGACTGGTTATAATATCATTATTAATTGCTAATTTACATGTAGCTGTTTGGCCATTTTTCTTTGTATTATTTTTACCATATATAGCTGAATATTTCATAAGCTTGATATCAAATGTTATAATATATAAAAAAATAAAAGTCCTTATATTAAAATGTAGGATAAAAATTGCTAACAGAAGTAAAAAAACTTCAGAAAAAGTAGATAAACTTAAAACTGAACTTGATAATTTGGAAAGTAAAGTTTCAAAAATTAAAATAAAAAGAGAAGAAGAAAATAGAAATCCATATAAGATAATACTTAAGAAAAGAGATAATGTTAAATTTTTAATAATTATAATGATTATATGTGCACTTATGGGATTGTTAACACCAATTGGAGATACACCTTATACATATTTGTATAAAACAATGCAAGGTAATACAACAAAGAATATTAGTGAACATTTACCAATGACTATTATAAATAATTCAAGTGCAATGTGTACGGTGATAATACTTTTAGCAATATTGATTTTTACTAAAACAAAAATAAGATTATCAGATTTATTAATGATATCAGGATTGTGTTACTTAATGTTATCTACTAGAAGACAATTTTCTATGTTTGTATTGATTGGCTCTGTAATGTTTACAAGGTTAATTGTTAATTTAATGAAAATATATACAAAAAATATTTTAGATGAAATTGAGAAAGCTTTTCAAACTATTATTGTTGTAATAGCATTAAGTGTAACAATGGTAATATGGAGTTGTTATAAAATACAACCCAAATTAGATGATGAATATGTAAATGCTAAGTCATATCCAGTAGCTGCATGTGATTACATATTACAAAATATAGATTTAAAGAATGCAAGATTTTATAATGAGTACAATTATGGTAGTTATATGTTATTTAGAGGAATACCTGTTTTTATTGACTCAAGAGCAGATTTATATGCACCAGAATTTAGTGGTAATAAAGATGAAGACATATTTACTGATTTTATAAACACTTCAGGCATATCAAAATTTTATGAAGAAACTTTTGAAAAATATAATATAACACATGTATTAATTTATAAAAAATCAAAAACAAATATGATAATAACAAAATCAAATGATAAAAATTATAAGGAATTATATTCAGACGACAACTTTGTTGTTTACGAAAGAATTAATAGCAAATAATAAAAAGTGAAAAAATGATTTTAGAATTATATTTAAGAAGAATATGAAGAAGGAATGGTAAAGGTGGATATAAGACATGTAAATGAAGAAAGTATAGGAAAAAGAATAGATTCATACTTAGCTGATAATATAGGAGTGTCAAGAACCAATATTCAAAGGTTAATTGAAAACAAAAAAATTTTTGTAAATGGTAAAAAGACAAAAGTATCATATAAAGTGCAACAGGGAGATGAAATTAGCATAGAAAATGAAGAACCAAAAGAAATAGAATTAAAAGCACAAAATATTCCTATAGATGTTCTATATGAAGATAATGATATTATTGTTGTAAATAAACCTAAAGGTATGGTAGTACATCCTGCAAATGGAAATCCAGATGGAACATTAGTAAATGCTGTAATGGCTATTTGCAAAGATTCATTATCAGGAATCGGAGGAAAAATAAGACCAGGAATAGTACATAGACTAGATAAAGATACATCAGGAGTTATAGTTGTTGCTAAAAATGATAAAGCACATATAAATATGAGTGAACAAATAAAAAATCATGAGGTTGAAAAAACGTATATAGCTTTAGTCAAAGGCTATGTAAAAGAAAATGAAGCAACAATAAATATGCCTATTCGGAAGAAGTAATAAGGATAGAAAAAAAATGGCTGTAAATAAAGATGGTAAAAATGCTATTACACACTTTAAAGTTATAGAAAGATTTAGAAATTATACTCTTTTAGAAGTAAAAATAGAAACAGGAAGAACTCATCAAATTAGAGTACATTTATCAGAAATTGGATATCCAATTGTAGGTGATACAACATATTCAAATGGAAAAAATGAATGGGGAATAGAAGGTCAGTGTTTACATGCTAAATCTTTAAAATTTAAGCATCCTATAACAGAAAAAGAGATGTTTATACAAGCACCTTTACCACAATATTTTGAAAAAGTCATTTCTGATTTAAAAAGCAGGGATTAGGGGGCCAGGACTCTAAATCCCTAATTTGAAATTTGTTTATATTTTTGAAAGGGTAGAGATTTAAGAATTGGATTTATCTCTAATTTGGAAAGAAGAAAAATGGATGATTATAAAATAAGATTACAGAAATTTTTAGCTAATAGCGGAGTGGCCTCTAGAAGAAAATGTGAGGAACTTATTTTAGAAGGAAAAGTTTCTGTGAATGGAAAAGTTGTAGAAGAATTAGGAACTAAGATTGACCCTACTGTGGATAAAGTTACCTATTGTGGAAAACTTATACACAGTGCAGACAAAATGATATATATTTTATTGAATAAGCCTATAGGATATGTAACAACTGCAAATGATCAATTTGATAGAGATACGGTTTTGGATTTAGTTAAAGTAAAGGAAAGAGTGGTACCTGTTGGAAGGCTTGATATGTATACTTCTGGGGCTCTGATTCTAACAAATGATGGCGATTTTGTTTATAAGGTAACACATCCTAAACATGAGATTACTAAAACATATACTGTTACTGTACATGGGATTATAACAAATGAAGCTGTGGATAACTTAAGGCAAGGTGTGGAAATTGATGATTATCTTACAAGACCTGCTAAAGTAAAAATACTAAAAACTGATGAAGATAAGAATATCTCCAGATTAGAGATAACAATTCACGAAGGAAAAAATAGGCAAATTAGAAAAATGTGTGAAGCAGTTGGATATAAGGTAGTTGCATTACATAGAAGTAAAATTGGTAATATTAGAGTGAATGATTTAAAATTAGGTACTTGGAGATATTTGACTGAAAAAGAATTAAAACAATTTAATTAAAGTAATATAAAGATAAATACATAAGATTAAGGAGATACAAATGAATATATTTAAATTTTTGCCTGAAGGATGGGAAAAGGATAATTTTACTGGAAATAGAAATATTTTTCAGGGGATGGTTGAAAAATGTGACGAAGATTATAATTTACATATTAAAATGAATGACGGTATGTCAGGTATAATTCCAAGAGAAGAAGTGGAAGCCTTGAATTTAGATGAAAATGGTTTGCCTAAAATAAATTTATGTACTGGAAAGGTACACAAATATGTACAATTTAAAATAAAAGAGAAAGATGGAGATAATTATATACTTTCTAGAAAAGAGGCACAAGAAGAAGTTTTAAATTCAGTAAAGTCTGATTTAGAAGAAGGACAGGTTGTTAATGGAATTGTAAAGAATATTACACCATATGGGGCTTTTGTAGATATTGGTGGAGGAATTGTTGGTCTTGTTCATATTGAGGATTTATCAGTTGCAAGAATAAAAACTCCATATGAAAGAATAAAAATTGGACAAAAATTAAATATTGTGGTAAAATCTATAGATAGAGACTTAGGAAGAATAAATCTATCATATAAAGAAAGATTTGGAAGCTGGGAAGAAAATGCTAATAATTTTAAAGTGGGTATGAAAACAGAAGGAATTATTAGAGAAACAGAAAAAAATAAAAATGGAATTTTTATAGAACTAACTCCAAACTTAGTTGGTATGGCTGAATTTAAAGAGGGACTAAATTATGGAGAAAAAATTGATGTTGCTATAAAAAAGATTGATTATGATAAGAAAAAAATCAAATTAATCATATTAAATTAGGTTTATTATTAAATTAATAAAAATTTATTAATTATGTAAATGTGAAATATTCATTTGCTGGAATAGGAGGAAGAAAATGGTCAAAGATAATGAAATTAAAGCACAAGTGTCACCATTTGCAATCAGAGAAGGAGAAATTAAAACATTTGATGGTAAAGATGGTTATGTATCTATGAACCAAATTGTACATAAGATAAATATAGGTCACATTACTGATATTCATTTTGCTATATTGGACTTAGTAAATGAATTTGAATTTATAACATCAAGACAATTATATCAAATGCTTGAAATAAAAGGAATAGACCCAAAATCACAAGATAAATTGAATAATAAATTGGATGCATTAGTAAAATCTAAAATATTAACAAGATATTACTTTACATCTGATGAGGGAAAAGGAATTTATAGGATTTATTGTTTGGAGAAGATGGGAAAATATTTGTTAACATCTAAAGAAACAGAATGTAAATGGCAACCTTCAGATAATACAAAACCAGTTCCAATGATTAAAAAGAGATTGGCTGGTAACCAAGTATTAATTGCTTATTTAAGAAAGGTTAAGGCTTTTGATTCTTATGTTGTTAAACCAGCAATTACTGCTAAAACAGCAGGAAAAGTTTTTAAAGCAACTGGTGGTTCTGTAAAATTAACTAAAAATAATAAATCTATACAATTTTTATTTGAAGTATTTAGAAGAGAGTTAGATTGGCAAAAAAAATTAGTTGAAAAGATGAATTTATATAAAGATTTCTATGGAAATTTTGTACCAGGAGATTCTGGATTTTCAAATGTTCCACAATTAATTTTTGTTTGTGAAGATGAGAAACATATGGCAGAATGTTTTAAAGAAATTGTAACAAATAAAGTAGAGATACCACAAATTAAATTATTGTTTACTACAGACTTGAGACAAAATGAAGATACATTGGCTAATACTTTAGTTGAATTTAAATTAGTTGATGGTAAATATAAAATGGAAAATGTTGAATTAAAATTAATAGGATAAAAAATTCTAGGAAATTCCTAGAATTTTTTTTGCTCTTTTTACATCTTCATCATTTGCAGGTCTAACATTTTCTAATTCATATTTAAGTCCAAGTTTTTTCCATTTATATTTTCCAATATCATGATATGGAAGAATTTCAACTTTATCAACAGTTTTTAAAGTTGAAATAAATTCTTTTAATTTTAATAAATCTTGTTCATCATCAGTATATCCTGGAACAAGAACTTGTCTTATCCACATATGAATATTATTGTTACTTAAATATCTTGCAAATGTCAGTTCTTTATCATTATTAAAGCCAACTAAATCTTTACATTTTTCGGAATTAATTTGCTTTATATCTAATAGAACTAAATCAGTAAGAGAAAGAACTTTTTTTATATCATCTGTTAAAGCTACCATGCCTGATGTATCAATACATGTATGAATATTTTCTTTTTTTAATTTTTCAAATAATTCAATTAAAAATTTTACCTGTAGTAAAGGTTCTCCACCAGTTACAGTAACACCACCATTTGGGTGAATGTAATTTTTATATTTTAGTATTTTTTCAAAGATATCATCTAGTGATTTATACTCTCCACCATTCATATTCCAAGTATCACGATTGTGACAGTATTTACATTGTAAATGGCATCCTTGTAAAAATAATACAAATCTTATTCCTGGTCCATCTACTGTTCCGAAAGATTCTATTGAATGTACTTTTGCGTAGTATTTTAAATCTAATTTTTCCATAATTTACTCCTAAGAAACGAGGGATTAAGGGGCCACCACACCGAATCCCTCTTGAACTATTGGTTTAAGAACGTACCATTGGTTCACAGGGATTTGGTGTGGTGGCCCCTTAATCCCTTATAATTTAAATTCTTTCGTGAATTGTTCTGGTTACAACATCTAATTGTTGTTCTCTAGTTAACTTTGTAAAGTTAACAGCATAACCAGAAACACGAATCGTAAGTTGAGGATACTTTTCTGGGTGGTCCATAGCATCTAATAATAAACTTCTATCAAAGACATTTACATTGATATGATGACCTGTTTGCTTAAAATAACCATCTAACATATTTACCATATTTGTAACTCTTTCATCTTCTGTTTTTCCAAGTGTTCCAGGTGTTATTGAAAATGTATAAGAAATACCATCTTCAGCATCTTCAAATGGAAGTTTTGCTATTGAGTTCATAACTGCTAAAGCTCCGTTTGTGTCTCTACCGTGTAATGGGTTTGCTCCTGGTCCAAATGGTGCTCCGGCTCTTCTGCCATCTGGTGTATTTCCTGTATTTTTACCATAAACAACATTTGATGTTATTGTTAATATTGATAATGTTTGTTTTGAATTTCTATAAGTTTGATGTTTTTGTAATTTTCTTATAAATCTTTTTACAATATCAACTGCTATTTCATCTACTGCATCATCATCATTTCCGAATTTTGGAAAATCGCCTTCAATTTCATAATCAACAGCTAAATCTGTTTCATCCCTGATTACTTTTACCTTGGCATATTTTATTGCTGATAAAGAGTCTGAAACTACTGATAAACCTGCGATTCCACAAGCCATTGTTCTTAAAATATCTTTATCATGTAAAGCCATTTCTATAGCTTCATATGAGTATTTATCATGCATATAGTGGATAGCATTTAATGCTTTTATATAAATTTTTGCAACATAATCCATCATTTGGTCAAATTTTTCCATTACTTCATCATAATTTAAGTATTCAGAAGTGATTGGGGCGTATTTTGGTGTAATTTGTTTTCCAGATATTTCATCTCTACCACCATTTATAGCATATAATAATGTTTTTGCTAAATTTGCTCTTGCTCCAAAGAATTGCATTTGTTTTCCTATTTTCATAGGTGATACGCAACATGCTATTCCGTAATCATCTCCTAAAGTTATTCTCATTAAATCATCATTTTCGTATTGAATTGATGATGTTTTTATTGATAAATCTGTTGTATATCTTTTGAATCCTTCTGGCAATCTTGTTGACCATAGAACAGTTAAATTTGGTTCTGGTGCAGGTCCTAAGTTTTCTAATGTGTGTAGAATTCTAAATGAGTTTTTAGTAACTAATGTTCTACCATCGATTCCCATTCCACCAATGCTTTCTGTTACCCAAACAGGGTCTCCACTAAATAATTCGTTGTATTCAGGTGTTCTTAAGAATCTAACTAATCTTAATTTCATAACAAAGTGGTCCATTATTTCTTGGACTTGTTCTTCTGTTAATGTTCCATTAGCTAAATCTCTTTCAAAGTATATGTCTAAGAATGTTGTAGTTCTACCAATACTCATTGCAGCACCGTTTTGGTCTTTTATAGCCCCTAGATATCCAAAATATAACCATTGAACTGCTTCTTTTGCATTTGATGCTGGTTTTGATATATCAAATCCATATTTTGATGCCATGATTTTAAGTTCATTTAATGCCTTTATTTGTTCTGAGATTTCTTCTCTTTCTCTAATTACATCTTGTGTAAATTCATCAGTATTTAAAATTTCTAAATCTTTTTTCTTCTCTTCAATTAAAACATCAACACCATAAAGTGCAACTCTTCTGTAGTCTCCTATAATTCTACCACGACCATATCCATCAGGAAGACCTGTTATTAAATGGCTACTTCTAGCTGCTCTTATATCTGGTGTGTATACACTAAATACTCCATCATTATGAGTTTTTCTTATTTTATGAAAAATTTTATCTACTTCTGGGTCAACTGTTCTGTCATATGCTTCACATGATTTTTCAACAATACGAATTCCTCCAAATGGCATTATAGCTCTTTTTAAAGGTGCATCTGTTTGAAGTCCCACAATTTCTTCTAAGTCTCTATCTATATATCCGGCTTCATGTGCTGATACAGTAGATACAGTTTTTGTATCAATATCTAAAACTCCACCTTTAGATTCTTTTTCTTTTTTATATAGCTCTAAAACTTCATTCCATAATTTTTTTGTTTTTTTTGTTGTTGGTGCCAAAAAGCTTGAATCTCCTACATATGGTATGTAGTTATTTTGTATAAAATCTCTTACATTAATTTCATGTTTCCAGTCACCACTTTTAAATGTATTCCATTCTTTAAACTCCATAAATTTACCTCCTTATATTATTGTTTTTATTATTAACTTTTTTTCGGATATTATAATAACATAAGTAAAATATATTATCAATTGTTATTAGAAATTTATTTTAATAAAAATATTATATATAAAAAGAGATTTCATTAATATTTTTGATTAAAACTTAAAAAGACTATAATTAAAGAATAATTATAATCTTTTATTTTTAGATTTATTTTGCTTTCTTTTTTAAATTTTCTTCTGCTTGCAATTTTATTAAATCATTTGCTAATTGATTAATAATTTTTTTATTGTAATCATTTAATTGAGAATAATTTTGCAAAAATTTATTATCAATCATATTAATATATTTAGAAGAATCAGACTCAATTAAATCATTAAATAAAAAATCTGATGAAATATTTAAAGCCTTACAAAGTCCAACGATAGTGCTTGCACTACCAAAAGCAATTCCTCTTTCTAATTGACTAATATATCTAGGAGATAATGATGTTTTTTCGGCAAGAGCTTCTTGTGTATAATTAGTTTTAGATCTAGCTAATTTGATTTTTTTTCCAATATTTTTTCTTAAAATTTTTTCGTTTTCTGTCATATAAAACCTCCTAACATCTTATTTAAAAAAAAGTATAACAATGAAAATAGAAAAATAAAATGAATTGTTAGTATGAAAAAAATTACTGTATGCTATTAATAATGTTAGTTGTTTTTCACTTAACTGTAACAAAAAAATAGAAAAAAATAAAAAATTTTAAAAAAACTATTGCAAAATAAAAAAAGTTATATTACAATTTACATTAAGTGGAGAGAAGTGGTACAAAGTGGTAGAAAAATGAAAAGAGGTGAAGACCATTGCTAATGGGTGAATATGAGCATTCTCTAGATGCCAAAGGCAGATTAATAATGCCAGCCAAATTAAGACAAGACATTGGGGAAAAGTTCGTTATAACAAAGGGATTAGACGGATGTTTATTTGCTTTTTCACAAGAAGAATGGTTAAACTTCGAAACAAAACTGAAATCACTTCCACTATCAGACAGAAATGCAAGAAACTTTGTTAGATTTTTCTTATCAGGTGCAACTGAATGTGAAATTGATAAACAAGGAAGATTTCTAATACCAAATAACCTAAGAGTTGCGGCAGAATTAGAGAAGGAAGCTGTAATAATTGGTGTAGGTACTAGATTAGAAATATGGAATAAAGAAAATTGGCAAAAATGCGATGAAAACATATCTGTAGATGAAATTGCAGAAAATATGACTATGCTTGGTATATAACTTGCAAAAGTTTATATAAAATACCAAAGATAAATATACATGAGAAAAAAATACAGAAGAAAAAACATACAAAAGATAAATGTACAAAAGATAAAATCACAAAAGAATAATTAAAAACAAAAGACAAAGTTACAAATGATAAAAATTACAGAAGAATTTTCAGAAAACAAAAGTAGGAAATCCAAAGATAAGAATACAAAAGGATTAAAAAATACCAAAAGAAAAAACATAAAATTGGAACAGCTGGTAATTTTACCAGCTGTTTCTTATAAGAAATGTAATATCAATGGTTTTAAGAGGTGGAAAATTGGAATTTAAGCATAAACCTGTAATGTTGGAAGAATGCATAAATGGTTTGAACATAAGGCCAAATGGCATATATGTTGACGGCACTCTTGGTGGTGCAGGACATAGTAAAGAAATACTAAAAAAATTATCAAATGATGGATTGTTAATTGGAATAGATAGAGATGAAGATGCTTTAAAAGCGGCTAAAGAAAATTTACGAGAATTTCAAAATGTCAAATTTGTTAAAGGTAACCATGATGATATAAAACAAATTTTAGATGAAATTGGAATAGAAAAGGTTGATGGCATTTTATTGGATTTGGGAGTATCTTCATATCAATTAGATGAAAGAAATAGAGGTTTTAGTTACTTGGGAGAAAATGAACTAGATATGAGGATGGACAAATCTCAAGAATTAACAGCTAAAGAAGTGGTTAACACATACGCCGAGGAAAAGCTAGCAAATTTAATTTATGAATATGGGGAAGAAAGATTTTCAAGACAAATTGCAAGAAATATTTGTGAACATAGAAAATATGAAGAAATAAAAACTACTAGACAATTAGTTGAAATTATAGAAAAGTCGATTCCAAAATCAAAACAGAATGATGGACATCCAGCTAAAAGAACATTTCAAGCAATTAGAATAGAAGTAAATGATGAAATAAAACCTTTATATAATACAATTAAAGATTGCATAGATTGTTTGAATCCTCAAGGAAGATTATGTGTAATAACATTTCATTCTTTGGAAGATAGAGCAGTAAAAAATGCAATGATAGATGCAAAAGGAAAATGCACATGCCCAAGTGATTTACCATATTGTGTGTGTGGTGCAAAAACATTAGGAAATATAATTACAAAAAAACCAATAATAGCAAGCAAAGAAGAACAAGATGAAAATTCTAGAAGTAAAAGTGCAAAACTTAGAATTTTTGAAAAGATATAAAGTAAAGAAAGAGAGGTGAAAAAACTTATGGCTCAGGCAAAATATCAATATGGAACAAGTCCTAGAAAAATTGAACCTGATTTTAATAGAAAAAATAAAAAATCTACAAAAAAAGGTCAATTAAAAGTTGTTCAAGATTTACCAAAACAACAAATAAAAGTATCTAAAGAACAACGAAAAAGACAAATCAAAATGACTGTTACTGTAGTTGGACTATTTTTGCTATTATTGACTATAAGTTGTAGAAACTCTCAAATTGATAAACAATTTAATCAAATTCAAGAACAAAAAAAGCAACTTGCAGCTCTTCAAAAAGAAAATGAACAATTAAAAGTTAGCATTGAGAATAGTTTAAATTTGAACAATATTGAAAAAGTTGCTAAAGAAGAATTAGGAATGCAAAAATTAAGCAATAAACAAATTGTATATGTTGCATTGCCTAAAAAAGATTATGTTGAATCAGCCTCTGAAAAGGTTGTTATAGAAGAAGAAAAGAACTGGTGGGAAAAGTTTACTGATAAAATTTTTAACTTTTAAATTAATATATGTAAGAATAAAATTAAAAGCCTCTAATAAATATTATTAGAGGTGTTTTTATGGTTAAAATAAATATATCAACTAAAAAAAGAATGAGAACAATGTTGTTTATATTGTTTTTAATAATAGTGTTGTTAGTGGGCAGATTAGGATATATTCAATTAATTGATGGAAAAGAATTATCAAAAATGGCATATGAACAACAAACTTTAGATAGAACAATAAATCCTAAAAGAGGGATAATTTATGATTCAACAGGACAAATATTGGCACAAAGCAGCACTGTTGAAACTGTAACTGTTAATCCAGTAAATATAGATAAAGATAGTAAAGAAAAAATTGCAAGGAAACTTTCAGAAATATTTAACTTAGATTATGAAAAAACATTAAAGAAAGTTTCAAAAAGAAGTTCAATAGAAACAATAGCAAAAAAAATAGATAAGGAAAAATCAAATGAACTTAGAAAATGGATAGAAGAAAATAATATAACTACTGGAATTAACATTGATGAAGATACAAAAAGATATTATCCTAATAATAATTTGGCTGCTCAAATTATTGGGTTTTGTGGAAGTGATAATCAAGGATTAGATGGAATAGAAGCAAAATATGATAAGGTTTTATCAGGAACAAAGGGTGCAATAAAAAGACATACAGATGCAAAAGGAGGAGAAATAGGGGATGAAGGTGAATCATATGTGTCAGCTATTAATGGTAATGATTTAATTCTTACAATTGATATTAATATACAATCAATAGTTGAAAAATATTTAAAGGAAGCATGTATAGATAATAAGTGTACCGATGGTGGAAATATTGTAGTTATGAACCCTCAAAATGGTGATATTTTGGCTATGGCAACATATCCTGATTATAATTTAAATGATCCTTATGCGGCTTATACAGATGAGTTAAAAGGAATTTGGGATACGGTTGATCAAACAGAAAAAACAAAAAGTTTACAGGCCGTTTGGAGAAATAGAGCAATTACTGATACATATGAACCAGGTTCTACTTTTAAAACAATTACTGCATCAGCAGCACTTGAAGAAGGATTAGTAACTGATATAGATAAACAAGGACAATTTTGTTGTACTGGTGGAATTGAAGTAGCAGGAGTAAGAATAAAATGTTGGAGATATTATAGACCTCATGGTGCAGAAAGCTTAAGACAGGCGTTAATGAATTCATGTAACCCTATTTTTATAGGATTAGGACAAAAAATGGGAGTTCACACATATTATGGATATTTGCAAAAATTTGGATTGTTGGAAAGAACAGGAGTTGATTTGCCTGGTGAGGCTGGAAGTATATTTTTAGCTGAAAATAAGGCTGGACCTGTTGAACTTGCAACAATAAGTTTTGGCCAAAGATTTGAAATTACGCCTCTTCAATTAGTTACTGCTGTTTCATCTATAGCAAATGGAGGAAATTTGATTCAGCCAAGAGTTGTAAAAGCTACTATTAATAGTCAAACTGGAGAAAGAACTGATGTTGAAACAAAAATTAAATCACAAACTATTTCAAAGGAAACTTCAGAAAAAGTTTTAAGTATGATGGAATCTGTTGTATCAGAAGGGACTGGTAAAAATGCAAAAGTTGCTGGATATAGAATTGGTGGAAAAACAGGCACTTCTGAAGATGGCGTTAATACAAATAAATATGTAACGTCCTTCTTAGGTGTTGCTCCAATTGAAAATCCACAAGTTGTTGTTCTTGTTACTTTGTATAATCCTACAGGAGAGGGAGGACACCAAGGAGGTGTGTGGTTTATTTTGTCGCTACATTTTAAGCAACATTTAAAAAGCCTTACAATTTAGGTGAAAAAATAGAACAATCAAATCAAATAGAAAGTGATTTCAGAATTACTTTCTCTTTAAAAATATAAAAGGAGGACATGCTATGTCAAAAGAAAATATTATTGGTACAAATTTTATAATGACTAACAGAGATTTGATAACTAAATTTGGAGTAAATTCAGCTATAATGCTAGGAGAATTATATGGAAGAATGAATTATTTTAGAAAAAGAAATGAATTAAAATATGGGTATTTTTTTGCTACAAAAGAAAGTATAGAAAAGAGTACTAGATTAAGTCCATATAAACAAAGAAAAGCAACATCAATTTTACAAACAGCAGGAATTTTAAATGTAAAACATATAGATATTCCACCAAAGACTTATTATAAAATTAATGAAGAAAAGTTGCTGAAAGTACTGAAAAATTCAATAATGCACGAGGTGAACAACTAGTAATTCGTATTTTAAACAACTAGATGTTGAAGATTTCGATTACAGTATGTTAAAAAACTTAACACAAATAATAATAAGTAATAATAATAAAATAATAATAAATAATAACACACACAGGAAAAATTTAAATTAAAAAATATTATTAAAGGCAATTAGGACAACCTGTCCTAATTGAATATATCCTTACAGAGAGTAAAGGTATATAGCAAAAAAGAGTTTATGATTTATAAATAAATAGTTAATTATAAAAGCAAAAGGTGGACAAGTTGTCCACAATTGATATAATTTTACAAAGAGTAAGAGTATATCAATAAAAATACATTATAAAAAATGTATGCCTTTTTGTAATACATTTTTTAAAAAGTAATACTACTAGAAAGCTTTGCTTTCTAATGTTTTATGGGTCGATGTAATACATCTATTCTTGCACTACGTGAAAAAAGTAAAAAATTTTGAAAATGGGCAGACTTTATAAATTGAACACGTTAGAATAAATATAGTTATTAAATATAATAATTTTAAATTAAGTGTAAGGAGAGATGAAAAATGTTAAATAAGGAAGAATTAAAATCATTTCAAGAAGAATCTGTTATTGATTATTGGTATAATACTAGGTCAGAAGATTTATATATACTAAATGATGTCGATAAAAAGAAAATAGCAGAAATAACAAAAGGAGAAGATACCTATCAAAAAATAGCAAATGAAATATCTAAAATAGTTAAAGAAGATGATAAAGAAATAATTTTAGAAAAAATAGATAAACATTGTAACAAATTAATTAATATTGGTGGCTATGAAAACGAAAAGTTTTATAAAGTTGGATTTATGGATGGAATTAATTTGATTATTGAATGTATAGGAGGAAAGCCAAATGTTAAGTAAATATGGAATTTTATATAGCAAATATTTAGAAGAATATAAGCCAATAACATATCAAGAATTGATAATGAATGGAACAATAAATGATTTTTTAGAATTAAAAGATGAAGAACTTAATAACTTAAGAAATTCTATTATAATTGAATTAAGAAATAAATATAAGAAACCTAATACAGATAGTTTTATAGAACTAGTAAAATATAATAATTTTATTTATAACAAAGCAGATGAATTAGTAATTTGGACATCATGTCCAAAATCAATATAAAACTACATAGATAAGGAAATGCTTGAAAAAATACTTATATAAAATGTTGAACAAAAATCTGACACTTTTTTAAAATCTGACAAGTTAAAGGCTTTTCCTGTAAGTGTTTTAAAGGTATATGTTAGACACCTTTTCTTGCACTACATAAAAAAATATATTAATTGTAAAAATTAGTAGAAAAATTTTTAATTTTAGTATATAATGCCATTAGAGTAATGACACTCTGAAGGTGAATAAATGAAGGATGAATATTTAATAAAAATAGACGAGCCAAGAATTCAAGAAACATGTGATGCATACTTTAAGTGGAAAGACTTAAATACATATGTAAAAAGTTTAGTATCAAGAGGTATTAATATGCCAGATGCAATAAGTGAGCCTATGGGTTGCTATTGCTTAAATCTTCTTTGGAATAAAAGTTCAGGAGGAGATGCCAAATCTCTTGATGGGAGAAAAATAGAGTTTAAAGCTACAAGTAACTATGAATATGATTTAAGTAGTTTTGGACCTAGATGTGACTTTGATGATTTAGTATTTTTAAGATTTGATTTAGACTTAAATATGTTGTTTGTGTATGATACAGGTATTAATTCAGAAGAATTAAAGAAACTTCCAGTATCAAAAACAGCAACAGTAGGAGATTATCAGAAAGCTGGTAAGAGACCACATATAAGAATTATTGAATCAATAATTAATGCAAGAAAACTAGAACCTACTGTAATATTTAATATTAGAAGAGGAATGATAGTTGAAAAAGGATGAAAGGTAGAGTGTTAATTACTCTGTTACTATAACTAATAAAATCGCGGCGTGCCGCAAAAGATAAGGAGAAAATAATTATGTATAAGATTTGTAGCCTTTTTGCAGGTGTTGGTGGAATAGATTTAGGATTTTTAGAAACAAATAAATGTGAGATAGCATATGCTAATGAATTTGATAAATATGCGGTAGAAACTTATGAAAAAAACTTTGAAAATAAAGTTGATTGTAGAGATATTCATAATGTTAAAGTAAATGAAATACCAGAATTTGATATAATGGTAGGAGGATTTCCATGTACTTCTTTTTCAGTAGCTGGATATAGAAAAGGATTCGAAGATGATAGAACTGGAGATTTATTCTTTGAAATGGAAAGAATATTTAAGGAAAGAAAACCAAGAGTAATATTTTTAGAAAATGTGAAAAATTTGGTTGGTCATGATAAAGGAAAAACTTTTAAGACTATAATTGAAAAATTAGAAGAAGCGGGATACAAAGACAAAATAAAATGCCAAGTATTAAATGCTTGCGAATATGGTAACATACCACAAAATAGAGAAAGAATTTATATTGTAGCGTTTAAAGATAAAGAAGATTTTGATAGATTTCAAATGCCAATGCCAATGACTTTAGATAAAAATATAAAAGATGTTTTTAATTTTGATACAAAAGTTGATGATAAATATTATTACACAGAAGGAAAATACAAAGGTAATATATATAAATTGCTAACAGAAGAAATGGATGATGATAATACAGTATATCAATGGAGAAGAAAATATGTAAGAAAAAATCAAAGTAATTTAGTGCCAACATTAACGGCTAATATGGGAGAAGGAGGACATAATGTACCACTGATAAAAACAAAGTTCGGAATAAGAAAATTGACACCAATAGAATGTTTTTATGCACAGGGGTATCCAAAGTATTACGAATTGCCAACAAATATGAGTGATGCTAGACTTTATAAACAAGCTGGAAATAGCGTTGTTGTACCCGTCATAAATAGGATTGCCGAAAATATAATGAAGGCATTAAAATAAATTTTGACAAATAGCATGAAGGAGCATAAATAAAATGAAAAAGGAAGTTATAAAATATGAATTAAGTCATGATGGCAAAAAAATAAAAAAAGGAAAGTTAAAACTATACATACCAAATATAAAAGGATTGAGTAAATATATAGAGGAATTACCTAATAAAATTGGAATTGAGGAGAGTATATTTGTTTTAAATATGCTAAATTTTCATTTTATATTTCCAGCAGATGACATATTTTTGGATAAAAATATAAAATATGAAGAATTACAATATATGTTAAAACAAAAGGAAAATAGTAATACAATTTCTATAAAGTATGATGATTTAATTTATAAGAGTTTACTAAATGACAGGATTTTTAAAATAAATATGACTTCAGAGGAATATGAAGATTTTAGAGTGATGATACTAAATGAAATCTCGGATATAAAAAATGAATATAGTGATTTGTTTGATAGAGAATTAATAAAATTAAAAAAACAACAAAATATTATAAAAAGAATGAAATTAGCACTTAAAAATAAAGAATTTATTCAATTTAAGAAGAAGTTAATAACAGAAACAATTCAAAATATAAATAAAGATGCTATTACACTTGATAGTAAAAAGGCAGAATATAAATTTTATGAGAAAGCTTGTGAACTGATTGAAAAATATGATGAAGATAAGTACTATGAACTTATAAAAGATGTAACAGATTATTTAAATAAAGAATATGAAGAATGCAACAAATTTCAGGAATATAAAGAAGAATGTGAATATATTAATTCTGGAAAAGGTATGGAACAAAAATTTGATATATTGATTTGGATATGTTCTAATATGTCTCCAAGAGCAGAAGCATTAGATGCAATGAGATTAGACGCAACATATATCTATGATCAAATATTAAATAATTACTATAGATTAGAATACAAAAAGATTAGACACAAAATGACTTATGAAGAAAAAAGACTATTTCAATTATTCTTTTTTGGTAGAAAAGCTTTTCTATATAAAGTACCTATTTTTACACAATTTATGAAATCATTTTTTGATGCTAATAATGAATTAATATTCTCGGGATTAATTTTAAAAAATAGCAATCCTAATTACAAAGAAGATAATAATGAACTAAAAAGAAAGTGGTATGAATTTTTGAATATGTATAGTATAGGAATAAAAAATTATAATATTATAGAGAAAATAGAAGATCCAAGTAAGATAAAAACGATTATAAAAAACGAATTTAATGAAGAAGATTCAAAAATTTTAGAGTGTGTATTAGAAAATTATTCTTATGATATAATTAAAGCTACATTTAATAAAGATGAAGAATATATAAATGAACTTGTAAAAGAATTACAACAAGAAATAAGGAGTGATAGTTCGAATGAAATTATTAAGCAAAAAAATTAGAAATACAACAGCTATTTTTATTATAGTGTGCTTAATATATATACTTTCAATCATTATATCTATAATATTATATAGCAACAGTGTTGAGGGTGTAAAAGATTTTTGGGAAGTGATAGCTAATATTACTGTAGTAATAGGTGTTATTAGTATATTTTTATCTTTTTGGCAAAATAATTTGAATGAACAAGAAATTAGTAAAGAAAAAATAAACTCGGAAATAAAATTATCAGAAGAGATGAATAGATTAGATATATTAGACTTTCAGCCTATGGATAATTTGAATATTAATCAAAGACTAATTGACATGATAAATAGTGCAATGGAATATTTAGTAAAAATAAGCTTATATGACGGAGAGAAAATAATAAATATAGATAGATATTTAGAATTTAATCTTTTAAATCATAAAAAGATTATATATGTATTAATAAATCTATATGATATAATTTTAAAAACAGGAGATAAATCTATTATAGAAAAGATAGACAGGAATAAGAGATATTTAGTAAAAGAAATAGAAAGATTAAATAATATTGATACAGAAATTCAATTGTTATCACAAAAAATAGAAAACATAAAAAAGTTTAATGCATCTAATGCTATAAAATCAAATATTATAGTTGAATAAAATTTTATAAATAACTAGAACTTAGTGAAAACTATTTTCTAGTTATTTTTTTGCAAATTTTCATAAAAAATTAATAAAATTTTTTAAAAATTACCGATTTTTGAGTTTTAAGTGGCATTTACCTAGTAGGGAGGAAAAAGTAATAAAATTTTTTCTAACATAATAAAATTAAATATCAAAAAATAAAGAGGTAATTGAAATATGAAACAAAAATCTGAACGTCTAGTTAATAATAAAGATTTATATCAATTTCAAGTTGGAAATATGAATGTTGAATTTAAATATTCTGAAAATAATAAAAAAATTAATGAATGCATGACAAATATTTTAAAACAAAAAAACAAAATGGGCTGATATATTATACTGGGCACGTTATACTATAAGAGAATGGAGGGAAGAAACGATAATGGCTGGACGAAAATCAAAATATTCTTCAGAAAGTTTAAATACAAAAGGAACAAAGATATGGTCAGTTGCAGTATATATAAGACTTTCACAAGAAGATAGCGACAATGGAGAAGACAAGCAAGAAAGTAATAGTATAACAAGTCAAAAGGCATTATTAAATGAATTTATTGAAGAACATGATGATTTGATTGTTTATGATACTTATGTTGATGATGGTTATACAGGAACAGATTTTAACAGACCTGGATTTCAAAGGTTACTAGAAGATATGAGAAAAGGAAATATTAATTGTGTTCTAGTAAAAGATTTATCAAGACTTGGAAGAAATTATATAGAAGTAGGAAATTACATAGAGCAAATATTTCCGTTATTTAATATAAGATTTATTGCCGTTAATGATAGTGTAGATAGTTTTAAAAATCCGACAAGTACAAATACAATATTAGTACCATTTAAAAATTTAATTAATGATGAATACTGTAGAGATACATCAATAAAAATTAGGTCAGCACTAAATGGAAGAAAAAAGAAACGGAGAATTTGTAGGAGCATTTCCATCATATGGGTATATAAAAAATCCAGAAGATAATCATAAGTTGATTATAGACAAAGAGTCAGCCGAAATTGTAAGAAAAATTTTTGAATGGAAAGTAAATGAGGGGTTAGGAAACTTAAGCATATGTCATAGACTGAATGATATGGGCGTATTAAACCCAACAGGTTATAAAAAGAAGAAGTTAAATCAAAATTATAATAATTCTCAAATTATGCAAGAAGATTATTCATGGTGTCCATCAACTGTTAGAAATATTTTAAAAAATGATATTTATATAGGAAATGTTACACAAGGTAAAAGAAGAGTAAAAAGTTATAAAGTTCATAAAGTGGAACAAGTACCAGAAGATGAATGGATTACAGTAGAAAATATGCATGAACCTATTATAGACAAAGAATTGTTTAAGAAAGCACAAGGATTAAGAAAAGTTGATACTAGAGTGCAAGATAGCGGGACTTTAAGTATGTGGGCAGGTGTCTTAAAATGTGCAGATTGTGGGAGAGCAATGCACAAGAAATATTGTAAAAATAAGAGTGGAACAGTATATGAATATTACATATGTGGTACATACAGAAAAAAGTCAAACAAGTTATGCACAAAACATACTCTAAAAGTGGAAGAATTAGAAAACGCAGTATTAGAAGCAATTAAATTACATATAGAATTGCTTGTTGACACTGAAAAATTATTAGAGCAAATTAATAAATCAAACACTAAAAAATTGGCAAATGAAAATATGGAAAATATAAAACAAGCTAAAGAAAAAGAGATAGAAAAAATAAGTAATTTAAAAAGATGTTTATATGAGGATTGGAAAAATGAATATATAACAAAAGAAGAGTATTTGGAGTATAAACAAAAATATGAACAAGATATTGAAAAAATAAAAGAAATAATGGCAAATTTGGATAAACAAAAAGAAAAGCAAGAAGAAATTATAAATGGAAATAGTAAATGGATAGAAAACTTTAAAGCACATAAAAATATAACAGAATTAGACAGAGATATTATAACAGAGCTAATTGATTACATAGAAGTTCATGAAGATAAAAAAATAACCATTCATTTTAAGTTTATGGATGAATTAGATAAAATATTAGAGTACATAGAAAATGAAAATAAAGCAAGTATCTTTGAAAAAGTAAAAGAAGCATAGGTGTAGCGATAAAATACATCAAGGAGGAGGAGTTGCAGCACCTGTTGGAGGCCAAGTGTTTAGTGAAATCTTACCATATTTGGAGGTGGCACAGGGAAATCAGGATGAAGTTGAAACAGTAGAGCAAATACAAGTACCTAATGTGCAAGGATTAAGTATTAAGGATGCAGAGAAGGTAGTTAAGGAATTGGGATTGGAACTTAATATAGAGAATGATTCGGAAGATATTGATAAAGAAAATACAGTTGTTACTGAACAAACTCCTAAAGAAGGAATAACGGTTAATAAGGGTAGTAAAGTTTATATTAAATATTGATATTAATTGTAATGATGTAGCTGTAAATGAGGAATAAAAAAATAACCTTCTAATACAATTGTATTAGAGGATTTTTAGTCATAAAAATTATTAAAAAAGTCTATACAAAAAAGAAAATAAGTTATATAATGTAGAAAAATTGTGAGCAAGATTTTGGTCACAAAACATATTAAATCGAAGGGATGATTCTAAATGGAATTAAAAAAAATTTTACTAGGGTTAGAAGGAATTAAAGCAAAAGGAAATGTAGATATTGATATTAAAGGAATTGAAAAAAATTCAAAAGAAGTTAAAGAAGGTTATATGTTTATAGCTATTAAAGGATTTTCAACAGATGGACATCAATTTGTGGAAAGTGCAATTGAAAGTGGAGCTAAATGCGTAATGTTACAAGAAGGCTGTGAATTAAAATCATTAAATATACCTGATGATATAACTGTTTTAGTAGTAAAGGATACAAGGCAAGCATTAGCAATATGCTCATCTAATTTTTATGGTAATCCATCAGCTCAATTAAAATTGATAGGAGTTACTGGAACAAAAGGAAAAACTACTACAACATTTATGATAAAAGAGATTTTAGAAAAAGCTGGTAAAAAAGTAGGTTTAATTGGTACAATTGCTACATATATAAATGGTAAAAAAATAAAAGATAGTGATAGAACAACACCAGAAAGTTTAGAGTTACAACAATTATTTAGACAAATGGTAGATGAAGGTGTTGAAGTTTGTGTAATGGAAGTTTCTTCACAAAGTTTAAAATTACATAGAGTTGACGGATGTCAATTTGATATAGTCCTATTTACCAATTTTTCAGAAGATCATATTAGTGAAAGAGAACATCCAGATATGCAAGATTATTTCAACTCAAAATTAAAATTATTTGAGATGTGTAAAACTGGAATAGTAAATGCGGATGACTTGCATGCTGCAAAAATTCCAAGGCTATTTCCTGAAAGCAATATTGTAACATATGGAATTGATAACTTTGCAAATGTCTTAGCAAAAGATATAACAATTACAAATTCTTATGTTGATTTTAGAGTGAAAATAACTGATAGAAATGAGAGAGTTAGAACAGGAATACCTGGAAGATTCAGTGTTTATAATTCTTTAGCGGCTATTTGTGTGGCACAAAAATTTGGAATTGATTCAGAGATAATAAAACAAGCCCTAGAAGAAGTAAGGGTTCCTGGAAGGTCAGAATTAGTTGATAATAAATTAGAGTTAACTATAATGATAGATTATGCACATTCACCAGAGAGTTTACAAAATATATTACAAGCAGCTAAAAGCTATACAAGAGGAAGAGTAATTTCTTTGTTTGGTTGTGGAGGAGATAGAGATTCTGGTAAAAGAGCTGTAATGGGGGAAATATCTGGTAAAATTGCTGACTATACAATAATTACTTCTGATAATCCAAGAACAGAAGATCCTCAAAAGATTGTTAATCAAATTGAAGAGGGAATAAAAAAGACAAAAGGTAAATATGAAGTAATTGTAGATAGAATTGAAGCTATAAAAAAAGCTATAAATATGGCTAATAAAAGAGACATCATTATATTGGCTGGTAAAGGACATGAACCTTATCAAGAAATAAATGGAGTAAAATATCCATTTGATGAAAGAATTATAGTTAAGGATATTGTAAATGAAATGAAAAAATAATGTATAAGATTTGGCATAAAAAAATTTGAAGATTTTTTGAATGACGATGAACGAACGAAGAAAGTGAAGGGTTTGATAAAATTGGATTTTGAGATAAAAGTATTGCTTGCTACATTTGTTGTTTCTGTAATTTGTGGATTAATAACAATACCAATATTAAAAAAATTAAAAGTAGGGCAAATTGAAAGAGATGATGGACCTGCATCTCATTTAAAAAAACAGGGTACACCTACAATGGGTGGAATAATAATGATTATAGCAATAATTATTTCTGTTACAGGTTCATATTTATTTTTAACGATTACTGGAAATGAAGTTTTAGGAAAGAAATTATTGCCATTGCTGTTGATTACAATAGGATTTGGAATGATAGGTTTTATAGATGATTTTAAAAAATTGGTTTTAAAAAATACAGATGGACTAAAACCTAGTTATAAAATGTTTGGATTATTAATTATAGCTGTGGCTTATGTACTATTTTTAATACAAGGTTTAAAAATAGGAACAGATACATATATACCAATATTAAAAATGTATATATGTATACCAATATTTGTTTATATTCCACTTGCAATTGTAGTTATACTTGCAACTACAAATGCAATCAATCTTACAGATGGAATAGATGGATTATCATCAAGTGTTTCAGCAATTATTATAACATGCTTAACAGTAATAGGAATAAGTAATCAAATTTATGAAGTATCAATATTTGGAAGTATTGTAATTGGGGCAGTTTTAGGATTTTTAATGTTTAACCTTCATCCTGCTAAAGTTTTTATGGGTGACACAGGTTCTTTGATGTTAGGTGGAGTAATATCAGGTTTGGCATTATATTTGAAAATGCCATTATTGTTATTGATTATAGCAATTGTTCCTGTTTTAGAAACTTTATCTGTAATATTACAAGTAGCATATTTTAAAAAGACAGGAAATAGAATATTTAAAATGGCACCATTACATCATCATTTTGAGTTATCAGGTTGGAAAGAAAATAAAGTTGTTGTAATATTTTCTTTAATTACTTTAGTGGCATGTTTTATGGGCTTAAAGGTTATATAATGGATATTATAAAAATTGATACAAAAAAATATAATAATAGGAGGATTGGAAATGGCGAAAAAGAAAAAAGAAAAGAATTTTTCAAGTTTCTTAAATAATCCAATAGATTTTACAATAGTAATAACAATATTATTATTATTAGGAATCGGGCTAGTAATGGTATTATCAGCCAGTTCACCATCAGCACTTTCTAAAAATGGAAATAGTTATTCTTATTTTTCTAAGCAATTAATATTTGCAATTTTAGGGTTAATAGCTATGATATTTATTTCTAAAATTGATTATCGTTTTTATCAAAAATTTTATAAACAAGCATGGTGGATTTCTGTTTTGTTACTAGTTGCTGTAATATTAGTTGGTAAAGAGGTAAATGGTGCAAAAAGATGGATATATGTTACTGAAACATTATCTTTTCAACCATCTGAAATTGTTAAGTTTTTGATGATAATTTTTTATGCTGGAATATTAGTAAAAGATAGAGATGAGTTACCTTTATATGGGAAGGGTTTAATAAAACACATTTTATTTTTGGCACCGATTATAGGGTTACTATTATTACAACCACATTTAAGTGCATCTTTAGTTATAATAGGAATTGTTTGTGTTATGATGATTGTAGCAGGTTGTAAATTTAAACATTTTTTATTTACAGGTTTAGGTGCAGGGGTTCCTGGATTAGCAGCATTAATAGCAATTGAACCATATAGATTAAAAAGATTTATTACATTTCTTGACCCGTTTAAAGATTTAAGAGGTGATGGATGGCAAGTTGTTCAAAGTTTATATGCTATAGGTTCTGGAGGTCTATTTGGAGTTGGATTAGGTGATAGTAAACAGAAGTATTTGTATATACCAGAGCCTCATAATGATTTTATCTTTTCAATACTAGCGGAAGAGATAGGATTTATAGGATGTGCTGTTGTATTGATATTATTTGCAGTTTTTATTTGGAGAGGAATTTTAATTGCAATGAAAGCACCAGATATGTTTGGAGGTTTAGTTGCTGTTGGAATAACAGCATTAGTTGCGATACAAGTTATAATAAATGTTGCTGTTGTTACTTCATCAATGCCTGCAACAGGTATGCCATTGCCATTCTTTAGTTATCGGTGGTACGGCGTTATTTATATTACTGTGTGAGATGGGAGTGCTGTTAAATATTTCAAGAGCAGGTGCAAAAAATTAAGAGGGATTACGGGGCCACCACACCGAATCCCCATTGGTTAACAAAAATACAGGGATTCGATGTGGTGGCCCCGTAATCCCTCTTTTTAAAAGGAGAATGATATGAGAGTAATTATTGCTGCGGCAGGTACTGGAGGACATATAAATCCGGGTCTTGCTATTGCAAACAAGATTAAAGAAGAAGAAAAAAATTCAAAAATTATTTTTATAGGTACAACAAGAGGATTGGAGAATGATTTAGTTCCAAGAGCAGGATATGAATTAAAGACTATAGATGCTTATGGTTTGAGTAAAAAACTAACGGTTGAAAACTTGAAAAAAATGTATAAAACTTTTAAAGGTTATGGAGAAGCTAAAAAAATAATAAAAGAATTTAAACCTGATGTAGTAATTGGTACTGGAGGATATATTTGTGGTGCTACTATTTCAGCTGCACATAATTTAGGGATTCCAACATTGTTGCATGAGAGTAATGCTTTTCCAGGAAAAGCTGTAAAGATGCTTGCTAAAAAAACAGACAAAATTTTGGTATCTTTTAAAGATGCAGAAGATAGAATAAAAAATGCAAAGGAGATAGTTTTTACAGGTACACCAGTAAAGATAACAAAAAAAGAATATAGTGTAAATGAAAAATTAAAAATTATACATAATGCGGGACTTAAAGAAACAAAGCCAATAGTATTGATTTTTGGTGGAAGTCAAGGTGCACAAAAAATTAATGAATCAATTTTGGGAATATTAAAAAATAAATTAAATAAGAACTATCAAATAATGTGGGCTACTGGTCCTAAACAATATGATATAATAAAACAACAATTACAAGATAATAATATTAGTATTAATAATATTGAAAATGCCAAAATAGTTCCATATATATATAACATGGAAGAACTTATGAATGTTTCAAATTTAATTGTTGCTAGAAGTGGAGCAATGACTATAACAGAAATATCAAATTTAGGAAAACCATCAATATTAATACCATTACCAAATGTAAGCGGAAATCATCAATTATATAATGCAAAGGTACTTGAAAATATTGGAGCTGCTAAAATAATATTAAATGATGAATTAAATGATAAAAAATTAAATGCACAAATAGAAGAAATAGTTTTAGATAAAAATAAAGAATTACAGATGTCAAAAAATAGTTTGAAAGTTTCAACAAATAATGTTGAAGATAAAATATATAAAGAAATTATAAAAGTAGTTAAGGAGAAAAATAATGTATAAAAATGTAAAATCTAAAATTATATTGATTTCTGTTATAATAGGACTAATACTTATAGGAAGTTTAGGTTATTTATATTTGACATCTATAAGTGAAATACAAGGTATTTGTTGTCAAGAAAATGACATGAGTGTTTTATTTACAAAAATAGAAGGGATATATAAACAAGCTAAAATTTCAATAACTATTATAATTATTTTGTATATTGTTATTGCAATAATTATTTCATCATTTTTATCTAAATTTGTGATTTATCCAAAAAATAAATTTATAAAAGGTGATGAAAGAAGAGAATTAAGGGACAAGCTTAATGAAGTATCTTCAAGAAAAAATCAAATTGAAACTATTCTTTTGCATATGACTGACGGAATTATTGCTTTTAACATGAAGGGTGAAATTATACTTATAAATCCAGCTGCAAAAAAGTTTTTAAGTATAAGTCCAGAAGATAATACTTTTGAGGATATATTTGGTAAATTTAAATTAGATATAAATATGGAAAAAGTAATTTATCTTGAAACATGGACATCAACAGAACAGAGAATTCAAGTTGATGATGGATATGTAAAAGTTTTATTTGCACCATTTAAAAATGAAGATGAAAGACCAGATGGTGTAATTGCAGTAATCCAAGATATTACTGAACATGTAAAATTGGACAATATGCAAAAAGAATTAGTTGCAGATGTATCACATGAATTAAAAACTCCAATAACTTCTATTATGGGGTATGCAGATACCTTATTAGAAGGTGGATATGATGATGAGACACAAGCAAAATTTTTAAATGTTATTGCATCAGAATCTAGGAGAATGGCACGATTGGTAACGGATTTGTTAACGCTTTCTAGATATGATAGTAACAAAAAGAAAACTCAAAAAGAATCATTTGATTTAGGCGAATTAGTAAAAAGATGTCAAGAAAAGTTGGCTATTGAAATAAAGAAAAAAGGTCATAAGGTAAATTGTTTTGTAACAGCAGATGTTCCTTTAGTTTATGCTGATAAAGATGATATTGAGAGAGTTGTTTTGAATATTTTAACGAATAGTATAAAATACACACCAGATAATGGAGAAATAAAAATTTATGTAGGTTTTGTTTATAATGATGCTTATATAAAAATATTCGATAATGGTATAGGGATACCAGAAGATGATTTATCTAGAATTTTTGAAAGATTTTATAGGGTTGATAAAGCTCGTACTAGAGAGATGGGTGGTACAGGTTTAGGACTTTCAATTGCAAAAGAAATTTTGGATAAAAATGGTGGTAGTATTGATATTAAGAGTAAGGTTGGAGAAGGTACAGAGGTTGTTATTCGTATTCCAACAAAACAATAGAATAAACTAATGTGAACCAATGGGGACGTTCTTAAATTGGTTGAAATTAAGGAATTAATATATAAAATCCAATTAATTTCAACTAATTTAAGAACGTCCCCACTGGTTCATTTAAATATTAATTCCAAAATTATTTGTAACAGGGTCTTTAAAAAGTCCTATTTTAGGTGGAAAATAAGTAAAAAAAACAAAACAAAATAGTAATATTGTTAATAATAAAAATGATAATATTTTATTACAAGAAAAATCCGATAACAACAATTTGTATGTTATATACTCACCTAATAATACAGCCATAAAAAATATACTTATATCTATAAAAGCAAAATTAGTTCCTAATATACCAGTATATGTATAAAAGATAATCACTGTAAATGAAATAGCTGCTATAATTCCTATTAGTTTCGAACACAAAAAATTACTAGTATTTTTTCCAATATAAAAATAACCCATTATAGTTGTTAATATCATTGGAAAAAATATTAATTTTAGATGTTCCCATGTACTTTCATTAACAGCACTAAATGCAGCAACAAATGAATTATTTCCTGACCATTCAAATGTAAAGTGAAGTAATGTTCCTAAAATCATAGTGAATATAGAACTAAATATTTGAAATTTTAGAATCTTTTTTTTATCTCTCATAATCATTCCTCCTTAATATTTATATGAATTGATGTTATATTTAATTCTTATATTAATAATTGAATAACTATTCTTACTGAACTACAATACTATTTAGTTAATTTTTGGTATTTTTATTGATAATTATTACAAATTAATGTATAATATATAAGATAAAAAGTTAAAGATTAGGAGATAGATACAAATGAATGAAAAAGCAAAAGATATATTAGAATGGATTTATTGCATAGTAATAGCAGTAGTTTTAGCATTATTATTTAGATATTTTATAGGAACACCAACAATAGTAAAGCAAGTATCAATGTATCCAACATTAGTACAAGACCAAAGATTATGGCTTAATAGATTGGGAAGAACAACAAAAAAATTGCCAAATAGAGGAGATATAATAACATTTGAAGCACCAAGTAAAAAAAATTATACATATAGTGAAATAGACGAATCTAATCCTGTTGCAAAATATGAAAATGAACCTACAGGTCTATGGAGTAAATTTGCATATTATGTTCTAGAATTAGGAAAAGATAGCTATATAAAAAGAGTAATAGCATTACCAGGTGAGCATGTAGAAATTAAAGATGGAGAAGTTTATATAAATGGTGAAAAATTGCAAGAAGACTATTTGCAAGATGGAATAGTAACCGATATTATGGGTGCAGGCTTTTCAGATTTTGTAGTTCCAGAGAATTGTGTGTTTG
Organism: uncultured Clostridia bacterium; assembly: GCA_934168305.1. Classification (GTDB taxonomy): domain Bacteria; phylum Bacillota; class Clostridia; order TANB77; family CAG-508; genus CAG-269. Next base: position 32,903 of record CAKPNF010000003.1, on the reverse strand, counting down.
CAATGGGAGACAATAGAAGTCATAGTACAGACTGTAGAGCTTTTGGATGTATTCCCCTAGAAAAAATCGAAAGCAAAGTTTGGATTAGAATATGGCCATTAAATTTATGGGGAAAAGTAAATTAAAATTTTATCATTACATTATTTGCAAATTGTAATAAGAATAGGAGATAGGATGTTTAATAATATACTAGGAAATGATAAAATTAAGAAATTATTAATAAATTCAGTAAAAAATAATAAAACATCTCATAGCTATTTGTTTTTAGGAACAGAGGGAATTGGAAAAAAATTGATAGCAAAAGAATTTGCTAAAATGATTTTATGCACTGATGTAAACAAGTATTGTAATAAATGTAAATCATGTATAGAATTTGATACAAATAACAATCCTGATTTTAAAATCATAGAACCTGATGGAAACAGTCTTAAAATAGATCAAATAAGAGAGTTTCAAAGTAGAGTTGCTGAAAAACCAATAATTTCAAATAGAAAAGTTTATATAATAAATGATAGTGATAAAATGACACGGTGAGGCTCAAAACTGTTTATTAAAAACATTAGAGGAGCCACCAGAATATGTAACAATAATATTGGTGGGGACGAATGAAAATGCTTTTTTAAGCACAATAAAATCAAGATGTATGATATTACATTTTGACAAAATATCAAATGATAAAATTAAATTATATCTTGAAGAAAATTATCAAACAAATATAAGAAGTAAAATAATGTTAGATGCATTTCAAGGTAGTATAGGAAAAGCAATTCAACTATTAGACAGACAAGAAGAATATGAAAAAATAGAACAAATAATATTTAGTCTTGAAAATAAAGACAAAATAGATATATTAAATATGTCAGAGCCAATATATAAGGCTAAAGAAGAAAAATATGAAATACTTGATTATATGAATATAGTGTTTATAAATTTGGCAACGAAATCTAGTAAATATGCTAATTGTATAAATATAGTCGAAAATACAAAAAAGAGATTGCAATCAAATGCTAATTATGATATGTGCATAGATAATATGTTATTGAATTTGTGGGAACAAGTAAATTAGAATTTTTTAATAAATAAAAAATGAAATATTTTCAAAATAAGAAATCAGAGGATTCTTATTATACGGTAAAAGAAGTGAAAACAATCGAAAGGATGTGAAATCTAGATTTGAAAAATATTATAGGAATAAGATTTAAAAAACTAGGAAAAATATATTTTTTTAATCCAAAGGGATTAAAAGTAAAAAAAGGGGATAAAGTAATAGTAGAGACAACACAAGGAGAAGAATATGCTGAGGTATTAATCCCTAATAGATATGTAGAAGATGATAAAATAGTAGCACCATTAAAAAAAGTATTAAGAATAGCAACTTATAAAGATACCAAAAGATTTGAAGAGTGTAAAAAGATAGAAAAAGAAGCATTTAAAGTTTGTGAAGAGAGAATAAAAACACATAAACTAAATATGGTACTTACTGAAGTTGAATGTAAATTTGATAACAGTAAAATCATATTTTATTTTACAGCAGATGGTAGAATAGACTTTAGAGATTTAGTAAGAGATTTAGCTGCTATATATAAAACAAGAATAGAAATGAGACAAATAGGAGTAAGAGACGAAGTTAAAAGAATAGGTGGAAATGGTGTATGTGGTAGAGAGTTATGTTGTTGTACATTTTTAAGTGACTTTGAAACTGTATCAATAAAAATGGCAAAGGAACAAAACATATCATTAAATCCATCAAAAATATCAGGAAATTGTGGAAGACTTATGTGTTGCCTAAAATATGAAAACGAAGTATATGAGGAAAAACTTAAACATCTTCCAAACGTTGGTGCAATAGTAAAGACAGAAGATGGAGAAGGAGAAGTAGACAATATCGAAATTTTAAAAGAAAAACTAAGAGTTAAATTAAAAAATGAAGATGGAATATATACATACAAAAAATATGATGCCAAAGATGTTAAAATCATAAAAGATATTGCAAGAGAACAAGTTGATGAAGAAGAAATACAAAATAAAAAAGAATTAGAAGAACTTGAAAAATTAGAACAAGAGGATAAAAAAGTTTTAGGAGGTGAGAAGAATGGCATATAAAATTACAGATAAATGTATATCATGTGGAGCATGTGCAGCAGAATGTCCAGTAGGATGCATATCACAAGGAGAGGAAAGATTTGTTATAGACCAATCAGCATGTATATCATGTGGTACTTGTGCAGGTGTTTGCCCAGTTGAAGCACCAATTGAAGAATAATAATAAGGGATTATGGGGCCACCACTCCAAATCCCTCTTTTATAATTTTTTTTATATTCATTAAAAAATATTTTAAATTTTAGTTCATAAAATAATTAAATCGCAAAATTTCCAAATAGTTTATAAAAACATAAAATTTGTTAATAAAGAAAGGAGAGCAATGCCAAGAGTAAATAGAAAATATTATACTTCTTCATTTTTACATATTATGGTGCAGGGAATTAATAAAGAGGAAATCTTTAAAACGGATTTTTATAAAAATCTATATATTAGATTAATGAAAACTATACAATCAGATTTTGATATAGAAATTTTGGCTTATGCTATTATGAATAATCATTCACATGTATTGTTATATTATAATAATATAGAAGATGTATCCAAATTTATAGGGAAACTTAATCAGAAATTTGCACAATTATATAATAAAAATGAAAATAGAGTTGGGTATGTGTTTAGAGGTAGATATAAATGTGAACAAATAACTGATATATCACACCTGCATAATGTATTACCATATATTCATTTTAATCCATACAAAGCAGGAATTGTGAGGAATTTAATAGAATATAAATTTTCCTCTTATCCTCAATATTTAAATGATAAAGTTGATATAGAAAAAGGATTTATTTTATTTAATACATATGATTACAAGGAATTGTTTATACAAGTACATCAAGAATACTATAAGAAAATTTTAAATAAAAAATTGACTTATGAAGAAATTGTTTTAGATTATAAAAAAAGAAATAAAATAAATACTACAGAGATGATTTTGAAAGATAATAATTTATTAATAGGACTTATACTTGAACTACAAGAAAAAACAAGACTTACTAATAAAGAAATATGCGAATTTCTAGGGATAGGGAAGAATAGAATAACAAATTTAAAAAAGAAGGTAAATTATAAATAAGAAAAAAATAAAAAAGAGGGATTTGGAGTGGTGGCCCCTTAATCCCTTTTATTTGTAATTTCTTCTAAATCTAATAATTCTTGCCATCTCTTGTCTACTTCTTTTTGGAACTCTTCAATCATCCACTCATTACCAGGTTTAAACATATGTTTAAATCTCTTTTGAGGTTTCAAAAATTCTTCAATAGGAAGTTTTTTTGCAGGTTTATATGAAATATGATAAACTCCATTAACAACTTCGTATAAAGGCCAATAGCAGGTTTCAACAGCTAATTTATTAATTTTCATTAAATCTTCTGTTGCGTAACCCCAACCTCTAGGACATGGTGCCATAACGTTTAAGAATGTTGGACCTTCTGTATAGATTGCTTTTTCAGCTTTTTCATATAAATCTTTCATATTGTTTACTGCAATTGATTGTGCAACATATGGTAAGTGATGTCCTACCATTATTTTTGTTAAATCTTTTCTTGATTGCATTTTACCAGGGATAACTTTTCCAGCTGGTGATGTTGTTGTATCTGCAAATTTTGGTGTTGCAGATGAACGTTGGATACCAGTATTCATGTATGCACCATTGTCATAGCATACATATAACATGTCATGTCCTCTTTCCATTGCTCCTGATAATGATTGTAAACCGATATCATATGTTCCGCCGTCTCCACCAAATGCGATGAATTTTGTGTGTTCATCTTCTGGTAATTTTCCTTGTTTTTTTAATGATTTGTATGCAGCTTCTACTCCTGATAAAGTAGCAGCAGTGCATTCAAATGCTGTATGAATAAATGAATCTGTCCATGCTGTATATGGGTAAATAAATGTTGATACTTCCATACATCCAGTTGCAGTTGATATTACTGCGTGATCTTCTTCTTTTAGTGCTCTTAAAATGTGTCTTGCAACAACGGGTGCTCCACATCCGGCACACATTCTATGACCTTCTGTAAATCTTGAAGGTTTATTTGCAACTATTTCTTTAACATTATATGCCATAATTATTTACCCCCTTTCATTTCTGAACGTAAACCTAAATATCTATAAGGATTTTCAACTTTTCCGTTTTTAGCAATTTCAGCTAAATCTGTATAAACTGAATTGATTTCTTTTTCTGTTGTATCTCTACCACCAATTCCATAAATATAATTAACAACAGGAATGTTTTGCTTTTCAACATACATGCTAGAGACAACATCTTCAAATAATGCTCCACCGATAGCATTTAAAGAATCAGATTTATCTAATACTGCAATGGCTTTTAAATGTGATAATGCTTTTGCAACTTCTTCACCTGGAAATGGTCTGTAAACTCTGATTTTTAATAAACCAGCTTTAACACCTTGCTCTCTTAATTTATCAACAACAGCCTTTGTAGTACCAGCAGTTGAGTTCATACAAACAATAGCAATTTCTGCATCATCTAATTTATATTCTTCAAATAAATCATAATGTCTACCAGTCCATTTTTCAAACTCTTTTGAAACCTCTAAAATAACTTGTTTAGCAGCTTTCATGGCATAACCTTGTTGAGCTTTGTGTTCAAAAAGATATGCTTGTAAATCAAGAGGTCCAATGGCTATTGGTTCTTTTTTATTTAATAAATAATGTTCTGGGTGATATTCACCAACAAACTTTTTAACATCTTCATCATTTTCTAATTCGATATTTTCAATTGAATGTGATGTTATAAATCCATCTTGACAAATCATAATTGGAAGTTGAACATCTTTATTTTCAGCAATTCTATGAGCCATTAAATTATTATCATATGCTTCTTGATTATTTTCTGAAAATAACATTATCCAACCAGCGTCACGAACACCCATTGCATCAGAATGGTCATTATGTATGTTAAGTGGTCCAGATACAGCTCTATTAACCAAATTCATAACTATTGGAAGTCTCAAACTTGAAGCAATGTAAATCATTTCCCACATTAAAGATAAACCATTTGCAGAAGTAGCTGTCATAGCTCTTGAGCCAGCAGCTTCAGCACCAATACAAGCACTCATAGCACTATGTTCACTTTCAACAGCAACAAATTCAGTATCAACTGTACCATTTGCAACAAATGTTGAAAAATATTGAGGTATCTCTGTTGACGGTGTGATAGGGAAGGCAGCAACAACATCAGGATTGATTTGTTTCATTGCAGTTGCAACGGCTTCATTACCACTTAATCTTTCTCTTATACTCATTATTCATCTACACCTTCTTCCTTCATTATAATTGCACCAAATGGGCATGCTTTTGCACATATACCACATCCTTTGCAATAATCATAATTAAAATCTTCTCTTTTTAAAGATTCTTTGCAAACAGGAATGCTATTATCTGGACAAACAGGATAACATAGACCACATTGTTTGCATTTTTCTTCTATCCATACAGGTTTAACACTTCTCCAGTCACCAGTTTTGAATTTTCTGGCATTACCTGCATTATATATATTTCCACCTATTGTTAATTCTTCCATAGGTGTTGTTTTATCTATATTTGACATGATTTTCTCCTTTCGATTAAACAGGGATTAAGGGGCCACCACTCCAAATCCCTCAATTTTTTATAATTTGTTATTATATATTAATATTTTCGAAAAAAACATAGCTTGGGTCTACCTATGGGTCTTTTTCTTAAATATTAATATATAATAACAAATAAAAGTTTAATGTAATGTTATAGGGATTTGGTGTGGTGGCCCCTCAATCCCGTTATATTTTTTTTACTTCTTTTAAAGCTATTTCTAAAGCTTTCATGTTACCTTCAATAACTTCTGGCTTTTTAGCAAATTTATGTTTAAATGAACCTTTCATATCTTCGAGAAAAGCTTCATCAGACATAACGCCACTAACTTTGACAATTGCAGCTAGCATTGGTGTATTAGGAAAATATTTGCCTAATGTTTCAATTGATATTTTTCTTGCATCTATTGTATAAATGTTCCCTTTATAACCGTTTAAAGATTTTTTTATTAGCTCAGGTGATTTTGTTGTGTTAATGATAATTGCACCTGTTTCTTTTAAACCATCTGTTACTGGAACTGTTTCTAAAAGTGTATCGTCAACTACAACTACGTAATCAGGTTCATAAATGTTACTATGTACTGTAATTGGATTGTCACTAATTCTGTTGTATGCTGTAATTGGTGCTCCCATTCTTTCTGGTCCATATTCTGGAAATCCTTGAATATATTTGCCAGTATTAAATGCTGCGTCGGCTAATAGTAGTGAAGCTGTTTTTGCTCCTTGACCACCTCTACCGTGCCATCTAATTTCTATTAAGTTGTTCATGTGAATGCCTCCTTTTTTAGTGAGTTGTTATTTTATATTTTTATATAATAAATCAACAACTTTTTATGTGTTTAGTATATGCCAAATATATACTTATGTCAAGGGATTTTTTTGTACGAATAAGTCAAAAATGATACTTATAAAAACAAAACTAAAATTTCTATTAATACTTGAAATAGAATAGGCTAATTGATATAATTATAAAAAACAAAGTGGAGGATGAAAAATGAGAGAAGATAGAGGAATAACAATTACAACATTAGTCATAACAATAATTGTATTATTAATAATAGCTGGAATATCAGCGGGAACAGGTAATAAAGTTATAAAATCATCAGAATTAGAAAATGTAAAAACAAATATGTTACTAATAAAAGCAAAAGGAAAAGAATATGTAGAAAATGCAAATTTCAAGCTAGGAACAAATTTTGATAATTTAACAGATGCTACAGATAAAAATAATAGAATTACAGCAGCAAAAAAAGAATTAAAAGAAGGTAAAGAGATTACAGATAAAGGTATTTTAGAAAATATAGGAATAACACAAGAAAACATAGATGCTTATACATATTATTACAAGTTAGATAAAAGTAATTTAACAAATATGGGACTTTCAAATGTTAAATCTGATGAAAAAAATGGATGGTATATTATAAAATTTGATATAAAAAAAGTAGAAGTGGAAGTTTATAACACATTAGGATTTGAAAAAGATGGAAATAGATATTATTCACTAACAGAATTGCAAAATTTAAATATAGAATTTTAATATATAGAAGGAAATGAAATGAAAGAAAAAGAATTAGATAGACTAACAAATTTAAAAGAAATAGAAAAACAATTGCACCAAAAAGGTTTCAAAAATATATGTGGAATAGATGAGGCGGGAAGAGGACCATTAGCAGGTCCGGTTGTTGTTGCTGGTGTTATAATGCCAGAAAATTCCATGATAGAAGGAGTAAACGACTCAAAAAAAGTTTCTGAAAAGAAAAGAGAATTATTATATGATAAAATTATAGAAGAAGCAATAAGTTACTCTGTAGCAATAATTGGGCAAGATGTTATAGATGATATAAATATTTTGAATGCGACAAAACAAGGTGTAACAAGTGTTGTAAAGGGATTAGATGTAAGACCAGACTTGATTATTATAGATGCTTTACAACATATTGATACAAACGGAGTACCGTATGAATCAATAATAAAAGGTGATGCTAAATGTTATTCAATTGCTGCTGCGTCTATAATTGCAAAAGTAACAAGGGATAGAATTATGAGAGAATGGGATAGTGTTTATCCTCAATATGGATTTATGCAACATAAAGGATATGGAACGGCTAAACACATTGCTGCAATAAAAGAATATGGATTATGTCCAATACATAGAAGAAGTTTTACAGGACATTTTATTTAGGAGAGATAAATGAATATTTTAGAAATTATAGAGAAAAAAAGAGATAATAAAGAATTAACAAAAGAAGAAATAGAATTTTTTATAAAAGGTTATACAGAGGGTACAATTGCAGACTATCAAGCATCAGCATTAGTAATGGCAATATACTTAAATGGAATGACAAAACAAGAAACAACACATTTAACTTTAGCTATGGCAAATTCCGGAGAAATTTTAGACTTATCAAAACTAAATAAAACAATAGTAGATAAGCATTCAACAGGAGGAGTAGGTGATAAGGTATCAATATGCTTATTACCATTAGTTGCATCGCTTGGAGTTCCAGTTGCAAAAATGTCTGGAAGAGGATTGGGATTTACAGGAGGAACTGTTGATAAAATGCAATCAATTCCGGGATATAAAACTGATATAGATATGAACAGTTTTATACAAAATGTTGAAAATATAGGTATAAGTATGATTTCACAAACAATGAATTTAGCACCAGCAGATAAAAAATTATATGCATTAAGAGATAGTATTTCATGTGTTGAGAGTATTCCATTAATAGCATCAAGTATTATGAGCAAAAAGATAGCAAGTGGGGCAGAAAAAATAGTTTTAGATGTAACTGTTGGTAAAGGTGCATTTATGAAAAACATGGATGACGCAAAAAAACTTTCAAATGAAATGATAGAAATAGGAAAATTAGCAAACAGAGAAACAGTATGTATTTTGACAAATATGGATGAACCAGTAGGGTATGCAATAGGAAATAACTTAGAGGTTATTGAGGCAATAGAATTTTTAAAAGGAAAAATGCCAGAAGACTTAAAAACAGTAGTATTTGAACTAGGGGCATATATGATTAAATTGGCAGGTTTGGGAGATGATTTAGAAGAAAATAAAATAAAAATGCTAGAAAATATCAATAATGGAAAGGCATTTGATAAATTTGAGGAAATGGTTAGAAACCAAGGAGGAGACATAAGTTATTTAGAGAATACAGAGAAATTTGAAAAAGCTAAATTTATTGAGTCTGTAAAGGCAGATAAAAATGGATACATTAAAGAGATAAATGCCGAAGATGTAGGAAAGATTGCTTGTAATTTAGGAGCAGGAAGAATAAAAAAAGAAGATCAAATAGATTATACAGTAGGGGTTAAATTGTGTAAGAAAAACTCAGAAGAAGTAATTGAAGGAGAAGATATAGCCTATATATATGCTAATGATGTCGAAAAATTGAAAATTGCTAAACAAAAGTTAATGGAAATTATAAAAATAGATGTAGAAAAAGTAAAGCAAGAACCAACAATTTTTGGAATTTGTAAATAATTATTGAAACTGTTAATAAATTAGTGCTATAATATCTATAGTATAAAAAATGGAGGATTTCAAAATGAAAAAAGAAAATAAAATAAAAAATAAGGAAAAAAGAAATTATGATAGAGGTCAAATATTTGTAAAAATAATGGCAGGAATATTAGCTTTAATGATGGTAATGTCTGTAGCAATATCACTAATATACTCATTACTATAATCACAAAATAAACTAAAATGTAATAAAAGAAGGTGTACTATGGAAAAAAGTATAGGAAGTAGTTGGATGAATTTTTATAATGAAAACATTTTAAATCGGATTTCAAAATTTAAGAGAGAATCCATTTAATTTGTTTACAACAATATTAGATATAATGATAGTTATATTTTTATTATATTGTTTTGTTAAAATGGTAAAAGGCTCTAGAGCATGGCAGTTAATAAAAGGAATAGCTTTTTTGATTATTGCTACTTGGATTAGTGGATTATTAAACTTGAATATATTAAATTCAATATTAACAGGTATTATGAACTGGGGAGTAATTGCAATAATTGTAATATTTCAGCCAGAATTAAGAAGGGGATTGGAACAGTTAGGAACAAACAAATTTACAAAGTTTTTTGGCTTAGATAGTGATTTAGCAACAAAGACTAAAGAAGATATATATAAAGTTGTAATAGCTGCAACAGAACTTTCAAAAACAAAAACAGGAGCACTAATTGTATTAGAAAGAGATATAAACATACAAGACATAATAGCAACAGGTGTTCCAATGAATGCAGAAGTATCTCCACAGCTCTTAGTAAATATATTTGTGCCTAAAACACCATTACATGATGGTGCAGTAGTTATAAGCAATAATAAGATTGCGGCAGCAGCATGTGTATTACCATTAGCAGATGATGCCGATATAGCAAAAGAATTAGGAACAAGACACAGGGCTGCTATAGGAATTTCAAAAGAATCTGATAGTATAGTAGTAGTAGTATCAGAGGAAACTGGAAAAATTTCTGTTGCAAAAGATGGAACTTTAATTGCTGATGTAAGAGAAGATGTATTAAAGAAAATATTAATAAGTAATATTGTAACAAAAAGATTTGCTGATAAAAAACAAATAAAACAAAATAGATTTGAAAGTTTTAGGCAAAGATTTTCAAAAAAAGAAAAACAACAAGAGATAAAAGAAGAAAAAAAATAATAAAGTCGCTTTATATAGCGACTTTTATAGTATAGAAGGGAATTTTGGAATGAGAAATATTAAATTGGTTATAGAATATGATGGAAAAGATTTTAATGGATGGCAAAAACAGCCTAATAAATTAAATATTCAAGGAACAATAGAACATGCAATAAAAATTATTACAGGAGAAGATGTTGATTTAACAGCGTCAGGGAGAACTGATGCTGGTGTGCATGCTTTTGGACAGGTTGCTAATTTTAAAACAAACTCAAATATACCGATTGATAAAATAGCAATTGCTTTAAATTCTAATTTAAAAAAATCAATTAGAATAATATCAGCAGAAGAAGTTGATGAAAGGTTTCATAGTAGATTAACATGCAAGAAAAAGACATATAGATATGTTATAAATAATTCAGAGTTTTCATCAGCTATATACAGAAATTTAGAGACTCATATTCCACAAGAATTAGATGTAGAAAAAATGAGAGTAGCAGCTAAATATCTTGAAGGTGAACATGACTTTAAGGCATTTAAAGCTAGTGGTACAAGTAGCAAAAGTAGTGTTAGAATAATATATAAAGCTGATGTTATTCAGATGCCTAATAATAGAATTTATATTGAACTAACAGGAAATGGATTTTTGTACAATATGGTTAGAATTATTGCAGGAACATTAGTAGATGTTGGAATAGGTAAAATAAATCCAGAAGATATAAAAAACATTATTAACTCAAAAGATAGAAATTTAGCAGGTAAAACATTACCACCAAATGGTTTGTTTTTGGTTGATGTTCAGTATAAATAGAACATAATGTAACCAAATAATATAAAAAGCATAAAATATAGTAAAAAAGAAAAGGAGAAAAAATATGAATACTTTACTTATATTTTTTGCTTTACCAATAGCTGTAATTATAATATCTATTGCATTACAAAAAATATTTAAATGTCCATTTTTAGTTGCAGCAATAATATTTGCAGCATTTCTTATAGTAACATTTGTAATTGGAAATTTAACATTTTTGGTGGCAACAATTGCCTATACAATACTTGCTTTTATTACAGCAGTTTTAACAAATATAATTTGCAGAATACTACGAGAGCTAGATAATAGAGAAGAAGAAAGAAGTTCAAATTGTTGTAGAAGAGGAAGAAATGGAAATTCGAATAATAATAACAATAGTACACAATTGTTATCAATAACACGGAGGATGTTCAAATAATGATAATGGAAATTTATTAACTATAAGTAGTAATGGATGTAATGGTGTTGAAAATGATCTTTTAACAATTAATACTAGTTGCTCGAATAATAGTAATAACAATGGTTGCTCATGTAATTGCAATACATCAAATGATACTATAGCTGTTAGTGCAAATGTATTTCCTAATAGCAATACAAATGGAAGAAATGGAAGTTTCTGTGGATGCTTTAGAAGAAGGTAAATTGAGTTTAATTATTTATTGAAGGAAGAGGTTTGTATAAAATTTCTTCCTTTTTAAGTGTTTATTTTAACTTGAATATTTGCTGTTTTTATGTTAAACTAATAAATGCAAATAAAAAAGAGGAGAATATTATGTTAGAAATTATTGAAGAAACATTGATAGATGCAATAAAATTATTACCTTTTTTGTTTATAACATATTTAATTATGGAATATATTGAACACAAAATGGGGAAAAAAACAAAAAATACAATTAAAAAATCAGGAAAACTTGGACCTGTTATAGGAAGTATATTAGGAATATTTCCACAGTGTGGATTTTCAGTATCAGCGACAAATCTTTATGCTGGACGAGTTATAACATTAGGAACATTAATTGCTGTATATTTATCAACATCTGATGAAATGTTACCAATATTTATTTCTGAAGCTGTATCTCCTATTATAATATTAAAAATTTTAGGAATCAAATTAATAATTGGAATGATAGCTGGAAGTTTGATAGATTTAATAGTGAATATATTCAAGAAAAATAAACAAGAAAAACAAAATGATGAGATTGGACATATGTGTGAAGAGGAACATTGCCATTGTGATGAAAATGGAGTTTTTAAATCAGCCTTAAAACATACATTAAATATATTTTTATTTATAGTTTTGATTACATTTATTATTAATATAATTGTTTATTTTGTTGGAGAAGAAACAATTGCTAGTTGGATACTAAATAAACCTATAATTGGGCCTATGATTACATCATTGATTGGATTAATTCCAAATTGTGCTGCGTCAGTTATAATAACAAATATGTATTTAGAAAATGTTATTTCACTTGGAAGTATGATTGCTGGATTATTAACAGGTGCTGGAGTTGGACTTGCTGTTTTATTTAAAACAAATAAAGATAATAGATTAAAAGAAAATATAGGTATAGTAGTTTTATTATATATAATTGGTGTTATATCTGGAATTTTAATAGAATTACTAGGTATATCAATATAAAAAAGTTGCCAAAAGGTGAGTCCCTTTTGACAACTATTTTTTCTTGTTTTTAAAATTAACTATAATTGCATCTTCATTATCAAATAAATAATTTGAATCTGTTGTATTTGTTTGAACTGGATTAATTTCATTTCTTTCATCCGTAAAGTCCAAATTTTTTAAATTAAATTTTTTCTTGTTAAATCCATTTTCAGTATCTTCTGTTGATGTTGTAACACCATCAGAGTATTTACCAAAATCAAAAGTTTTAATTTTCTTAGGTTCTTTATATTTTGATTCTAAGTATCCAAGTTTTCCTTGACCGGATTTTGAATTACCACTTGTACTTCTAATCTTATAAGCACAGTCTTTTTGACCAAATGATTGAAGTTTTCCAGCTTTGAAGTAAGGGGTAAAGTCCCATTTTACGCCATTGTGTTTTGAATCATATTTCATTTTATCAAAATCAATAGAATTTTGCATAGTCCATTCTCTTTTTTGGCCAAATTCCTTCTCCCACCAATTTAATTCTTCAATGTTTCCGCCACCTGTAAATATTTTATTTGCACAATTTGCTAATATAGTTTGTTTAGAACCCTTAAAGCTAGAAGATTCTAATTGTTCAAGGTTTTGGGCAGAAATTGTAGTACCAATTTTATATTTTCTATACATTGTAAATATTGGTTCTGTAGCCTTGCATATAAAGTCGGGGAATTCATCTATATACAAGAAGTTTGGAACTCTTGATTTTTCACTTCCTGGTCTTCTTAAAACAGCATTTTGCATTGAAATTAAGAAGAATAATCCAAAAGCTTTATGGTTAGAAGCTCCTAAATCACCACGTCTTGTACATACAAAAGTAATATCACCATTTGCTAAAGATTTATCAAAGTCAAGGTTATTGTGTCTATTACATAAAATTGATTTTACACCAGGTATTCTTAATAGCTTATCTAATTGATTTATAGCTGCGTCTATATATATTTCTGTATTTTCTCTATTTATTCCATTTTTATAAAAGTTCTTTTTAAAGTAAGCTAATTGAGTGCTATATTTTTCTTTTAGTTCATCATCATGTGCCATTATTTCACACATTTTTTCAACTAAATCAAAGTTTGTAAACATTTTTAACATATCTTCTAAGTTAGGTAACATACCTTGATTCATTCTAGGATACATTTCTTTTAATAATATAGACATATTTTCAATAGCTTGAATTACAACTGATTCTCTGTAAGTTTCATCTGGTTCATCTTTAGAAATGTCAAGCATTGTTCTTAATACAGAAGATATTGTAATTGATATTTTATTTGTATTATCATAAACAAAAGGATTTAAACCAATTGAGTTTTTATCTGATGGGTCAATAATGTTGTAAGATAAACCAAAGTTTTTACAAACACTTATCATATGATCAGATATTTCTCTATCAGGAGATAATACTGTTATACCACAGTTTTTATAAGTAATATCACCTGAATCATCTAAAATCATTTTTTTCATGTAACCTTTATATACATCTTCATTACCGGATGTTGGTATTAACATATTTAAGTTGAAGTTAGTATTTAAATAATCGTTGTCATACGGACTTTTTAATACTGCTATTCCTGTTTTCAAAGCTGTAAAGCCCATTTCTTTTGAAACTTCTCTAAAGAAGAATTTTCTATCTAAATCTCTTGCAATCAAAGGTTCATATACCATAGATGTTTTTCCTGAACCTGAACTTCCACAAACAAACATTGATTGATATCTAGATGCTTCTGGTATAGTTATTTGTTCAGCGGTTTCACTGTTTTGGCATAAATAAATTTCACATGTATAAGGTCCGTGACCTTGCTTTTTATCAGATAAATCTATTCCACCATAATCCCAAATAGAACGTGTCATATCCAAGCTGTCATTAACACCGAAATATAGGAAGTTAAATATCTTTGGTATTATAAGTATAGGTAGTAGAAGTGTTAATGATGTTAATGCAGGTCTTATTAAATCCGAAAAGTTGGTAACTAAATCAACATATCCTGGATTAAATATTAATAATAACCATGCTCCCATATTAAGCCATTGTGTAAACATTGATATTGCAATAATGCTTAATGCAATAATGTATATATAAAATAATGTAACTTTTTTCTTTTTAGTTGATGAGAATTCTGATGGTCCAGAAAACAAATATGCAAATATTGGACAGGCAAGTGCTAGTGTATATTGTATTGGACCCCAATATGAATAAGAAACACCAGTAAATAACATTAATAGAAATTCAACTATTCTATCTACAGCTAAGTATATAGTTATTAATGTTAAAATATATGTTACAAAAGTGTTTCTGCTTACTCCTAATTTTTTTAAGAAATTATCTATTATTTTCATTATTTGTTTGCCCCTTTTTATTAATTATATTTAATTGCTATTTTTTTATAATCTTACATATCTATTATCCTATAAAATGGCGAAAAAAACAAGTATTTTTGGAAAAAAAGTTAACATATTTAGTAAGTAAGAATATTTTTTGCTGGAAAAGCATATAATATTTAAAATCATAAGAAATGGAAGGGTTTGTATGCAAGAAGAATATAGAAGAGAAGAATTTATAAAAGACAAGACTGAATTTGAAAAGGAAATAGATTTAATTAGAAATATTATAAAAACAAGAGAAGAATTGAAGAACAATAATAAAAATTTTGAGTATGCTGAGATTGGATTAGTTGATTATTATATATATCAAATAAAAGCAAATCAGGCAAAATTAGATTATCTAATAAAATTAGCTAAAGCAAGTGGAATAAGTATAGATACTATAAATCAATTAAAATATGAAAATTATGATGAAGAGATAAGCTAGATGAATATTTGTCCATATTTAATCATACAAATGTATAAAATAATTTTTAAGAGGGATGAATGAATATGGATATTAATTTGATTACATATTTGGCATGTATTTGTTTTTTATTTATATTTGGAAGAGTATTTATTGTTCCAATAAAAAAAGTTCTAAAATTAGTAATTAATTCTATTTTAGGTGGAGTTACAATATTTTTAATTAATTTAATAGGGGGAATATGGGGATTTCATATTGGACTTAATATTTTTACGAGTATTTTGGTAGGTTTATTAGGTGTGCCAGGAGTTATTTGTTTAATTGTAGTAAAGCTGTTAATATAGTGAATTTTATTGAAAAGTTTATAATACTGTGATATAAGTATCTGGGTGATAGTATGAAATTTGTAATTCAAAGAGTTAAAAATGCTCAAGTTGATATAAATAATAAAGATGTAGCCAAAATAGATAATGGCTTTTTGGTATTAATTGGTATAACTCATACGGATACAAAAGATATAGCTGATTATTTGGTTAAAAAATTAATTAATTTGAGAGTTTTTGAAGATGAAAATGGTAAAATGAATTTATCTTTAAATGATATCAATGGTTCATTGCTTTTAGTATCACAGTTTACTTTGTATGCGGACTGTTCAAGTGGAAATAGACCGTCTTTTACAGATGCTGCAAAACCTGATTTTGCTAATGGATTATATGAATATATAATAGATGAATGTAAAAAGAAGATTGATAAGGTTGAAACCGGTGTTTTTGGTGCTGATATGAAGGTGAGTTTAATAAATGATGGACCTGTTACTATTATTTTGGAGAAAAGTTGATGGTTTTAGTACAAGCAATGTAAAAATTTGCAAAATAGAATGTAAATTAATAATAATTCTAATAATTATAAATGTAGTTTGTTAAGAAAAATAATTTCTTGCTAAGACTAATTTATAGTTTTTTACTAAAATAAAAACATAGGGGAGAAATGATTATGGAAAAAAGAATGAATAAAGAAGAATTAGTAAAACTGATTGAAAGTTTAAAAATAGATAAAAATGAATATTGGATTTTATCTAGTGGAGCGTTGGTATTGCGTGGTATTTATCCAGATGCAGGGGATTTAGATATTGCAGTAACTGAAAAAGGTTTGAAGGAATTAAAAAGCAATTATAATTTGAAGAAAAAAGGAAATGGTTGGTATATTGTTAATGATAAAATTGAATGTATTCTTGATACAAAAGAAGCTTGGAAAATAGAAAAATATGGAGAGTATAATTTGCAGAGTATTAAAAAATATTATGAATTTTTAAAAGAGAGTACTAGAGAAAAGGATAAAGCAAGAATACCATTAATTGAGGATTATATAAAAAAATAGCAATTTGTTGTATAGAAAAACAAAAAACTCGGGAGTATTAAAACTTCCGGGTTTTGTATATTTTGCATAAAAGCATATTATCTCTTTGTAAATTACAAAGGTTGATTTATTAATAAAAAATGACATTTTTGTATATTATAAGATTATTACATTATACTTTTAAATAACTCTTATTAGATTTTATTATTTAGGAAACAACCATATTAAAAATAAGATTTATGAATTTATAAACAGAAATAGATTATAAAATTTATTAATATTATAGACAGATTTTAAATAATATTGTAGAATAATTAGCATAGGAAATGATGAGAAACAGATGTGGTTTTGCCACCTGAATTTTACGAAATATCGTAGGAGAGGTGGTGATGTTTATGATTAAAGTGATACTATTTTTAATATTATCCTTAATGTTTTCTTTAACATTAAACGTTGCCTTGACAGCAGTTCTGTATAAGAACTGGGTTGACACAAGCAACTACATAAATAAAAAAAGCTCACATCTGTAAATTTGACGATTTAGATGTGAGTTTTTATATCTATTTCGGCAAAACCACGTTTGTGGATTTGTCATTTCCTATATTTATTATAAGCTATTTAAAGATAAAAAGTCAAGAAAAAAGATAATAAATAGCAAGTTATATGATAGAATGTTAAGTGAAAAAGGACAAGATAAAATGAATAGTAAAGAAATATTAGCAAAAATAAGAGAACTTTCTAATGAAGAAAAAAAGAAAATCAATTACGAGAAATTAAAGGAGATAATGGAATATATGACACCTGATGAAATAATTGAATTAAGTAATATAATAGGATATCCTGTTTTTATTAGATTATGTATGGGAGTATTACAACATAAAATTATTCTATTACAAGATGGTGCAGCAGCAATAATAATTAATAGTGAAGGGAAAATATTACTTCAAAGTAGAGCTGATAGAAATCTATGGGGATTACCTGGAGGGTGTCAAGAATTAGGAGAGAGTTTTAAAGAGACTATAATTAGAGAAGTTAAAGAAGAAACTAATTTAGATGTAGAAGAAAAAGATTTAGAATTAATAGATATAGTATCAGGAAAAACTAGAAAAAATAGTTATCCAAATGGTGATGTTGTAATAAATAATACAGCCCTATATTGCATAAGACATTATGCTGGAGAATTAAAAATAGATGAAGAATCTAAAGAAATGAAATTCTTTGACTTGAATAACTTACCTAAAAATCAAAATGATCCAGATTTAATAGAAGTTTATAAAAAATACAAAAGAAAACAAATAGAAGATTCGGGAAGGTAAATTACAATTTATTTAAATAACGATTTATTGTATAAAAAACAAAGCTAATTATGCGAAAAATAATAGTGGAGCATAGTTAGCTTTTTTGTGTGTTAGATAAATTAATGAATATGGAAAATAAATTTGTATATTACTAGCATATTACTTGTATATTACAAATATAAAAGGCGAACAAATATAAAAATAGAAGTATTGAAATATCAATGCTTTTGGACATTTATAGTAAAAAATCACCGAACAACAACAAAAAACTCCAGAAGCCTTGAAACTTCTGAGGTTGAATTGATTTTGATAAAAGCTCTTTTTATCTTTTTGAAAATTACAAAGGTTGATTTTTCAATAAAAAATGACATTTTTGTATATTATAAGATTATTACATTATAATTTTAAATAACTCTTATTAGATTTTATTATTTAGGAAATAGCCATATTAAAAATAAGATTTATGAATTTATAAAAGGAAATAGTTTATAAATTTATTAATATTATAGACAAATTTTAAAAAATATTGTAGAATAATTAGCATAGGAAATGATGAGAAACAGATGTGGTTTTGCCACCTTAATTTTACGAAATATCGTAGGAGAGGTGGTGATGTTTATGATTAAAGTGATACTATTTTTAATATTATCCTTAATGTTTTCTTTAACATTAAACGTTGCCTTGACAGCAGTTCTGTATAAGAACTGGGTTGACACAAGCAACTACATAAATAAAAAAAGCTCACATCTGTAAATTTGACGATTTAGATGTGAGTTTTTATATCTATTTCGGCAAAACCACGTTTGTGGATTTGTCATTTCCTATATTTATTATAAGCTATTTAAAGATAAAAAGTCAAGAAAAAAGATAAAATTATAATAAATAAATAGTAATTTTTTGTTATGATTGGAGGAATTTAAAATGAGAAAAATATGGAAGGAAATAACAATATTATTGATACAGTTATTTATGTTTTACATTTTTCCTTTATTTGCAGGACCAACAGATATAATGGGAATGGTATTCTTAATTTTGGTATCAACTTTTATACTTGCTATAATATTTGCTAGTATTTCAAAGGAAAAATGGAAATATATCTATCCAATAATTATATCTATATTGTTTATACCATCAGTGTTTATTTATTATAATAGTTCAGCTTTAATTCACGCAGTTTGGTATTTGGTTGATTCTGGTATTGGCTTTTTAATAGGTTTAATTATTTATAAAATAACTAATAAAAAGTAATACAAATTATATGTATAAGGAGATTTAAAAGTTATGAATAAAGAAAAATTGATATCAAAAATATTTTCAATATTAAGTCTTGTATTTGCAATTTTAACTTTGGTTGGTGGATATTTGGTAATTACTCATAAATTAGATAATGCTGGATATTCAGTTATACCAATGTTATTTACACTAATATTTAGTACATTATATAAGAATAGTAAAAAAGATAAAGAGTAATATAAATTACAAATTATAGGAGAAATAAATGATAAGAAAATTTGAAAAAAATGATATAAATCTTGTAATGCAAATATGGAAAAATGAAAATATAAAAGCTCATAAATTTATATCAAAAGAATATTGGAAAAATAATTATAATTATGTAAAAGAAATTCTACCAAATGCAGAAATATATGTTTATGTTTTAAAAGAAAATATTGTAGGATTTATAGGAATAAATGAGAATTATATTGAAGGAATTTTTATTGATACAAATAATCAATGTAAAGGAATAGGAACATCTCTATTGAATAAAGTAAAAGAAAACAGAGATAATTTGACATTAAGTGTATATAAGAAAAATATAAATGCTATCAATTTTTATAAAAAGAATGATTTTATAATTACAAGCGAAAATATAGATAAAGATACAGCTGAAATAGAATACACAATGACTTGGAATAAGTAAGAGCCAAATTACAATTTAGTAATTAGTTAGAAAAATAGTAATTTGACGCTGAGATTGATTTTGAAATTTGAACAAAAATATAAACATTTAGATGGGTATATAGAATATGTTCATCTTTTATTATGTCGATTAAATATTGTATAATATAGATAGAGTTCTATATACTGTAAACTATCAAAAAAATGTAAGGAGGTAATTGTCATGGGAGAATTATTTGTAGAAAAAGTAATTAATGCAACAGAAGATTTTTTAGACAATAACCAAAGAATAAAATTAAAAGAAATACTTACAGAATATGTTTAAATTATCAAATTGAAAGGATAGAACCAACTAAAAAACAGGAAATACTAAAAAATAATACTGATATATTATACAAATTTATATCTTCAAAAGAAATTGAAGGATGTTCTACTAGAACTTTAAATTACTATAAAGATATCAGATATGAATTTTCAAGAAAGAAGTTGTATTGTTTTGGGTAAAGGTAATAGCGAAAGAGAAGTCTATTTTAGTGCAAAGAGTAAAATGTATATAAAGAAATATCTTGAAACAAGAACTGATGATAACGAAGCATTGTTTGTATCACTTATAAAACCTTATAATAGACTAGGAATATCAGGGATTGAAATTTTAATTAGAAATTTAGGGAAAGAAGCTAATATAAATAAAGTTCATCCACATAAATTTGGAAGAACAATGGCAACAATGGCTATTGATAAAGGTATGCCAATAGAACAAGTTCAAAAATTATTAGGACATATAAAAATAGATACAACAATGGAATATGCAATGGTTAATCAAAATAATGTAAAAAATTCACATAGAAAATATATTACTTGAAATTTAATGGAATTTTATAAAATATACCACTAAAAATTACTTTGAATGGCTATTTACAAAAAAAAATCTTTGTGCTAAAATACTAACTGGAGGTAGAAAAAATGGAACACATATTAAAATTACAACCTAAATATTTTGATTATATTAACAATGGCACAAAAAGAATAGAATTGAGATTATATGACGAAAAAAGACAAAAAATTGCTATTGGAGATACTATAATTTTTCAAAAAGAACCTGAGTTAGAAACTACTATGAAAGTTAAAGTTATAGGTTTGTTAAGATATAATACATTTGAAAAATTATTTGAGGATTTTGATATAGAAATGATGGCTGATAAATCAATGACTAAGCAAGAATTACTAAATGTATTAGAAGAATTTTATACACCAGAGAAACAAAAACAATATGGTGTTGTCGGAATACGAATTGAAAAAATATAATAAAAACACACTCAAAAATTCATTTGAATCTAAGAGTGTGTTTTGCTTTGCCTTGACAGATTGAAAACTATTCAGGAACCGTTGTACACTAACTCACGAGAAAAGTTGTTATAGTAGCCTTCACTCATAGTTTGAGTTAACTCCCAATTGTATTTCTTGATGATGGGCTCAAACATTGGGATTTTGTAGTCTGCAATTGTGATAAGAGGCTTTGTAGTACCGAGATACTTAAAAGCTTGTTCTAACATCTTTGTTGCAACATATTTCCCGCGATATCCTTCTACTACGAGAAAAGTACAAATTTTGCTTTCAGAATTATCCTTTTTCAAAAATGTTACACCAGCTACATTGTTATTAATTGTGCATATAACAACTTCGCCAGTACCATTAAATACTCTAGGAATTTCCTTTGCCCAATACCACTCAAAATGCTTAGGATAATCTTTACAGATGTAATCCGTAACAGAATACGCTGCCTGTGCAAATTTACCAAAGAGCTTATGGTTGTTGATAATAGAGCTTAATGTGTAAATACTCATATCGTTTATCTGTTTCCGAAGTTCAAACACATAGACTCCCAAAGTTTCCTTTTCTTCAGGATAAATTTCCTGATACATTGCCAAAGCTTTATACTTGGTAACACCAGGAATTGCCTTAGAAGAATCTTCATTGTCGAGCATATCAGGAAAATCTTCATAGTGAGTTACACGAATAACCTCGAATTTGATATTAGAATAGTCCTTAAAAGTGATTGTATCACCTTTTTGAACTCTTTTAATATCAGAATACCCAACCCTTACTTCAAGGGTCTTGATTCCCTTGTTGATGAGGTTATAATATTCCCGTTTGATTCTCCAGTTATAGTTTTTAGCCATAACATCAACCGTCCTTTCATAAAGTATATATTCTTAAAACTGCAACATACTGTAATTTACAGTATAAATTTATTATAGCATAAATGGCAAAGGCTGTAAATGATTATGTATACAAAACGTGGAGATAATTTAAGATTAAATGATGAAATAAATCTCAGCGACAACTTACAATTTGGTTAAAGAGCAATTTGTTGTATTAAAAATACAAAGCTAATTATGCAAAAAATAATAATGGGGCATAGTTAGTTTTTTGTGCGTTTTAGATAAATTATGACTATAAAAAATAAATTTGTATATTACTAGCATATTACTTGTATATTACAAATTTAAATAGCAAACAAATATAAAAATAAAAACATTGGTATTTCAATGCTTGTAGACGTTTAATAGTGAAAATTACCGAACAATAATAAAAAACCTCGGGAGTATTAAAACTTCCGAGGTTTGTATATTTTGCATAAAAAGCATATTATCTCTTTGAGAATTGTGGTGCTTTTCTAGCTTTTTTAAGACCGTATTTCTTTCTTTCTTTCATACGAGGATCTCTTGTTAAGAATCCGTTTGTTTTTAAAGCTGGTCTAAATTCGCTATTAGCTTCATTTAATGCTCTAGCAATACCATGTCTGATTGCTCCAGCTTGACCTGTAAATCCACCACCTTGAACTGAACAAATAACATCATATTTATCAGCTGTGTTTGTAACTGTAAGTGGTTGTCTTACTATAACTTTTAAAGTTTCTAATCCGAAAAATTCATCAATATCTTTACCATTAATAGTTATTTTTCCAGATCCTTCTACTAATCTTACTCTGGCAATTGAAGATTTTCTTCTACCTGTACCAGTATAAACTATTTTTTCTGATTTAGCCATTTTATTTTACCTCCCATACTTCTGGTTTTTGTGCTTGATTTTCGTGTTCTGCTCCTGCATAAACTCTTAATTTTTTAAGTTGAGCTCTTCCTAAAGAATTGTGTGGTAACATTCCTTTAACAGCTAATGTCATAGCCTTTTCTGGATTTTTTTCTAACATTACTCTTGCTGGAGTTTCTTTCATTCCACCAATGTATCCTGAGTGATGTCTATAAATTTTTTGATCCATTTTGTTTCCTGTTAAAATTACATCTTTTACATTTAAAATTATAACGTGGTCACCTGTATCTATATTAGGTGTAAATGTTGGTTTGTGTTTTCCTCTTAATAATTTAGCAGCTTCTGTTGCAACTCTACCTAATGGTTTGTTTGCTGCATCAATTATGTACCATTTGCTTTCTATTTCAGCCTTTTTTGGGCTATATGTTGTATTGTTCATGGTAATAATTACCCTCCTATTTTTATATATTTTTATTTATATGAAATTTAAACAAAAACCACCGGGGAGAAGTTTTATATTTAAATCATATTCTAACATAATGCTTAAATATTTTATTACAAAAATGTGCATTTGTCAACGATTTTTGTAAAATTTGTAAAAACTATTGCTAAAATTTTTAAGAATATTTATAATATTAAAAAAGCAATTGATTTATTAGCATATTATATGAAATATTTAAATAGTAATTTAATATGATTTAGGCAATGAAAAAAGGGTCAAAAAAGAGAGGTCCTTTTGACACACGTTTAACATAGGAGGAGATATGATAAAAATAGGGAATAAAGAACATAAGCATAAAAGTGAAACTAAAAAAGAAGGATTTATGCAAGGTGTTGTGACATTAATGTTTTCACAAGTTTTAATAAAAATTTTAGGATTAGTTTATACGTTATATTTAACAAATAGGCAAGGCTTTGGAGATAAAGGTAATGGTATCTGTGCAAGTGGATATCAAATATATGCATTATTGCTTACAATATCATCAATAGGGGTTCCTAGTGCTATTTCAAAATTGGTATCTGAAAGAGTGGCAGTTGGAGATAATAAAGGGGCACATAGAATTTTTAAAATAGCATTTGCTACTTTTGCATTAATCGGATTAGTAGGAAGTTTATTGTTATTCTTTGGAGCACATGTGATTGCAAATAATTGGATTCAAATACCAGAGGCTGAAATGACATTAGTTGCACTATCACCAGCTATATTTTTTGTTACTGTTGCATCAGTTATGAGAGGCTATTTTAATGGTAGACAAAAAATTAGTGTTGGGGCTAGGTCTCAAACATTAGAGCAAGTTTTTAAAACATTACTTACAATTATAATTGTAGAGATAGTTGCAATTTTATCAAATATTTCAACAGAATGGATGGCTGCTGGAGCAAATTTAGCAACGACTCTTGCAACATTTTTAGGATTTAGCTATTTGTTTTTATATTATAAAACTGAAAGAAAAGAAATAGGTACAGAAATAAAGAATACTGTAAATTATAAATATGAAAGAGTATCTGAAATAATTAAAAAGATTTTATTTGTTTCAATACCAATTACTTTAACTGCTATAATGTCATCAATAAATAAAAATGTTGATTCATTTACTGTTGTTAGAAATTTAAAAGCTTTTATGCCTGAAGATATGGCGACATCATTGTATGGAATATTAGGTGGTAAAGTTGATACATTAACAAGTTTGCCATTAGCCATAAATGTAGCTTTTGCTACTGCACTTGTTCCAGCTATATCAGCTGCAAAAGCAAAAAGAGATAATAAAACAATAACAGAAAAAACGTCATTCTCATTGTTAGTATCAATGTTGATTGGATTACCTTGTACAGTTGGAATGTTTATATTTGCACAACCTATATTGAATTTGTTATTTCCAAATGCGAATAATGGAGCTTTGATATTGCAGATAAGTTCTTTGACAATAATTTTTACAATTTTGGACCAAACTATAAATGGTGCATTACAAGGATATGGAAAGTTAATGATACCAACAATATCTTTAGCCACTGGTGTATTTGTTAAATTTATTTTTAATATTACATTAATTAGAATTCCAAGTATCGGAGTTTATGGAGCAGCTTGGGGTTCTGTGGCTTGTCACTTTGTTGCATTTTGCATTGCAATTACAGCTTTACGAAAAAATATAAAATTAAATTTGACATTTTCAAAATTTGTTGTAAAACCAATTATTGCAACTGTAATCATGGGAATTTGTTCATATTTTGTGTATTTAGTTTTAAAAGGAATAATAATTGAAAGATTGGCTACAATAATAGCAATAATCATAGCAGCAATCATATATGTATTGGCTATTGTTGTTTTAAAAGTCTTTACAAAAGATGAATTTAAAATGATGCCAGCTGGAGATAAAATTGTTAAAATTTTAGAAAAATTAAAAATTTATTAAAAAAAAGAAGGATTTTAGCGAATGTTGGCGAATAGTGATATTAGTAGGTACAGTTATTGCTTAGTTCAGGCGATAAAAGTACATAAATTTTTAAATCTTATAGGAGGTAATTTAAATGAACAAAGCTGAATTAATCGCAGCAATAGCTGCAAAAACAGGTGACACAAAAAAAGCAGCTGAAGCATCAGTAAACGCTTTTGTTGAAACAGTTACAAACGCATTAGTAGAAGGAGATAAAGTTCAATTAGTTGGATTTGGTTCTTTCGAAGTTAGAAAAAGAGCTGCAAGAAAAGGTAGAAACCCACAAACTAAAGAAGAAATCAAAATACCTGCATCAAAAGCTCCAGTATTCAAAGCTGGTAAAGCATTAAAAGATTTAGTAAATAATAAATAATTTGTGAATATAAATATATGAATTCATATGAAGAGGACTAGAAATAGTCTTCTTTTTTTGATAAAATTTTAATTATTTTTCATATGTTCGCTTTAATACATCGACAAAATATGATAAAATACAAAAAATAGCGAAACGGAGTGAATCAGAAAAATGTCAGAAAATAAAACAAAAAAAGTAAAAGAAATCTTTAGTGACTATGAAACAAAAGCAAACATAAAAGAAGCGTATGTGACAGCACTAAATGTAATAAAGAAAACAAACACACTAGGAATAGTGCTAGAAATAGACGAATATATAGAAGTAAAAGATATCTGGTATTTTGAAAAATTCTTAATTGAAAGATTTCATTTTTCAAACATAGATATGACAATTCACTACCAAAAAGATACACAGCTAAAAACAATAAAAGAAGAGTGGAAAAACATTATATGTTATATGGCACATAAATATCCACTGATGAAGCCAATGCTTTTAATGAAAAGTGATGTTGAAATAAATGATAATATAATAAATGTCAAAATGCATATTAGAGGAGCAGATTTCTTAAGAGCAAAAAAAACAGATAAAGAGTTAGAAAGTGTAATTAAAAAATTATATGGAAAAGAATATAAAATTGAATTGGAAGAAATTTTAGAAAAAGAGGCAGAAATACAACACGAAAGAAAAATGAAGGAAATGGAAGAAGATGCAATAAAACATACAGTTGCATATATTTCAGAAAATTCTGAAGATGAACAACATGTATCAAATATGCAAAATACAGCAAATTCAATTCAAAATGATGTACCGGAATATAATGACCCAGATTATATGCCACCACAAGATGGAGATTACATTCCAATGGAAGAAATGGGTGGAATTCCAGAAGATATGCCACAAGAATCAATTGAAGAAGAAAAATACATAATGGGAAAACCATCAAGAGCTAAAGAAAAACTAATTAAAATAAAAGACATAACAGCAAATGATGGTAGAGTAACACTAGAGGGAAGAGTGTTAACAGTTGAATGCAGAGAAACGAAATCCGGAAAAGGAATGCTTATAATTGACCTATATGATGGAACTGGAACAATGACATGTAAATCGTTTGCCAAAGATATCAAAGAAGGAAATGATATAAAGACACAAATAGAACAGGCAAAAGGAATAAAAGTTATAGGAAAAGCAGGGTTAGACACATATGCAGGAGATGTAACAGTAATTGCAAATACAATAATTGAAATAGAAAATAACATACCAGACCTTCCAAAAGAAGACGAAGAAGAAGATACACCATTAATTTTAGGAAAAACAATGAACATAACAGCACCACTTACAAAAGTTTCTGAATTAGGACCAGAAGATGGAGCAGTTTCATTAGATGGTGAAATTATCTTTATGGAAGATAGAGAATTAAAATCTGGAAAAACATTATTAAGTTTTGACCTATATGATGGAACAAGTACACTTACATGTAAAGCATTCATAGAAAAAGGAAAAGCTAAAAAAATAATAAAAAGAATGGGTAGTGTAAAAGGAGTCAAAATCGAAGGAAATGCACAAATGGACTCATTCTCAGGTGAACTTACTGTTATGGCAAACACAATTGTAGAAAGTACAGGAGTAAAAAAAGAAGTAAGACAAGACAATGCAGAAGTAAAAAGAGTAGAGTTACACATGCATACAAAAATGAGCCAAATGGATGCAGTAACATCTGCAACAGACTTGATAAAAAGAGCAATGAAGTGGGGAATGAAATCAATAGCAATAACAGACCATGGAGTAGCACAAGCATTCCCAGAAGCATATCACTTAGTTGGTGACGACAATCCAGATATCAAAGTAATATATGGTGTAGAAGCTTATTTAGCACCAGATAATACAAAATCAATTTACAATGGAAAAGGACAAGACATAGATGCAACATATTGTGTACTTGACTTAGAAACAACAGGATTTTCTGCAACAAATGATAGAATTACAGAAATAGGAATAATGAAAGTCAAAAATAAAGAAGTAATAGATGAATTTAGTTGTTTTGTAAATCCAGAAAGGCATATACCAGAAAGAGTTACAGAAGTTACAAATATATCAGATGATATGGTAAAAGATGCAGAAACAATTGAAAAAGTATTTCCTAAAATGTTGGAATTTTTAGGTGACCAAAACGAAACTGTAATAGTAGCACACAATGCAAATTTTGATGTTGGTTTCTTGAAACAAAATGCAAAAAGACTAGGATATGACTTTGATTATTCATATTTAGATACACTAAGTTTGGCAAAAGATTTATTCCCAGATTACAAAAAATATAAATTAGGAAAAATTGCGGAAAACTTAGGAATCAAAGTAGAAGTAGCGCATAGAGCATTAGACGACGTTGATACAACAGTTAAAGTATTTAATGTAATGATAGATATGCTAAAAGAAAAGGGAGCAAAAAAATTAGAGGATATAGACCAAGTTGCAGCAGACCCAGCAGCAAAAGCGGAAGAATACAAAAAACTAAAGACATATCATGCTATCATTTTAGCAAAAAATTATGTAGGATTACGAAATCTATATAGATTAATTTCATTATCACATGTAAATTATTTTTATAGGAAACCAAGAATATTAAAAAGTTTATACAAAAAATATTCAGAGGGGTTAATACTTGGAAGTGCGTGTGAAGCAGGTGAATTATATCAGGCAATAGAGCAAGGTAAACCAGACGAAGAAATTGAAGCAATTGCAAATGACTATGATTACTTAGAAATTCAACCAACAGGAAATAATCAATTCTTAATTAGAAATGGAACAGTAAGAGATGTTGAAGATTTAAGAGATATCAATAGAAAAATTGTTGCATTAGGAGAAAAACTAAATAAGTTAGTTGTTGCAACATGTGATGTTCACTTTATGGACCCACAAGACGAGATTTATAGAAGAATATTAGAAGCTGGACAAAAATATGAAGATGCAGATAATCAAGCACCATTATATTTAAGAACAACAGAAGAAATGCTTGAAGAATTCAGCTATTTAGGTGAAGAAAAGGCATATGAAGTAGTTGTAACAAACACAAATAAAATATCAGATATGTGTGAACAAATAAGCCCAATATCACCAGAAAAATGTCCACCACACATTCCAGGATGTGAAGAGGATATTAAAAATATTGCTTACAAAAAAGCACACGAATTATATGGAGACCCATTGCCAAAAATAGTGCAGAACAGACTTGATAAAGAGCTAGACTCAATTATAAGTAATGGATATTCAGTTATGTACATAATTGCACAAAAACTGGTATGGAAATCAAATGAAGATGGATATATAGTTGGTTCCAGAGGTTCAGTTGGTTCGTCTTTAGCGGCATTCATGACAGGTATAACAGAAGTTAACTCATTACAACCACACTATCGTTGTCCAAACTGCAAGTATTCAGAATTTGAAGATTACGGAGTAGGAAATGGATTTGATTTACCAGATAAAGATTGTCCAAAATGTGGACACAAACTCGCAAAAGATGGAATGGACATACCATTTGAAACATTCTTAGGTTTCAATGGAGATAAAGAGCCAGATATCGACTTAAACTTCTCAGGTGAATATCAAGCAAAAGCACATAAATACACCGAAGTAATATTTGGTAAAGGAACAACATTTAAAGCTGGAACAGTTGGTACAGTAGCAGAAAAAACTGCATATGGATATGTTAAAGGATATTATGAAGATAGGGGAATCCCTATGAATAAAGCGGAAATCCAAAGACTATCACAAGGATGTACAGGAATTAAAAGAACAACAGGACAGCACCCAGGCGGAATTATAGTTGTACCAAAAGGAAGAGAAATTTATGAATTTACACCAGTACAGCATCCTGCAGATGACCCGAATTCAGATATAATAACAACACATTTTGATTACCACTCAATAGATGGAAACTTGTTAAAACTAGATATACTAGGACACGATGATCCGACGGTAATTCGTATGTTGCAAGACTTAACAGGAATTGCACCAACAGACATACCACTAGATGATAAACAAACAATGTCAATATTTAATTCAACAGAAGCGTTAGGAGTAACGCCAGAGCAAATTCATTCACAAGTAGGAACATATGGAATACCTGAATATGGAACAAAGTTTGCAAGAGGGATGCTTTTGGACACAAAACCAACAACATTTGATGAACTAATACGTTTGTCAGGATTATCACATGGTACAGACGTATGGTTGGGAAATGCCCAAAGTTTGATAGAACAAGGAATAGTAACTCTACAAGAAGCAATATGTTGTCGTGATGATATAATGATTTATCTAATCAAAAAAGGTTTACCACCAGACAAATCATTTAAAATAATGGAAGCAGTTCGTAAGGGAAAAGTAGCAAAAGGAAAAGAACCAAAATGGAAAGACGAATACATACCATTAATGAAAGAACATGATGTACCAGACTGGTATATAAAATCATGTGAAAAAATAAAATACATGTTCCCAAAAGCCCATGCAGCAGCATATGTTACAAATGCCTTTAGAATTGCATGGTTTAAGGTACACATACCACTAGCATATTATGCAGCATATTACTCAATAAGAGCAAAAGCATTTGATGCAAGCTGTATGATATTTGGAAAAGAAAAAGTTAAAAACAAAATGAAAGAAATAGAAATGAAAAACCAAAAGAAAGAAGCAACAAAAGCAGAATTAGACATGTATGATGACTTAGAAATTGTACTAGAAATGTATGAAAGAGGTTTTGAATTTTTACCAGTAGATTTATACGAATCAGAAGCAACAAAATTCAAAGTACAAGATAACAAATTAAGACCACCTTTAAATAGTATACCAGGCTTTGGTGGTGTTGCTGCACAAGGTATTGTAGAGGCTAGAAAAGATGGAAAATTCATGTCAATAGATGATTTGAAAATAAGGGCAAAGATTGGTGCATCAGGTGCAGAATTGCTTAAGGAATTTGGATGCTTAGAGGGTATGAGTCAGAGTAATCAGTTGAGTTTGTTTGGATAATGGAGGAAAAATGAAGAAATATTTTGAAAACTTAGATGAAAATGTAAAAAAATATTTTGATATATTATCACCAGAAAAGCCAGACTTTTTAGAAGAATATATACAAACACCAGAAATGCAAAAACAAGCAGGAGTAAGTGTATCCTGTGGTACATATTATTCAAAATTATTTTCAGAAATTACACTATGGTACTCAAGTTTAGACCATAGTGTAGCTGTTGCATTAATTATATGGAACTTTACGAAAGATAAAAAACAAACACTTGCGGGATTATTCCATGATATTGCAACACCAGCATTTAAGCATTGCATAGACTTTATGAATGGTGATTACGAAAAACAAGAATCAACAGAAGGACTAACAACAAAAATTATTAGTGAATCTAAAGGAATAATGAGTTTATTAAATAGAGAGGGTATAAAAATTGAAGAAATAAATGATTATCATAAATACCCAATTGCAGACAATGATACACCAATGCTTTCAAGCGATAGACTTGAATATACACTTTCAAATGGACTTGGAGTAAGAAAACAATTGTGGAATTTAAATGAAATAAAAGAAATATATGAAAACATAGAAATTCAAAAAAATGAAGAGGGAATAGAAGAACTTGGATTTAAAGACATAGACATAGCTGAAAAATTTGTTAAAAACATGAGCATTTTATCAAAATCTTATATGGATAGTAAAACAAAATTATCAATGCAATTATTAGTAGATATTGTTAAAAAAATGTATAAACAAAATTTAATCATAAAAGATGATTTGTATAATTTGTCTGAAGAAGAAATAATAGAAAAAATAGAAAATTGTAAATATGATGATATTGCACTAAAATTTAATGAATGGAGAAATATAGAAAAGGTATGTGAGACTGATGTATTTGTTGAAAACAAATACTGTAAGGGAATAAAAGCAAAAATAAGGTATATAAATCCATTGGTAAAAGATAAAGATTGCTATAAAAGAATAAGTCAGATTTCTAAAAGTGCAAAACAAGAAATTGATAGTTGTTTAAATTACAAAACAAAAAAATATGCTTATTTTGATTTTGAATTTTAATGGAGGGGAAAATGCAAGATTTACAAAATATATTCACAACCAAAAACGTAATAATATACTTTATAATAATAAATATAATAGGATTTTTAGTAATGTATATAGATAAGCAAAAAGCTAAGAAAGGCGAATGGAGAATTCCAGAGAAAACATTGTTTATAATTACAGCATTAGGCGGTGGAATAGGAACAATTGCTGGAATGTATACATTTAGACACAAAACTAAAAAAATAGCATTTGTAATAGGTTTTCCGGCAATTACAATATTAGAGATAATAGCTATTATATATTTTACATTATTTTAGAAATATTATGTTTAATTGAAAAAGTGGAAAAGAGCTATACTCCTTTTAGAATAAGGGAATATGGCTTTTTTGTATGGAGAATATCCTGAAATAAAATAGTGCACATAAAATGCATAACAAAAATGTAAATAATTGGTAAAATGATTATACACATTTGAGTGTGCATAACTTTTTTTTGAAATGTACTAATTTGAGTTATTCACAAAGTTATCCACAGTTTCCACAAAAAACATAAAATATAGAATTTTAAAAATAGTAAACAACAAAGGAAACATAATTCGACAAAGGATACATAATTGTAATATGTTTGAAAAAATATTGTAATAATGTAGTTACTGAGTAATGTTCACAGGCAAAATTGGTATTATGATATGAATTTATATTTTTCTCAGTTCAATACGTAATCTAAGAATTTCTATAATAACTTAATGGTACCCTTTCACTTAGTCCTCGCTACGCTCGACGTGAACATTTTCCATTAAGTTATTTAAGAATTCTAAGATTACTTCA
>CAKPNF010000002.1 GCA_934168305.1 uncultured Clostridia bacterium | reverse complement strand
TTGTTATACTTTTCATACTTATTATACCTTATTGATATAAAAAAAGCAATAGAAATTTTTGTAAAATCTATTACTTTTTATTCGCTAAATTGTAATTTATCTAACAAGTTTCTCTATCGAATTGTATTCATCTCCACTTATTTGATACATACCATTATATGGTTGTTCAATATAATAACTATTGTTTTTCTTATATACAAATATTGTATATACTCCAGCTTCTATAAATTTAAAATCAACTTTTATTTCATCATCAATATTTATAGGTGCATCTTGTACACTTTCGTTTTTAGTTACTCTTTTTGTCCCATTTAAAACATATAGTATATCTTTCATTTCTTCTGTGTCATTAATAATAATATCTTTTTCATTTTGATTTAATGAAATACTTTCTAATTTTTCAAGTTGAGGTAAATTAAGTGTATAAGTCCTTCTATCTCTAAAATAATAAAAAATTCCTATCGCTAATGCTACTAATACAATTATACCTAATATCACAAATAATACATTTCTATTTTTCATAAAAACCTCCATTCAAATTATTTTTAATTTTCTCGCATATCAATTATAGCATTATTTCAAAAAGATTTATATTAAACTTTTCTTAAAAAGTTACTTGAAATTTGTATTACTCTTTGTCTTTTTTTGCTATTCCTATATAATATACTGAATGTTAGTGTAAATAACATTGGTATAACTGAATATCCAGCATTATCTAATTTATGAGTGATTACCAAGTATCCGCCAATCAAAGTTAAAATTGCAAATACAAGACTTAAAATCAAAAATATTTTTACTTTTAATTTTTCTTTATTCATAACTTTTATATCTCCTTTATATATTTAGTTAATAGTTGTTATCACAAATACATTATCCGTTTTAAAATTTTCTTCAGTTATATCTTCGTTGTATAAAACCCAATATAAGTGATTATTATTTTTATATTCTGATGTATAATTAAATTCTTTCAATTCAATTATTCTATCAGTTTCTGCTGAAAACTTATCTCTTGTATTATCAGTAACTATATATAATTTATCTGATTTCTCGTAATATAAAATATCTGTTAAGATTAAATCTCCTTCAACAGTATTTTGAGCTACTCTAATAAATGCTGTTTTTTTATTTTTGTAGTTTTCCATAAATTCGCTATATAAATTATCATTATGAACCATTGCACCTATAACAAAACAGTTATCTTTTTGAGCATCAAAAGATGTATATTCCTTTGATAAATTTCTTATATCTCTATTTTTTGTCAGTTCAGTATTGTAAAAATCATTTAAGTTACTTATATTACTGCTATTTTCTTTATTAAATTCACTATCTATTGGTAATTTATATTTCATAAACCAATTTCCCATTTTTACGCCTATATTACTTTCATAAGGCTCATTTGGAGATACTCCAACATATCTAATAACCTTATAGCCTAATCCCCAATATGTCACTTTACTGCCATCATTATTAACTATTTTGATACAATACTTTGGCTCGTGTCCTGTTGCTACTCTACCACTATCTATATAGTTTGTTACAATTCCTGCAACTATAAGTATCATTAAAAGTATTCCTACACCAATACATATCTTCTTTTTCATAAGATTTCTCCTTCAACTTACCATAGCGACAACTTACTATTTACTTGTTTCATCTATGTCTAAATATAAGTTTATTTCTTCTTCTGTTGGTAATTTATCTATTAATTCTTTTGGTAGTTGTTCTTTCAATTCATAAGTTGAAACACCTATAGGAACATTTGTGGATTTCAAAGACCAATCTACCGTTACTCTATTCTTTCCTCTATATAATAATAAACCAATCGTAGGTGCATCACATTCTTTTTTTATTTTTTCATTAACCGCTGTTACATAAAATCCTAATTGTCCTATATATTCTGGTTTAAATTCACTTGCTTTTAATTCAACAACAACTTTACAATTATTAATTTTACTAATTATTTTTGTGGCATCTATTTTTAATTCCTGATTTCTTGTTGAAATTACTTCTATATCATTTCCATAATATTTATGAACAAAATATTCTTTTGCTTTTAAGTGAAAGGAAAATCTCATTCCAGATACACAATACAATTTAATATTGTTTTTTCTTAAAATATTAATTAGTCTAAATATATACTCTGACATATCACATGGCTCAACTGTCTCATAAAATTTTTCCGGTTTCAAATATGCGTTTAAATATAATTTATAGTTCATTATTATATTCTTTCTTTATATTTTTTTACATTGTTCTATAATTATTTTTGTCAGCTCTATCATCTAATTTTCTATCAAACTCTTTGTTTTTATAAAACCAATCTGTTTTTTTATCTGTAGGATTTTTCTTTCTATTCTTATCTAATAATAAATCTATTAAAACAGCCAATGGTAAAATTATTCCTAATATAGAAAACATTAATTGGGTATTTTGTGCTAAAGTTAATGTTTCATTGTTTGATATTATATTTAATTTATTTGTTATATCCCCTCCAAAATAGATTGCGTGCAATGTAAGGTATAACAAACTTCCTACTAATTTTCTTTTTACTATTAGTACCAAACATAATAAAGTTGCAAATAATATTGCAATTTCAAATGTTTCATTCATTGGTACCATTCCCATAAAATCTTTTCCCATTTGTGACATCATTGTAACTATTATTCTTACTATCCAGAATACTATCATAAACATTACTAATAAATATGTTGAAAATTTTTTCATATCTTCCTCCTTCGTTTTATCTAAAAATATTACTTCATTATTTTATTTAAATTTAATTTCTGTTAAAAAGGGGTGTCTCTTTTGACACCCCCCTAACTCCACTTTTATTTTTAATTAGTCAACAAAATCAAAATCGTCTTTGAATTTTTCTTTAAATATTTCAAATACTTTATTTAATGTATCTTCATCTTCTACACTTACATATGATTCTTCTTCTGATTCTTCATCATCATTATCTTCTATTTTTAGTATTACTACTTCTCCTTCGTCTTCTTCTCCTTCATCTGTTACTGGTAATAATACAACATATTCTTCATCATCTAGTTCTACTAAATCTAGGAATTCGAATTTTACTTCGTTTCCATCTTCATCATTTAATATTACTATGTTATCTAGTTCTTGTCCTTCATAATTTTCATCCATAATTTAAATTTCTCCCTTCAACTTTATCATAAAATCAAATTAACTTTTTGTTTTATGAATTAATTTTTATATTTAATTAAATTAAATATCATAATTATGATACCGTATTTTGTAATTTTTTGCAACATTTTTTTATTATTTATTTTTATTAATATAAGTTTCTAAAATATATACTGCAGATATAGTATCTACAATATCACGTTTTTTATTCTTATTAATATCCAGAAAATTCATAGTTTTATGTGCTGCTACTGTTGTTAATCTTTCATCTACTGTTTCAATTAAAATTTTATTATATTTACATTTTAATTTGTGTATAAATTGTTCTGTAACTTCCGCTCTTACTGTTTTTTCTCCTTTAAGATTTAATGGCATTCCAACAACTATTGTATCTACTTCGTATTCAGATAATATTTCATCTAACCTTTTTAATACTATTTTGTCAGAACCATTTCTCTTTATTGTTTCAAGTCCTTGAGCAGTAAAATTTAGCGGGTCTGTAATTGCTATTCCTACACGTGCATCCCCATAATCAATTCCTAATTTTCTCATAATTAATCCTCTAAGTCTAGCCCTATATAACTTTTTACCATCTTTTCTAGTAGTTCATCTCTCTCTATTGTTCTTATTTTATTTCTTGCATCATTGTAACTTGTTATATATGTAGGGTCTCCTGATAATATATATCCTACTATTTGGTTTATAGGATTATATCCTTTTTCTGTTAAAGATTCATATACATCTTTTAATATTTCTTTTGCTTTTGTGTTTTCTTCTCTTTCAACTTGAAAGCTCATTGTTTTGTCAAAATCCATTACTCATACCTCCTTTTTTATATATTTGTAATGTCACTTTCATTTATGTCTGCATTGTCTAAGTATTCTTCTTGTTTTTTTAGTATTTCTTCTAATCCTGTACCTTTATAATATGTTGATATTGTAAAGTTTAATCTTGGATATGCTTTCATTTTTTCATTGTCCTTTGAAACAATTTCTGTATTTTCTATTTTTTCTTTTAAATCGTTTATGTATTCAGCAACACCATTTATTTCAACTCCTGAAAATGCAATAACAAATTTTGGTCCCATATATCTTACAAATACATATTGTTCTGATATATTTTGTTTGATGTAACTAGTTATTTCTTCTATTACTTCATTTCCTAATTCTCTTGAACACTTATGGTTTATTTCTTCTAGGTTTGTTATTTTAAACATACATATTGTTGATGTTGTGTATTGATCTATAACTTTTCTTCCTTCTCCGTATAAGTATTCTTCTGAATATAGTCCTGAATATAAGTCTTTTCTTACTATAGATTCAAGCGTTTTTTGATGTACTACTGTTTTTAAAACAGAAACTATATTATCTTTTATAACTTCTAATACAGTTGTGTCAACATTGTCAAAATCATGTGCTGTTCCACTTTCTATTATCCAATATCCTATATATACATTGTCTATATATAATGGGAAAAATATTGCAGATTTTGCTCTTCCAAATTCCATTTGTTGATATGGTAATCTTTCTTGGTCATTGTTTACAGTAACATATTTAGGGGTTGCTTGTGCTATACTATCTTTAAACATATCTACATCTTGAAGAGATTTTAGTGCATTCCAATGTCTTTCATCTACATTTGATGCTTTTATTTCATATTCTGCTCCATTAAAAACAACTATTGTAGAATACTTAATTTCATATTTTTCTATTAATATTTCATTTATTCTTTTTATTTTATCATCTACAGTAGATGTTTCTCCTATTGTACTCATAAAGTCTTGTACTACAGATAAATTGTTTATTTTTTGATTGATATTTTTATATGTTTGTATTTTTTTGTGTATACTAAGATTGTATATTATTAGTCCTAAAACTGCCATTATTAATATTATAACTATTACTATTAGCACTATTCTCCCCCCTAATGTTATTTTTAATATCTATTTTTCATTTGATTAAGTGTTGAATTCATACTTGGTGTAAATCCATTTGTTTCTACTTTTGGTGGTACATATGTTGATTTTCCAGATACTAACGGATATACCATATTTGATAATTCATTTAATATTTGTACAATGTTTTTCGGATATCCTTTAATTGAAATTTCACAATTAATTATGTTTTCCAAATATTTAGCATATACTTCTTCATTAAATGGAACTGCTATATATCTGATTGTATTTTTGTCAAATAACTCTGTCATAAATGACATTGCTGGGTCATTGTAATACGCCATTCCTCCTATAATTGCCTTATCATTTATTCCTCTAATTCTAACAGCTTTATTTAATATAATTCTTAATTTATTTTCATTTAATATATTTTTTGATTTTAGTTCTCTTAAGAATGCTGTTAATGGTTGTATAGTAAGAACATCAAAGGATTGCACTAAATAAATTTCTTGTGTTTTATAAAAATAATCTAATGGTGTTTCAAAATCACAATCTATTAAAACTAATGAATGTTTGTTTAATAATGTTTGTAATATTGCTCCTGCATTTTCTATTCCTTCTGTTTCTTCTGGTAATGATGTATATACTGTTAATTTTTTATTTACTTGTATTCCATTTGCTACACCTTGTAACAAACTATTTATACTCTGCATTGCAGTTTTTCTTAAATTCTCTTCATTTTTTGTATAGATATAATATGAATTTCTGTTTTTTGTTGTATCCAATATTGCTGTGTCTATACCCATTGAAGATGTTATTTCTGCTAAATTGTTTACTATAAATGATGTTCCATTTTTACTTGTTCCTATAAAGCAAGCTACTTTTTTATCTGATGTTAATAAATTTGATATATCAACATCTTCATATGATTGATTTGTATTTTGTATGCTTGTCTCTTTTTGATATCCAAAATCATTTTTTGATTCAAATCCTGGTAATATCGTATCATCTTCTTGTGTTTCGTTAAATCCAGGTAATATTGTTTCTTCCTCTTGTGTATCATTAAATCCTGGTAATATTGTTTTCTCTTCTTGTTCTTGTTCAAATCCTGGTAATAAAACTTCTTTTTTTGGTTCTTCCTCAAATCCTGGTAAAACATTATTTTCTTCTTCTTTTATTTCTGGTAGAACCATTTCTTCTTGTCCTTCTGAAACAGGATTTTTTCTTGGTCTTCCTCTTCCTCTTTTTGGAGTTTCAACTGTATTTTGGTCTGGAATAGGATTTTTTCTTGGTCTTCCTCTTCTTCTTTTTGGTTCTTCTTCAACTGCTTGTTCTATTGCAGGTTCTTGTTTTTGATTTTCTAATATTGTTTCTAATTCGTCTTTTTCTTTATTTTCGAACATAGGTCCAATTTTTCTTACTTCAGTTACAACTTTTTCTTCTTTTATTGGTTCAATTGGTTTAATTTCATTTTTTGTTCTAGCCATTTTCTTTACACCGTTCATATTAACTGATGATGGTATAACTACTGGTTTTGAAAGTATTTTTTCTCTATTACCTGTATTTAGTAATTTTCCACTAGTTCCTTGTTGTACTGGTTCTTTTTTAACATTTTGTGCTCTTAAACTGTCTGATACTTTGCTATTAAATGATATTATTTGTTGGTATTTTGGTGATTTTTCTTCAAGCACAGCTCTTACATTTAATGGTAAGAACTTTGTTATTATTCTTAATTGTGTATCATTATATTGTGATGCTATATTATCAAAACTTTCTACATATTTTTTTTCATCTTTTCCAATTCTTTTATAATGAGCTAAAATATTTTGTATTTCTACTTCACTTACATCATTTTCATTTTCAGATTGATATGATACGTCATCTGAGTCTATTTTATAATATGTTTTTGCTTCTTTCTTTGATCTAGGCTTATTTAATAATTTACATACATTATCTACACTTCTATCATTTCCAAGTAATGCATTATAAATTCCTATTCCAAATAATTTAACTATCATCTCTTCGCTTTTTTCTCTTCTATCTGAGCAAATTAAAATTATTGGAATATCTTCTCCTTTTAGATTTGAAGCTTCATCACTAATACTATCTAATTTATCAAATATAAATTTATCGATTTGATCATATTGTGTATTTGTAAAAGCTTGTAAATCCTCACTTATTACTATTCTATCATAGTTTTTATCTTTTTGTAATTCTTTTAATATTGCATTGAAGTAATAAACATTTTTATATGAAATTATTTCTTTATAATCTTTTTGATATCTTTTTACTATTGTTTCTGATATTTCCTCATTACTTACAGCAAATAAAACTTTCATTAGTTACCCCCTTCCAAATTTCACGAACATTGCAAATGCTAATGGTAAAATTTGGCATATTATTAATATTGTAACAAATGTTACAATTAATCCCATTCCTTTTTCTAATGTATCTAATTTTCTTATACCAATTATGTATTGATGTATAGCTCCTATTGCTATTCCTAAAAAGCAAAATGGTATACTGTATATTCTAACTATATTTAAAATATATGCAACTAATCCATATGCATCTGATCCATATTTGTCTTTATAATCCTGAAGTGATTTTGTTTGAGTTTCCTTTATTTCTACTAATTTACTTTCTGTTGTTTCATCTATTGCTTTGTCTGTTGAATATACTTTATTTGTAAATGAAAATATTCCTAATATAATTATTAATATTGTAAAAATTATTATTGTTTTTTTCATTATTTTAGCTCCTTCCTTTTATTCTCATAACTCCTTATTTTTTTACGTTTTCTATACTTTTATATCATACAATAACTTCTAAAAAATATCAAGGAATTTTACAAAAATTTTACAATTTATTATAAAAAAATGTTACAGTTCAGTAACCAAAGCTTCAACAACATAACCATTCTTTACTGAACTGTAACAAAAAATAAAAAGGAAATATTAATTATATTTCCTTTTTAAGTTTATTCTTCTTTTTTTACAGCAATTTTTTCTAAATCTTTATCAAATTTTGTTGTACAAATATATGTTGAAAATGTATAAACTATTAATACTACAGGCATTGTAAGTGTTCCTATAGACATTCTAGTAATTGCTATGATACTCAATAAAACAAATTGTGTTAAAACAATTATTCCTATTGATTGTGTTAAAACTTCAAGTAGATTTAATTTATTATATCTTATAATTAAATAAACTAATATTATTATAGTTGATATTACAAATGGTTGTATATATGGTTTTATAATATCCCTTCCTCTTGTATGTGCTATTTCCTCAATCGTTATATCTTCTGCTTTTAATTCTACTCCATATTTTTCATTTATTTTTGTTACTATTTCTGTTTTTTGTTCTTCTGTAATTTCTGTTGTTGTAATACTTATTGCATCTTTATATACTTCTATTGCTTGTATCATTACTGGTTGATTTTCAAAAACTTCTTTTGTTATTTCTTTTATTTCTTTTTCATTAAATTTTTTTCCTAAATTTATTTCTATTTTTTTACTATCTTGATATTTTAGTTCAAATGCTAAACCTTTTGTAAATATCATTATTGTTCCCAAAATTAATATAATAGCTATTAATATTGCTAAAATTTTCGTACTTTTTTGTTTCATATTTAATACCTCCTTTTTACTTAAGTCACTCTTTATTTATTTTTTTCTTTTATATATAATATATTTCTTGTTATTAGTATGTTATAAATCGCAATAATTACTAATCCCCAGAATAATATCATTCCAAAACTACTCATAGGTATCCATTTTACAAAACAAAATACTATTGCTATTATGCATATTGGTATTACTCTACTAAAGAATCTTTTGTATGTTTCTATTATAGCTTTATTTACTATATTTTCAGCTTTTTCTTTACTGATTTTTTCTATATTTTCTAATAGTTTAAATATAAATATATAATTTAATATCATTACTATTGTTATTCCAAATATTGATTCGATTGATATAATTACATTTGTATATCTTATTAATAATAAATATAAGGCTGTTAAACCTATATATGAAATTCCAGCTAATAATCCGTTTACTTTATGTTTTATTATTAAAAAGATTATACCAATAACTGCAATTATTGCTATAGTAATAACTACATATAATACTTGTTGTTCTGTTATATCTGATAATATATATTGATTTTTTTCTATATCATATTCTACTGGTAAGTTACCATTATCTAATACTGTTGCAATATTTTGAGCTTGAGATATATAGCCTTTTAATGTATTAGAGTCTGTTGTTGCTTTTCCTATTGATAATTGCATTTTTCCTGTTGTTATTGGTTCATCAAAGCTCGTTGTCATTATTTCTTCATCATCTATTTTCATTGTAATTTGTTTTTTAGTTGAGTCTTCAGTTTTTGTCTCTTCAGCTGTATTTTCTTCTGAAGTTGCATTGTTTTCTTCTGAAGTTGTGTTATTTTCTTCTGAATCCACATATGTTTTACTGATTTCTTCTAATTTATTTTTTCCATCTTTGTCAAACTCTATCTCTAAATATACAGTTGTTCCAGATGTTGCATTATTGTATAATACATTAGATGATTTTATATTACTATTGTCTAATAATACTTCTTTTGTATTACTGTCTATAATTTCAAATTTTCCAATTGTGTTTAAATTTGAAACTATTGTATCTGTATTTGAATCTTCTGGTATTTCTACTATAATTTCTCCTGTTTTTGTATTCAAATTAATATTATATTCTTGTACTTTTAATGATTTTAATCTTTTTTCTATAATTTCTTTAGATTTATTGTAATTTTCTTCATTCTTTGATTCATCACTAACTTCTGTATTTACTTTTAGTTTTATAGTTCTAGCTCCTTTTAGATTCATAGCATAAGAATAATCTTTAATTATATTACTCATTTGGTTTTTATTTTGTTTATATATACCAAAAAATCCTATCATTGATACTAATATAATTAGTAAAATAATTGTTAATATTTTTATTGTATTTTTAATATTTTTGTTATTCGCTTTTTTATTTTGTTCTTTCATTTTATTTCCTCCATACTATAGTAGTTTTGTATCATTTATTATTAATTCAAACCATATTTTTAAAAATTTAGCAGCATATTTGCTCATCATTGTTCTGTCCATAAATATTTCAAAATAATCTAATACTGGACATATTTTTGTGTCAATTGTTAAATCTAGAATTATTTTTCTTTCTTTTTCATCTAAGTCCAAATTTGCATTCGTTACTGCATAATTTACTCTATCATGTATATCAAATGTTGACAAATTTTTATTTACAACTCTATCTCTATGCACATCTGATTTATCTGCTAATATTATAGCTGCCGATATATCACTTATTGCATTTCCTGTATTTTCATCATGATTTCCTATTGCCATCATTATTTCTGTTCTTTCTTCAACTGGCATTCCCATGTCTTTTAAAATGTTATATGCTAGTATTGCTCCACTATGTGCGTGATCTACTCTGTTTACACAGTTTCCTATGTCATGCATGTATCCAGCTATTCTTGTTAATTCAACTGTTCTTTCTGGATATCCTAATTTTTCTAGTATATCTCCTGCTCTTTTTGATACTATTGATATATGTCTGTGTCCGTGTTCCGTATAACCTAGTGCATTTAGCTGTTTCTGTGCACCTCTTATTAGTGCATCCACTTCTGGATTTTCCTTAACGTCTTTTAAAGTTATCATTCGTTTCCTCCTTTTTTCCTTTTTAGATTTTATATTAATTTATTAAAAATATCAACCATTTTTTATGAATTTTTAATTTTTATATATAATAAAAGTTACAATTCACAGCCTCAGAAAATTTTTGTGTATAAGTTGCCGTCTTAAGGGTTGTATATATTGGATATTGTATCCTGTTCATTACGTTCAAAAAGAAAATCTAAAATAAAAAACGGAGCCTCTCTCAGGCTTAAAATGTATATATGTATACGATTTTAAACTTTTCGAATGTGATTGGAGCAATATTAGAATTTCTCAAATAAATTTATGGAAAGAGTTCACGTCGAGCGAAGCGAGGACTAAGTGGAAGGGTGCCATAAATTTATTTTAGAAATTCTTATGTTGTGTATTGAACCGAGAAAATGTTTCAAATCATATACATATATACATTTTTCCCGTGAGCATTTCTCAGTTTTTTATTTAAGATTTTCTATTTTTTACTTCAATCAAACGGATACAATATCCAATATATACAACCCTTAAGACGGCAACTTATACACAAAAATTTTCTGAGGCTGTGAATTGTAACTAATAAAAACTCTAGAATTATAAAATTCTAAAGTTTTTAGTTTTAACTATTTGCAAAATCTATGTTTACCAATTGTAACTGTCATCGGTCTAGACCAAATCCATTTATTTGTTGCTGTTGAAGGATTAAAATAATATATAGCTCCATAACTAGGGTCCCATCCATTTAATGCATCTTGTGCTGCTTTTTTTGCTGTTGAATCAGGTGTTAAATTTATTTGACCATCTTTTACTGCATCAAATGCACCTGATTGATATACTACTCCTGATATTGTATTTGGGAAAGAGCTACTTTTTACTCTATTCATTACAACAGCTCCAACTGCAACTTGTCCAGTATATGGTTCTCCTCTTGATTCTCCGTAGATTACTCTTGATAATAAATTTAGGTTACTATTATAACTTGAAGAACTGCTAGATGATGAAGAAGATGTCATTATTCCCATCGCTTTTAATGTTGCTGGCCCTGCTATTCCATCTGCTGTTAATCCGTTTTTTCTTTGAAAATATTTTACCGCATTCACTGTTTGTGTTCCATATATTCCATCAATATTTCCTGTATAATATCCCCATCTCTTTAATTTAGTTTGTATCTGTGTTACTTCTGTTCCTCTTGATCCATATTTTGATAATGTTTCTAATGTAGCATTTTGTTCTTTATATTTTTTATAAATGCATATTGTTGATATTAATGTTAATCCAATAATAATAACAGTTAATATTATTGTTAATATTTTTTTACTTTTTAATTTTTTAAACATATAA
Source organism: uncultured Clostridia bacterium (assembly GCA_934168305.1). GTDB lineage: Bacteria > Bacillota > Clostridia > TANB77 > CAG-508 > CAG-269. Next base: position 159,241 of record CAKPNF010000002.1, on the reverse strand, counting down.
AAACCACCTATTAATAAAAATGTTTATTTTATTTTTATCAATATTTGGTTTTATTATACATTTTTATAACTTTTTAATTTAAAAAATATGTTATTAAGAGCAGTATCTGCACAATACAGTTTCTAATCCAACTTGCAAATCAATTTTTCCACTTTTAAAATTATAATCTAAATCACATAATTCTTGTATAATGTTTCTTAAATCATTTTCTGTAAAAAACTTAGATTGTACTTTATATTTTGTTGTTAAAAACATTTGATTTGGTTTTAAATTTAGGCTAGAAGCTAAATCTTTATTTGTATTTAGTGCCATTTTGGTTATATATAATTTTTTAAAATGATTGTATAATGTTATCATAATTTTTGCCAAAGGTTCTTTTGCATAAATCAAGTTTTTTAAAACTTGTAAAGCTCCTGTTATATCTTTTTTTCCCAAATCATCTGTTAAATCAAATATAACACTTTCTAATTTTTTTATTGATAATTTATCAATATCTTCTTTTTTTATTGTTCCATTTGTGCCAGCATATTCAATTAATTTTCTAATTTCATTTATCAAGTCTTGCATATTAGTACCGCAACATTCAATAAAATATTTTATTGTTTGTGAATCTATTTGAACTTTATATCCATTGCATATAGTTTTAATTCTTTGTTCTATTTGAATAGGTTTTTGAAAATCAACTTTGCATACTATACCATTTTTTTCAATAGCTTTATATAGTTCTGATTTGTTATCAGCTTCTTCTTCAATAAAAACTAAGATAGCAGATTCATTTATTATTTTTATATTTTCATTTATATATTGAGTTATTTTATCTTTTAACTTTGAACTATCTCCTGATTTTTTCTTTGCTTCTTTTTTGAACAATCTAGTATTTCTTGCAATAATCAACTTTTTTTCATATCCAAAACTTGGTGTTTCAATATCCGAAATAATTTCTGATACATTTTGTTCGTCAATTAATATGTAGTTTATTCCTTTTACGCATTCGCCAAATACTGTTTTTATTTTTTTTAGATTGTTTTCTATTAAAAACAATTCTTCTCCATATAAAAGATATAAACTGCTTAATTTGCCTTCTTTTAATTCTTTTTCTAAATTTTCTATTGTCATTTTATCCTTGTCCTTTCTTGGACGTTTTTAATTTGATACTATCCTTAATATCTCGGATACACTCCAAGCTTGAGCAATTGCTCCTTTTGGTAAATATGGTTTTGCCGAATCGTATATTTCAGCTATATTTCCTATACATCCTCTTTGATTTACTTCTTTTTCAAATGTTTTTGTCACTTTTTCTATAAATGTTTCTAACTTTTCTTCTAGTTTTATTTTATATGTTTTTCTTTTTTCCATTTTTATCATATTTTTTAATGAATCATAATATAGTCCTAATAGCCAGGTCCATGTAATTCCTTGATGATAACTCATGTCTCTTTTAAAACTGTCTCCTTCGTATATTTCTATATAATTTGTTTCTCCTTTTGCTAATGATTTTAATCCATAATTGTTCAATAATTTTTTCTCAACAACATTTATTATGTTGTATGCTTTTTCTGAGTTTGGATCAATTACAGGATATGTTAAACTTAAAGCAAATAACTGATTTGGTCTTATTTTGTTATCTCCTATTACATCATACAAACATTTTCTTTTTGGATTATAAAATTTTTCATTAAATGTTTTTTTACATTTTCTTGCTAGAGTTATATATTTTTTGATATTTTCTTCTTCACCTATTTTTTCTGTCAAATCTGCCATTATCATCAAAGCATTATACCATAAACTATTTATTTCTACTGCCTTACCATTTCGAGGTGTTGCAGCTATATCATAACACTTTGCATCCATCCATGTATTTTGTGTATTTTCTGTTCCAGATGATATAAGGTAATCTTCGTCTAAATATATATTGTTATTATCAATATCTATTCCTTTTATATAGTTTTCTATTATTTTTTCTAATTTGTTATATATATTTTCTTTTATAAATTCATAATCACCTGTATAATTTATATATTTTTGTATTTGTTCAAATAAAAGTAATGAACTATCAACACTATTATATAATGGTCTATTGTCAAATCCTGAATATCCATTTGGAACTAGTCCATATTTCATGTCTCTTGTCATTGTTAATATTATTTCTCTTGCTATATCATATCTTTTTGTCTTTAATAATAATCCCTCAAAAGATATTAAACTATCTCTTCCCCAATCTAAAAACCATGGATATCCTGCTATAATTGTATGTAATCCAAATGATGGTCTATACACTATAAATTGGTCTGAGGCTTTTATTAATTTTTTTATTAGTTCTATCTTTTCTTTTGGAATGCCATTTGTATTTTTTAATAATTCTGTTTTTTCAATCAATTGATTTTCTCTGTGTGTTTCTTGTTTCAATATATCTTTAAGATTTATTTCTTCTATATTTTCTTCAAAACCACATACAAACGAAATATTTTTTTCTTCATTTGGTTTTAATTCTATTTCATATACTCCAGTAACGCTATGATTTTCTTTTGGATAAAATCCTCTTTTTTCTTCTTCTATATAAAACATATCTTTATATGTATCATTTTCGTGTCTTATATATTTTCCTTCTGATATGTTCATATATACTGGAAAATCTGCTCTTTTATCTATTATTAACTTAACTTTATTTCCATTTATTATTTGTTTTACATTAAAAATATGGTCTGTACTCATTGTATGAAAATCTCTGAAATTAACTATCGGTGCTATTGTTAATTTGGATATCTTATTTATGTTTTTAATTTTATAATATACACCTACAATTTCTTTTCCCTTTTCCATGCATATTGTTTTTGATATTTCAACTCCTTGAATTTCATATTTGTATGTTGGAAAAGTTTCATTTTCAAATGAAACTTGATATTTGTATCCTTGTGATATGTAATTTTCACCTATGTTTGTATATAAATCGTATTTATTGTCTTCAATATGAATGCTTTCATCTAATTTTGATAAAATTAGATATCTTCTTGCAGGTGGTGTTAATGGTGCAATTAGTAATCCATGGTATTTTCTTGTATTTGCACCAATTATAGTAGAACTTGCAAATCCTCCTAATCCATTTGTTATTATCCATTCTTTAGTTAATCCATTTTCTAAGTTCAAATCTTCTTTTGTAAATTTCATTGTTACCTCCAGTATAAATTAATTATATTTATTTTAAATTACTATCCTCTAATTTTTTTAACATATCTTCTCTTATTTCTTGTGGAGTTCTCCTTTTTCTACCTCTTTGACTCTTTGGAATTGAAGTTGTGCTTTTTTTATCTTTATTTGATGGTTGTTTAATAGTCTCTTCATATTCTTTTCTAAATTTTAGTATTTCTTCATTTTCCTTAATATTTTCATCTTTTTGTTTTTTGGTTTTTTTCACTTTTTTGGCTTCTTTTTTCATTTTTTGCTCTTTTAGCTTTATCATTTCATCAGCTTGTTTTATTGATTCAATTCTATCACTATATTTGCTACTAAATTTGCTTCCTTTTTTACGAGAATTTTTATTATCCTTTTTGCCTTTTTTCTCATCTTTCTGCATTTGTTTCTTTATTTTATTTATTCTTTTATCTTCTCTTAATTTATTGTTCAACATCAAATATTGTGGGTCATTTTGTTTGTCTTGATATTTCAAATCGTCGCATATAAGTCCTATTATTGATTCTGCAACTAATTCTGGATCATGTCTAATACATTCATTTGAAATCATTGATAAATTTCTTTGTAAAAATGTTATTCCTTTTATTTTGTCTACATCAGGAATAACTAAATCTTGTCCTTCTAAATTATATTTTTTTATAAATTCAGGTACAATCTCTCCAGTATCATATATACAATAATCAACTATTCCTTTTCCACAATGTTCTATAATTGCATTTAAATGGTCTGATACACTGTATTCGTCTGTTTGTCCAGGTTCTGTCATTATATTACTTATATATACTTTTAGTCCTGTTGATTCTTTTATTGCTTTAGCTACTCCATTTACTAAAAGGTTTGGAATTACATTTGTATATAAACTTCCTGGTCCAATTACTATACAGTCAGCTTCTTTTATTGCTTCAATAACTCCTGGTGCAGGTCTACAGTTTGTTGGGTTTAAATAAATTCTATTTATTTTTGTTACTTTTTCATATACCATTTCTGGTATTTTAGATTTTTCTGTTACAATATATCCATTTGCAAGCTCTGCTGTTATATTCATTTCATCTAATGTAACTGGGATAACTTTTCCAACTATATTTAGGACTTCATTGCTTTTCATTATTGAATCAGAAAAATCTTTGTTTATATCTTTCATTGCACTAAAATATATATCTGAAAATGTTAGATTTCTTAGTTTTCCTTCCGTAAATTTGTAGTTTAACAATTTTCCAAGTTGTCTATCTTGATTTGCCAATGCTATCATACTATCTCTTACGTCATCTAATGGCATAGTTTGTAGTTCTTTTCTAGATTCTGTTTCCATTTCTCCATAATCAGATATTGTTACAATTGCTGTTAAATTATCAGTATATTTTTTTAATCCAGAAAGAACAGTATTTAATCCTGTTCCTCCTCCAATTACTACAATATTAGGTCCTTGATGATATACTTTTTTATTAAATATTAATGATTTTATATTTACATTATTTTTGTCATTCATTCTGTCATCTGTTGATTCAATTAGAATTTCAAGTGTCCTTTTATTTAAAAATATTAATCCTAATACTATTGAAACAACACCAATTACAAAAATAACTACTATTTTTGCTAGTTCTGAAAATGACATTTCTTTTAATACTAATATTTCAGCTGTTCCATAGCACATTAGTATTACACCAATTAATATTAAAAACATCCATCTTTTTAATTTACTTTTTGAGTCAAACCATTTTATAAATCCATTCATTTCTATTCTCCTAAAATTTTAATTTCTAATTCTATTTCTTTTCCAAATTTTTTATATATTGTGTCTTTTACATATTTAACCAAATCTAAAACATCTTGTGCAGTTGCATTATCTGTATTGATTACAAAACCTGCATGTTTTTCTGAAACTTTAGCTCCCCCTATTGAATATCCTTTTAAACCTGCATCATCTATTAATTTAGCTGTTATAAAATCTGTTCCTCTTTTGAATGTACTTCCTGCAGATGGGTATTCTGTTGGTTGTTTTTCTTTTCTGTATTTTGCATATTCATCCATTTTAGATTTTATATCTTCTTTTTTTCCTTTTTCTAGCAATATTTTTACTTGTAAAATTATGTATTTTTCTTCTATAAATTTGCTATGTCTATATGCAAATTGTGATTGTTCATTTGTAAATACATGTATGTTTCCATCATAATCTATTGTGGTAACTTCAGCTACTATATCTTTCATTTCTTTTCCGTGTGCACCAGCATTCATAATAACTGTTCCACCTATTGTTCCTGGAATTCCTGATAATTCTTCAAATCCTGTAATTTCTTCTTTTAATAATTTTTGTGCAAGAAATCCCATCTGTATTCCATTTCCAACTGTTATTTCTACATTTCTTTGATCAACATTTTTTATTTGTATATTTTTTAATTCAACTTTTAAAACAATTCCTCTTATTCCTTTATCTTTCACTAATAAATTGCTACCATTGCCTATTATTGTTAATGGTATTTTATTATTTTTACTGAATTGTAATATATTTTTTAGTTCTTCTATGCAGTTTACTTTTATAAAAAAGTCAGCTGGGCCTCCTATTTTTAATGAAGTGTGTTCTTTCATTGGTTCATTTTGTTTTATTTTTTCTTTTGAAATAATTTCTTCTAAGCCTTTTAATATATTACTGTTATCCAATTTTTACACTCACCTTCTTATTATTCATTTTTAGCATAAATGTATAATGCTTTTCCTGATTTTGTTGTTTTTTTTGTTTCATTAATAACTTCTCCAGTTTTATAATTTACTATAAATGTATCTTTTTCTTTTTTTATTCCTAAGTTACTTAAATCCGTTGTATCTAATCTTTTATATTCTGTTCCTTTTAAGGATATCTGTTCCTTTGATTCATTTTTTATTTCATCTATAATATTTTGAACTTGTTCTTTTTTTATATCTGTTCCTGGTAAAGTTTCTTTTGTTAATTGTGCTTTTGTATATCTTTCTAAAATCGCATGTTGTATCATGTTTAATTCTGAAATTTCTGAAGCTTCTTCTGTTTCTTCATGTCCTCTTAATGTTCCTGTTATTGATATTCCTGATATAATTAATAATAAAATAATTGTTATAACTAATACCATTAATGTTATTCCTTGTTCTTTTCTTATGTTCATAATTTTTCTCTCCTAAAATTATATATTTTTTACTGTTATAATATATCATTTTTTTGTAAAAAAAACAATGTTTGAACCTTAATTAATTAAATTTGTTCTAAATACTTTATTTTTCCATTATTTTATAGTATAATATATTTAGTTATTTTATAAATACTGGAGATGATTTTATGTGGCAAGTTTGGTTAATAATTGCTGGGCTATTTTTTGTAGCTGAAATAATTACAGTTGGTTTTTTAGTATTTTGGTTTGGTGTAGGTGCTTTAATTGCAATGATTGTTAGTTTTTTCACTTCAAATATAATTATTCAAACAGCTGTATTTATATTATCATCCTCAATTTTATTATTTGCAACTAAACCTTTTGTCAAAAAATTTGTTGACGTTAAACCTACAAAAACAAATGCTTTTTCTATAATTGGAAAAAAAGCTTTAGTTATAAAGGAAATTAATTCACATTCTGTTGGGCAAATAAAAATCAATGGTGAAGTTTGGTCTGCAGAAAGTGAAAATGATGAGATTATTCCAAAAGATTCTGAAGTAGAAATTTTACAAATAAAAGGTGTTAAAGCAATAGTAAAATCTGTAAAAGTAACAACTCAAATTTAGTTTTTAATATTTTAATATATATATTATAAAAGGAGGAATTTTTATGTGGTTTTTATTAGTTTTATTAGTTATAATATTAATTATAGCATTTAAATCAATTAAAATCGTTAAACAAGCTGAGGTATATGTAATTGAAAGATTAGGTAAATTTTATAAAGTTGCAGACGCTGGTCTTACAATTATAATTCCATTCTTTGATCGTGTTAGAAGTGTTGTAAGTTTAAAACAACAAACAATGGATGTTCCACCTCAAGGAGTTATTACAAAAGATAATGTTACAATAACAATAGACACTGTTGTTTTCTATCAAATAACAGATCCTGCAAAAGCAGTTTATGAAATTCAAAGTTTAAAGAAAGGTATTGAATATTTAGCCATTACAACAATTCGTGATATAATTGGTAAAATGTCTCTAGACGAAACATTTAGTTCAAGAGATGGAATCAATAATCAATTAAGAATTGTTTTAGATGAAGCTACTGATAGATGGGGATGTAAAGTTGATAGAGTTGAAATTAAAGATATTACACCACCTGCTGATATCAGAGATGCAATGGAAAAGGAAATGAATGCAGAAAGAAATAAAAGAGCTTTAATTCTTGAATCTGAAGCTCAAAGACAATCTGCTATAACAATTGCTGAAGGTAAAAAACAAGCTGCTATTTTAGAAGCAGAAGCTGATAGAGAGGCAAAAATAACTAGAGCTGCCGGTGAAGCACAAGCTATTAAAGAAGTTGCTGAAGCTAAAGCTAAAGAAATTCAAATGGTTTATGAAGCTATTAAAAATGCAAATCCAGATGATAAATTAGTTCAATTAAAATCTTTAGAAGCTTTAGAAAAAGTTGCTGATGGTGAAGCCAACAAAGTATTTATTCCTTTTGAAGCAACTAGTGCACTTTCAAGTTTAGGTGCCATTAAAGAAGTTATAAAAGATGAAAAGAAATAAAAAATAGGGATTGAGGGGCCAGGACTTTCAATCCCTCTCTTTTTGAACTATTGGGAATGTTCTTAGATTGGTTGCGAAACAGTTGAACCATCGATGACGTTCTTAAATTGGTTGAAATTAAGTGAGATTTATTATATTTAATTATAATTAATCCATTAATTTCAACCAATTTAAGAACGTCACCGATGGTTCAAAGATTTATTTTAATTCATTTTTTATTTCATAGCTTCTTCTACTGCAACAGCTACTGCAACTGAAGCACCAACCATAGGGTTGTTACCCATACCAATTAATCCCATCATTTCAACATGAGCTGGTACTGAAGAACTTCCTGCAAATTGAGCATCTGAATGCATTCTTCCCATAGTATCTGTCATACCATAAGAAGCTGGTCCAGCAGCCATATTGTCTGGATGTAATGTTCTACCTGTTCCACCACCTGAAGCAACTGAGAAGTATTTTTTACCTGCTTCAAGTCTTTCTTTCTTATATGTACCTGCAACTGGATGTTGGAATCTTGTTGGGTTTGTTGAGTTACCTGTAATAGATACATCAACATCTTCTAACCACATTATTGCTACACCTTCTCTAACATCGTTAGCTCCGTAGCATCTAACTTGGCTTCTTTCACCTTCTGAATATTTGATTTCTTCTACTATGTTTACTTTTCCTGTGAAGAAGTCAAAGTCTGTTTTTACATATGTAAATCCGTTAATTCTTGATATTACTTGTGCTGCGTCTTTTCCAAGTCCATTTAAGATTACTCTTAATGGTTCTTTTCTAACTTTGTTTGCTGATTTTGCTATACCAATAGCTCCTTCAGCTGCTGCAAAGCTTTCATGTCCCGCTAAGAATGCAAAACATTTTGTATCTTCTGATAATAGCATTGATGCTAAGTTTCCATGTCCTAATCCAACTTTTCTATCATCTGCAACTGAACCTGGAATACAGAATGCTTGTAATCCTTCTCCGATTGCTTTTGCTGCATCTGATGCTTTGTTACATCCTTTTTTTATTGCTATTGCTGCTCCTAATGTATATGCCCATGCTGCGTTTTCAAAACATATTGGTTGAATTCCTTTTACTATTTCGTATGGGTTGAATCCTTTGTCTGTGCATATTTTTAATGCATCTTCAAAATCTTTTATTCCGTATTTTTCCATTACTGGCTTTATTTGGTCTATTCTTCTTTCATAACTTTCAAATGTTACTGCCATTTTTATTCCTCCTCTAAATTATGGTTTTATATTTTTTTATAAGTTTTATTTATTATCTAAAACGAAGCAAAAGTGCTATATTGCTGAGAAAACTAATAAAAATTTTTGAGATAGTACGTTTGTATATCGCTAAAATTTTTATGAAGTTTGGCAACTCAAGATAGTGCTTTTCATTCGTTTTTTATTCCTCTCTTGGATCAATCTTCTTAACAGCCTCATCAAATCTTCCATATGTACCAGAAGCTTTTTCAATAGCCTCTTTAGGATCAATTCCTTTTTTGATGTTATCCATCATTTTTCCTAAATGAACATATTTATAACCAATAATTTGGTCATCTTTATCTAAACCTAATTCAACTATGTAACCTTCTGCAAGATTTAAGTATCTTGGTCCTTTTAATGAACTTGAATAAATTGTTCCTACTTGTGATGTGTGTCCTTTTCCTAAATCTTCAAGTCCTGCTCCTACTGGAAGTCCTCCTTCTGAGAAAGCTGTTTGTGTTCTACCATATACTATTTGCAAGAATAATTCTCTCATAGCAGTATTTATAGCATCACATACTAAATCTGTGTTTAATGCTTCTAATATTGTTTTTCCTGTTAAAATTTCTCCTGCCATTGCAGCTGAGTGTGTCATTCCTGAACATCCAACTGTTTCTATTAATGCTTCTTGGATTATTCCGTCCTTTACATTTAATGTTAATTTACATGCTCCTTGTTGAGGTGCACACCATCCAATACCATGTGTTAATCCTGATATATCTTTTATTTCTTTTGCTTTTACCCATTTTCCTTCTTCTGGAATTGGTGCTGGTCCATGGTTTACTCCTTTTGCTACTGTGCACATTCCTTCTAATTCTTTTGAATAAATCATCTTTCATTGCTCCCTTCAATACTTTGTTTTTATATTTTATATTATTATTAGAACTTCTTCCAATAATTAATAACTTTTTTTAATTTTTGCTATCTGTCATTATAATCTGATTTCTAGCCATTTTATCTCTTGTTGCAACATACTCTATATTTTGTTCTGATGAATAATTTTCAGTGTCATAATCTACTATGTTTTTTATATTTTTTATGTATATTCCCGCTTCGTACCTTTCTCTTCGTCTAATAACTTTTTCGCCTATTAAATATCTTTCTATTATTTCTTTTTCTTTTTTATTAAGTTGTTCTTCTTTAATTCCTAGATAATTATACCTCCATATTATATGTCTTTCATAACTTGAAAATTTAGATTTACTTAAATCTTCATAATCATATTCAATTTTAAATTTTATGCCTTCAATTGACATTATAATATTAGTCCATGTTGGTACAAGTTCTATTTTCTTAAACTCTTCTCTTAATTCTATGATTTTTTGATATAAAATATTTACTAATTTTAGATACTCTTTTTCATCTAAATTGAACTTTTGGGGTATTTCATAGACATTAACGGGGTTCTTCTTAAATATTCCTTTTGGAATATAATAGAAGAACAATTCCCCTGTTTTATGTTCATCTATTAAGTCAGTTACTGAAGCATATAAATACATTTTATCCCATTTTTCTGGTATCATATAAAATATTCTTCTTTGAATATCTTCATACATCTCTTTTATTTTCTTCGTATGTTTTAACATATTTACCCCTATTCTTTGACTAACAAGCTTTCTCCTGTCATTTCTTCTGGTTTTTCTATACCCATTAAGTCAAGCATTGTTGGTGCTAAATCTGCTAATTTTCCATTTTCTTTTAATTTATAATCTTTATTATCTGTTACTAATATTATTGGCACTGGGTTTGTTGTATGTGCTGTATGTGGTTCTCCAGTTTTATAATCTATCATTTGTTCTGCATTTCCATGGTCTGCTGTAATAATTAAGTTTCCTTTTTTCTCCTCTATAACTTTTACGACTCTACCTACACATTCATCAATTGTTTCTACCGCTCTTATTGCAGCTTGTAAACTTCCTGTGTGCCCTACCATATCTGTATTTGCATAATTTAATATTACTACATTATATTTTTCATTTTCTAATGCTTCACATACTTTATCTGTTACTTCATATGCACTCATTTCTGGTTTCATGTCATATGTTTCTACTTTTGGTGATGGAACTAGAATTCTATCTTCTCCTGGATATTGTTTTTCTTCTCCACCATTAAAGAAAAATGTTACATGTGCATATTTTTCTGTTTCTGCAATTCTTAACTGTGTCAAATTGTGTTTTGATACTACTTCTCCAAATGTATTATTTAATCTTTCTTTTTTAAATGCAATATGAACATTTGGCATTGTTTCGTCATAACTTGTAAAACATACATAATATAAATTCATTTTCTTTGTTTCAAATTCATTAAAGTCTTTATCAACTAGAGCTCTTGTTATTTCTCTTGCTCTGTCTGGTCTGAAATTAAAGAATATTACAGAATCATTTTCTTCTATTTTTGCAACTGGTTCATTTCCGTTACATATTACTGTTGGTTCTACGAACTCATCAAATACTTCTTTTTGATATGAATCTTCAATTGCTTTTATACTATCTCCTGCTTTTATTCCTTCTCCATTTACCAAGGCATCATAACATTTTTGAACTCTTTGCCATCTTTTATCTCTATCCATTGCATAGAATCTTCCTGAAAGAGTTGCTATTTTTCCTATTCCTTTTTCTTTCATTTTTTCTTGTAGTTCAGCAATATAATTTTCGGCAGATGCTGGTGGTGTGTCCCTTCCATCTAAGAAACAATGCACATATACATCTTCAAAATCTCTTCTTTTTGCCATTTCTAATAATCCATATAAATGTCTTATATGGCTATGAACTCCGCCATCTGATACTAACCCTAAAATGTGCAATTTTGAATTGTGTTTTTTACAATTTTCTATTGCTGCTATAAATTCTGGATTACTAAAAAAGTCTCCATCTTCTATAGATTTTGTTATTCTTGTTAATTCTTGATATACTATTCTTCCTGCACCTATATTTGTGTGACCTACTTCAGAATTTCCCATTTGCCCTTCTGGTAGTCCAACATGTAATCCACTTGTATATATATCTGTATTAGGATATTTTTTCATTAGTTTATCAATATTAGGTGTTTTTGCTAGTTTTATTGCATTTCCATCTTTATTTTTGTTATCTCCAAACCCATCTAATATCATTAGCATTGTTACTTTGTTATTCATTATTATGCTTCCTTTCTTTAATTATTAGAGTTTTATAATTCATAATTTACTATTTTAGCAAATTCGTCTGGCTTTAAGCTTGCTCCACCAACTAATCCTCCATCTATATCTGACATCTCAAATATTTCTTTAGCATTTGATGATTTTACGCTACCGCCATATTGTATTATAACTCCGTTTCCTACATTTTGTCCATAGATTTGACAAATTTTGTCACGAATTGATTTTATTGCATCATTTGCTTGTTCTGATGTTGCAGTTTTTCCTGTTCCTATTGCCCATATTGGTTCATATGCTATTATTGTATTTTCTACTTGTTCTTCTGTTAATCCTTTCAATGCTAGTTCTGTTTGTTTTGTGATTACTTCTTTTGTTTGGTTTGCTTCTCTTTGTTCTAGTGTCTCTCCAACACATACAATTGGTTTTAATCCATTATCAAATGCTACTTTTATTTTTTTATTTACTGTTTCATCTGTTTCATTAAAATATTGTCTTCTTTCAGAGTGACCTATTATAACATATTCTACTCCAATTGATTTTAGCATTTTTCCTGAGACTTCTCCTGTATATGCTCCTTTTTCTTCAAAATGCATATTTTGTGCTCCTATTTTTATATTTGTTCCTTGTGCTGTTAATAATGCATAAAATAAATCTGTATAAGGCACACATAATATTACTTCGTTTTTTGTATTTTTTACTAATGGCGCCAATTTTTCTATAAAATCTATTGCTTCATTTGGAAGCATATTCATTTTCCAATTACCTGCAATTACTTTTTTTCTCATAATTTTTCTCCATTTCAAAAATTTTCGGGATTAATGGGCCACCACATAAAATCCCGGCTAATTTTTTGGAGGGATTTTGTGTGGTGGCCCCTTAATCCCTCTTTTTATTTATCTTGTAAGCATTCAATTCCTGGTAGTTTTTTTCCTTCTAAGAACTCAAGTGATGCTCCTCCACCTGTAGAAATATGTGTCATTTTGTCTGCTAATCCTGCTTTTTCTACTGCTGCTCCAGAGTCTCCTCCTCCTATAATTGTTGTTGCATCTAATTCGGCTAAAGCTTTTGCTATTTCATTTGTTCCAATTGCAAATTGATCAAATTCAAATAATCCTAATGGTCCATTCCATATTACTGTTTTGGCATTTTTTAATTCTTCTTTAAACATCGCAATTGTTTTTTCTCCAATATCAAAACCTTCCCAATCATCTGGTATTTCTGTCCATGCAACTGTTTTGCTTTCTGTATCTGGTTTAAATTCCTTTCCTACTTTTGTGTCAACAGGTAATAATAGTTTTACACCTTTTTGTTTTGCTTTTTCCATAGCTTCTAATGCTAATCCTGTTTTGTCTACCTCACATAGTGAATTTCCTACATTATATCCTTGTGCTTTAAAGAATGTATATGCCATTCCTCCACCTATCATTAATGTGTCTACTTTGTCTAATAAGCTATCAATTACTCCTATTTTATCAGATACTTTTGCCCCACCAAGTATTGCTACAAATGGTCTTTCAGGATTGTTTATTGCATTTCCTAATACATTTAATTCTTTTTCTATTAGAAAACCTGATACTGCAGGTATATATGATGCTATTCCTGCTGTTGATGCATGTGCTCTATGTGCTGCTCCGAATGCATCATTTACAAATATTTCTGCCATTGATGCTAATTTTTTTGCAAATTCTGGGTCATTGTCTGTTTCTTCTCTGTGGAATCTTACGTTTTCAAGTAGCATTATTTCTCCTTCTTTTAGGTTTGCTGCTTTAGATGTAGCATCTTCTCCTATTACATCATTTGCCATAATAACTTCTTTATTTAATAATTTTGATAATTCTTTTGCTACTGGTTTTAAAGAAAATTCTGGTTTTACTTCTCCCTTTGGTCTTCCTAAATGTGATGCTAATATTATTTTACAATTTTGCTCTAATAAATATTTTATTGTTGGTAATGCTGCAACTATTCTTGTGTTGTCTGTTATTTTTTGATTTTCGTCCATTGGTACGTTGAAATCACATCTTACAAATACTTTTTTTCCTTTTAAATTAATGTCTTTTACAGTTTTTTTATTCATAATTTTTCATTCCTCCTAAATTTATAAAATTTGGTATTTTTTATAGTATTTACCTTTTTTGTTAAGGTAATACAATTTTATAACAAAAAAGAACACTTTTCAAGTGTTCTTTTGCAGATTGTTGATAATTTTATTATAAATAATATTACATTTTTTTAATGCATCACTTTAAAAATAACTTAGCTAGCTAAAACTTTTTTTAATGCCTCTACTCCTTTTAAAACTTTGTTTTCATGTTGTCTTAGATCTTTTTTCATGTCATCTTTATTTTTATTTTCTTTTTTCTCAATAACCTCGCACAAATCTTTAATTTCATTTGATATTTCTGTTGTAGATTGTCCTATTCTTTGATTCATTTCTTTTCTCAATGTTGCAGTTATTTTTTCTTTTGCTTCTTGTATTTCTTCTCTCATTGTTGTAGTTATTTTTTCTTCTGTTTCTTGTATTTCTTTTCTCATTGTTTCAGTTATTTTTTCTTCTGTTTCTTGTATTTCTTTTCTCATTGTTGCAGTTATTTTTTCTTCTGTTTCTTGAAGTTTTACATTAATAGCCTTAAGTTCTTTTAATATCTTCTCTTCCATACGCACTCCTCCCTCCTTAAATATTTACTATATAGTAATACCTATTTTTGGAATAAATGCCTCTTAATCTTATTAATTCAATTTAGTAAAAACATTATATTATTGCATAACCAATTTGTCAACATTAATTTTAAGGTTTATTTATAAATATTTTTTCCTCATTAATTTATTATCTATAATTTACTTAATTTTGTGGAAATTTACAAGACTAAAATTTAATATAAAAAATTTGAATAAAAACTATATTACTATATAGTAATATTATGTATATCACAAAATTACTAATTTGTAAATTAAAATACAAAAAATACATCTATAAAACTTCAATATAGGATGTAATCATTTTTGCTCCTTTCTTTATTAGTTCATTTGTACCAACAGAATTGATTGAATTAATATTTCCAGGAACAACAAAAACATCTCTTCCTTGTTCTAGTGCAAAATCAACAGTTATTAAAGTTCCACTTTTTTCTTTAGCTTCAACCACAATTATTCCAGAACAAATACCACTAATAATCCTATTTCTAGCGGGAAAATTCATCTTGTCTGGCTTAGTGCCACAAGGATATTCTGAAATAATAGTACCTCCACTTTTCAAAATTTCTTTTGCTATTTCTAAATTTTCTCTAGGATACACCATATCTAACCCATTTCCCACAACAGCTATTGTTTTTCCATAACTTTTATTTTCTATACATGTGGATAAACATCCTATATGTGCATAACTATCCACACCTTTTGCTAATCCACTTACAATATTTATATTTTGTTTTGATAAATTATAGGCAAAATATTTAGATGATTTCCTTCCATAATTAGTACATTCCCTACACCCTACTATTCCTATATTTTTATTATTTAATATCTTTCTATTTCCTTTTATATATAAAGTTACTGGAGGATCATAGATTTCTTTTAATTGTTGTGGATAATCTTCTTCATATATGTTGATAATATCAATATTATTTTCTTTCATATATTTTATATGATAATCCAATAATTGTTTGTTCTTTGAATTTATTATATTTTTAACTGTTTCTTCTCCTATTCCATCTACTTTTAAAAGTTCTTCATTTTTTAAATCATATATTTTTTTAGGACTTTTATATAGTTCTAATAGTTTATTTTTTCTTATTGCTCCTAAATTTTTAATTAAGCTTAACCATATCCAATATCTTTTTTCTTCCAAATTTTCCAATTCTTTCCTCCTTAATATACATTTTGTCTTTTATTTTCTTTTAATATAATTAATTGACATTTTTCGACATTTTTTATAAGACATTTTTGGACTGTCCCATTTGTCTCATGGACTGTCCCATTTGTCTCAAATAAAAAGAACACCAAAATAAAGGTGTCCCACATTTTTATTATTAATCTATTATTCCATTTTGCCTTTTTGTTGCCTTAATAACATTGTTCATAAGCATAGCTATCGTCATCGGTCCCACTCCCCCAGGAACTGGTGTTATATAGCTTGCTTTTTCTTTTACATTATCAAAATCTACATCTCCTGTAATTTTTCCATTTTCTAATCTGTTAATTCCTACATCAATTACAACAGCATTTTCCTTTACCATATCAGCTGTTACGAAATTAGCTTTTCCTATTGCAGAAATTAAAATATCTGCTTTTAATGTAATTTCTTTTATATTTTGAGTTTTAGAATGACAAGTTGTTACTGTTGCATTTCTATTTAAACAACAATGTATTAAAGGTTTTCCTACAATATTGCTTCTTCCTAATATTACCACATTCTTACCACTTAAGTCAATGTTGTATTCTTCAAATATTTTCATAATTCCATATGGAGTACAAGGTACGAAAGTATCTTGATTTAAAACTAGTTTTCCAACATTTAATGTATTAAAACCATCAATGTCTTTTTCTGGTGATATTGTTGTAAATGCTTCATTTATATTTAAGTTTGATGGTATTGGACTTTGTAACAATATTGCATTTACTGATTTATCTTCATTTAATTTTTCAATTAAATCTATTAATTCTTTTTGTGATGTTTCCATTCCTAATAAATATTCTTCATATTCTATCCCAACATCTTCACATGCTTTATTCTTGTTTTTTACATATATTTTTGATGCTGAATTGTCTCCTACCATTATTACAACTAATTTTGATTTTATATTTTTTTGTTTCAGCTCTTGATATTCTATTTTTAAATTCATTCTTATTTTTTTTGCTAATTCTTTTCCATCAATTATTATAGCCATTTTTTATCTCCTTTTTTTACCTATTTCTATTATTTTTTTGTATATTTCATTCCAATTATAACATCTATATATATTATCATTTTCTACACTTTTGTTATATGGCCAATCAACACATATCATTTGGGTTAATTCTGATAATTTTTTTAAATTATTTGGTGAATCTTCTATCATAATATCAATGTTATTTTCAATAATATCTTTTGTTTTATTCTCTCTTGAAAATATTAAATAATCATACTCAATTTGGTTTTTATCTAGCCAATTTTTAACTGTTTTTCTCATTTTTTCTTTAATTTCGTCTGAACATTCAGTATCTGGACTTGCAAATAATCTTGCAGTTATAATAAATATAGTATTTCCATCTTTTTTTAATTTTTTTATATTATCTGATGCTCCTGGAATTGCAGGGTTGTTTTCTGCATATAAAAATATATTTTGTGTCCAAAAATCTACTTCTGTTTCTTCGTCCCAATTAAACATATCATTTATATAATAAGCTTTTGGATTTACTAATCTCCCTTTACCATTTTCTTCACAATATTTTTGTCCTTTTTCTATTGCAAATTTTCTGTAATTTGTTAAAACACCGTCTAAATCAATTCCTATATTCACTTTTACCTCCAAAATTTTAATTACTAGTCAGAAATAACTTTATATTCTATATCTTCCATATCTGGAAACATTTCTCTAACTCTTTTTAATGTAAGCATTGACATTTTAGGTTGTGGGTTTTTTTTATGTTCTGATAATAGTTTTTGTGTGTAGCAATTCGGTGCTGTCTTGAATAATAAATATCTATTTCTTACATATGTATAATATATTTGATATCCATTATTTAAGTCTTCCCACATCATTTCAAAAGTATACTTTTCTTCCATCTTTTCTCCTTTCGCAATTTAAAAACCAATGGGGACGTTGTTTAACTAGTTGAATAGTTACTGAATTTATTTTTTTATTTTTCAACCAGTTAAACAACGTCCCTACTGATTTTTAAATCGTCATTTTTTCAAATTCTTCTTCTGATATAACTGCAACACCCAAACTTTGGGCCTTAGTTAGTTTACTTCCTGCATCTTCACCTGCTAATACATAATCTGTTTTCTTAGATACAGAACCTGATGTTTTTCCTCCAAACTTTTCTATTATATCTTCAGCTTCTTTTCTTGTATATTTTTCTAAACTTCCTGTTAATACAAATGTTTTTCCTTCAAATCTTTTGTCTGTGCTTTCTTCTTCTAAACAATTCATATTAACTCCTGTTGATTTTAATTTTTCAAGTAAGTCTGTTGTTTGTTCTTGTAAAAAGAATTCTCTTATGCTGTTTGCCATTACCTCACCAATATCTTTTATCTCGCTTAGCTCTTCAAATGTTGCATTTGCTAGGTTGTCCATTGTTCTGTATTTTCTGGCTAACATTTTTGATGCTTTTCCCCCAACATGTCTAATTCCTAATGCTGTTATTAATCGGTATAAATCATTTTCCTTGCTTGCATTTATACTGTCTATTAAGTTTTGTGCAAATTTCTTTCCATTCTTTTTTAGTGATGCAATGTCATCAAATTTTAATTCATATATATCTGATATGTTATGAATTAATTCTCTGTCTAATAATTGTTGAATGATATTTTCACCAAGTCCGTCTATGTTCATTGCTTCTCTTGATACAAAGTGAACTAGGTTTCTAAATAGTTTTGCTGGACATTCGATTCCTGTACATCTTACTGCTGCTTCTCCTTCTTCTCTTACTGCTTCTGCTCCACATACTGGGCATAATCTTGGCATTTCAAAGTTTTTTTCTTCTCCTGTTCTTTTTTCTTCAACAACTTTTACTATTTCAGGAATTACGTCACCTGCTTTTTGTATAACTACTGTGTCTCCTATTTTTAAGCCTTTTTCTTTTATAAAATCTTCATTGTGTAATGTTGTTTTTGATATTGTTGACCCTGCAACTTTTACTGGTTCTAGTATTGCCATTGGTGTGATTACACCTGTTCTTCCTACTTGACAAACTATATCTTTTAATAGTGTTTCTTTTTGCTCTGGTGGATATTTGTATGCAATCGCCCATCTTGGTGTTTTGGCTGTTGTTCCTAATATTTCTCTAAATTTTAAATCGTCTATTTTTATAACCGCTCCATCTATTCCAAATGTTAAGTTTTCTCTCATTTCTCCAATTTTTCTAATTGCATCTTTTACTTCTTCTATTGTCTCACATGGTATACGAACAGGATTTACATTAAATCCAAGTTTTTCTAGATATTCAAGTTCTTCGAAATGTGAATTAAATTCTTTTCCATCTATTTTTTGAACATTAAATATATAAATATCAAGTGGTCTTGTTGCTGTTATTTTGCTATCTAATTGACGAAGTGAACCTGCTGCTGCATTACGTGCATTTGCAAATAATTCTTCTTCATTTTCTTCTCTTTCTTGATTCATTTGTTCAAAGTCTTTTTTAGAAATAAATACTTCTCCACGTACTGTTATATCAATTTTATCATTTATTTCCACAGGAATTGTTTTTACTGTTTTTAAGTTTTGTGTTACATCTTCACCAACAAGTCCGTTTCCCCTTGTGGCTCCTCTAACAAATTTTCCATCTTTATATTCAAGTGCTGAAGATAAACCATCAATTTTTGTTTCTACAACATATTTAATTTTATCAATTCCATTTTCCTTTGCCTTTTCTTCCATCTTGTGGCAAAATTCTTCTACTTCTTCAAAACTAAATATATCTTGCAAACTTTGAAGTGGTACTTCATGTGTTACTTTTTCAAATCCTTCCTTTACATGTCCACCTACTTTTTGTGTTAATGAATCTTTAGAAATAAATTCAGGATATTCTTTTTCTAAATTACGTAATTCAACCATTAACATGTCATATTCAAAGTCTGATATTTCTGGTGCGTCATCATCATAATATTTTTGGGCATAGTATTCTGTTTTTTTTCGTAATTCTTCTATTCTTTTTTTTGCTTGTTCTTTGTTCATTTTGTATATTCTCTCCTTTGTGTTAGTTTTAATTATTATATACAATTTGAAATAAAAAATAAAGGAATTTTTAAAAATTCCTTTATTTTAATTTTATACTTAATTATATGTTTTTATAATCTTGCATTTTTTTGTATGCATATACTGCAGATATTCCTAATACAACTACAAAAATTACTCCTGGAATAGAATCTCCTACACCTGTTTTTGGTAAAGAAGTATTGTTGTTATAATTACTTGTATTATTTGTTGTTAATACTACTTTATTCGCTGTATTATTCACTGTATTATTTACTGTATTATTCCCTACAGTATTTCCATTATCATCGCTGTTAAGAGTTATAAAATTATTTCCTAATAAAGAATTTGTTTGGTCTAAATTTATTTCATCAGCAAATACATATCTTGTAACTAATATCATTGATAAACATATCATTATTATTAAAACTATTTTTGTTATTTTTGAATTTTTCATTATTTTCTCTCCTTTATTATATTTATTATTCTACTATAAAACATAATTATACCATTTTTTATCTTTTGTATAATTTAGTCTAAATAAATTGTATACTTTATATTAAAATAAGTCAATACTTTTTTATCGTTTTTTTTTTACATTTTTATTACAAGTTAATTACATATATTACACATTGAATTTAAATAATACAATATCTCCATCTTTCATAATGTATTCTTTTCCTTCAGAGCGAACCAATCCTTTTTCCTTAGCTGCTACCATTGAGCCTTCTCTTATCAAATCATCATATGATACAACTTCTGCTTTTATGAATCCTCTTTCTATATCAGAATGTATTTTTCCAGCTGCTTGTGGTGCTTTTGTTCCTTTTTTTATTGTCCATGCTCTTACTTCTGGTTCACCTGCTGTTAAAAATGACATTAATCCTAATAAATCATAACTTCTTTTTATAACTTTATCTAATCCAGATTCTTCTAATCCTAAAGCTTCTAACATTTCTTTTTTATCATCATCTTCTAATCCAGATAATTCTTCCTCGATTTTTACACAAAGTGGTATTACTTCTGCTTTTTCTGATAATGCATATTCTTTTACTTGTTTTACCAATTCGTCATTTTCAGCATCTTCTAATTGCTCCTCTGATACATTTGCAACATACAAAATTGGTTTTGTTGTTAACAAGAACATATCTTTTACTAAAACTTGTTCATCTTCATTAAAATCTATTGTTCTTGCTGATTTTCCATCTTCTAATACTTTTAATATTTTTTCTAATAAATCAATTTCTTCTTGATATTTTTTATCTGCTTTTAGATTTTTTCTTGCTTTATCTAGTCTTTTATTTACTGTTTCTATGTCTGCAAATATTAATTCTAAATTGATTGTTTCTATATCTCTTATTGGATTTACACTTCCATCAACATGTACAACATTTGAATCTTCGAAACATCTAACCACTTCAACTATGGCATCTGTTTCACGTATATGTGATAAGAATTTGTTTCCTAGTCCTTCTCCTCTACTTGCTCCTTTTACTAAACCTGCTATATCAACAAATTCAATTACAGCATGTGTTGTTTTTTCTGGTTTATACATTTCTGCTAATTTATCTAATCTTTCATCTGGTACAGCCACTACTCCAACATTTGGTTCTATTGTGCAAAATGGGTAGTTTGCACATTCTGCACCAGCTTTTGTTATACTATTAAATAATGTACTTTTTCCTACATTTGGAAGTCCTGCAATTCCTAGTTTCATTTTTTCCTCCTTTTTGAGACACTGGGGACAGTCCTATTTTGTCTCATAAATTTTGTCGAATTTTGTTATATTATTTTATTCGACATTTTTCTTCATTTTTTATGAGACATCTTATGACTGTCCCAAATGTCTCATTTTGTTTTATTTATAACTTCTTCTTTTATTCTAGAAACAAATTCATCAGCTTTCATAGTTTCGTTTTCAGCACTTTCTCTTGAGCGAATTGAAACTGTATTTTCTTCAACTTCTTTAGCCCCTATAACTAACATATATGGAACTTTTTCAAGTTGTGCTTCACGAATTTTGTATCCTACTTTTTCGTTTCTATCATCAAGAACTACACGAATTCCAGCTTTGTGTAATTTTTCTTCAATTGTTTTTGCGTAATCATGTTGTGCATCTGTAATTGGTAATATTTTTACTTGTGTTGGTGAAAGCCATAATGGAAATGCACCTTTTGTTTCTTCAATTAAGAAGCACATAAATCTATCAAATGTTCCTAAAATTGCTCTATGGATTACGACTGGTCTATGTTTTTCTCCATCTTCACCAACATATTCTAGTTTAAATCTTTCTGGTAATAAAAAATCTAATTGGCAAGTTGATACTGTTACATCATGTCCTACTGCTGATTTTAATTGCACATCTAGTTTTGGTCCATAAAATGCAGCTTCTCCTTCAGCTTCATAGAATGGTACTCCAAGTTCTGTTAATATTTCTCTTAACTGACTCTCTGCTTTTTCCCACATCTCATCATCATCGAAGTATTTTTCTTTATTATTTTTATCTCTTAAAGATAATCTGAATTCATAGTCTTTAAATCCAAAGTCTTTATATACTGATAAAATCAATTGAACAACTTTTCCAAATTCTTCTTTTATTTGGTCTGGTCTTACAAATAAATGTGCATCGTTTTGACACATTTCACGAACTCTTTCAAGCCCACAAACACTTCCGCTATCTTCATATCTGAAGTCATGTGCCAATTCTCCAATTCTTATTGGTAAATCTCTATATGAGTGCATTTTATTTTTATATATTAACATATGATGTGGACAGTTCATTGGCCTTAATACCATTTCTTCATTATCCATTTTCATAACAGGGAACATGTCTTCTTTATAGTGATCCCAATGTCCTGAAACTTTATATAATTCTGTATTTGCAAGTGATGGTGTATATACATGTTGATATCCCATTTCAACTTCTTTATCTTGAATATATCTTTCTAATAATCTTCTTACTGTTGCACCATTTGGTAAATACATTGGAAGTCCTGAACCTACTAATGGGCTTGTCATAAATAATTCTAAATCTTTTCCTATTTTTCTGTGGTCACGTTGTCTTGCTTCTTCTAGCTTTTGCATATATTCGTCAACTTGGCTTGCTTTTGGGAATGATATTGCATAAATTCTTTGTAACATTTTATTATGCTCGTCACCTCTCCAATAAGCTCCAGATGATGATAATATTTTAACAGCTTTTACTTTTCCTGTTTTCATTAAATGTGGTCCTGCACATAAGTCCGTAAAATCTCCTTGTTTATAGAAGCTTATTTCTTCTCCATCTGCTAAATCATTTATTAATTCTTGTTTATATGGTTGTCCTTCCATTAATTTTAAGGCATCTTGTTTTGGTAAAGAAAATCTTTCTATTTCGATATCTTCTTTAATTATTTTTTTCATTTCAGCTTCTATTTTTGCTTTATCTTCGTCTGTAAATGGTTTTTCTACATCAAAATCATAGTAAAATCCATTTTCGATACTTGGTCCTATAGCAAATTTCACATTTGGAAATAATCTTTGCACTGCTTGAGCCATAATGTGTGATGTTGTGTGCCAATATGCTTTTTTACCGTCTAAACTGCTATCAAATGTTTCTATGCTTAAATTGCAATCTTCATTTAATTCATATCTTAAATCTTTTACATCTCCATTTACTATTCCACAAGTTGCTACTCTTGCTAATCCTTCACTTATTTCTTTTGCTACTTCATATATTGTGCTTCCTTGTTCAACTTCTTTTATTGAACCATCTTTTAATGTTAATTTAATCATAATAATTCCTCCTTTTTTTAACCAGTAGACCAATGGTTCACTCAAGAACGTCACATGGTCGAAAAAACTCCTATAGATTTTTACATCTATAGGAGTGCATTTATTACACGGTTCCATCCTAATTTTTACTTAATTAAAAGATTATAACGTATCTTACACGTTTGGCTTGTTCACCAAAAACTTGAAGAGGTAGTTTTTCAAATATGTTTTCTTGAACTAGCTTTCAGCCACAGCTAATTCTCTCTTTAAGAAACCTTTATTTTACTTTTTCTCTTACTTGTTTTTTATATTTAACTATCTATAATTTTAATACGTTTTTATGTAAAAGTCAATTAATTTTCATAATTTTCTATATTTGATATTAAAATTTGTTATAACTTATAAAAATATAATTCTATTTATTTTTATAAAAATATGGAAATCTTTTAATATTTAGTGTATTATATTAAAAATTTATTAAAAAAGAGGTGTATATTTTATGAAATTAAGACAGGAAGTATATGATTTATATTGGTATTTTGCATGTGAAAGACAAAATATATTTTGGAAGAAAAGAAATGGAGAGTCAGCTCCATGGACTGAAGATCCAATTTTACAAGAATATAAATTTTGCAATAGTTATAGAGTTAATGATAGAGTTAGTCAATATTTATTAAAAAATGTTATATATAACGGTAAAAATTATTCAGATGAAGATATGTTGTTTAGAATACTACTATTTAAGCTATTTAATAAAGAATCCACTTGGGAATTATTATTAAATAATTTTGAAGATATTACTTTAAAAACATTTAATATGAATAATTACTCTAAAGTATTAGAAAATGCTATATCAAATGATATAAAAATATATAATGATGCTTATATAAGCTGTGCTAATAAAGCATTTGGATATGATAGAAAACATGATAATCATTTAGCGTTATTAAATAAAATGTTTAATGAAGATAAATTGCAAAATAAAATTGTTAAATGTAAAACAATGGAAGAAGCATTCAATATTATTAAAAGTTATCCATTAATTGGTAATTTTATGGCTTACCAATTAGTAACTGATATTAATTATAGTGAAGTTGTCGATTGGAAAGAAGATGAATTTACAGTTGCTGGACCAGGTTCACTCCGTGGAATAAAAAAATGCTTTATTGATAAAGGTAAAATGACTAATGAAAATATTATTAAATATATGTATAAACATCAAGATGAGGAATTTAAAAGACTTAATTTGAATTTCAAAAGAATTGGTAATAGGCCTTTACAATTAATTGATTGTCAAAATATATTTTGTGAATTAGATAAATATTGTAGACAGGCATTGCCTGATTTAAAATCTAACAGAACTAAAATAAAGAAAAAATATGTACCAAAACAAAATAAAATAGACTATTTTTATCCACCAAAATGGGAAATTAATATTTAATCATCATAACACATTTTTCTTAAGTTGGGGCTTACAACGGGAATTGAACCCGTGACCTCTGCTTTACCAAAGCAGTACTCTACCAACTGAGCTATGCAAGCATCTATAAATTTTATTCAATAGTAGAAATTGGAAGCTAGATTCAAACATCTAATTTCCAATTTCTAAATATTATTAAAACATATTCTTTATTGCTTTTTTTCTAATTCTCTGAATAGCATTATCAATTGATTTCACAGGAGTTTCAAGTCTTTTAGCAATAACTTCGTAACTTTCCCCTTGTATATATCTATCTAATACTTTTTCTTCAAATTTACTTAAAGATTTATGCATGGTATTTTGGATTTCGTTAAAATATTCTTTTTTCATTATTGTTTCCAAAGGATCTTCAATTGTATCTACTTCAAATGTCTCTATTAATTCTGTTCCATCTTCATCATTATCATAAGCAGACGTATTTAATGACAGATAAGAATTAAGTGGCATATGTTTTTGTCTATTTGAACTTTTAATAGCTGTTATTAATTGTCTTTCTACACATAAATTCGCAAATGTTTTAAATGTATTCTGTTTATTGCTATCAAAGTTTTTTATAGCCTTAAATAGACCTATCATACCTTCCTGTATAATATCTTCTCTTTCTGCTCCAATTATAAAGTATTTTCCTACTTTTGAATTTACTAAATCTTTATACCTATCTAATAAAAAGGATAAAGCTTGTTCGTCTCCTTCTTTTATTTGAGATATTATTTGTTCATCTGTTAAATTTCCATATTTGTCAGTTGTATAATAAATGTTTTCTTTTTGCATATGTCTAAAATACCTCCAAATGTGCTTTTTGTCATTATATATTTGTAACCTCTTAAAAGTCAAGAGTTTTCGCAAAAAATTAGAATATTATTGTAATTTTTTGTTGTTTTCTATTTACTAATTTCTTGTTTTAAAAATTTCCAGAAATTATCTGTTTCCATTCCCTTTTCCCAAGATGCTACTCCACCTAAATTATTATTTGTAATTAAAGATATTTTTTCTTTTAATGACTTTTCATCTTCAATCCATATTTTTTTAGTGTACGAATTATCCTTATATTCTACATAGTATTGTTTTAAATCATCATTCCATTGTTTGTTAGTGCTTTCTGGAATTATACTATTCATATTTTTTAATGGAACTGTACTTTGTTTTACGACTTTTCCCGAACTATCTTCAGTCCATAATCTTGCATATAATGGAATTGCTAATATTATTTTTGAATTTTCTATTTCTTCTGTTTTTAAAAATTTGTTAAGACTTAATTCAACCCAATTATACCCTGCAGTAGTTCCTGATTTATTACTTGATGCTCCATATTGGTCATACGCCATAAATACTATATAATCAGCAACATCACCTATTACGTGTCTATCAAAACACATTGACCATGTTTCTGATCCATCTGGTGCAGTAACATCAACTGAGATTACCACTCCCATGTCTTTTAATCTTGGTGTTAATTCTATTACAAATCTTGAATACATATCTTTATCTTCTTGTTTCATATTTTCAAAATCTAAATTAATTCCATCTAATTTGTATTTAACACATGCAGATACTATTTCATTTATTAACTCTTGCCTTTTATTATAATCGTTCATTATCTCTGATGTTACACTTATCATTCCACTTCCAGCATTTTGTACCATTGGCCAAACTTTATATCCATTATTATGTGCCCATTCTATATACTTTTTGCCTTCTTGTCCTATATTTTCTGTTAGATTTCCCTTAGAATTTAAGTGAAAAAATGCCGGTGATACTACATTCACTCCATCCATTGTAACTCCTGTTCTATCAGGTGCAGAAGCTACTTCTGAGTAATAATCCCAAACTAAATTTACTTTTCCATCTATTTGCTTTTGTTCTTGTATTTCTTCTCTTACAATAACAGTATTTGCAATTTTATTAGATTTTACAAACCCTACTTTTCCATTCTCTGTTCTTATTTTTGCATAGCCATTATCTTCTGAAATCACTATAACATAGCTTCCTTTTTTCACTCTATCTATTGTTTTGGCAATAAATTTTGTTGATGATTTTACTGCTACATTTTTTGTTATTATTGCCTTTTTTTGTTCTTTTGATATTGAATCAATTGTTAATACTTTTGTATTCTCTATGTATTTAATTTCAATTCCATATATATCTTCTAGTTCTTTTATTGGAATATAAATTGTTCCATCTCTATTTTCTGCATGTGCATATATATTTTTGTTTGAACCATTTATATTTATTTGATTTTTTTCTAAACTTATTGATGCTATTTTGTTATTGTAGGTTGTTACTATATTATCATTTTCTGTATCTTCATATATGTATTTATCAAAAAAGTTTCCTAAATCTTGTTTTGATAAATATACGTTGTCATCTTCTATTATGATTTCTTTTTTTAAGTTTGATGTTACATTTTTGTTGTTTATTACTAAATTGATATTTTTATTTTTGTCAAGTATTATGTAATTATTTATGTTATAAGCTATAATTCCTATTATTATAATTGATATTATTGTTATAAATATTTTTATTATTCTTTTTTTCTTTTTTTCTATTTGTTCTTTTGTCATTCTTTGTTTCATTTTTCTTTTTCCCTTTCGCATAATTATTTTATGCTTATAATATACCATAAGTTTTTAAGTTATAAAAGAGTTATGTATTAATTTTTTTAATTTTTTTAATTTTTTTAATTATATAAAAAATAGAAAAAAACTGTTTTTCTCCTCCGTCCTTAAAAACAGTTTTTTCTTTTTATTTTAAAATTCTAAGTGTATTAAATATTGTAATCAAAGTAACACCAACATCAGCAAAAACCGCTTGCCACATATCTGCAACACCTAGTAAACTTAAAATTAATGTCAATATTTTAACACCTATTGAGAATATTAAATTTTGTTTAATAATTTTATTTGTCTTTTTAGAAACTTCAATTGCATCAACAATTTTAGAAAGTTCATCTGTCATAATTACAGCATCAGATGCTTCTATTGCTGAGCTTGAACCGATTCCGCCCATTGAAATTCCAACATCTGCTCTTGCTAGTACTGGGCTATCATTTATTCCATCACCAACAAATGCAACTTTTTGATGTTCATCTCTTTTTGCAATTATTGTATCTAATTCATTGTATTTGTCTTGTGGCAACATTTCTGCTTTTACTGCTTTTATACCAACTTCTTTTGCAATTTTTTCTGCAATTTCTTTTTTGTCTCCTGTAAACATTTTTGTTTTTATTCCTAACTTATGAAGTTTTTCCATTGTTGCTTTTGTTGATGGTTTTATTTCGTCTGTTAGAACTATTTTTCCAACAACATTTCCGTCTATATTTAAGTATAAAACTGTTCCGACAATATTTTCTTTGTCTGCATTTGTGAATTCTGCATTTCCTATTTTTATTGTCTTTCCTTCATATTGATATTGAAGTCCTTTTCCCGAAACTTCTTCAAAATTTTCAACGTTTTCTATTTCTTTTGATACTTCTTCATATTTCTTTAATATCGATTTTGCTATTGGATGGTTTGAATTTTTTTCACCCATTGCAAAATATTTTAAAACATCTTGCTTAGTATAATTTGCATCAATTGCATTTATTTCTGATACCGCAAATTTTCCTGTTGTAATTGTTCCTGTTTTATCAAATATAATTTCTTTGATATCTTTTATTCCATCTAGATATTCACTACCTTTAATTAATATTCCTTTTTTAGACGCTTTTCCTATTCCTGAAAAATAACTTAATGGAACTGATATTGCTATTGAGCATGGACATGAAATTACTAGAAATATTAGTGCTTTGTAAATACTTTCTTTGTAAGTAACTCCTGCTATAATTAGTGGCATGAATATTGCTACTAATAGTGCAAGCCCCATTACAACTGGTGTATATATTTTTGCTGCTTTTGATACAAATGTTTCTGTTTTTGCTTTTTTATCTGTTGCATTTTCAACTAAATTTAAAATTTGACTTACTGTGCTATTTTCATATGTTTGCTCAACTTTTACTTCTATTAGGCCATTTGTATTTATGCTTCCTGATAAAACTTTGCTATTTTCCGCGACTTCTATTAATTTGCTTTCACCTGTTAATGCTGAATTATCAATTTGAGCATTTCCTTTTATAACAATACCATCTAGTGGAATTTTTTCTCCTGTTTTTATAAGAATTACATCTCCTATTTTTACTTCATCTGGAGTTACTTGTTTCCATTCTTCACCTTGTTTTAGATTTGCATATTCTGGTTTTATATTCATTAAATTTGATATTGATTTTCTTGTTTTGTTAACTGCTTTTGATTCTAATATTTTTCCTATTTCATATAAAGTTATAACCATTAATCCTTCTGAATTTTTTCCAACCAAATATGCTCCAATTGCTGATACAACGATTAACATATTTTCATCTAATACTTTGTTTTTAAATAATTGTTTAAATCCTTTTTTGGTTGTTTTGTATAGTAATATTGCAAATGCTATTATTGTTAATGCACTTGTAACAATTGTATTGAGATTTCCAATTAAAGCAATTAAATATATTGCAATTCCTATAATAATTCTAGCAATATCATTTCCATTATGTTCTTCTTTATCTTTATTTTCTTCCCCATCTTCAAGAACTTCAACATCTGGTTCTAATTTTTGAACTAATTTTGTTATTTCCTTTTTTGGACTTGGTTTATCTGTTTTAAACGTTAATTTTAGTGTTGAAAAATTAACAACTACATCTTCATATCCTTCTGTGTTTGCTATTTCATCTTCTACTTTTTTTGCACATGCCGCACAGTCCAACCCTTCTAATGTATACTTATAACTCTTCAATATGTTCACTTCCTTTCTTTACAATTTGTTCGATGTGCTCATCGTCTAAACTGTAAAATATTATTTTTCCTTCTCTTCTAAATTTTACTAATTTTGATTGTTTTAATAATCTTAATTGATGTGATATTGCTGATTGCGTTGTTCCTACAATATTTGCAATGTCACATACACACAATTCTTCTTCTAATAAAGCATATATTATTTTCATTCTTGTTGAATCTGCAAATACTTTAAATAGTTCTGCTAAATCATATATAAAGCCGTCTTCTGGCATTTTTTGTTTTACTTTTTTTACTGTTCCTTCATGCAATATGTTGCATTCTGTAAAATTTTCTTCCATATTTTCCTCCCTTTTTCATTTGATTGTATGAATAATTATTCATATGTAATTATATTATATGCTTATGAATTTTTTTGTCAACACTTTCTATAAAAATTTTGAAAAATTAAAGTGCAAGCACCTGAATGAGTTAAGTGGGAGTAAGGGGCCACCACACAAAATCCCCATTGGTTCACAGGGATTTTGTGTGGTGGCCCCTTACTCCCACTTAACTCATCTATTTTAAAATCTCGTTTATAATTGCTGATAAATATTTCATACTAGTCAAACACTGTTCTAAAGTATTACCCGTGGCACCAACTTCAATAATATTAGCATATTTTCCGGTATGTTGATTATACCTAGATTTAGTAAGCATAATAGGCTTAAACAATCCAGGATACATTTCTTCCGCTTTTTCTTGAACTTTTACAGCAAATTTCAAATTTTCATTCCAATTTGGATGAAACAATCCACCTTCATTTGTTCCAATTACAAACATTATTTGTGCTGCATAATCTTCTCCTATCTTCACAGTTGGTGCATAATCTGGTCTTGATCCTATTGCATCTCTATGTAAATCTATTATTATATCTGATGATGTTGTTTGTAACATGTTTTCTACTGTTTGCAATGAGCGTGTATATGATCCATTGTATGAAGGATAGTCATGATAAGATGTATTATGTACGACATTTAAATTATATTGTTTTAAATAATTTTCTAACTCTGTTCCTACTCTTGTCACTGTATAATTCAAATCAGTTGTCCTGTAATTTCCTGTTTGAGTATATGAATATTTTTCACTTGGTGTATAGCTTTCACAACTGTGTGTATGAAAAATTAAAATATTTTTATTATTTATTGCTATATCTGGTTTTAATATTTCTTGTGTTAAATTATATGTTGTTTGATTTTTTATTTTTACTTTTCCATATTCTGCATTATAACTTTCTGTTATTGGATTTTGTGTAACTACTTCTGTATTTGTCTCTCCTGTGTTTGCTAATGTTACTTTTTCTTCTGTATCTTTTTTTTCATTTTGCTCTGACTCTTTATTTTCACTTTCAAAATTATTACTTTTCTCTATCTTCTCAATGCCCTTTATACTACTTATTTCTGTTTTTATAAATTCTTCTAAATAATTTTCTGTTTTTTTTTCAGTTTTATTATTCTCTGTATTTATACTTGACATGGTTGGAATTGTTTTATCCAAGCAACTTGTTAGATCTATTTGTT
This sequence comes from uncultured Clostridia bacterium, assembly GCA_934168305.1. Lineage (GTDB taxonomy): Bacteria > Bacillota > Clostridia > TANB77 > CAG-508 > CAG-269. The sequence continues at coordinate 127,486 of CAKPNF010000002.1, read as the reverse complement.
GAGATATTTCTATTTTACTTTGTTTTTTTTCTTCATTCACTTTATTTTTTGTATTTGATGAAAAATATCTTGTGGTATATATAACAAAAGTTACTGTTAATATAATTCCTACAAGATATTTAAGTATATCTTTCATTTTTAATACTGTTACATTAAACATATATATTCTCCTTGTATCTTTAGTTTGCTATATATATTTATATTCATAAGTTATTAAAAATATGTTATTTCTTTATAAAAAAACTTGGTTAAAAAAGGGCGTCCTTTTGAACTGTGACAACAAAAAAAAGGAGAAATCTCCTTTTTTTCATATTTTATTATTCTGTTGTTTTGTTTTCTTCTATTGTTGTATTAGTAGAATTTGTTTTTTCGTTTTTATTTGGTTTATAAACATCATCTAACCATTCTTCTACATTTATAATTTTATTATTAACATTCATATAATAGTATTTTTTTCCTGAATTTATTGTCATATATACATCATCAATTATAGGTTGAACTATTGTCTTTCCTGATGAATTAATTAATGCATATTTATTATTTTGACATGCAATTAACATATTATAACTTGGTATTATTAATAAGTTTATTGCGTCTCTATTATTTGATGCAATGTATCCAAAACTATCATATTCAAATCCTAATACTTGGTTTCCACTTTTATCAAATGCTCCCCATTTATCGCCTTTTTGTACAGGTATCATTCCATTGTCTAATACATATTTATTTTTTATATTGTTTTGTTCAAATTTTGTATTATCAACACCTATTTTATCATATTCAATGTAAATTTTTATATTTCCTTTTGAGTCTATTACTCCATATTTATTATCTTTTTTTGCTAGGTATAATCCAGAATCACTATCTATTAATTCCAAGCTATCATATAATATTTGTATTTTTGTTTCTCTTTTTGTAGATATAATTCCTACTTTATTATTACTTTTAACTAAAAAATCTCCTGAATTTGGTAAGTATTCTATATAATCATATTTAGGCTCTATAATAACATTTCCTTGTATATCAATAACAGCATAAGTTTTATCTTGGTTTTTAGTTACAACTAATATGTTATTAAGTACAGTCTTTTTATTTGTAAAGTTATCACTAATTTGTTCATAACCATAATCTAAAATTTTAGTTTTATATGCATCAATTAAAAATGGCATTGTATATATATACACTCTTTGTTTGTTTGTATCATAATTAAATGATATGTTAAATGCTTTTTCAAGCATATCTGTTGATGCGTATAATTTTCCATTTGTTGCTTTTACTGGTTTAGATGAATAATAATAGCTATAATTTGTATCATTGTCTGAAATTGTTAATTTATATATTTTATTAGAATTTAAAGTGAAATTGGTAATTTCATCTTCACTTTGTATATAACATTTACTTTGGTCTTCTGATTTATCTACATATTCTCCATTAAAGCTTTCATATCCTAAATATGAGGCTATATCTTTTATTGGAAAGTATACTGTTCCATCACTCTCTACAAGCATCATTTGTTTTACTTTTTCGTTTGTACTTCCATTGATATAAAGTTTTAATTCACTATCTTTTATGTATACTATTGCAATAATTGTTCCTATAATAAAGACTACTAAAACTAACATTACTATAAGTATTATTTTAGCTATTTTTTTAGAATTATCTGTTTTTTTTGTTTCTAAACTTTCATCAATTAAATTCATTTGTAATCCCCTCCAAAATATAAATATTAATTAATATACCCATATTTTTTATAAAATTCATTTTTAAATGTTAATAAATTATCATTCTCTATTTCTATTCTAACTCTTTCCATCAAATTAGTCAAGAATCTTAAATTATGAATTGATAATAATCTTACTCCTAATATTTCATTTGCCTTTACTAAATGTCTGATATAACCTCTTGTGTAATTTTTACAAGTATAACAATCACATTCTGGATCTAATGGACCCCAGTCCCTTTCATAAGTAGCATTTCTTACTACTACTTTTCCATGAGATGTTAATGCTGTTCCATTTCTTGCTATTCTCGTTGGTAATACACAATCACACATATCAATTCCAGCTATTGCTGCTTCTATTAGATAATCAGGTGTTCCAACTCCCATTAAATATCTTGGCTTATCTTTTGGCATTTTAGGAGCTGTATATCGTAATATGTCTAAAAATTCTTCTTTTGGTTCTCCTACACTTATACCTCCTATTGCGTATCCTGGTAAATCTAATTCCACCAAGTCCTCTAAGCTTTTATCTCTTAAATCTTTATAAAATCCACCTTGAATAATGCCAAATAAAGCCTGTTTGTCCGTTGTAATATGAGCATCTTTACATCTTTTTGCCCACCTTGTCGTTCTTTCCATAGAATTTTTTGTATATTCATATGTTGATGGATATGGGCAACATTCATCAAATGCCATTATAATGTCCGCACCTAAATCTTCTTCTGTTTTCATTACTGACTCAGGAGTGAAAAAATGTTTACTTCCATCTAAATGTGATTTAAATTCAACTCCTTCTTCAGATATAGTCCTTAAATCTCCTAAACTGAAAACTTGGAATCCTCCACTGTCTGTCAAAATAGGTCTATCCCATTTCATAAAGTTATGAAGCCCTCCTGCTTCCTTTACAATATCTTGACCTGGTCTTAAATATAAGTGATATGTATTTGATAATATTATTTGTGCTTTTACCTCTTCTTTTAATTCTTCAGGAGTCATTGATTTCACTGTTGCCTGTGTTCCAACTGGCATAAATATTGGTGTTTGTATATCTCCATGTGGAGTATGTATTACTCCTCTTCTTGCTCCTGTTTGTTTACATTCGTGTAATAATTCGTATGTTACTGCGTGTTTCATTTTTTCCTCCTAAACCTGGGATCAATGGGCCACCACACAAAATCCCGTGCTATTTTATTAACATTGCATCTCCGAAACTAAAGAAACGGTATTTTTCTTTAACAGCTTCTTCATATGCTCCCATTATATAATCTTTTCCTGCTAAAGCTGATACTAGCATTAATAGAGTTGATTGTGGTAAATGAAAATTAGTAATCAATCCATCTATGCATTTAAATTTATATCCTGGATAAATAAATATTTGTGTATCACCTTCAGTTGGTTTTACCATTCCAGTATTTTCGTCTGCAACAGTTTCTAATACTCTACAGGATGTTGTTCCAACTGATATAACCTTATGTCCTTGTTTTTTTGCTTCATTTATTTTATCACAGTCTTCTTGTTTTATATAATAATGTTCTGAATGCATTTCATGGGCTTCTACTGTATCTTCTTTTACAGGTCTAAATGTTCCTATTCCAACATGTAAAGTTACATTTGCAATTTTTACACCTTTTTCTTCTAATTTTTTCAATAGCTCTGGTGTGAAGTGTAAGCCTGCTGTTGGTGCTGCAGCTGAGCCATCATATTTAGCATATACAGTTTGATATCTATCTCTATCTTTTAATTCTTCATGTATATATGGTGGTAATGGCATCAATCCTATTTGATCTAATATTTCATTAAATATTCCTTTATAATAAAATTTAACTTTTCTTGTTCCACCTGGCATTATATCTAATATTTCTGCTTCTAGCAATCCGTCTCCAAATATTACTTTTGTTCCAATATGTAATTTATTACCTGGTCTTACTATACTCTCCCAAATATCCCCTTCAATATTATTTAGTAAAAGAAATTCAACATGTGCTCCTGTTTCTTTTTTTCCGTAAATTCTTGCTGGAATTACTTTTGTATTATTTCTAACTAAACAATCACCTGGTTCTAAGTAATCTATTATATCTTTAAAAACTTTGTGTTCAATTGTTTGTTTTTCTCTATCTAAAATCATTAATCTTGATTCGTCTCTTTTTTCTAATGGTACTTGTGCTATTAATTCTTCTGGTAAATTGTAATTAAAATCTGATACTTTCATTTTTACTCCATTCTTTCTAATTTGTACTATTAACTTCTAAATTTTGAATTGTCTTATTATCAAATGTCTTTTTTATATTTTTAACATTGTTAACAACATTTTTAAACAACTGTTTAATATCTTCTAACAAGTTTTGTGGTTCGTGAAATTCTTCAATCTTATAAGAATATTTAAAGTCCGAATTTTTTGCAGGTTTTAAAGTGTATACTTGTTCTGGTAATCCTATATAACCATTTGAAGTTTTTACATTTTTATTCATATAGTCTTTGTACCAATCTTTTAAACCTGTCAATTTTTGATTTTTATATCCATATTTTTCATAATCATGTAAAGCCGGTATATCATACCCGTATTCTTCTGAAGTTCTTTCCAATGAATGTAGAAATTCATGTAAAAACACTTCTTCAGGAAATATATTTATTCTTGTATCATATCTATATATGTAACTTTTAGATGAGTTTGGTAATCTTATATTTGAGTAACCTATTCCATAATAATCCATAGAACCGAAGCCCTATCCAATCATTTATCTTAATATCATCTTTATACTGTTCATTTCCTAATCTTATGATAACAAAAATATGGTCATAATTATTTAACTCAATTACGCTTTTTATGCTACTTTCAACATCTTCTGCTGCTACAAAATATCCAAATTCTTCATCATATGTTAATTTATTTATTGGCTTTTGTATATTATATACATCGCAATTTGCAGTCATTTTGTTTTGAGATAAATTTTTTATATTTGTTTCAAATCTCTTTATTGTATCTTTTATATCTAATATATCATTATTAGTCATAGATATCTTTACTTCTTTCCCGTCTATAACCACATCTGTATTTTCAAATATAAAACATGCAAAATTCCAATCATTATTTTCGCTAGTTGTTCCTTCTTCAAATGTAAAATCTGAAAACCAAGCTGTTCCTGTACATTTTCCTAAATATCCTCCTAACCTAAAACCAATATCTACCTCTTCTCTATCTTTTGAGTTAAATATCATTTCTATCTTTTGCCAATCTTGAGTTCCTGTTATAGCTATTGATTTTTCCGCTGTTCCAACTATTGATATTTGTGCACCTACTCCTGATATATCGTTTTCTGCAACAACATTTTCTGTTTTTACCATACATGTCACTTTATATGGCATGTTTTTTTGCACTTTTACTGTTTTATAAAATGTTGCATCATTTTCTTCACTTGAAACTATTCTATAGCTATCATTTTTTGAATATTTTACTTCTGAATCTCTCTGGAATTTTGATGTATGCATATTCATTTCACTTCTTATAAAATCATTAAAATTATTCTTTTTATAAAAATTAAATGTTAAAACTATTGCTATCAAAGTAATTATCCAAAATATAATATTAGTTATTTTACTTTTCATTTTCTCTCCTGTGAGACATTTGGGACGGTCCGTTTTTGTCTCATATTTTTGTTGTTTTTTGTCGATTTACAATCTATGTATATTATACATTAATTATGAAGTTTTAGCAATAACTTTTATTTGTTTCTATAAATTAATATAGAGCTAGCTTATAATCATTACTAACTCTATATTTTATAATATTGTCCTATTCATTTATTATTCTGTCTATAGACTGTTCTCTCATTTCTTTTATAATTTTACAACTGTTATTAAGTTTTTCTTGTTCTTCATTAGTCAATTCAAGATTTAGTAATTCCCTTACTCCATTACTATTAATTATTGCTGGTACTCCTATGAATATATCATCTTGACCATACGCACCATCTTTTAAATAGGTAGAAACTGTTAAAATTGAATTATCATTATCCAATACTGATTTTACTATTTTGCTTAAAGCCATACCAATTCCATAATATGTGGCTTTCTTTTTATTTATAATTTCGTATGCTGCATTTACAACGTCTTGATGTATTTTTTCTAAATCTTCCATAGGATGATTTCCATCTTTCATAATATCTCTCATTTTTTTGCAACCAACATATGCGTGATTCCAAGGTACAAATGAAGAATCTCCATGTTCTCCCATTATATATGCATGAATATTTTTACTAGAAACTTTTAAGTAATCTGACATAATGTAACGTAATCTAGCTGTATCCAAAACTGTTCCTGAACCAAATACTTGATTTTTTGGAAGTCCTGATACTTTTGAAACAACATATGTCATCAAGTCTACTGGATTGCTTGCTACAATTATAACTCCATTAAATCCGCTTACCATTATTTTTTGTGTAATTTCCTTCATTATTTTTGTATTTGTTTCAGCTAGTTCTAATCTAGTTTGACCTGGTTTTTGTGCTATTCCTGCTGTAATTACAACTACTTGAGCATCTTTACATTCATCATAGTCTCCTGCTTTTATTACCATTTTTTGTGGTGCAAATGGCAATCCATGAGATAAGTCCATCTCTTCCCCTATTGTTTTATCTTTATCTATATCAATTAATACTAATTCGTTGACTCCTCCTCTATTCAGCATAGAATATGCCATACTCATTCCTACAAAACCTGTTCCTACAAGAACTACTTTCCCTTTTTTCATATTTATACCTCCCTAATTCTTTTTCACTATATTATTATATAACTATTTTTTATATTTTTAAACAGATTATGTTAAAAAAATTTACATTTTGTTTTTTTTGTGATATAATTCATAAAACTAAGCGAAGGGAGTGTTATAAAAATGTCTAGTTCAGATAATACAACTACTTTGGCTGAAAATAAAGTTTTAATTTTATATATCTTAGATAAAATTCCAAATGGTATATTGGAAGGTGGATTATATAAAATTATCTCTTCTATAAATAATGTTAATTACTTTTATTTTAAAGAAGTTTTGACTGATTTATTAGATTCCAAATTAGTTGGCATATTCACTAAAGATGAAGAAGAAGAATCTGTACTAAAAATAACAAGCGAAGGAAAAAATGCACTTTCTCTTACAATTGATGTATTGCCAGGAATATTAAAATTAAAGGCTGACAATGTTTTTAAGAAAGAATTTACTACTATAGCTAATGAAACTTCTATTGTAGCTGAATTTATTCCTAAAAGTGAAGATGATTATATTATTAAATGTAGGGTTATTGAAAAAAATGAAACGATATTTGAAGTAAAAACTTTTGCAGGTTCTCGTGAAAGAGCAAAAAAAATTGTGGATAATTGGAATAAAAACGCTTCTAAAATATATCCTAAAATACTTGATATATTATTAGAAGACAATAATGAAGAAAAGAGGGATTAAGGGGCCACCACACAAAATCCCTCTTTTAAAATTTTTAGAATATTTAAATAAACCAAAGTTTTGAACCAATGGTTCAAAACGTCAACTTTGGTTCAAGAAAGAGGGATTTTGTGTGGTGGCCCCTTAATCCCTCTTCTTTCTTCTTAATATCCATCCTTCTTCACATTTGATTGGCAATTTCATAAATACTTTTTGTCCTTTTACACCAGGACTTACACTATCGATTTTTTCTCCTGTTTCATAATCCCATAATTTTTCTATCTTGAATATTTCTGGTTCTAGCTTGTTTGGAATTATTATTTCAATTGTATCTCCTAGCATCAATTTATTTTTTATTTCTATTGTTGATTTTTCTTCTTCGTATTTTAATATTTTTCCACCAAATTCATATTTGTCATTATATTGTCTTCCACTTAAATCTTGGATATCTTTATTTTTTCTATCATTAAAATAAAATGTTGTGAATTCTCTTGTTTTTACCTTTTCAATTTCTTTCATATACTTTGTATAATCATAATTTTCTGGGTCTTTCATATAATCGTCAATTGCATTTCTATAAACATTTATCACGCTTGCTATGTAATACTCTGTTTTTAGTCTTCCTTCTATTTTTAAGCTATCTATACCCATATCTATTATTTCTGGTATCTCTTTTATCAAGCATAAATCTTTTGATGAGAATATACTTGTTCCATATTTGCTTTCTTCTATTGGATATAATTGTCCAGGATTGTTTTTCTCTTCTGCATATAAATTGTACGACCATCTACAACTTTGTGCACAATCTCCTAAATTTGCACTTCTTCCGCACATAAAATCACTCAAAAAACATCTTCCTGAAAACGCAAAACATATTGAACCATGTCCGAACATTTCTACTTCTAAGTCTTTTGGTTTGTTTTCCATTATGTATTTTAATTGTTCTTTGTTTATTTCTCTTGCCATTATTACTCTTTCGGCTCCGTTTTTATACCAGAAGTTTGCATCATGTACACTTACTATGTTTGCTTGTGTACTTACATGTATCGGTACATTTGGTGCATATTGTTTTAATGTTTCTATTACTCCTCCGTCTGCTGCTATTATTGCGTCTGGTTTTACTTCATTTAATATTTTTGCCATTTCTATTATTTCTTCATATTTATCGTCCCATGCAAATATGTTTAGTGTTACATGTACTCTTTTTCCTATGCTGTGTGCATATTCTATTGTTTTTATTAAGTCGTCATTATCCATATCTGCTCTTGTTCTTAGTGATAATGATGATGTTCCACAATATACTGCGTCTGCTCCATATTTAAATGCTGTTTTTGCTTTTTCAAATGATCCTGCTGGTGCTAATAGTTCTATTTTTTTCATTTTTTATTCTCTATCCCTTCAAATATATTCTTTATTAAATATACACTGATTTAATATGTTTTGTCAATAATTCGACAACATTTTACATAAAGTTTTTTCTTTTATCTATTGTATTTTCAGTAAAAATTTGGTATAATTGATTTTGTGCTAAATTATTTTAAGGAGGAATTTTTTTGAAAACAAATAATTTTAAAAAAAATTTAAAATACGAAGTTTCTTGTAAAAGCAATATTTCCAATTCTAATTTTGATAAAAATTCCATACTATCCGAATTAGGTTTATTAAATGTATCTAAAAATTTACAAGTTAGTATATCTGATGATAATAAATACCTAAATGTAAGATTAGCAAATACTTCAGATGATTCCTCAAATCATTTGCTTTTTCAATTACCTTTAGTTGAAAACAAGCTTTCATATTTAAAGAATTATCCAGACTATCAAGACTTACTAAATAGATATCAATTATATACCAAAGAATATGTAGATGAAATAAAAGAATATGCATTAAAAGAAAATGAATTCTTAAAAGAGAGATTTCCGGGCTTGGTTTTTACAATAAAAATCAGAACAAAATCTTATGAAAGTTATATAACAAAATTAGACCATAATATAGAAAATGGAAAATCACCATATATAAACGACATTATTGCAGAAAGAATTATAATTACAGAGTATAAAAATTGTAGAAGTGAAAAAGTTCTAAAAAAAATTTGTTATGATGTCGTAAAGGCATTATATGATTTTAGAATTAATACAAATTTTAGAATGAAAGAAGATGTTAATTCAAATCGTTCAAATTCTGATAAGGAATATATTACAAGAGATTATATTGAATGTCCGAAGCCAAATGGATATCAGTCTTTACATATTCAAATGGAATCAAAAAATAATAAAGATTTAGACTACGAAACACAAATTAGAACTCTTTATATGGAAAGTCAATCAAAAAGTTCTAACGAAATTGCTCATAACAAATACAAACCAAGGCTACTAAATGATACTTCTTCTTTAAGAGTTCCCTCATATTCAGTTATCCCACCTTTTCCAAATCCCGAAACAGGAAAATATGAGGTATATGATATTCCACATAATGAACGTTTTTATCATTATTATAATACATCTTTAAATAATCACGAACTAAGTTTATCAAAAAGAACTTTACCTATTACATATGAAAACTTTAAAAATGAACTTTATCAAGTTGAAAAAGAACTTGGTATATCAATGAAAGAATTAAGAACAAAAATTAGAAATTGTAAATTATTAAATCAACAAACTAATAGTCAAAAAGAAGATGCACAAAAAGAAGTACATTACTTATAACGCAGTGCACTTCTTTTTTAATTATTTAAAGAATAACATCCCCACTTACATAGAGAAATTTTTACTTATAACTATTTTATTTTACTTATTGCTAATCCATCTCCTACTTCCAAAATTTCTGTTTCAAGATTTGGATTTTCAGAAACTTCTTTTATATATTCTCTTAAATTTCTTACAGCAGTACGTTGTTTATGTTTGTTATAATCACTCATAACATAACCTTTATACAAAATATTATCTGCAAAAATAACTCCATTTTCATTTATCATTCTTAATGATTCCTTTAAGAAAAATGGATATTTTCCTTTTGCCGCATCAATAAAAACCATATCATATTTTTCATTTAGTGTTGGTAAAATTTCGACAGCATCTCCTTCATAAAGGTTGATTTTGTTTTCTACTCCAACTTTTTTGAAGTTTTCTTTTGCTTCTTGAATTCTTTCTTCATCTCTTTCAATTGTATCTATTCTACCTTCATCAGCTAAAAATTCTGAAAAACACATTGCAGAATATCCAACTGCTGCTCCTATTTCCAATATTCTTTTTGGTGGATTTTCTTTTAATTCTTTTTCAATTATCTCTAAAGTATCATCCATTATTATAGGTATATGTGCTTCTAATGCTTTCTGTTTTATTATTTCTAATTCATTCTTATTCATCTTAATAACCTCTATTTTTTATTTAAAAAAGTCAGACCTTTAAGTCTAACTTTTATTTTTCTTTTTGTTTTTCTTTTCTATTTTTATAACCTCTTGCCCAATTTCTAAAACAATTCTTTATGTTACATCCATTGTTTTCAAGATATTTAAATTGTTCAACAATTTTATCTTGCATTATTAATTCTAATGAATCATCTTCTGTCATTCCATTAGACATATTATCCAATATTTTATTTATTACATATGTTCTATTTTTAGTATCATCCCTTATTATTCCAGCAACAGAACTATTTCTAACTTCAATATTTCTAGCAATATTATCGATTGTAACTCCACGAGTAATTCTATGTATTTCTATTTTACCCCTTTTATTCATTTTTTTGGCCATTTTTTCACCTCAATAAAATAATATTATTTGTTTCTATTAGCTCTTTCTCTTTCTTTAGAATCTAATATTTTTTTTCTCAATCTAATAGATTTTGGTGTTATTTCAACTAGTTCATCATCTTGAATAAATTCAATAGCTTTTTCTAGTGACATTTGGATTGGTGGAACTAGTCTTAATGCTTCATCTGAACCTGATGCTCTAGTATTTGTTAAGTGTTTTTCTTTACATACATTTATTGCTAAATCTTCTCCTCTTGAATTTAATCCAACAATCATACCTTCGTAAACATCTACACCTGGTCCTATGAATAGGTCACCTTTATCTTGTGCATTATATAATCCGTATGTTACTGATTTACCTGGTTCAAATGCAACTATTGTTCCTCTAACACGAGCTTGGATATCTCCTTTATATGGTTCATATGCGTCAAATATGTGGTTCATTGTTCCTTCACCTTTTGTGTCTGTAAGGAATTCTGTTCTATATCCAATTATTCCTCTTGCAGGAATTCTGAATTCTATTTTTGTATGTCCAGCCTCTGCAGGTTCCATGTTAACCATTTCAGCTTTTCTTCTTCCTAATTTTTCAATTACATTTCCTACACAGTCATCTGGTACATTTACAACTAATAGTTCGATTGGTTCACATTTAACTCCATCAATTTCTTTGAAAATAACTTTTGGTCTTGAAACTAATAGTTCAAATCCTTCTCTTCTCATTGTTTCGATTAATACTGATAAATGTAATTCACCTCTACCTGATACTTCAAATGAGTCTGGTGTTGCTCCATCTTTTACTCTTAATGATACGTTTCTTTCTAGTTCTTTATATAATCTATCTCTTATATGTCTTGATGTTACAAATTGTCCTTCTTTTCCAGCAAATGGTCCATTGTTTACACTAAATGTCATTGTTACTGTTGGTTCGTCAATGTCTACAAATGGTATTTTTTCTGGATGTTCAAAATCACATACTGTATCACCTATGTTGATGTCTGATAGTCCTGCAAATTCTATGATATCACCTGCTCCAACTTCTTCAACTTCAACTTTTTTAAGTCCAACGTGTGTATATAATTTTGCTATTCTTCCTTGTGTTATTTTGTCTTCTTTTCCACAAATGCTGACTGGCATTCCAACTTTCATTGTTCCTCTTTCAAGTCTTCCTATACCAATTCTTCCAACATAATCGTCATAATCTATGTTAGATACTAACATTTGTGCTGGTCCTTCTATTTCACATTTTGGTGGTTCTATTGTGTTTATTATAGTTTCAAATAAGCAAGATAAATCTGTTGTTTCATCTGCTAAGTCCATTTTTGCAATTCCGTTTTTTGCTGATGCATATACTACAGGGAAGTCTAATTGTTCGTCTGTTGCATCTAGTTCAATGAATAATTCGATAACTTGATCTACAACTTTTTCTGGTTGTGCTCCAGGTCTATCTATTTTGTTTATTACTACTATTGGTTTTAGTCCTAATGCTAATGATTTTTTTAGTACTTCTCTTGTTTGTGGCATTGCTCCTTCAAATGCGTCTACTAATAGTAAAACTCCATCAACTGTTTTTAAAACTCTTTCTACTTCTCCTCCGAAGTCAGCATGTCCTGGTGTGTCTACTATGTTTATTTTGATGTCTCCGTGCATTACTGATGTGTTTTTAGATAGTATTGTTATTCCTCTTTCTTTTTCTTGGTCATTTGAGTCCATTACTCTTTCTTGGACTTGTTCATTTTCTCTGAATACATGACTTTGTCTTAATAATGCATCTACTAATGTTGTTTTTCCATGGTCAACGTGTGCTATTATTGCTATGTTTCTTATATTTTTGTTGTTCATTTTTATTACCCCTTTTTTTATTTAAATTCCGTTTCTTTCTAACTTTAAAATTATACTACTAAATTCAAAGTTTGTCAATGAATTTTTGACTTTATTTTATGTAAAGTATAATTAATTGTTACTAATTTATTTTCAACGATAAATTGTAATTTGTTGCTAAGATGCATAACTTATATTTTTAATAAAAGAACATCTAAAAAATTCTTATATAAGCTGTTCTTTTTGCAAATTTCAAATTATTCTATTTCAATAAAATATTACATAAAATTTAATCCTATCTCATATGGAAATGGAATTGATAAGTCTTTCGGTTCATTTGTAAAAATAATTCTTTTTGAATACGCTATCATGAAACCAAATTCAAACATAGTCCCTTTTCCTATTCTTCCTTCAGGATTACATACTATAATAGCATCTGCTTTTTTAAATTTATTCATATGATCATATTTATGTCTCCATGCATCCCTTTCATTTACTAACTCTTGACCTTCTAGAAGAATAAAGTCAGTACCTAAGGACTCAGGAACAATATCCATTGTCCAAGGACTTAATATCTGAATATTTCGTTTTTTTAAGATTCCTATGATGTTCCCTATTTCTTGCATATTCTGTTGAAAACTACCACATATAACAACCTTTCTAAATTCCTGTTGAACAATTCCATTAATAATATTTTTTTCGTTACTTTTCTCCAAACCTTTTTCAATGTAAAATTGTTCTAAATCAGGCTTTACTATATTAAAACATAAGCCTGAATTTACAAAAACATGTATTATTAATTGTGTTTGTTCTTCTTCTGAAAATTCCTGAAAGACTCCAGTAGCATATAATCTTACACTTTCATTATCAACTTTTTCTACAATCATTCTTAGTTTTTCAATAACATAATCAATCTTTTTGAATAACTCGTCATGTATTAGTGTTTCATTAAAAAAAACTCTTTCTTTTTTTATTAATGATATACTATCTCCTTTTAGCTGATATATACTTGTATCGTTAGTATCAAAATGAACTAATATTTTACTATCTTTCTCTATCATATTCTATATTATTCTCCTTTTCTTTATTATGATTTTGTTTTAAAGCTGTCAAATACTTTTCAAGAAATTCATCTTTATGTTTTGAATTATATTGCATTATAAATCGTGGATGTTCTAATGGTATAATTTCTTCAAAAAATTTGTGTTTTTCATTTATCTTAGATAAAAAAGTATAATTTTCTCCACTTCCGATACAATAACATATGGAAGTATCAATTCCTAAATCAATTTGTGCCTGTATTGAATTAACAATAAGTGAATACAATGTTTCTTGTAATTTTTTACTATCATAATAATTACAGTTAACTTCATTTCCTTTTGAATTAGTTCTAACTATACCAACAGGACAGACAAAATTCATATAAAAATCAGAATAAAACTTTTTGCAGCCACCATATTTTTCAATTACATCATATAAAAAGCCTGACGATGACTTGTTAACATAAAACTTATCAATCAGAATACCCGTTTCTTTTTGAAGATGTGCCGCATCCTCAAATGGTACACCTGTAATAGCTGTTCCTCTACGTGCTGGAGAACTTCCTAATATTATATGACGCTTATTACAGTCATTATAAAACCTTTTGTAGAATACTGTTGAAATTTCATTTACTATTTCTTTTTGACTTCCATTAAATGGATTTATAATTTTAAAACCATCCGGTAATTCCATTGATATTTTGGATAATTCTTTATTAAATTCTATTACTTTCTGAGCAAATGTTTTTGGTTCAATCATTTAGTACCTCCTTTAAAAATTCACATCATTTTTTTGCCTTAGCCGTTAAAAAAAGTTCTACCTTTGTTGGAAAAAATTTAATATCTTCAAAACCATTATTACAAAGTTCTGTCGACAATTTCTTTATAATATCAAACCCTCTATAAATATCAACAAACTCTGTTCCTGGAATAAGTAAGCCCGGAATTATATATTGATTCTCTGGGCTTAAAAAACCATTTGCAATAGAAATAATTATAATACCATCTTTTTTTAAAACTCTATGTGCTTCTGAAATTGCTTGTTTTACATTGAAAAAGGACGAATTATATGTTCTTAATGATATATAAATATCATAGCTATTATTTATTAATGTAACAAGCTTTTCAGCCCTTGATACAACAATATTTGATTTCGGAATTTGTTTTTTTATCTTTTTCAAACCATTTGGTGCAATATCAACAAATGTAATATTAGGGCAATTAGAAAATAATGCTATTGCTTCATTACCACTTCCTACACCAACATCTAATATATCTTTATTTTCCAATGAAGATAATAACAGTTTGTTATATATCTTTAAAAAATTATTCTTCCAATCCACACTAAGTGAACGAGCATCATCTGAATAATTATATGTTGCATATTTCTCATCAAATGCTTCAGACATTACCAAATTTACTAGCTTACTAGCATCATCTATATTAAACTTATACTTTTCAACAATCAATTGAATTAATTTTTCAATTTGTTTATTTGATTGCAATTCTTCTTTAGAAATAAAAATACCTTTTTCTTCTAGTTTTTCCATAACTATATTGCTTATTCTCTTAGCAGAATAATATGGACTAGATTTTATATTTTGTTTAACATTTCTGTAATAATTAAGATTTTGCTGCAATATCATTCTTTTCAAATTGTCTGAATAACGATAAATATTCCTGAATGTACCAATCGGATCATTCGATAAATAATCTGCCAAATTAGGGTCTGGAACACCTATGTATATTTCTTCAATGGCTATTTTTTCCATTAGTTTATTTAAGTCAAATTCTGATTCCGAAAATAGTGTATTTACTGTTAAAAATAAATAGTAAGCCTTATTTACATTTATTTTTTCTATTTTAGACAATAATATTTCATACCACGATAAACCAGAACATTCGTCTGTATAAGCAGAACAAACTAGCTTATTATCTTCTGTAACTAAAACAGCACCTACACGCAAATTATTATCTTTTGAACCATTAGCAATATTAATAGAATAATTCATCCAATATAATTTTCCATTATCCATACTTTTAGCCTCCTAATTTGATATAATCTCATTAAAAGGTCTTTGCACCAATCCTAATTCAATTGATTTCCAAAGATATGATGATACAATTGTTGCATACTGAGTCCAACTGCTAAAATATTTAAGCAATATTTCCGAAGATGGTAATTTTTCCAAATCGTACATCCACTGTATTGTACGTCTAATTGTTCCATCTCCTTTTGAAAGTACATTTTCTCTTCCTAATGAAAAAATCAAATACATTTCAGCAGTCCATTGACCAATACCTTTTAATGCAGTTAACTTTTTTATAATTTCTTCATTGGTGAGTTCCTTAAAATCATAAAAATTTATATCTTCACTGATAACAGCTGATGCTAATATTTTTATGTAATTAATTTTACGTTCTGATAATCCTACTTTTCTTAATTCATTATCATTTATCGCTAGTATATTTTCAGGTGTTATATTTTTCAAAATTGCACATACACGTTGCCAAATAGTTTCACGAGCTTTATCACTAATTTGCTGTCCTATTATATACTTAACAATACATTTAAAGCCATCTTCTTCAATTATCAATTCAGTTTTATTGATATATTTAATTAATTTACCTAATTTGTCATCTGTAGTAATTAAATATTTTACTTTTTCATTATCTAAATCATAGTGTAAGCTCAACATACATTTTACCTCCATGTTATATTTGTAATCTCTATTTTAGTTTATTCTACCATCTTCTAATATTTTCTTTAAAAAATGCCATGAACCAGTTTTTTCTGTTAATCCATCAAAATTATTTTCTATTCTTTCTAATAATTCTTCTTTCGAAAAATACTGAACATCAGATACCTCCTCTTTTTGAAGTTTTAACTTTGTAATGTCAACATCTTTCAAAATCAAATAACATTCATCATAGTGCTTATTTGAATAGTTATTCTTTTCATACACAGATGTAGAAGATATTAGATATTTTATTTCGTTTTCTTTTACATCAATTCCAAGTTCTTCTTTACACTCTCTGATTATTGTTTGTCTTCCAAATTCACCTGAATCCACATGTCCACCAACAGTTACATCCCATTTGTTCGGCCATAGTTTTTTATTTTGACTTCTTTTTTGTAATAATACATTTGAATTTTTATCTATTATGAATCCGTATACAGCTCTGTGCCACAATCCTTCCCTGTGACATTCTTCTCTTGTAGCTACCTTTCCTGTAAACTCCCCACGTTCATTTAATACGTCTAACTTCTCTTCCATTTAAATGCCTCCTTTTTTGATACAATCATTATATTACAAAAACATTGAATTGTCTATATTTTCTGACTTTTTGCCATTACTAAATCATGAAATTTTATTTTTAAAAGTTGTAATTCTTTATGCAATTGGATTACAAAAATCTTTTATTACAAAAATTTAATTTTTTGTATATTAAAAATATATAAAATTATATTCAGCCAAATTAACTATTTCAGAATTTAAAAATCCAATAAAATATTAATTAAATATCTAAAACTAGCAATATCAACGGCCTTAACTGTTTTTGATGTTTTAAATTTCATGTAACCGTTAATATTACTAGGTTTTAATATAATTTTTGAATTTTTTATCATTTAATCCTGACTTTTTGCTTTATACATTCAACTTTTTATTTATCCAATTTAATTAATATATTTTCTATGTGAATTTTTTACATTATTTTGATTTACCATTGCATATTCCATTGTAGTATCTATTTTTATGTGTCCCAATAATTTTTGAACTTGTTCTATTGGCATGCCTTTATCAATAGCCATCGTTGCCATTGTTCTTCTAAATTTATGTGGATGTACCTTGTTTATATTTGCTTGTTTTCCTAAGTTTCTAATAGCAATTTCAATCCCTGATATTCCTAATCGATTATAGGGTTTTATAAGTGAAACAAATAATGCTTCATTATTATCTGTTCTTGTTTCCAAATATTTCTTTATATACATTTTACTCTTTGCACTAAAATAAACTTCTCTTTCACTATTCCCTTTTCCTATAACAATACAACTTCTTTCTTGAAAATTCATATCTGATATATTTAATCTAGTAAGTTCTCCGACTCTCATACCAGTTGAAATTAATAGTTCTAATATTGCTAAATCTCTTACATTTGAGCAAGTATCTCTTAATTTTTCTAAATTTTCATCTGTTAACGTTTCTTTTACCTTTTTCACTGCTTTTACTTTATGGATTCTTCTAACAGGACTTTTTACAATATAGTCTTCGTTTTCCAACCAAGCAAAAAAACTTGATAATGTTCTTCTTATATTATCTATTGTTACCATACCCGCAGTTGAATTGTTTTTATAATTTGATAAATAATTTCTTAATGTTTCCATTGTAATTTCATTTATTGGAAGATTTACAGTATCTAACATTTTTGTTATATTATCTTTATAATATTTTAATGTTCTAACTGAACAGCCTTCAATTTCTTTTGATGATATAAATTTATTTAATATTTCTTCATTGTTCTTTTGTATTTCTTGTTTTTGGTTTTGTTCTAATATTTCAATGTGATAATTTAAACATATTTCTGTAAGTATCTCTTTTAATTTTATTCTTTGGTTATTGTCTAAAAATTCTCCTGCCCAATCAATTACTTTTTCAACAAACAATTCTCTCATGACAATTACCTCCTTACATTTTTCCATAATTTACAATATATAGAACTCTACCTATATTATACAATATTTAATTGACATAATAAAAGATGAGCATACTTTATATACCCACCTCAAAAATTTATAGTTTTTTATTTAAATTTCAAAATTCAACCTCAGCGACAACTTACTATTTTTCTAACTAATTACTAAATTGTAATTTGCCTCTAGCAATCAATTAATATTTTTTTGTTAAAATATATTCCTTATCTTCATTTTGAATTTTCTTTCCATCTAGATAATCAAATCCAAATTTACGGTAAAATTCACAAGCGTAAACAGAAGAAGGTATTACTAGCTCCTTACACCCAACATTTACTGCAATTTTTTCTATATTTTCAATTAATTCTTTTCCTATTCCTTGTCGATGATTTTTTATTTTTACAAATACTGTTAATACAATGTACTTTTTTCCTGTTTTATCACCTTTATATCGATCAATACTTGCTGTACCAACAACCTTCTCATTTTTTAATGCTACTAAGCATTTAGTTCTTTGTGGAAAATTTTTCTTTATTTCATCTTCCGTAAAATACTTTGAAATTCTATCTATTATATCTTTTCCATGCTCTTTAATATTAATTTTATACATATTATCTAGTATTATTTCTGACAAATCTTTTGCATATTCATTCTTATATTCTACTATTTCAATCACTTATTTTTCAACCTTTCTTTATATAATTAGAAATCTAACCTCAACAACAACTTACTATTTATACCTTTTAAAAAAAATTATCTCCACTAATTTTCTATTAAAAAATACAATTTTATTTTGTAAGTTCAATAATATTGTTCATAATTTCCTCAGTAACCTTATCAAGAACTTCTTTATCTTTGCTACCTTTATACTCACTAAAATCTAAAGGTTTTCCATAAGTAATAGTAACTTTTCTTTTTCCTTTTTCTCCGCCTTTAATACCACAAGGTACAACAGGTGCACCGCTTCTTACAGCAAAAAATGCTGCACCATCTTTGACTTTTTCACCTTTTGCTAAGCCATTTCTTGTTCCTTCTGGAAATAAAGCTAAACAATCCCCATTCTTTAAAGTTTTCAAAGATTCCTTAAGTGCAATAACCTCTTTTGAATCTCTCTTCACTAATATTGCATCAAATACATAACCTAAAAACGCTAAAAATTTATTTTTTGTTAATTCTTCTTTTGCTAAAAATCTAGTATATCTACCTGTTGTTACTTCCATTAATGGTGGATCTAAAAAACTTCTGTGATTTCCACATATAATTATAGGACCCTCTTTTGGTATATTTTCTTTTCCTATTACCTCAAATCTATATACTATTTTACAATAAATCCAAATTGCACCTTTTACAATCCCTCTACCTATTGATTTTAAAATATCTTTCATCTTATTCTCCCTTCTCTGGAACATATATATTCTTAATTACAACTTCAAATTCTTCAACATTCATAGCAGTTAATTTTTCTATTTCTTTTTTAGCCTTGTTTTTAAACTCATTAATTCCATCAATCAAATTGAAACCATATACTATGGTAACTTCCATATGTATTTTTACACCTTCACCAAAATTGTCTACTCTTATTTTTTGAACTTTATATATTCCTAATGTTTTTGATGCTAAATATTCTAATATTTGTCTAAATACCGTATCTGAAATTGTAAAATTTCCTAAATAACTAAATGTTGGTCTTATAATTGATTTCTCTGATATATATGGTTGATTTCCTCTTCCTTTTGTTTTGAATATTTGAAGGGGATCTAATAAATATCCAGAAAAATCTTTTTTTATTTCAAATGTTGGTACTGGTATTACATGTTTCCCTTCTGTTACCCTTATTCTTCTTGCCGTCTCCATTTCTCCTTGTGTTGCTACATCTGATATATAAGTTGTATCAGATATTTCTGGTAATCCTAAATTAGCTGCTATTTTTTGTACCATTCCATCAGATGTTCCTAATATTAATATACTCTCTGGTTTATATTTTTTTAATGCTTTTATTATTTCTTGTTTTTCTTCTTCTTTATAAAATAATGCATGTTTTACTGTTTCTATTTTTGTTGGAGCTTTTTTA
The DNA here is from genome assembly GCA_934168305.1 of uncultured Clostridia bacterium. Classification (GTDB taxonomy): domain Bacteria; phylum Bacillota; class Clostridia; order TANB77; family CAG-508; genus CAG-269. The sequence continues at coordinate 106,965 of CAKPNF010000002.1, read as the reverse complement.
GCTGACTCACCTGCAATTACTTTATTGTCCATTATAAGAAGACCATCATCTATTATAAATTTTATGTTTTTTTCACTTGCTACCATTTGTGCTCTATAACTTTTTCCTGTCCCTGATGGTCCTACAAATGCATATACTTTTATTTTACTTGTTCCAATTTTTGAAAAATTTGGTAAACTAGGCATTTTATTTGGTATTTTATCTTTTAATGACATCTTTTATTTCTCCTTTTTCATTATCTATTTAATAATTTTCTTTACTTAAATTTGGATATTCAAATATTTTTCCACTTTCTGTAAACTGTCCATTTGGTGTATGTGATTTATTAAATTCATCTTCACCTTTAAGAAAATATTTATATTTTAATGAGTTACTTAAATATCCTGATCCTATTAAAATAGGGTCATCCCATGTGCAATCTACGGCATACCACATTCCATTTATTCGTACATAATTCCATGCATGATTTTCTGTATTTCCTTCTGAATTTGTTCCTTTTCCAGATACTGTCACACATGGTATATTTATTGAATCCATTAGATATTTAAAAGCTTTTGCATATCCTTCACAAACGCTTTTTTTATTTATTAGCGCACCATATATATCATATATATTGGCTTGAGATATTGTTTGATCATATTCTATACTATCTACTAAATAATCATGTACCATTTTTACGTTTTCATATGTATTACTTTTTTTATTGTTTGTAAAATATAATTTTATCTTTTCTATTTCATTTAATTCTTCTTTTATCTTTTGAGATGTTAATCCACTTGTTAAGTAATTTTCATTTTCTCCTGAATTAATAAACACTTTATATGTTTTTTTATTTCCTTTTGTTGTAGTTTCAATATTTAAATATAATTTTGAAAACTCTATATAAAATACATCAGGATTATCATATGAAAATGCTTCAATTGCAGATTGATAACAATCCCCTAGTGCTTTTTCTCCATTATCTTGAGAAAGTAGTGATGAAAATCCAGTTCCAAGATTTATTTGATATACCCCTGTTTTCATATTATCTTTGTTTTTCTCTATTTCTTTGTATATTATTTTAGAATATTCATCTAATTGATTATAAAAATATTTTTCTACTTTATTGCCTTCTACAACATTTATATCTTCTTCGTTATATAATAGTGTTTCTTTTGTGTCTTTTATTATCTCTTGATTTTTTATATTTCCATCTATTTCTCCACTTGATATTGTTATATTAGATACAAAGTCCTGAACTTCACCTACTATATTACTTTTTGTTATTTCATTATATATTAATATTCCTAAAATGCCTAAAATTGATATTATTAATATTGTTACTGTTGTCATTATGAATGATTTTATTTTTGTTTTCATTTTCATCCACTCTCTTTCGTGCATATATAACTTTATTATAACATTTTTAATTGTTAAAAACTAGTATATTTTCATTTTTTTTGCCAATACTAGATTTAATATTTACAGTTCAGTGAGGAGACCAACTATGAAAATAAAAGATATTCTAACAAAAGCTTTTGGTTATACCCAAAATGATTCATATCATTTTACTTTACCAGATAGTACTATAAATAATAAAGATACTTCAACTCAAAATAATGAGACTACTTTTAACAAATCTCAAAATGTTTTTACTGATATAAATAAAACTTTAGATTATATAAAAACTAAATATAATCTTTTAATCAACAGTGATGTTATAACCCGTGAATTTATTTTAAATGCAAAAGGAAAACAGTTTAAAGCATTTTTACTTTATATTGATGGAATGGTTGATTCACAAATATTAAACGATTTTGTTTTAAAACCATTAATGATGAGAAATCAGAATAATTTTTTAAAAAATCAACAATCAAATATCATTTCCGAATCAGTCACAAATAATGTTACAATTAGAAAAGTAAAAAAAATTAACCTAGTTGACTATGTTCAAACTTGTTTGATTCCTCAAAATAATATAGAACTTCAATCTTCTTTTAACGATATTTTTTTAGGAGTTAATTCTGGTAATTGTGCTCTTTTTATTGATACTCTTGATTCTGCTTTTGATATTGATGTAAAAGGTTTCAAACAAAGAAGTATTGATAAACCAGAGAATGAGATTGTTATAAAAGGATCCCACGAAGCTTTTGTTGAAAACATTCGTACAAATACATCTTTAATAAGACGCTTTACAAATAACGAAAACTTAGTTGTTGAAAACTTAGAAGTTGGAAAATTGACAAAAACGAAATGTGCAGTATGCTATATGCAAAATATTGCAAATGATGATTTGGTTGCAGAAGTTAAATATCGAATAAATAATGTGGATGTAGATTCAGTTCTTTCAGCAGGACAATTGGAACAATTAATAAGTGATAATAGCGCTTTGGGACTTCCAAAAGCTCTATCTACTGAAAGACCAGACAACGCAGCGCAGCATCTTTTAGAAGGTAGAGTTATTGTTTTAATAAATGGTTCCCCTTTTGCATTAATTCTTCCAGCAATTATGATTGATTTTTTAACTTCTCCAGAAGATAGAAATTTAAAAAGTATATTTGCAAACTTTTTAAGATGCCTAAGAGTAATTTGTACATTTTTTGCTCTTCTATTACCATGTTTATATGTTGCATTAACTAGCTTTCATATAGAAATATTACCAACAGAATTACTTTATTCTATTTTGGCTGCAAGAGAAAATGTACCTTTTCCTATTATATTTGAAATACTTATAATGGAAGTATCCTTTGAAATTATAAGAGAAGCTAGTCTTAGAGTTCCTTCTGCTATAGGCTCAACAATTGGTATTGTTGGTGCAATAGTTATAGGTCAAGCTGCTGTAGGTGCTGGTATTGTTAGTCCAATATTAATTATTATAGTTGCAATAACTGCATTAAGTTCCTTTGCTATTCCTGATTATGGTTTTAGCTTTCATTTAAGAGTATTTAGATTTTTATTTGTTTTTCTTGGGTATATTGCTGGATTTTTAGGAATTGGAACCGGACTTTTTGTTTATCTATCGATAATATGTAATATGGAATCTTTCGGAGTATCTTACTCTATTCCATATTCTAGTATAAAAAATTTAAAGAGAACCGGTCTTTTACTTCCACCTATATGGAAAAGAGAATATAGAGCTCCATATTTAGCTACCAAAATGGAAAAGAAACAAAAGAATATTTCTATGAAATGGAAAAAGGAGGTGAATTAACAAACATGGAACATGAAAAACTCAGTACAATAAGTACTATTATACTCACACTTTCTATTGTAATCTCATACATTACAAGTTCTTTACCAAGAACCTTTATAAATGAAATCAAATCTGCTACCTTATTAAATATAATTTATGTAACAGCAATCGTTTTAATTTTAGTTTTGTTAATTTGTAAATTATTTAAAAATTTTCCTGGCTTAGATATTTTAGACATTTCAAAATTTTTAGGTGGTAATATTTTTAAAAATATTATTGGTAGTTTTTTTATATCTTATTTCATTATAAGTTCAAGTATAATGTTAAGAAATTTCTGTGAAGGATTAGGCGTTGTATATTATTCATTGACAAATTATGTATTTATTGTTTTAATGTTTATTATTTCTATTGCTTTAGTAAATACTTTAAGTTTTAATTCCTCTTTAAACGCAACATCAATTGTATTTCCTATTGTATCAATAAGTGTAATATTATTATTTTGTGGTAATATAGATAATTTTTCTTTTAAACGAATTTTTCCTATTTGTGGTGATAGTGCTTATAATACTTTTATTTTAGGGTTGAGAAATATAGGTGCATTTGGTGGCGTATGTTATATATATTTTTTACCGCCCATGCTAAAAGAACCTAAAAAATTCAAAAAAATTGCTATTATATCCGTTATTTTTACAGGGGCATTTATATTATTGTGTGTAGCAACTTTACTTTTAATGTTTTCTTTTTTTATAACAACAGATGAAATAATACCACTATTCTCAGCTGCTAGGCATATAGAATTTGGCTCATTTTTTCAAAGATTCGAGTCAATATTTCTATTAATTTGGATAATATCTTTTTGTTGCTATTTAAGTTTAATTTGCAAATTTTCTGCACATATTTTCAATAAAATGTTTAATTTATGTGATATAAAACCTACCCTGAATATTTTTGCAATGCTAATTTTTGGAATAGCTTTGCTTCCTAAAAATTATGCTATATCTAATTTTTTTGAAACACATATTTATAGATATTTTCAGATTGCTATAGGTTTTATTTTAGGTATATCAATATTAACTATAGCTAATTTAAAAAAAAGAAGGGCAGGTGTTAAAGATAACTAATATATTTAAAAAAATTTTTATTATAGTATTAATCATTATATTTATTTCTAGTTTTTCTCCGTCATATAATTCACTTAATATAAGCAATTGTGCATTTGCCGTAGCACTTGGCATTGACAAATCTTCATCAGATAAATTAGAAATCACTTTTGAATTTTTATCGACTTCACCAAGTGGTGAAAATGCTTCTGAAGCAAAGCCTGTACTTAATAGTGTTGTATGTTCTTCCATAACAAATGCAATAAATATAATGAATGCATACCTAGGAAAAAAAGTTAATCTTTCTCATTGTAAATTATTTGTTTTCTCAGAAGAAATAGCAAAAGAAGGAATATCTAAAGAGATTTATTCATTAATAAATGATGTTCAGGTACGACCTTCAGCAAATATCGTTATTAGCAAATGTAACACTAAATATTATATTAAAAATTCTATTCCAAGTTTAGAAAGTTTAATTCCAAAATATTATGATATATTCCCTAATACTAGTGAATATACAGGATATACTTGTAATGCAACTATAGGTGATTTTTTTAATGCTTTAGTTTGTAGCTATGACTCTCCTTATGCAATATTGGGCGGAGTAAAAACTTCCTCAAGTAATTCTTATGAATCTCAAATGACAGATGACACCACTATAAAAACAAACGAAAATTCAATAGCTGGTAATAGATCTTCTCAAAATATTGGTCTTTCCGTTTTTAAAGATGATAAACTTGTTGGGGAATTAAATGCTATGGAAACTATTTGTTTTTTATGTATAAGAAAAAAAGTTAACAATTTTCTTATATCTGTTCCAAACCCTCAAGAAGAAAACTCAAAAATTGATGTTTATTTAACACCAAATAGTACTCATAATATAAATGTTGATTTTGTTAATGGTTCTCCACATATAAATATAAAATTAGAATTTTCAGGTAAGATTTATTCTATGAAAAAAGATTCTCAATATCTTAATATTGATGTTTTGAATTTGATTTCAAATTCATGCAATAAATATTTGGAAAGTCAAATTACTAAATACCTGTATAAAACTTCTACTACTTTTAAAAGCGATATAAATGGGTTCGGAGAATATGCAATTCCTAGTTTTACTACAACTACAGAATTTAATAACTATAATTGGGCAAAAAATTATAGTAATTCAACTTTTAATGTTGATATTAATACTGTTATTGATTCTGGATTTTTATTAACACAGACTTAAAAATAAGCAAAAATAAAAAATTTAAGGATATCACTTAAACTTTTTAATATCATATAAGTGATAATCCTTGATTCTATTTTCTATAGTGGAGGTTTATATGAATTTAATTTATCATTTTACATTTATTGTTGTATCCATATTTATTTTAATTAAAACGATTTTTTACGGTATATATGAAATTAATTCAGAAAATAATAAATCAGGTGGTATTGCTATTATTTGCTTTTCTGTTTTGGTTGTTATTTTTTCTAACATTATTGTTTTTTTTAGATAATTATGCGTATTACACCACATGTTCTAACACTACAATTCACAAACCAATTCCTGCATTAAACATTTGACTGAAACAATTTCTTTTATTTTACTAACATTACTACCACAAAAAATTAATCCATTATCTGTTTTTCCTTTTACAGAATTTATTAATACTTTTGTAATGCAGTATGGACTATTTATTACATTACAGGTTTTAATGCAATTATAACATTTATCTATTTTGCATTTTTCTTTTTCTACTCTTTTAATAAAGTTATTGCATATAGCTCTTCCTGGCATTCCAACAGGACTATTAATTATCTTAATATCTTCAGCTTTAGCATTTACATAAGTTTTTTTAAATTCTATTGAAGCATCACACTCATTTGTTGCAACAAACCTTGTGGCCATTTGTACTCCACTTGCTCCTAAATTCAAAAATTTTTTAATATCTGTAGAATCCCATATTCCACCTGCCGCAATTACTGGAATATCCTTTCCTGTTTCTTTTTCTACCTCATTTATGTAGTCAACAATTTCCTTAGTTATATTTTCTAATTTTGGTTTAGTATCTTCTTCTAATTCTTCTCTTTTAAATCCCAAATGTCCACCAGCTTCTGGTCCTTCAATAACTATCATGTCTGGAACATAATTATATTTTTTTATCCAATGTTTTACTATTAGCTTACAACATCTTAAAGATGATACTATTGGTGCAATTTTTGTTTTAGATTCTTTTACATATTCAGGTAATTCTTTTGGAATTCCTGCACCAGATATAATCAAGTCAATTTTTTGTTTTACACATTCTTTGACAATTTCTGCATAATCTTTTAAAGCTACCATTATATTTACACCAATTATCTTATCTTCTCCTGCAATTTCTCTTGCCTTTTTTATTTCATTTCCTATTGCTCTTAAATTTGCTTTCAACGGATTTTTATTAAAATCTGCCTCTTGATATCCAATATCTGCTGTTGAAATTATTCCAATGCCACCTTCCTTACTTACATTACCAGCTAAATTGTGCATAGAAACTCCTACACCCATTCCTCCTTGAATAATAGGATATTTTGATTTTTTATTTCCTACTTTTATTCCTTCCATAGTTTTCCTTTCTTTTTCACATTCTATTTATGTTCTTCTATATATTTAACAACATCACCTATTGTAACAATTTTTTCAGCATCACTATCAGGAATTTCTAAATCAAATTCTTCCTCTATAGTCATTACTAATTCAACAATGTCTAAAGAATCTGCTGCTAAATCATCAACAAAAGTTGCCTCCATTGTTACATTTTCTTCATTTACTCCTAATTGATCTACTACTATAGTTTTTAATTTTTGAAAAATTTCTTTTTCTGACATAATAATTTCCTCCTTGATTTCTTTATTTTATTTTTTAACTTCTTGCCAGTCCATCTACAGATAAGACTACCCCTGTAATATAACTTGATAAATTACTTGATAAAAACAAAAACGCATTTGCAATATCCTCTGGTTCTCCAATTCTGCCAAATGGTATAGTTTTTATTAATGGTTCTATTATTTCCTTAGGTAACTTTGCTACCATATCTGTATTAATAATTCCTGGTGCTACTGCGTTTACTCTAATTCCTTGTGGTGCTAATTCTCGAGCTAAAGATTTAGTTATCCCATTAACTGCAAATTTAGTAGTAGGATACATTACTCCACTTGGTTGTCCATAAATGCTTACCATAGAGCTTGTATTTAAAATCACACCTTTTGTTTCTTTTAAATATGGTATTATTTGCTTTGAACAGTTAAAAACTGATTTTATATTCAAATTAGTAATCTTATCATATTCTTCTTCACTATAATCTTCTATTTTAGTTTTAGAAGAAATACCAGCATTATTAATTAATATATCAATGCGACCATATATTTCTTTTACTTTTTTAAACACTTCATTCATTTCTTCTTTGCTTGATAAATTTGGGTAAAACCCTATCACCTCGTAAGATGAATTTATTTGTTTTAATTCTTTTATCGCTTTTTCTACTGTTTCTTGTTTAGATCCAAGTAAAACTATTTTTGCTTCATTTTCTAGAAATTTTTTTGCAGTTGCAAATCCTATTCCTCTAGTACCTCCTGTTATAACTGCTACTTTTCCTTTTAACATTTATCATCCTCTCCTTACTACATTTTTTTATTAAACTCCCATAATATTATAGCCACTATCAGCATATATAATTTGTCCTGTTATCGCATCTGACATATTGCTTAATAAAAATGTTGCTACATTTCCAACTTGCTCTGTAGTTACATTCCTATGTAAAGGTGCTTTTTCTTCTACAATAGTCAATATTGAATTAAAATCTTTTATGCCTTTTGCTGATAATGTTTTTATTGGACCTGCTGATATTGCATTTACTCTTATTCCGTCTTTTCCTAAATTTTCTGCTAAATATCTAACACTTGCTTCAAGTGCAGCTTTTGCTACTCCCATAATATTATAACCTTCTAAAACTTTAGTAGATCCGTGATATGTTAAAGTGACTAAAGTTGCATTTTCATTTAGCATATCTAGTTCTTTAGCCATCCTTGCAACTAATACGAAAGAATAACTACTAACATCAACTGCGTGAGAATATCCTTCTTTACTTGTAAGGATAAAATCATTTCTTAGATCTTCAGTATTCGCATGTGCAATTGCATGTACAATTCCATCTAATTTGCCATTTTCTTCTTTTATTTTTGTAAATACATCTTTAACTAATTCATCTTCTGATGCACCATTTAATACATAAGCTTTACTACCCTTAAATTCACTAATTAGATCTTCTATTTTTCCTTTATTATCTTCTCCCATATAAGTAAAAATTAATTTTGCTCCATTTTCATAAGCTGATTTTGCAATTCCATAAGCAATACTCCACTTGTTTCTAATTCCCATTATTAATATTTTTTTATCTTTTAATAACATTTTATACCTCCTTAAATTCACCCATATTTCTAAATTTCATATATCTATTTTCTACAATTTGATTTCCATTTAGATATTTCATTTGTTCTATTTCTTTTTGTATTTCTTTTTTTAAACTATTTGCAACTTTTTTAAAATTTTCTTCATTATATTCTTTTGGTTCTTTTATAATTTTATCTATTACTTTAAGTTCAAATAAGTCTTTTGCTGTTAATTTCATTTTTTCTGCAGCTTCTTTAAACCTAGATGCATCTTTCCATAAAATACTACTATAGCCTTCTGGCGAAAGAATTGAATAAATAGCATTTTCTAACATAAATACCTTATTTGCAACTCCAATTGCTAAAGCTCCTCCACTTGAACCTTCTCCAACTACAATTGATATAATTGGTACTTTGAGCTTTGCCATTTCAAACATAGATTTAGCAATAGCTTCTCCCTGTCCTTTTTCTTCTGCTTCTATTCCTGGATATGCTCCTTTGGTATCAATAAAAGTAATTACTGGTCTTTTAAATTTTTCAGCCTGTTTCATAAATCTTATCGCTTTTCTATAACTTTCAGGATTTGGCATTCCAAAATTTCTTTCTATATTTTCTTTTGTTGTCCTTCCTTTTTGTTCTGCTATAATTGTAAAATTTTGTTTTCCTATTTTGGCTAATCCGCATATTATAGCTTTATCATCTTTAGAGTTTCTATCTCCATGTAATTCTATGAAATCATCAAATATCTCCTCTATATAGTCAAGTGAAGTCTTCCTTTTGGGATCTCTTGCTATTTCTACTTTTTCCCAAGCTGATAATTTCGTATTTGCCATTAAATTTCGCCTCCTTTATGAAACATAATTAATTTATAAATAGTATCTTTTAAATCTTTTCTTTCAACTATCTTATCTATAAAACCATGTTCTAACAAAAATTCAGCTGTTTGAAAACCATCTGGTAATTCCTCACCTATTGTTTGTTTTATTACCCTTTGTCCTGCAAATCCTATCATTGCGTGTGGTTCTGCTAAAACAATGTCTCCCAAACTTGCAAATGAAGCTGTAACTCCTCCATATGTTGGATCTGTTAAAACAGATATATATAATAATCCTGCTTCATCTAATTTGGTAAGTGCAGCTGTAGTTTTTGCCATTTGCATTAAAGATATAATTCCTTCTTGCATTCTAGCTCCACCTGAAACAGAAAATATAATAAGTGGTAATCTTTTTTCTACTGCTTGCTCAATGGCATATGTTATTTTTTCGCCTACAACACTTCCCATACTTCCCATTAAGAAACCACTATCCATAATACATATAACAACATCTTCTCCTTGAATTTTACCAGTTCCGGCATGCTACTGCTTCAGCTAGTCCTGTCTTTTCTCTTAAAATCTTAAGTTTTTTAGGGTAATCTTCTAATTCTAGTGGATTCGTTGTTTCTATATTTAAATCAAACTTTTTATATGTATTTTTATCTATTATTAATTCTAACCTTCTATCTATATGCATTCTAAAGTAATGTCCACAATTTGGGCAAATATTTAGATTATTTCTAATGGTTTCTTTATATAGTATTTCTTTACATTTTTCACATTTTACCCATTTTCCTACTGGTATATCTATATTAGAATTTTTGTTATTTGTTGGCACTTGTCTCTTCTTTATTTTGTCTACAATCATTTATCGGTCTCCTTTTTTAATATTTCTTCTTCTATAAATGAAGTATCAAAATTTCCTCTAATAAAATTAGGATTTTTAATTATTTCAAATAAAAAATCTTGATTTGTTTGTATTCCTTCTACAACTAGTTCTTCTAAGACTCTCTTCATTTTACTAATTGCTTCATTTCTATTTACTCCAAAAGTAATAAGCTTTGCAATCATGGAATCATAATTTGATGGAATTGTATATCCTTCATAAATTGCACTATCTATTCGTACTCCATTTCCTCCTGGAAAATGTAAACCTTTTATTAGTCCTGGACATGGCATAAATTTTTTACTTGGATTTTCAGCATTCAATCTACATTCTATAGAATGTCCTTTGAATTCTACATCTTTTTGTTTTATTTTTAATTCCTCTCCTGTCGCAATTTTTATTTGTGTTTTTACTAAATCTATTCCTGTTCTCATTTCAGTAATTGGATGTTCTACCTGAATTCTTGTATTCATTTCCATAAAATAAAAATTGTTGTCTTTATCTACTAAAAATTCTACTGTTCCAAGACTTGTATATCCAGCTGTTTTAGCTGCTTTTATAGCTGCATTTCCCATTTTATTTCTTGTTTTTTCATCAATAGCAGTAGATGGTGTTTCTTCTATTACTTTTTGATGATTTCTTTGAATGGTACAATCTCTTTCTCCTAAATGAATTACATTTCCATGTTCATCCGCTACTATTTGAATTTCGACATGTCTTGGATTTTCAATAAATTTTTCTATATATATTTCATCATCATTAAATGAATTTTTTGCCTCTTGTTTTACTATTTCATATTCTTTTTTTAATTCTTCTGCAGTATTTGCAACTCTGATACCTTTGCCACCGCCTCCTGCTGCAGCCTTTAACATAACAGGATAACCTATTTTTTCTGCTATTTCTAATGCGTCTTTTAATCCTTTTACACTTCCATCTGAACCAGGTATAACAGGTACTCCTGCTTTTTTCATCATCTCTTTTGCATTTGATTTATTTCCTAATAAATCAATAACTTCTGACTTTGGTCCAATAAATTTTATATTTGATTCTTCGCATATTTGAGCAAATTTTGAATTTTCAGATAAAAAACCAAAACCTGGATGAATGCTATCAGCTTTTGTTATATATGCTGCTTGTATAATATTTTTTATATTTAAGTAGCTTTTATTAACTTGAGCTGGTCCAATACAAATAGCCTCATCCGCCAAGCGAGTATGTAAAGCATTTTTATCTATTTCTGAATAAACTGCAACTGTTTTTATATTCATTTCTTTACATGCTCTTATAATACGAACTGCAATTTCACCACGATTTGCAATTAATATTTTATTCATTTATTTTCACCTCTTTCAACTTTTAATTTTAGGTAGAACTTAAACTAAAGCAAATGTTAATTCACCTTTAGCTACAATCTTTTCATCAACTGTTGCTATTGCTTCTCCTACTCCAATTGGTCCTTTTCTTTTTATAATTTTCACTTCTAATTTTAATCTATCTCCTGGTACAACTTTTCTTTTAAATTTCATTTTATCAATTCCTCCGAATAAAGCATTTTTTCCTTTATTCTCATCCATTGAAAGAATTGCAACTGCTCCTGTTTGTGCTAAGCTTTCTGCAATTAACACTCCTGGCATAATTGGATTACCTGGAAAATGACCTTTAAAATACCATTCTTGCTCATTTATATTTTTATATGCTATTGCTGATTCTCCTGGTACATATTCTTCTACTTCATCAATCATTAAAAATGGATCTCTTTGTGGAATAATATTTTTGATTTTTTCTTTATTTAGCATTAATTTTCACCTTCTATTCTAAATAATGGTGTTCCATATTCTACTGTTTCACCGTCTTTTACTAAAATTTCTGTAACCTTGCCTGTGTATTCTGACTCAATCTCATTCATTAATTTCATAGCTTCAATAATGCAAAGTACATCACCTTTTTTTACTTCTTTTCCAATTTCAATATAAGGTTCTGCTGTAGGAGAAGGTTTTAAATAGAAAGTTCCAACCATTGGTGATTTTATTATATTTCCTTTTTTCTCATTTTTGTCTTCTTTTATTTGATTTTCAATAGTATCATTTTCTACTATTGAAGTATTTTGAATTATTTTTTCTTGCATTTTATCTTTTTTCATACTAATTTTAGTACCATCTGGAAATTCAATATCAACTGCTGTTAATTTAGAATTTCCCATCTCTTCTATTAATTGTTTTATTTTTTCATATTCCATCTATTTTTCCTCCCATTTTTTTAGGATAATACTAGAATTGTGTCCTCCAAATCCAAGTGAATTTGACATAACAATATTTAATTTAGTTTTTCTTGGTTCATTTGGAACAATGTCTAAATCACATTCTTCATCTTTTTCTTTATAATTTATTGTTGGTGGTACTAGCCCATTTTCCATTGCTTTCACGCAAAAAATTGCTTCTACTGCTCCTGCAGCTCCTAAAAGGTGCCCTATATTTCCTTTTGTAGAACTTATCATTACTTTTTTACTTGCCTCACCTAATGATGTTTTTATAGCCATTGTTTCTGTTAGATCATTTAAATGTGTTGATGTTCCATGTGCATTTATATAATCTATATCTTCTGGTTTTATCTTTGCATCTTTTATTGCTCTTACCATTGCATTTGCTCCACCTTCTCCATCAGGACATGGAGATGTTATATGATAAGCATCTGAAGTTGAGCCAAATCCAATAACTTCCGCATATATTTTAGCGTTTCTTTTTTTTGCATGCTCTAATTCTTCTAATACTAATATTCCACTTCCTTCTCCCATAACAAATCCACTTCTCTCTTTGTCAAATGGAATACTTGCTCTATTTTTATCTGTAGATGTACATAGTGCCTTCATATTTTCAAAACCTGCTATTCCAACAGGACATATAGAAGCCTCCGTGCCTCCTGCAACAACAACATCTTCATATCCATGTTTTATTGTTTTATATCCTTCTCCTATTGCATGTGTTGAAGAACTACAGGCTGTAACAATTGCCATGGATTCACCTTTAAATCCAAATTCTATTGAAATATTTCCTGCTGGCATATTAGCTATTGCCATTGGTATAAACATAGGTGATACCCTATTATTTCCTTTTTCGTAATTAACTTCACATTGATTTTGAATTGTTATCAATCCACCAATTCCTGTACTTACAAAAATGCCTACCTTTTTAAAATCTGTATTTTCTGAAGTTATTCCACTATTTTTTACTGCTTCTCTTGCTGCTATTAGTGCAAACTGTGAAGATCTATCTAATCTCTTGGCTTGTTTTGGTTCGAAGTAATCTAAAGGATTATAATCTTTTACTTCTGCACATAAACTTGTTTTAAAGTTGCTACTATCAAATAATGAAATATTATCGATTCCACATTCTTTATTTTCTATTCCTTTCCATGTTTCATTTACACTATTTCCTATTGGAGTAATTGCTCCTAGTCCTGTTATAACTACTCTTCTTTCCATTTTTCATCTCTCCTTACATTAACATTCCACCATCAATATGAATTACTTGACCTGTAATATATGAGCTATCACTAGATGCTAAAAACTTAACAGCATTTGCAACATCTTGTGGAGTTCCCATCCTTTTTAGAGGAATTTTTCTTGCAATTTCTTCTTTAATATCTTCTTTTAATACAGCTGTCATTTGTGTCTCAATAAATCCTGGTGCTACTGCATTAACAGTAATATTTCTTGAAGCTACTTCTTTTGCTAAACTTTTTGTAAATCCTATAATTCCCGCTTTTGATGCTGCATAATTTGTTTGACCTGCGTTTCCTGATATTCCTACAACTGATGATATATTTATTATTCTTCCATTTCTTGCTTTCATCATATAACTAATTACATTTTTAGTCACATTAAATGTGCCTACTAAATTTGTATCTATAACCTGTTTAAAATCTTCTTCTTTCATTCTCATTAACAATGTGTCTCTTGTAATTCCTGCATTATTTACTAATACATCTATATTTCCAAATTCTTCTACAATTTTTTTTACAAATTTTTCGCAATCCTCAAATTTAGTTACATCCCCTTGAACCGCAAAACATTTTACATTATTTGATTCTATTTCTTCTTTAGTAATTTTTAAGTCATCATTTTCTGTTCTATAATTTATTGCAATATCATATCCTTCTTTTGCAAATGTTAGAGCTATTTGCTTTCCAATTCCTCTCGTTCCACCTGTAATTAATGCTAGTTTACTCATTTCTTATCCTCCATATTCTTTTAATACAGTTTGCAAACTACAAACATTATTAATATTTAATATTTTTATTTCTTTATTTGTTGGTACTCTTTTAACAAATCCTGATAATGTTTTTCCGAGGTCCTATCTCTATAAATGTATCTATTCCACTATTTAACATATTTTGAATTGTTTTTGTAAATTTAACTGGATTTATAATATGACGAGCTAAAATATCTTTTACATCATCTGTATCTTGGTAAATCTCACCATCTATATTTTTAATTACTTTTATTTCAAACTTATGAATAGTAATGTTCTCCAATTCTTTTCTTAATGCCTTTGAACTTTCTTGTAATTTTTCAGTATGAAATGGTCCTGCTGTTTTTAAAATTCTTACCTTTTTTGCACCCATTTCTTTTGCGATTTTCTCTGCTTCAGTAATTGCTTCTTTTTCTCCAGAAATTACAACTTGACCTACTGAATTATAATTTGCAGGAACTACAAAACCAGATTTTACTTTTTCGCAAATCTCTTCCACTTCATTATCATTTAAGCCCATAATTGCCGCCATTTGCCATTCTCCACTAGGAAGCAAATTTTGCATATATTCTCCTCGCTTTTGGACAATTTTTATTCCATCTTCAAACATAAGTGCTTTACTATTTATTAGTGCTGTATATTCCCCCAAACTTAATCCTGCTGACATATTAGCTGTTATATTATTATCTTTTAAAATTTCTAATATTGCTAGACTCTCTGTAAGTATTGCGAGTTGTGTATATTTTGTTTCATTTAATACATCTTCTGGTCCTTCAAATGATATTTTTGCAATATCTATTCCTGTTATATTTTTAACTTGATTATATATTTTTCTTGCATCTTCATATTCTTCATATATGTCTTTTCCCATTCCAACACTTTGAGATCCTTGACCAGGAAATAAAAATCCTATATTCATTTTTTTATAACTCCTCTCATTTCTATTTCTTTTTCAAATTGATTACAAAACTCTACTATGAATTTTTTTGTATCTACATCTATTCCAAATTCTTTTTTTATAGATGTCGCTATATTTTTTATATCATCTGTAAATTTTTCCTTTTTAGTATTAATTCCAATTCCAACTACTAAGTATTTAACTTTTTCATTAACAATCTTTGTTTGAGTTAAAATCCCACCTATTTTTTTATCATTAAATGTAATATCATTTGGCTCTTTGATATTTAAATTAATTCCATATTGCTTTTTAAAAATATCAACAATTATATTTGCAATTTTTATTGTAAGTCCATCTAATCTTTGAATATTACAATCTGTTTTTATAAAAAATGAAAATGCTATATTATTTGCCTCATCTGTATGCCAGACTCTTCCATGTGTTCCAATTCCTTTATCTTGAATATCTGCAAATACTAAAGTACCATCTGGAGTATTATTGTTTTCTATTAATCTCCAAATTTCATTTTGTGTTGAATCTATTTTATTATAAAAAATATTATTTCTTCCTAAAAATTTAGTCCTTAAGTTTTCTAATCGCATCTAAATTTTCCTGCCTTTTTATTTTATTTGTTGTTGTTCTAATTAACGGTTCTTCTGTTAGTATCATTCCTCTTATTGCTTTATATGATGGCATAGTTTGATTGACTTCTTTAATTTTCTTTGACAAAACTTTATATATGTCTTCATCTCTTTCTACTTTATAAACATCTTTTATAACATCTCTATCAAATACTATCTTTACATTTATTTTTATATTGTTCTCATCATTTGATAGTATTTTTCCAAAGATAAATGACTCTTTTATTCCTTCTATTTTATTTACTAAATTTTCCATTTCTTCTGGGAATATATTTTTGCCATTTTTTAATACAATTACGCTTTTCTTTCTACCACATATAAATATATATCCTTCTTCATCTATTTTAGCTAAATCTCCTGTATAGAACCATCCATTTTGTAATGATTTTTTATTTGCTTTTTCATCTTTATAATATCCTAGCATTACACTTGAACCTCTAACTACTAATTCTCCAATTCCTTCATCATTTACATTTACGAGTTTTGCTTCTACACTCGGAACTGTTTTTCCAATTGACCCTAACTTATAATTTTTATTTGTCCCAATTGCCACAACAGGTGAAGTTTCAGTCAATCCATATCCTTGTACTAAATTTAGCCCTAATAATCTATATCTTTCTTCTATTGTCTTATCTAAAGATGCAGCTCCACTTATCAATAGTTTTATTTTTCCACCTAGCATATCATGTATTTCTTTAAATACTTCTTTCTTTTTTTGCATAGAGGAATTTTTATATTTTTCTTCATTTTCTAATATTTCCTCAAGTTTTCCTTGTTTTTCTAATTTTTTTCTAATCATCATAAATATTCTTTCATATATACCTGGTACACATGCCATAACTGTTACATGATATTCATTTAGGTTTTCTACTATATGTCTTAAACCATCACAAAATACAGTTTCTGCTCCTTTATATAGTGAAAATAAAAATCCTACTGTACATTCAAACACATGGTGTATTGGTAAAATAGAAAGAAAGACATCATCTTGCGTTACATCTAACACACTTCCAATATCCATTAAATTTGTGCAAATATTTTCGTGTGAAAGTGCTACTACTTTAGACCTAGATGTAGTTCCTGATGTAAATAGCATAATTTCCATTTCTTTTGGATTGATTTTTACATTTAAAAACTCATTATTTCCTTCTTCTATTAGTTTCTTACCTTCTCGTATTAATTCTTTTTGTGAGTATATACCTTCACAATTTTCATCATTATCCATAGAAATTAAATGTTTTAATTTGTTTTTCTCACTAAACTTAATATTTTGAATTATATCTGAATATTTTTTTGTATAAAATATCGCTTCTATATCAGATCTTTCTATCAATAGTTCTAGCTCATTTGCTGGCAGTGATTTATCTAATGGAACAACAATTCCTGTTCCACATACAATTGATAAATATGCTATTTCCCATTCATATCTATTTTCTCCAATAACTGCAATTCTTTTTCCCTTTAGTCCTAAATTTATTAATGCTGTTCCTAAATTATTTATCATATCTCGTACTTCTTTATGGGTATAAGTTTGATATTTTCCTTCTTCTACTTTAATTTTATATGCTGGTCTATCTGCATATAATTTTCCTGTTTTATTTAACATATCTTTTAAATCATTAATTTTTAAATAATCATATATTCTCTTACTCATATTTTCTCCTATTACTTCTAATTTTGTATCATCTTTATATCACAATAATAAATTAATGTCTTTAGACTGGTAAGTCAGTACAATCTGTTTTCAGTGATTTGAGAAATATATATTTTTTAAATCACTTATTAACTGAACACTTAGTCTAAATACAAAAAAAATAGCTAACTACTTATTTGTAATTAACTATTGCACTTTTTATATCACTAAAATAATATTTTTCATTTTTTACTTAATGTTCTTGTAACATTATCGATAAAGCCATTATATACCTGCATTGCATCTACTTGTCTATTCTTTTTTATTCTATAAATAAGACTTGAACATGTAACTCCAAAAATCCCGGATGCTATTGCTTCTACATCACCATCATAAAATTCACCATTTGCAATCCCTTCATTTACTATTTTTTCAATGATTTTGATATATTGAAAAACTGCCTTTTTACACTTTTTATTTTTTTCTTCTTCACCCCATAATTGTGAAAAAACAACATTAAGGAAATATTCGTATTTTACAATTACTTTTATTTGTATTAGTATGACTGCTTTTATTTTTTCTAACGCAGTAGTACAGTTTTTGGTTTTTATTTCTATATTGTTTTTTAATAATTCAAATCCTTCTTTTAATAACATATCAAATATATCTTCTTTTTTAGAGAAATGATAGTATAGTGAGCCTTTTGCCACTCCTGCTATTGCCGTTATCTCTTCAACACTTGTATTATCATATCCCTTTTCTGAAAACATTTTGATTGCTGTATTAAAAATTCTTCTTTTTGTTTTATTCATTATAAATTTCCTTTCCTACTTTGTTCAAAAACTTGCCTATTGATTATACTACCGCTACACAACGGATACGCCTTTTACAATTTTATTATCATCAACCAATAATCTTATTAAATGTGGAATATTATGAATTTGACATTCTTTTTCATTTCCTGTTGCCATGTCTTTTATTTTTACAACCTCAGATTTTACTTCATCCTCTCCAACGACTATAACAAAAGGAATTTCAAGTTTATCTGCATACTTCATTTTTGCTTTTAACTTTTTATCATTTAAGAAAATTTCTGTATTAATTCCGTTTTCTCTTAAATTATTTGCTATCTTTATTGGAACGCTTAAATCTTCTAACATTGGAACTATCAATACTTCTGCTACAGATTTTTTGTTAGCATTTATTAGATTTAGTTCATTTAATTTATAGAATAATCTTGTTAAACCTATTGATATTCCAACTCCTGGTAGTTTTTTGTCTGTATAATTTTCTGCTAGATTCTCATATCTACCACCAGAACATACACTTCCAAGTTCTCTATATTCATTTAGAAATGTTTCGTAAACTGTTCCTGTATAGTAATCTAATCCTCTTGCAATTGTTAAATCTACTTTAAAGTTTGAATCTGGAATTCCAAATAATCTTACATATTTCACAACTTGTGTTAATTCTTCAAGTCCTATTTTAAATGTGTCATTCTCAATATTTAAATCTTGTAATTTTTGAAGTTTTTCGTCAGTTGTTCCATCTATTTCTATAAAATCTATTATTTTACTTATTGATTCTGTTGGAACTTCTATTTTCTCTAGTTCTTCTATTACGTTTTCTTTTCCTATTTTCTCTATTTTATCTATTATTCTTAAGATTTCAACTGCATTTTCTTTTTGATTTAAACTTTCAAATAGTCCATTAAATAATTTTCTATTGTTTATTTTTATTGTAAAGTCATTAAATCCTAATTCTTTAAAAACATTATAAATAACACTTGGAAGTTCTGCATCATTTATTACACTCAATTCTCCATCACCAATAATGTCTATATCACATTGATAAAATTCACGAAATCTTCCTTTTTGTGTTCTTTCTCCACGATATACTTTTCCAATTTGATATCTTCTAAATGGAAAACTTAAATTCCCATAGTTTTTTGCTACATATTTTGCAAGTGGTACTGTTAAATCAAATCTCATTGATATATCTGTATCACCTTTTTCAAATCTGTATATTTGTTTTTCTGTTTCTCCACCAGCTTTTGCAAGTAATACTTCTGATAATTCTAATATTGGTGTATCTAGTGGTAAAAAACCGAATTTTTGATATGTTTTTTCTATTTTTTGTTTTATTTGTTCGAATAATATTTGTTCGTTTGGCATTAGCTCCATAAATCCAGCCAATGTCCTTGGTTCTGTTTTATTCATATCTTTTCATCTCCCATTTTTTAAAATAGGGGAATAGAAATCTATTCCCCAGCATGCAAAGATTTATCCTAATGTTTTTATACAAGGAAGACCTTTTAATATATCTATTTCAGATATATTTTTGGTCCATATATATCTTTCTTTTGTTAATATCAATATTCCTTTTTCATAAAAGAATATCTCTACTTTCTTCTCTTTTTTTGGGTCTAATATATCGACCCTTCTGCCTTCTCCTGTCATCTGATATCCTTCATTGTAAAATCTTCTTGATATTGTTGTCATGCTTTTTCCTCCTTGCAATTATAACTTGTTAATGATGTTTATAATTATAACAACATTTAGCTTGTTTTTCAAGTATTTTACCATAATTTAGGTTTTAATTCTAAATAAATTGGCTTTTCATCTTTAAGCATCGTTGCTTTTCCATGTCCAGGATAAATAAAAGTATCATCTGGTAAAACCAATATTTTATTTGTTATTGAATTCATTATATCCTCTCTACTTGAAGTTGGCAAATCAGTTCTTCCCCATGTTCCAGCAAAAATTGTATCACCAGAAAATAAACATTTTTCTTTTTCACAATAAAGAGATGTACTCCCCGCTGTGTGTCCAGGCGTATGAAGTACTCTAAATTCAAGATTTCCTAAATGAATTAAATCATTATCATCAATTCTAGAATCCGCTTCCAGCTCTATTTCTGGTAATCCTATATATTCTGATAAATTAATATTAACATCATTTAATCCTATGGCATCTATCCTGTGAATTAGAATCTTTCCACCACAGCGATTTTTTAATTCTGTTACTCCTCCTATATGGTCTCCATGGCAATGTGTTAAATATATATATTTCAAATTTCCTTTAAACACATTTTTTATTAAATCTTCTATTTTATCTACATCACCAGCTGGGTCTATTACCATTATTTCTTTGCTTTCTTCATCAAATATTACATAACAATTTGTTTTATCACCTATCCATGTATCTATCTTTAGTTCTTTTAAAATCATAATTTTTATCTCCATTCAAAATTTTTCGGGATTAAGGGGCCACCACACAAAATCCCGAAATATTAAATTTAAATTTGTTATTATATATTAATATTTAAGAAAAAGACCTATAGGTAGACCCCAGCTATGTTTTTTTCGAAAATATTAATATATAATAACAAAATTATAAAAATTTCAAGGGATTTTGTGTGGTGGCCCCTTAATCCCTCTTTATCTTCTAACTTCATATACACTATCTACTTTTTTAATATTTCTAATTACCTTATTTAATTCTTCAATATTCTCAACTTCGATATTGATATCCATAATAGCTATTCTTTCTTTAGTTGTTTTTGTACTAACTCCCATAAGATCAGCCTTTGTTTCTTTTATAGTATTTAGAATATCAACTAGTAATCCTTTTCTGTCATTTGCTAATACTTCTATATTTACGTTGTAATTTTCCTTAGCTTCCTCGTACCATTTTACATCTATTATTCTATTTTCTTCTGTTAATAAGTCTTTTACATTTACACAATCTTTTCTATGAACTGAAACTCCTCTTCCTTTTGTTATGTACCCTATTATTTCGTCTCCTGGAAGTGGATTACAGCATTTTGATAGTTTTACTAAACAGTTGTCTATTCCTTTTACAACTATTCCAGAGCTTGATGTTTTTTGTTTTTTCTCTTTTTGTTTTCTTAATTGTTCTAGTTTTTCTTCTACATTTTCTTCTTCATGTTCTTTTCTATATTCTTGAAGTATTTTTGCAATTACTTTAACTGCTGAATTTGCTCCAAATCCAACTGCTGCATACATTTCTTCTAGATTTTTATATTTATATCTGTCTAACATTGGTTCAATATATTGGTTTTTAAATATATCTGCATGAGATACACCTATTCTTTTAATTTCTTTTTCTATTAAGTCTTTTCCTCTTTCTATGTTTTCTGCTCTTTCTTCTTTTTTAAACCAACCATTAATTTTATTCTTTGCTTTTGTACTTTTTACAAATTTAAGCCAATCTCTACTTGGTCCTTTTGAGTTATCTGATGTTATAATTTCTACAATATCTCCACTTTTTAATGGTGTAATTATTGGCATCATTTTACTGTTAATTTTACATCCTGTCATATGGTGTCCGATTTCTTCATGTATGCTATATGCAAAGTCTATTGGTGTTGCTCCTCTTGGTAATACTTTTATAGCACCTTTTGGTGTAAAAACATAAACTTCATCTTCAAATAATTCTGTTTTTAATGTGTCCAAAAATTCTTGTGGGTCTTGCATGTCTTTTTGCCATTCTAATGATTCTCTAAGCCATGCTAATTTGTCTTCTTCTACTTTTACTGCTTGTTTTTTTCCAAAATAACTTGCTTCTTTATATGCCCAGTGTGCTGCTATACCATATTCTGCTATTCTATGCATATCCCATGTACGTATTTGTACTTCAAATGGTGTTCCTTTATCTCCTAATAATGTTGTATGTATTGATTGATACATATTTGGTTTTGGTACTGCTATATAGTCCTTAAATCTTCCCGGCATCGGACTATACATTTCGTGTACAACTCCAAGAGCTGAATAACAATCTTTTACTGAATTTACTAATATACGAAGTGCAAATAAATCATATATTTGGTCAAGTGTTTTATTGTCTCTTTTCATTTTTCTATATATACTGTATAAATGTTTTGCACGTCCTGTTACTTCTGCATCAATATGTTGTTTTTTTAGTTGAACTCGTATGTCTACCATTATTTTTTCTATAAATTTAAGTCTTTCTTCTCTCTTTTTATCTATTCCTTCAACTAATTCATGATATTCTTCTGGATATAAATATTTAAAAGATAAATCCTCTAGCTCCCATTTCATAGAATATAGTCCCAGACGGTTTGCAAGTGGTGCATATATTTCCATTGTTTCTTTTGCATTTGCTATTTGTCTATCTCTTTTTAAAAACTTAAGAGTTCTCATATTATGAAGCCTATCTGCTAGTTTTATTATTATTACCCTAATATCTTTTCCCATTGCAAGAAACATTTTTCGGTAATCTTCCACTTGTTGTTCTTCAACAGTTGAAAACTGCATTGTACCTAGCTTTGTAACACCTGCTACCATATCTGCAACTTCTTCACCAAAATTTCTTCTTAAATCTGCATCTGTTGCATCTGTATCTTCTACTACATCATGTAATAGAGCAGCACATATTGTTGCTTCGTCTAAGCCTACTCCTGCCAATATGTATGCTACATTTATTGGATGTATTATATATGGTTCTCCAGACCTTCTTTTTTGGTCTCCATGATGTTCTACCGCATAGTTATATGCCTTCATTATTTGCTTACTATCTACTCTTCTTGTTGTTACTTTCTTTTTGGATATTACATCCTGTATTGTTATTTCTTTATTATTTTCTTGCATTTTGTTCACCTCTTATTTTCTTTTCAATGTCAATATGAACGACCCTGACCTTTTTGCATCTTTTTTATATTGACTTCATAACATCTTTTAAGTTAATTTGCAAACTGTCAACCCCATTAAAACTATTAATTTCCAATGTTCCAACCACATCAATTTTATCACCGATTCTATATTCATCAACTAAATGTCCTAAATTAAAGCCAATTGCATTAATTATAGAATTACCTTCTTTTAATGTCAATTTTATGTGTTTTCCCTCTGATAATGCTCTTATTGAATCAATTTTTAAATTTTTAAAAGCAAATATTGGCATTTTGTTTCCTTCTCCAAATGGTTCTAATTTTTTTAGACTTGCTACCATTTCTTTATTAATCTCACTTAAGTTTATTTTAGCATCTATATTTATAATAGGAATTATTTCATCTATTTTTGCTTTTCTTGCAACTTCTTCAAATTCTTTTTTAAATTCTTCAAATTTATCTCTTTTTATTGTTATTCCTATTGCCATAGCATGTCCGCCAAATCTTTCTATAGAATTTTGACATTTCATTAGTGCATCATGCAAATCAAATCCTGGTATACTTCTTCCAGAGCCTTTTGCAACCTCATCTTCATAACATAATAAAATACTTGGTTTAAAATATAAGTCTGTTATTTTTGATGATACAATTCCTATAACTCCATGGTGCCAATCTTCTCCTGCTACGACAATTGCGCAGTTTTCATATAATTTGTTTTTTTCAATTTGATTTACCGCATCTTCATAAATTGATTTTTCCTTATCTTGCCTAATTTTATTATAGTCATTTAATCTTTTAGTTAATTCATTTACTTCATAAATATCTTTTGATAAAAATAATTTTAATGCTTCATCTGCATGTCCCATTCTTCCACATGCGTTTATTCTTGGTGCTATTCCAAAAGATATTGTTGTCGAATCGATATTTTTATATCCAGATGATATTAATAATGACCTTAATCCCATATTTTTTGTTTGTGCAACTAGCATTAGTCCTAGCTTTGTAATTACTCTGTTTTCATCTACTAATGGAACTATATCTGATATTGTTCCTACACATACAATGTCTAAATATTTCAAATATTCTTTTTCTTCTAGTCTAAGTTTGATTCCTATAGCTTGAATTAATTTAAATACCACTCCAACTCCTGCTAAATCTCTGCATGGATATTGATTATCTTTTCTTTTTGCGTCAACAACAGCAATCGCATTAGGAAGTTCATCTCCTACTTCATGATGGTCTGTTACTATTGTTTCTAATCCTAAAGAATTTGCATACTCAATTTCTTCAATTCCTGAAATACCACAATCTACTGTTATCATTAGATTGTATTCTTTTTTTATAATTTCATCTATTGCTGGTTTATTTAATCCATATCCTTCTTCAAGTCTATTTGGAATATATGAGTCTACATATATTCCTCTATCTTCTAAAAAGCTTTTTAAGACTGTTATACTTGTTATTCCATCAACATCATAGTCTCCATAAATTATCATTTTTTCTTTATTGTTTATAGCTTTTATTATTCTATCTACAGCTATTTCCATATCAGGCATTAAAAATGGATTATAAAAATTGTTTCTTGTTGGATTTAAAAATACATCTATGTCTTCTTCTTTAATATTTCTATTTACTATTATTGATGATAGTAATCTATTTAGATTATATTTTTGTGATATTTTGTTAATTTCATCTTCATTTGTTTCATATATCTGCCACTTTTTATTCATACATTTCTCCTTGCTTTACACTTTTATTTCTTTCGCAGCTTTTACTAATCCTACAAATAATGGTGCTGGTTTGTTTGGTCTTGATTTTAATTCTGGGTGAAATTGTCCAGCTATAAAATAAGGATGTTCTTTTTGTGAAATTTCTACAATTTCAACTAATTCTCCATCTGGTGAAGTTCCTGAACATATTAATCCGGCTTTTTCTAATATTTCTTTGTAATCATTATTGTATTCAAAACGATGTCTATGTCTTTCATTAATTTCTCTTGTTCCATATACTTTTTCTGCTAATGTTCCCTCTTTTATGCTACATGGATAACTTCCAAGTCTCATAGTTCCACCTTTTTTATTAACTGATTTTTGATTTTCCATTATATGTATTACTTGATTTTTTGTTTTTTCATCAAATTCTTGTGAATTACTATCTGTTAATCCTAGTACATCTCTTGCATATTCTACAACAGTCATTTGCATTCCTAGACAAATTCCTAAAAATGGTATTTTGTTTTCTCTTGCATATTTTATTGTTTCGATTTTACCTTCTATTCCTCTGTTTCCGAATCCTCCTGGAACTATTATTCCTTGGAATTCTTTTAATAGCTCTTTTACTGTATCTTTTGTTATTTTTTCGCTATCAATTAATTTTATTTCTGTTTCAACTTCATTTGCAAATCCTGCGTGTTTTATACTTTCTATTACTGATATATATGAATCTTCTAATTTTATATATTTACCAACTATTGCAATTTTAACTTTTTTACTTTTGTCTATATTTCTTATTTTTTCTATCATATCTTCCCATTTTCTATTATCTGGAATATATCTGTCTAGTTTTAAATGATTACATACTTCTCTTGCTAACCCTTCTTCTTCAAGCATTAATGGCACAGCATATAGACAATCTGCTGTTTTGTTTTGTATAACACTTGTTTTTCTAACATTGCAAAATAATGCTAATTTTTCTCTTATGTTTTCTGGTATTTCTTGTTCTGTTCTACATACTAGTATATCTGGTTTTATTCCATAACTTTGCAATTCTTTTACTGAGTGCTGTGTTGGTTTTGATTTTATTTCGTTTGAACCATATATGTATGGAAGTAATGTAACATGAATAAAGCATACATCTTCTGGATTTTTTTCTAATCCAACTTGTCTAATTGCTTCTATTATTGATAATCCTTCTATGTCTCCTACAGTTCCACCTACTTCTGATATTACTATGTCTGTGTCTGTATTTTCAAATCCATATATTTTTTCTTTTATTTGGTTTGTAATGTGAGGAATTACTTGAACTGTTTTTCCTAAATAATCACCTTTTCTTTCTTTTTCGATTACTTCTGAATATATTTTTCCCATTGTTATACTAGAGTTTTTTGTTAGATTTTCATTTATAAATCTTTCGTAATGTCCTAAGTCTAAATCTGTTTCAGCTCCATCATCTGTTACGAATACTTCCCCATGTTCATATGGGTTCATTGTTCCTGGGTCTACATTTATGTATGGGTCGAATTTTTGTATTGTTACTTTATATCCTCTGTTTTTTAGTAGTCTTCCTAGTGATGCTGCTGTTATTCCTTTTCCTAACCCTGATACTACTCCTCCTGTTACAAATATGTATTTTGTGTTCATTGTTAATTCCTCCTTTTGTTTTATTTGCAAAGTTTTTATTATTTTTATCCTTAAATTAAAAAAAGATTAAAAAAATTGACCTGCAAATTCAGTTTTTTTTTAATCTATATTTATATTTTATCATTTGTTAATTAATTTAGCAAGGGGTTTTTTCTAACTTTTTTAAAAAGGAGAAAGCAAGGAGTTGCATTTGCTTTCTCCTTGCTTTAATCATCAAAGCAATAGTATTCATTGCCTATTTGGCAATAAATACCTGAACCTTGTGGAAATTCTGCCTGATAAACTACATCAGCTGGAATTTCTATTTCTATAGTTCCTGCCAGAATTTTTCTTGCAATTTCTACAGATTCTTCATCTGGTTCATCGTATATCTTCCCATTACTTACGGTCTCATATTGACCTGGGGAAAATATAACTTCTTCAACAGTCTCAGCCTTAAAGCTCGGACTATTTACTCTGTTTACTACCACTAGTCCGCACATAGCCTTATTTTCGTAAGTGCTATTGCCGACTTCAGCTGATATTACCCGACTTAACCAATATAAGTCATCTTCAGACTCGGTTTCTGTTGCTACTTCTGTTGCTACTGTTGTGCTCTCCTCGAATGATGATAGCATTGTTTTTTGATATTCGATACATTTAATCGAACTTTCTTTTTTTATGCTATCAATATTAGAGGAGTTTAAATATTTTGCAACTCCTGCTGTTAATGATGCATAATCATCATTAACAATTGTTCTTTCTCGTACAGAAGATGCAATTGTTGATGTACCAATAGCTGTAGTACATACCATTACTGCTAAACCAACTGTTATATCAGTCCTCCTTTTTTTCTTCTGTCTTTCAATTTTAGCATATAATTTCTCCTTTTTTTCTCATGCGCAAATATAATTACATGATTTTTTACAATTATTTCCAATTTTATTATACTACCTTTTATGTAAAATTGCAAATTTTTTTTAAATTTTTTAAATCTCTTTAACATTTAGATATTAAATCTAATATTAAAGAGACTTTTATTTTAATATATTTAGTTTTATTGATTTATTCCATATTGACTATATAACCATGTCTTATAATCAAATGGTGTTAATGTTTCTGGCAACCCATAGTCTACTCCATATGTTTCAACTCTAATTGATGTTACCTTTGGTGCATTTACTGGTGTACTAACTTCAGCTCCTTCTGTTTCTTCTTGTCCTTTTGCTACCTTTACTTCTACATTTTCAATTTGATGTACTACATCCATTCCTTCTATTACTTTTCCAAAAGCTGTATAATATCCGTTTAAATTTGTATTTTCTTTAGTCATTATAAAAAATTGTGAACATCCAGAGTTATAAGATTCATCTTTAAGACTTGATGAATATTGAGTATAATCTGCTCTAGCCATTGCTAACGTTCCTTCTTCAAATTTTATTGTATTTGTTACACCATTAGCTAAAAATTCACCTTTTATTGTATAATCTTGATTTGCACCATTATCTTTCAAATCACTTATTTTTGCCCCTGTTGTTCCATCTCCATTTTTTGAACCAGCTTGTACCATAAAGTCTTTTACAACTCTGTGGAAAGCAGTTCCATCATAAAATCCTCTGTTTGCTAATGCAACGAAGTTTGAAACTGTCTCTGGTGCTTGGTCTGGATATAATTCCATTTTTACAGTTCCAAAGTTTTCAACTTCCATGGTTACAATTGGATTTTGAGTTTTAAATGTAAGCTTTTTGTAATATCCAAATCCAACAACTCCTATTAATACAATTATAGCTATTAATGCTATTATCCAAATTAATTTTTCTACTTTTTTCATTTTTCTTCTCCTTCTCTTTTATTCAAACATAAATTGTTCTTGCATTCTTCTTAATGACTGTTTTATTGTTCTTGCTCTTACTTCTCCAATTCCATCAACTTCATCTAGACTTTCTATATCAGCAGCTAATACATGTTGAAATGATTTAAATGACAATACTAAATTTTCAACTATGTTTGATGGCATTCTTGGTATTTTGTTTAAAATTCTATATCCTCTTGTATATACTCCGACTTCATCGTAATTGTCAAATGTTCCATACCCTAATAATTTTGCAATTGTTCCTTCTTTTGTCATTTCTTCATATTGTATTTGTGATAATTCTTCCATAACATTTTCTGATGTTCTTTTCTTTTTGCCTTTAACTGGTGCAAGATAGTCTTTTATTATTAATGTCTCTTCCTTTTCTAATCCACCCATTAATTCTTCTAATTGCATATTTACCAGTCTTCCATCATTTCCAAGTTCATATATTTGTCTTTTAATTTCGTCTGAGATTCTTCTTACCATTTCAGCTCTTTGTATAACATCTATAACATTTTTTAAAGTAACTATATCATTAAATTCATATTCATTCAATATGCTTAATCTATTATCAAATACTTTTCTATATCTTTCTAATGTTTGGATTCCTTGGTTTGCTTTATTTAATACTGCATTTGTATCTTCAAGTATATATCTAAAATTTCCTTTAAATATTGTTATTATATTTCTTCTTTGAGATATACTTATTACTAACTCTCCTGTTTGTTTTGCTGTTCTTTCCGCTGTTCTATGTCTTGTTCCTGTTTCCATCGTTTCTATTTCTCTTGATGGTATCAATTGTGCGTTTGCAAATAGAATTCTTTTTAAATCACCACTTAAAACAATTGCTCCATCCATTTTTGCTAATTCATATAATTTTGAAGATGTGTATTCTTCGTTTATATAAAATCCACCATCAACAATTTCCTTTATCACATCATTATTATCAGTTATTAGTAATAAAGCACCTGTTTTAGCTCTTAGTATATTCTCCAGTCCATCCCTTATAGGTGTTCCTGGTGCTATTAATTTTAGAAGTTCTGTCAATTTTATTCCTCCATTTCATTTATAGCCATCTAAATTATTTTCAAATCTGAGTCTTGTCAATATTATCTTAATCCTAATTTTTTCATTGCCTCATTTACGTCTTTGACACCTATTATATCTAATTTAAATTCTTCTTTCAACCCTTTTTTATTACTTTCTGGAATTATACATTTTTTAAATCCTAATTTTTCGGCTTCTTTTAATCTTTTTTCAATCAAATTAATTCGTCTTACTTCCCCTGTTAAACCAACTTCACCCATTATAACAACTCCTTTTTCAATTGGAGTATTTTTATAACATGAGGCTGTTACCATTAAAATTCCTAAATCAATTGAAGGCTCACTTATCTTTAATCCTCCAACTACATTTAAATAAACGTCTTGTGACCCTAAATTCATTCCTGCTCTTTTTTCTAAAACTGCAATTAAAAGTGCTAATCTATTATAATCTATACCGTTTGCAGTTCTTTTTGGAAATCCAAAAACACTTTGAGTTGTTAGTGCTTGCAATTCTACAAGTACAGACCTAGTTCCTTCCATACAAGAAACTATGCAAGAACCAGGTGGATTATCCTCTCTTTCTGAAATTAGAACATCCGAAGGATTTGTTATTTCACACATTCCTTCTCCTCTCATTTCAAACATTCCAATTTCATTTGTTGAACCAAATCTATTTTTCACACCTCTTAAAATCCTATATGAAAAATATCTTTCACCTTCTAAATAAAGTACTGTATCTACCATATGTTCTAATACTCTTGGCCCTGCTATGTTTCCTTCTTTTGTAACATGTCCAATTATTATTGTTGTTATATTTCTAGATTTACATACTCTCATAATTTGAGATGTAATTTCTCTAACTTGGCTTACACTTCCGTGCAGCAGCAGAAATTTCTTCTGAATACATTGTTTGAATTGAATCAATTATTACTAATTTAGGATTTATATCTATAATATTTTGATTTACAATATCAATATCTGTTTCTCCTAGAAATAGAATATCTTCATTATTAATTCCGTAATCTATCTGCTCTTAACTTTATTTGTTCAGCAGATTCCTCCCCTGAAACATATAAAACATTACCTTCTCCTTTAACTTTATCACATAATTGTAAAATTAAAGTTGACTTTCCTATACCAGGTTCACCACCAAGTAGAATTAAAGAGCCTTTTACAAGTCCTCCTCCTAATACTCTATCTAACTCGTCAAATCCTGTTGATGTTCTTATTGTTTCTTTTGCTTCATAAGAATTTAATTTTTGTGGTGTGTTATTAGATGTTTTATCTGCTTTTAATGAATTGTTTTTACTCTCAATAATTTTTTGTTCAAAAAATGTGTTCCAACTTCCACATGCAGGACATTTTCCTAGCCATTTTGTTGATTCGTATCCACATTCATTACACACAAATACTGTTTTATTTTTTGCCATTTTTTCCTCCTTGTAAATTGGTCAATATGGACTCTCTTTTTTAACTTAGAAAAGTATAACACATATTTTTTTTATGTGCTATACTTTTTTCATTTTATTCATAAATTTTTAAAATCAACATACATTTTAATAAATATCATAGAAAAGAGGATTTATATGTTTGTTTTTAATGTTAAAGTAAATCGGAAGTAAAATTTTTAAATATTTTTTTGTTGGAGTTATAATCCTTTTGATTATAATATTGGGAATAGTTATGTATAGAGTTTTTAATGGTGCAAATAATTCATCTAAGTCAAATAGTTGTATTCCTCAAAGTGGCGTTTCTCAAATATCCCCTAAAAATTATACCAATATTTTAAAGTCTGTTCACGAGAATATAGATTCTTATGTTGGTAAAAAGATTTGTTTTACTGGATATGTTTATAGAGTTTTAGATTTGCAAGATAATCAATTTGTTTTGGCAAGAGATATGATTGTTAATTCAAATTCTCAAACCGTTGTCGTTGGTTTTCTTTGTGAATATGATGAATCTAAAAATTTTGATGATAATACTTGGGTTCAAGTTACTGGTGAGATTTTTAAAGGCGATTATCATGGTGATATGCCTATTATAAAGATTACTGATATAAAGTCTGTTGATAAGCCTTCTCAAGAGGAGTATGTTTATCCTCCTGATGATAGTTATATTCCGACTGCCGGTGTATTATAAAATAAAAAGCAGATAATTGCATTTATATGCTAATTATTTGCTTTTTTTATTTTATTTTTTCATTAAATTTTAGCCACTTTTCATCATTTGGATTTTCTTTTATTTCTTTTTCAATTTGTTTTAAATCTAAAGCAGATATTTCATCTATTACTTTTTCCGCTAATTTTTTTGTTAAAATTTTTGTTTTTCCTTCTTTACTAAAAACTTTATCCTGTACTTTACTTGGAATTTTTACATTATATTTTTCTATAAGGAATTTATTTAATATATCATAATCATTGTATATATCTTTTGTGAATATATCTAGATATTTATTATAAAATAAATAATCAGTTACTAAATGAATAAAATATCCTCTTTTATAACTATCTTCTAATTTATTTTCTTTTAGAAAGTCTTTTAATATTACTTTACTGCTTTTGCTTCCATAATGTGTTAGCGATTTGTCTGATACACTGTCAGGATAAATTACTCCTTCAATAAATTCTTTATAATTTTCTTTTATATATCTGTGTTTTCTTAAATATTCTTCAGCTACTGCTAAGTGTATAACATATCCAGCCATATTCTCCCTCCTCTTTTATTAGTATATATTTAAAAATTATAAAAATCAATTAAATATTATTTAAATAACAGGCTAAAGACATTAGAAAAAATTTTTTATATCTTTAGCCTGGGGTTTTAAAACGAAAGATGAGTGAAATTTCTTCACTCATCTTTCTGTGAAACTTTTTACAGTCCCTTATTTTTTAGAAGATAATGCTAGTTCTGTAGCATGAGTTACTGCAATACTTCTTGCATTATCTGGTCCAAGCAGCTCGTCTATGCTGTTTATTCCCCTTTCTCTTAAATAAATATCAAGATTTTTTTGCTTAATTTCATCAATATCCTCAGATGGAATCATCCAACCTGCACTTTTACCCCATAAGTATGTTTTAGATTTTGAATCGTAAATACATACTACTTGTACATTGAAATACTTTTCAAAGTTTATATCTATCCCAGCTTCACAACTGATATAATAGTCCATATTTGAAAATTCTTTCATTATATTATTGGTTCTATTTTGTGCTCCTTGGTAAGTCTCATTTTCAAATGGTTGTTCTGAGACACCTGATTCAACTGATTTTGCATAAACTTCCACTTCGGTTTCGTTTATTTCAAAAAACCGAGAAAAAGCTTTTTTAATACCTTCGATTTTATCAAGAGATTTTGTTGCTATTGCCACTTTCATATGGTTGCCCTCCTAGTTTTGTGCAAATCAATTTTGATTACATTTTTATTATATCATATTTATGTAAAGTTTTCAACTATCTTCCCTTATAGCGTTCTTCTTTACGACTTCTGAAATTAATAACTTCATCGCTAAGTAAGTCTTTATAAGGTATAAATTTTCTGTCTTCTCTCTTTAATTCTTCTTCTTTAAATTCTCTAATTTGCATATCATCAACATCAATTACATATTTTTGACCTTCGATATCCAATATTAGGCATCTTATATATCTTGACTGTTCATCATTTTTTTCTTTTACTTCTTTCCAAACTTTTTTTCTTGATTCTGGTCCCAATGTAACGTCAACAATTTCTTTTATGTATTCATATAGTCCTTGTGAATCTATATCATGATTATTTTTTAAAATTTCTACAGCATTTTTTAAAAATATTAAGTTTTTTTGTTCACCTGTAATATTGGGATTTATATCTTCTTGTTTTTTGTTTGTATCTATATAATCTTCTATTTTTTGTACAGAATTTTTACATCTATCTTTGTTATAATAATCAAGTGTTTTTTTAAATCTTTCATTTTTATCTTCAAGAATTTCAATTCCTTCTGCTGTTAAACCTGTTTTTATTCTTGTCATATCCTTAATGTTATTAAAATTATCTAAATCCAATGTCAAGCTGTATTCATCACATGTTAATCCTACAAAGTAATGAGTGAGGCTTTTGTCCCAAAGAATGCAAATATTCATATCTTTGTTATTTTCAAATAATTCTGTTAAAGATTTTGCAAGATATCTAGATACTTCGTAGCAAACTCTTCTATTATGTGTTTCTCTGTTTTTTTCCCATTCTTGGTCGACAGACCTACCATACCAGTCTGGTAGTGCATAAGAATCATCATCAATTTTTTGTATATATGACAATAAATTGTCATCATATATGTATTCCTGGCAAAGTTTTTCATAAATTTTTAATATTTTATCTTCATTACTAATTTTGCTATTATTTTTTAATTCATTAAGTAAAGGACTTATTTTTTCAGGTATTTTCCATCCTATTTCATCATAAATTATGTTTGGATTATTTTCTGTTTTTTCAATTTTTTCATCCGGATTTAGTACAATTATATGCTTTCTTCTAAATGCTGCCGTTGTTAAACCGTTTAATCGTTTAATTTTTTCTAATTCAATACTCATTTTACAAATTATCCTCCATAATAATTATAATCATTTTCTTCTGGATTGAAAACAAATAAATTTTTATCTAATTTATCTTTTTCAATATTTTCT
The DNA here is from genome assembly GCA_934168305.1 of uncultured Clostridia bacterium. Classification (GTDB taxonomy): domain Bacteria; phylum Bacillota; class Clostridia; order TANB77; family CAG-508; genus CAG-269. Next base: position 72,618 of record CAKPNF010000002.1, on the reverse strand, counting down.
ATCGTTCTTGTGTCACTGTCTAGTAAAAAAGTTTTTGAGTCTATATTAAATATTAAACATCTTACATATCTTTTTTCTGGAACATTTTTAATCTCTTTCCATATTTTTTCTATTTCAATATTTTCATCTTCGATTATTATTCTCATATATTCAAAAAATCCTTGTGGATCAATATTATAATCGTTTAAAATATTAGCTATGCTACTAAGATATTTTTCTATATCTTTATCTTTTAATTCTTTTTTTATTTTTTCTACTTCAACTAATTCTTTTAATTTATCTTTATTAAATTCATTTATTGCTTTTTGTAATCTACCCGTATCATCTCTTAATATATTTATTCCTTTAATTGTTAATCCTAATTTAAGTCTTGCCAAGTCTTTTAAACTATTAAAATTATCTAAATCTAAAATTGCACTATAGTCTTTTCCAGTTAGTCCAACAACATAGTGTAAATTTGTTTTGTCACCTAACATAAAAGCTTCATATTCACTGTTTTCCTCTAATAATTCATTTATTGCTTTTGAATAAAATCTTGCAAATTCGTAGCAAACTCTCCTATTGTGTTTTTTTCTATTTTCTTTCCATCTTTCATCAATTATTCTTCCATACCAATCTACAGCAATATATTTTATATTTTCTGGGTCACTCATATCTTTTTTGAAAAAATATAATACATTGACATCATATACATAGTTTAAACAAATAAATTCATACACTTTTAATAATTTTTCTTCAAAATTTAATGTTCTATCTTTTAATAGTTCGTCTACTAATTCTTTTATTTGCTTATCCATTTCCCATTTTACTTGGTCATATTCTATCCAGTCTTCTTTTAAGTTTCTTGGTGGTTCCAATATTATTTTATAGTCTCCATCTAATTCTTGATTTACTTCATTATAAAATTTTTTTATATATTCATCCTTCATTTTTTCCTCCATTATTTCTTCTTTTTATTAAATAAATTTTCTGAATTGTATTTGTCATATTTAATGATTATATTATTATCATTTTCTTTAATCTTTCCACAATTTAATAATTCATAATAAATATTTGGTGCTATTAATTTTTTATATACCTTTTCTAATTGCCCTTCTTGTACTCCAATTTTTTTTAGTACAATTTGTGCATCTTCTTTTTTTATTTTAAAAAAGAAAGTTTCGTCTTCTAAGTATTTTTGAATTTTTAAATTTTCGTCATAATTTTGCTGATTTTCTTTGAGTGTTTTTAACATTGCTTCATTCATAATTGTTACAACTTTGAATTCATTTACCATAACATTTCTCCTTAAACATAAACTAAAACAATTATACCATAAATTAAATAATGTTGTCAAAAATCATTTTGTATCCATAATACTTTTAAATACACCCTCATCTATCAAAGTTGCAAAAACATTTTTTATAATAATCAGTATAATAGGACCAATCAACATACCAATAACACCAATAAATTTAAATCCTGTATACATTGCAATCAAAGTAAAAATAGGATGAGTACCTATATGTTTACTAACTAATTTAGGTTCTAAAAATTGTCTTATAACAGACATTATTATAAATAAAACAATAATTGCAATACCTAATTTCAAATCCCCATTTAATGCTGAAATTATAGCCCATGGAACCATAACCGTTCCAGAACCTAGAATTGGTAATGCATCAACAAATCCTATAAATAATGCCATTAACAACGGAAATTCAATATTAAAATTTGCAAATTTTAATATATATAATCCAATTAAAGATATTATAAAAGAAACTAATATTAAAGTAGCTTCTGCTTTTAAATATCCACCTAAAGTTTTTGTCAAATCTCTAATATGATTTCCTACTTTAAATACCCATTTTTTTGGAAAGTGATGTTCAATTTGATCTAAAATATATACCTTATCAACACATATTAAATATAATGCCATTATCGTTACAACAAAATAAATTGCAATTGTTGGTATTGAAGTTACAATATTTAATAATCCTGTTAAAGCATTTCTAATCCAATTAGATGCTGTATTTAATAATCCTCCTGTTGAATTTTGTATTATTGTATTTATTTCATTTGGTAAATGAATTTTGCTCATATCAAATTTGCCAGTAAAATTTTGAAATAATATGTATGCTTTTTCTACATATCCATTTAACCCTTGTAATAAATTTGAAGCTTCCGAAATTAATGCTACTACTCCCCATATTAATGTACCGATTATTATTGCTGATACTATAACAAAAATAATTATTGAGCTTTTTTTTCTTGTTAATTTTAATTTTCTCATAAGGAATCTTATTGCTGGTTCTATTATTAAAGATATTATGAATGCTATTAAAAAAGGCATATAAAATATTGATAGTTTAAATGCCAAAAATAATCCTACTAATATTAATATTACATATAAAAATCTTCTTAATACTCTTGTCCAATAAGACATATCAATAATCATAACCAAATTTCTCCTATGTAATTATTATATGTAATATTCCATTTTATATTCTTAGTATAAAAAGGGATTAAGGGGCCACCACACAAAATCCCTCTTTTTTTAAACTAATGTAATTGTTGTTAAATTGATTGTAAAAGAGGGATTTTGTGTGGTGGCCCCTTAATCCCTTTTGGTCCATTAATCCACTTTTATTGATTATTCTTATTTGTATTGCAATCGCATATATTACTTATTGTATTACAAACTTGTTGTGTACCAAGTTGAATATCATTTTGTGCTAAATCGCCTAATGTTAAAATTCCTATTACATGATTATTTTCATCACAAACAGGTAATCTTCTTATTTGATTATTTCCCATTTTAGTTTCTGCATTTGACATTTCATCATCTTCTTTGCAAGTACATACATCTGTTGACATTATATCACTCGCTGTTGTATTATTTGCTTCTTTATTACATGCTACTGTTCTTAATAAAATGTCTCTGTCTGTTAAAATTCCACAAATACAATTATTACTATCACATACTGGAATACATCCAATATGATTTTCGCTCATTAATTTTGCAACCTCATCTATTTTTGTTTCTGGTTTTACACAACATACGTTTTCACACATACAGTCTTTTACTTTCATTTTTATACCACCTTTCTCTTACTTTATATTAAACAAATTTTTATTTTCTATGTTATACTCTACTGAACAACAAAAAAATTCTAAAATTTGCTTTCTTAAATTATTGTTTATCAAAATAAAAAAAAATATGCAAAATTTAATTTGCATATTTGGAAAATTTTTCATTTTTTAGTTTTCATAAATATCATAATTTGATATTTCAAAATCCCTATTAAACATTGTTCCTCCTGGTCCAAATCCCGGTCTAAAAGGTGGTCTCATTGGTGGTCGAGGTCCTGGCATTGGAGGACGTGGCATAGGTGGTCTTCCTGGTCTTTCGCCTGGTCTCCTTCTCCTTAATAATTCTCTAATTAATAATATTTGTATCAAATCCCTAAGTCCTGTGTTTATTTGCCTTGTTTCTCTTTTTTCATTTGATGTTTCACTTATTTTTACATTTGGTTTTTTTTCTGATATTTTAGTTGTATTTGAATTTGTTGTTTCCGATTTTCTTACTTCGTTTTCTAAATTGATGTTAAGTTGAACTTCTGCTCTTCCCTCTAAAGCAAAATATATTTCATTTGTCATATTTTGTATATCATCATTTGATACAGATGTTCCAACACTGTCGCATTTTTTCTGTACCATTGGATAAACAATTTTGTATATCTCAGGATAACAATTTTCTAAATCCATATTTGATGCTGTATTCATTGAATTTATATTCATATTTGAATTCATCATATTTTGATTTCTATAATCTGCGAAATCATCTTCATATGACCTCATTGGTGGATATCCTAAAATACTTCTTATGTAGTCATCATATGTTTCGTTATACATAATAAACCTCCCTCATTTTTTACTTCTATATCATATGAGAAAGGTTTTGTTTTGGTTAAATATTATTTACTAGATTTTTAAATTTTTCGCCTCTATCTGCAAAATTTTTAAACATATCAAAACTTGCACTTGCAGGTGAAAATAATACTACATCACCTTTTTTAGATGTTTTTTTTGCAATATCTATTGTTTGCTCTAAAGAATCACACATATAAATATCAATTTTTTTATTTTGTTTATCTACTTCATTTTTTACTGCATCAAATATTTTTTCCGCAGTTTGACCTATTAATATTAATGTTGAAACTTTATCTAATACTGGCTTTGCAAGTGGTTCGTAATCTAAATTCTTGTCATATCCTCCGGCTATTAAAACTATATTTTCTTTAAAAGCATTTATTCCTGATAATGTTCTTGTTGGTGAAGAGCTTGCAGAGTCATTATACCATTTTACTCCATCAATTTCTCTTATAAATTCTATTCTGTGTTCAACAGGTTTGAATTCTTTTATTGCTTGGACAGCAATGTCTGTGTCTACTAAAGTTTTTGTAGCAGCTAATGCAGTTGCAATGTTTTGAAAATTATGGTTTCCTCTTAAAATTACTTCATTTGTATTTAAAATATGTTTTCTAACTTTATCTTCACATTCTTTTATTATCTCTTCATCTACTATAAAGCCATTATCTAATTTTTCTTTACTGCTAAAGAATATAACTTTTCCTTTTGCTTCTTTTGCACAGCTTCTTGTTATATCATTATCATAATTTAAAATTAATATTCCGCTTTCATCTTGATTTTTAAAAATGTTCTTTTTGGCATCTATGTATTCTTGATAATCTTTGTGAATATTTAAATGATTTGGTGTTATATTTGTAATAACTGCTATATCTGGACTTACTTGCATATTCATTAATTGAAAACTACTTAATTCTAATACTACAATATCATCTGGTTTTATTTCTGGCAATTTTGTAAATAATGGTGTTCCTATATTTCCCCCTAAGAAAGTGTTGTATCCTGCTTTTTTTAATATTGCATTTATCATACTTGTTGTTGTTGTTTTGCCATCACTTCCTGTAACTCCTATAATTTTACATGGACACATTTCCATTAACATTTCTACTTCTGTTGTAACAATTGCTCCTCTATCCGCTTCTTCTTGTAATTCTTTTCTTGTTGGTAGGCAACTTGGTGACCTAAATATAATGTTAAATCCTTTTAATTTTTCAAGGCAATTTTTTCCAAATGAATATTTGAATTCATATGTATTTATTTTTGTTATTATATTTTGTGGGATTTCATCAACTGTTCTTTCATCAAAGACAGTCACTTGTGCTTTTTTTTCATATAGATAGTCTAATAGTGGTAAATTGCTTACTCCTAACCCTATTACTGCTACTTTCCTAAATCTTATGTATTCATTAAATTCTTCTAATTTTTTATTTTCAAAATTCACAATTATTACCTCCTGATACCTGTTTATGTTTTATTTTATTCATAAAAATTTTTTTCGTTATTATTATATCCCTTTTTTTATAAAAAGACAAATTTTATAGAATAATTTTTTATTTTTAGGTTAAAATATGTTTAGAAATTGAATGGAGGTGCATTTCAATGTCAAAATCAAATAAGAAAAATAATAACAACAATAATAATAACAATAATAATCAAAATCAAAGTAATGAAAGACAAAATAACAATAATAATTGTAGATAATTTTGAAAAAAATTTTTTAAAGGATAGATTTTTGTTTAAATCTATCCTTTTTCTTTTTTATTCTATATTGATTTTTTTATCTATTATATATTGTGGTCTTTGTTTTGTTTCGTCATAAATTCTACCTACATATTCTGACATAACCCAAATTGATAATAGTTGAACTCCTGCAAAAAATGTAATGGCAACCATAATAGATGTCCATCCAGCAGATAAATTATTTAATTTACATGCATATGATACTAATGCATAAATTAATAATATAACTGATATTATTATTGATATTATTCCTAATGCTCCAACTAATTTTAATGGTTTTGTAGAAAAACTTATAATACCATCTGATGCTAATTTTAGCATTTTTTTCAAAGGATATTTTGTCTCTCCTGCAAATCTTTCTTTTCTTTCATATTCAAATGGAGCTTGCTTATAGCCAACCCAACTAAATAGTCCTCTTAAAAATTTATTATGTTCTGGTAAAATATTTATTGTATCAACTACTTTTCTATCTACTAATCTAAAATCTCCTGTATCTCTTGGTATTTCAACATCTGATAGAGCATTAAGAGTTTTATAAAACATTTTTGCTGTAAATAATTTGAAAGCACTTTCTCCTTCTCTTGATTTTCTTTTTCCGTATATTACTTCATTTCCTTCTTCCCATAATTTTAACATATCTGGTATTAATTCTGGTGGATCTTGAAGGTCAGCATCCATTATTACTATTGCATCTCCAGTTACATATTGAAGTCCTGCAGTTACTGCTGCTTGGTGTCCAAAGTTTCTTGAAAATGATATTATTTTTACACTTGTATCATTTTTAGCAATATTTTCTAGTATCTCTAATGTTTTGTCTTTACTTCCGTCATTTACAAATATTATTTCATGGTCATAATTTTCTAATTTTTTTAAGTTTTCTTTTACTCTTTTATAGCATTCTTCTGCTACTTTTTCTTCATAATACATTGGTATAACAAGCGTTACTTTTTTCTTTTCCATTTTATTTTTCCTCCTTAGAATATTCCTCGGTTGCCCTTGTAAATACAAAAATCTTACTAAAAATATAATTTGATATTGTTATTACTACCTGAGAAATCAATTTCATTATTTTATCATTACCATGTAATATTGTTACACCTAACCACATAATAATCATATCCATAAAAAGTGTAATAACTCTTGCTAATATGAATTTTGATGCTTCTTTGATTTTGTTTTTCTCTTTACTTTCAAATACGAATTTTCTGTTTGTAAAATATGCAAATGTAACACCAGCTATCCAAGATAATATATTTGCAATTTGTAATTGTACACTGTTTTCTGGGTTCAAGAAAGTAAAAACTGATATATAATATACTGCTAAAGCTACTATTGTTGTTAGTATTCCAACTATTAGATAATTTATTATTTCTTTATATTTTAAGTATAAATCTTTTATTTTTTCCATCTTTTTCTCCTCATATTTCATTTAATATAATTAGTATTTTTTATAACATATGTTTCTATCCACATATCCTAATACACCATTTACTTGTCCTTTACTTGTGTATTGCCAAATAGAGTATTTTCCATTATATCCTGGATTATTATCTCTGTAACTTGCTATCCATGTGTCATATTCTGATAATTCTGACATATTTAAATAATTATATGCCCAATCTATATTGCAATATATAATTGGTGTATACCCTGCTTTTTGTATTGTTTGACAAAATACTTTTGCTAGATATGTTCTGGTATTTTTGTCTAAATTTTGTGTTCTTGGTATATCATCAGGTTTTTCTAAGCCTGGCGCTTCTATATCAATTGCAATTGGATATTCTATATTATAATCTTTTACTCTTTCTACTACCCAGTTTGCTTCTTGAATTGCTTCTTCAGCCGTAATAGCTTGTGTTATAAAATAAACTCCAACCGGAATTCCTGCTTGTTTAGCACCTTGTATGTTCAATCTAAAACATGGATCTTCATTAAGTGTTCCTCTTGAACCATATCCTCTAAAACCGGCTCTTATAAATGCAAAATCTATTCCATCTCTTTTTACAAAGCCCCAGTTTACGCTACCATTGAATTTACTTACATCAATTCCTTTATATAATCTCTTTTCTTTTTTTGCAACTAATCTTATTCTTATGGCTTCAATTCTTCTTTCTTGTCCTACAGTTCCGGCCGTTTCTCCATCCATATACCAGTCTGTCCATCCTTTATCTTGTATATGAACTTGATATTCAACTGTATATTTATCCATATTTTCTAGAATTATTTCTATAGCTTCTATTCTATATGCTTTTCCCTCTGTCCCTGCCATTTCACCATTTTCTTTCCATTTTTGCCATCCAATATTTTGGACATGAGTTCTATATAATATTTTTGCATTTTCTGGTGCATTTATTAAACTTATATTTAAAGCTTCTACTCTATAAGATTTTCCTGAAGTTCCTGACATTTGACCATCTTTTACATATCCCTGCCATCCATCATGTTGGACGTGAGTTCTATAATTTATATGTAAGTTTTTATCTATATAAAAATTTGTACTTTCTGCACTAATAATATCTTTTTCTGAATATAATTCTATCTTTAAAGTATGTTGTCCGCTTGAAATATTATTACTATTAAAACTAAAATAAAAACCTGCTTTTGGATTTTGAGATTCTGTTCCACAATCTAAAATTGCATTTGTTACATCAGTTCTATTATAGTAAGTTATTGTCTTGGAATCAATTTCTATATTATCTATATATGCTTTTATAAATGTATTAGAAATATTTGACATTTTCCAACCTTGAACTCTTATGTCAGATGATGAATAATATGTATTTCCATTAGATGGAGTATCTATACATAATCTTCCTTTTTTTTGCTTTGGAATAATTTTTATTTGTATTGCTTCTAATCTCAGATTTTGTCCAGATGTACCTGCCATTTCTCCATCGATTTTCCAATCTTGCCATCCCATATTTTGTACGTGTACTCTATATTGTATAGAATAATCGTCAGAACTATCTAAGCAAATTCTTATAGCTTCTAACCTTAGGCTTTGTCCTGAAGTACCTGCTACTTCCCCATTTTTTTTCCAACCTTGCCATCCTATATTTTGTACATGTACTTGATATTTTATGTTTAAATTTTTTTCTGAATTTAATAATTGAATATTAATTCCTTCTAATCTATACCCTTTACCAGATGTTCCTGATATATTCCCATCTTGTACATAATCCTGCCATCCTATATTTTGTACATGTGTTTTATATTGTACTGCTAAACCAGTAGTATCATTTAATGGCATTACATCATCATTTTCAATAGTTGTTTGTTCATTTAATTCATTGGGAATCGTATTTTCTATAAGAACTTTATTTTCTTGTTTCTCTTCAATTTTCTCATTTTCTTCTATATTTGTTTCTTCTTTTTCAATAACATCATTAACCTCATTATTACTTAACAATGTTTTATTCTCTTCTAGCTCTATGTTATTATATAATATAGAGTTATTATTTTCTTGATTTGCATTTTCAGAATCTGCTAAATTAATAGGCAGAAAAACATTTATTAATAGCAGTGATATTAATAATAATATTACTAAATTTGTGACTTTTTTCAATTTATGCCTCCTTTATGATTATTATATACTTTATTATAATATTTTTTATAAGGCTTTTCAATGTAAAATACTGGTTTGAATTTTGATGTTTTTTAACAAAATTATAATTTTCCAAAAATAAATAATATTCTAACACTTATTTCATCTGTTATTTTTCTTCTATATCTCTTAGGATAAAAAGCTTTTCTTAATGCTATTAAAAAATTGTATTTATCTTTTGTAAATAATTTAAGTAATTTTCTATCTTCGTTGTTCAATTTGTCTGAATATAATTTATCATATTCTTTAATTTGGACTTTTATTTGTTTTAAAGAATCACCTAATAGAAATTTTTTTATTCTCCAAATTAATAATTTAAACTGGCTTTCTCCTTCCAAAGTAACACTTTTATTATGTCTTCTATACTTTACTAGAGATTCACTATCATAAATAATTTTTCCAAATCCACTACAAATCATATATGTCCACCAGTCATGTCCTAAACATACACTAGGAATGTTATCTATAATTGTATCTCTTGCTTTTTTATTTATAACCATCGTCATCCCTTGTGTTATACATTCAACTAATGAATTTCTAAAATTATATTTTTTCTCTTTAGGTGCTGATGCTAAATAATTCATTTCTCCATCATAAAAATCCAAGTTTGAAAAGTATAAAATCGGTTTATCACAGCTGTTTTCATCTAATTTTTGTACAGCTCTTTCAATTTTTTCTTCCATCCATATATCATCTTGGTCACAATATGCATAATAATCGGCATCGTTGCATAATTTTAATAGATTAAAAAAACTATTAATATATCCTACATTTTCCCCTTGATTAAAAATTACGTTATTGTACTTATTTTCATATTCTTTAACTATATTAATAGTTTTATCTTTTGATCCATCATCTCTGATATAAATTTCTATATTTTTATAACTTTGATTTAATAAACTATCTAATTGTTCTTTTATGTATTTTTCACCATTATATGTGGACATTAGTATAGCGACTTTTTTATTGTTCATTTATTTCATTCTCCTTAATTTTTCTAGAAAATATTTGTTTCATTCTTATTTTTGTATAAATTATATATAATAAGAATTGTGTTAGCATTATAAGAAAATAAGCTATTACTGCCCCCTCTATTTTGTATATACTTACTAGTATGTTTGATACAAAAAGTGCAAATACAGAAACAATAACATAAATTATAAATTGAGAAAATGTTTCTCTAACAACTGTTAAGAATGAAGAACATATTGTTCCCATCGTATATATTGTTGCCGATATAATTATAACTGCTAGTTCTATTTTGTGTGCACTTAAGTCAATTCCATAAATTAATCCTAAAACTTGAGTTCCAATTAGGTAAGCTATAATTGTTGATATAATTCCTATTATTGTAATACAAATTATTATTTTTAATAGTATTTTATTAAATTCTTTTTCTTTTCCCTTTTCATATAATTCTAGTATATCATTCAAATATGGATGTATTAAAAAAGTAGAAATTAGTCCTATTACTGTAGCTGGCATAACTATTATTCCAAATATTGTTTGATAGTTTTCTTGTAAATATGTATCTATTGCGTATTTTGGAGAGTTCAAAACATACATACTTAAAAATGAAATTGCAAAGACAAAAAATCCTTTTTTGAATATTGAAAATACATTTTTAAGATTAACTTTAACTTTAAAATTGATTAGTTGTTTTGCTTTCCTATAATCATATATAATAAAAATTAATATACATACAATTATCATTGATATTATTGCTATTGTCATATTTTTTATAATTATATCTACAATTAAAAATATAATAATAGAAAATAATGATTTCATAAATAATGATTTTCCTGCGATATGTAATTCATCATTTTTCTGTAATATACCATATATAACATCACTAAATGCATCTAATGCTTTATATAGAGTTAAAAGTAAAAATATTATTGTTTTTTCTGCATTATATCCTCTAAAAATACAGAAAAATAATAACAATACTGGCATTAATAATGTTGTTATTAGTCTATTTATTATAAAATCTTTATCTGTAATTTCTTTATCTAGTTCTGTAACTTGATATATTCTACCTACATATATTCCAAATGAATATAAGATACAGGCTGTTGAAAAAGCAAGAGTGAAAATTCCTGCTTCATCAATCCCATTAATTCTTGTTGCAATAATCATAAAAAATAATGAATTGAAAGAATTAAATCCTGTACCTAATATATTCCATATAAAATTTTTTCTAAATTGAATACTTTTTTCCATTTTATGAAATATTCCTTTCTTAGCATTGTTATTAAATTTTATTTGTTTTTATAGCATTTCCATAAAATTTCATTATAAATTTTGCTACTGGATTTGGCCAATATCTTTTTAACATTAATAAATCTTCTTCTAATCTTGTGTTGTTTTGTATTAAATTTGATGTTTCAGATTCTTCATGAATTCTGTGTTGCATTAGTTCTTTTGGTATATATAAAAAGTTTTCATTATATTCGCACATTTTATCCCATGTATCCCAGTCTAAATCACACTTTAATTCCGTTTTATATGGGTTCTCTCCTGTAATTTTTTTATTTATAGTTACACTTGGACAACATATACTTGAGCCTAACGATAAAGCTCTTCTTCTTATAAATTTTGATTTTTTAAATACCCTTAGTGGAAATAGTAGTATCTTTTTAATTCTTAAATTTGATGTTAATGGAATTTCTTTTCCATTCTTTATTTCTCTATAATCTGTAAATGCAATTACAAAATTATTGTTTTTTTCTAATTGTTTTACTATCTCTTCTAGATAATCTGGTTTATATATATCATCTTGATGTGCTATTGTTACATAATCTGTGTTTGCGTTGCTTATACCGAAGTTCCAATCTTGTCCTATTCCTTTTTCTCCATTATTTATATATAATGGAATTTGATATTTATCTGATACAGCTTTTATGTATTGATTAGGTGTTGATGTTGTCATTATTATATTGCTTTTTACTTTTTGATTTAATAAAGATTTAACGCATTCCTCTAAATATGTAGATTCTTTATAAGCACAAATTATAAATGTATGATTTTTAAATTCTTTCAACTTATTCACCTTCTATTTTATTTTCTAGTTTTTCTATTTTTTTCTTTAAAATTGAAACTTCTTGTATTAACATTACATTTTTATTTTGTTCCTTTGTGATTTGTTTTGTTAAATCAAATACCAAATACAATATAACAAATATTGCTCCGCTAAATATCATATTTATTGGTAATTCAAATCCAAGTTTCCATGACACATTTTCTACAAAATTTGGAGTTAATAATGCAATTATCAAAATTAATCCTGTAATAGACCAAAAAATTAAATAATTCATTTTCATGTTTTTATGTTTTACAGATTTTGATATACAAAAAAGATATATTAATAAGATTATTATTAGTGCTATTTTCAATGTTGTTTGCATTATTTCTTACCTCCTTTTCTTTTAAAACTGATGCTATCAACAATTATTGCTAAAACAACTTTAACCATATAATCTATTGGTTTCCAAATATTTTTTGTTAAAGAAGATACTCCTGCTTCTCTTTCATTCATGCTAACTGGTACTTCTGTAATTTTATATCCGTTAACTAATAATGAAACTTCTGACTCTGGTTCTGGATAATCTTTTGGATATTCTTGTGCAAATTCTTTTATTATATTTTTATTTACTGCTCTAAATCCAGAAGTTGGATCTGTTATTTTTTCGTGTGTAAGTATTTTTATAAATCCTGATATTATTCTTGAACCTAGCCTTCTCATAAAAGTCGATTGAAATTCACTTTTACTTTTATCTAAATATCTTGTTCCTATACACATATCAGCTTGTCCTGATATTACTGGTTCGCAAATATTCTGTACATAGTTTATATCATGTTGACCATCTCCATCAAACTGAATTGCTATATCATAATTATTATCATACGCATATTTATATCCTGTTTGGACTGCACCACCAATTCCTAAATTTCTTAAGAGATTTATATGATTTATGTTATTTTCTTCTAGAACTTGTTTGGTTGAATCTGTTGAACAGTCATTTATAACAATATAATCTAATTCACTACTATGTTCTTTTATTTTGTTCACCGTACGTAATATATTATCTTGCTCATTATATGCCGGAATTATTAGTAAAGTTTTCAATTACTTTTCTCCTCTCTTTAATCTTCTTTTTTTAATTCATTTAATGTTAATTCATATAATTGTTTATGTTTTTTTGCAATAACATCTAATATTACTCCACAAACAAAAGATAAAATTGCTGCTATCATCATAAATCCTCCAACTATTAATGTTGGAAATCTTTCAACTAGTCCTGTTTTAAAGTAAGCACTAAATACTGGAATTATTAGTATAAATGATATTATTGCTAAAATAATTGCCACTATATTAAAGAAGAAGAATGGTTTATATTCTTTAAATAATGTTGCAATAAGTTTTAAAACTTTAAATCCATCTTTATATGTGTTTAATTTTGATACACTTCCTTCTGGTCTATCTCTGTATGCTACTGGTACTTCTTGTAATAAAAAATTCTTATCAACAGCATGTATTGTCATTTCTGTTTCAATTTCAAATCCTTTTGCTAGCACTGGGTATGTTTTTACAAATTCATAGCTAAATGCTCTATATCCTGTCATTATATCTTTAATTTCGTTATTAAATAGTTTATTTATTAATAGTCTAACTATTCTATTACCAAAATTGTGGAATGCTCTTTTATTTTCAGAAAAATATGTTGAAGATAATCTATCTCCTATTACCATATCTGCTTTTCCTTCTAACACTAAATCACACATTTTTCTAGCATTATCTGCTGGATACGTGTCATCTCCATCTACCATTAAATAGCAATCTGCATCTATTTGTCTAAACATACTTCTAATTACATTACCTTTTCCTTGTCTATATTCATATTTAACTATAGCTCCTGCTTTTCTTGCTATTTCATCTGTTCCATCTGTTGAATTATTGTCATATACATATATATCAGCTTCTGGAAGTGCCTTTTTATAATCTTTTACTACTTTTTCTATGGTTTTAGCCTCATTGTAACATGGGATTAAAACTGCTATTTTACTATTCATAATATAAATCCTCCTATAATTAATTATTACATCTCATTTATCAAATTGTTAAATATTTCTTGATTTGATAGTTTTTTATCTTCGTTATATTTTACTTTTACAATGTATATTGGTCCACCATTGTTTAAATATGTTACATTTGTTAATACATCTTTTATTTCAGTGATTTCAAAATTATATAAATCTAAGTATTGTAGTTTTCCTACTAATGTTGAATTATATAAAGGAACAAAAATATTATTTTCTAGTACATTATCCCAATATATTTTTTGAGATATTTCTGTCTCCCCTGTTTTTGTTCCATATTCTAAATGTACTATTTTATCATCTACGTTTAACATTGATGGAACAGCACTATCATCATATATAACTCCCCATATTCCATTAATATCATATTTTAGATAATCTTGGTCTTTTAACAGTGTTGAAATATTTGATTTTATATATCCAACTATATCTTTATTTCCATTTATTAAAGAAACATAATTTGATAGTGAGCCATATCCAATATAATTATGAACTCCTTGATATGCTGCTGCACATAATAACCATGAAATTACTACAATTTTTGCTATTTGCTTTTTATCTATGCTTTCAATTAGAATTTTTATTGCAAATATTGCGGATAATACTGCTATTATTCCAGCATATCTTGTATAGCCAATTACAAATTTCCCCCAAGTTAGATATAGATATAATAAATATGCGGAATATAAAAATTCAATGGTTAATTTTATTTTTTCTTTTTTTATTATTCTTTTATATATTAAATTATAGCATATATAATATAACATATATATTATTGAAAATATATATCCGCTTACAAAATGTAAATCTGTTTCTGCTGTTTCATATGCTAGGTTTGGATGTTTTATTATATAAAATGGCCAAAATATTAATTGAGTTAAATTTTTTGGTCCAAATCTTGTATCTAACCAATTTTCATCTGCAAAATATTGAGATTTAAAAATTGTATTATAATATGGAAATACTGGACTTCCCGTTTGAACGATTGTATCAATTAAATATGGGAACATTGGTAATATTCCTATTATAATTAGAAGTATATAGTCATACCATTTTAATTTTCCAATATCTTTTATATTTTTTATTAATATATAAACAATTGGTAATATCATGTATATTGCATTTGTTATTTTTATACAGACACCTAATCCTACTATAAATACAAAAAAATATAATTTTGCTTTATCTTTGAATATATTCTCATTTTCAAATAAAACTATATATATAAATTCCAATAAAATTACTATTGAAAAGTTATCAATATAATATGTCCCCATCTGTTGTAAGATAATAAATGTGCATAGTGGTAAAATTGATAATATTGATAAATAGCTTTCCTTTATACTTTTTTCAGTAAATTTTTTTAGTATTTTTTTAATTTGGTAAAACATTACAATAAATAATAAATATCCAGGTAATGTTCCCAATCTAAATCCTAATTTTGCTCTAAATAAGTAAAATAATCTATCTGCTAATGGAAAAACATATGTGGTTAATGTTCTTCCTGGAAAAAAGTCAAAGTTTATTTTGTCATTGAATGTATTTTTTTGTAAATATATATGGTAACTGTATGAATCCCAGAATCCATCTGGAAATATTATAGTCATACTTACAACAGAAAACCATATAATTAAAAATATTAAATCCCATTTATTAAAATCATTTTTTATTTTTATTATATTCTTTTTTATTAAAAATACATTTAATAAAATATTTAATACTAAAGCGATAATTTGTGCAAAAATATATCTAATACCTGTAAAATAAATTATTATGTCTGAAAAAATCACTTGTATAAAAAAGACTAATAATAAATAAAAACTTATATTTATTTTTTTCATACTTTCATTTTTTGTTGTATTTAATTCTTTATTTTTCAATTTTATATTCCTTTCATCTTATACAAGAATTAATTGTAAAAGTCCAATTGCTATAAATGCTGCTTGCATTATAGCTATATTTTGATTTCTGCTCTCTTTTTTCTGTACTTTTATACTATTATTAGATATTGTAAATAATAATAGTGGTAATATTGGTACTATATATCTTGTTTGATATCCTGCAACATATAACGCTCCAACTTCAGTAAAGCATAAATATAATGCAGCACTTGTCATTCCTAATACTAGTAAAAATGAAATAATCATTATTATCTTATTTTTGTTTTCAAAATTAAAGTCGTCTTCTGTTAAAGATACATATAGAATAAATAACAATAATGGTAACATTACATATTTTGCATTTTGAGTAAAGAAAATATTGTAATGTAACATGCAAATCCAATCAAAACTAAATAAAGTGTTTTTTATTTGTTCAAAAGCTAATCTAATATCATGTAATGGATGTGTTAACATATAATTCATTTGACTTTGAGCATCATTTCCTGTTGTTCTATCATCTGTGACTATATTACTACTTTTAGCCATTAGCAACAAAGCACCTATTAATATGATACACAAAACAGTTATTGTAATAATGATAGGTAAATATTTTTTATTTTTTTGCAATGTTTTTCTTATTGGTAACATTAAAACTATTAATCCTGTAAATAAATAAGCCATATTCTTTGCAATTAACAAAAATCCATATAGTATAGCTAGTATTATAAATTGTTTAAGACTTATTGTCTCTGCTTCTTTTTTTAATTTTAAACAATATGCTATAAATATAAATGCTGTTCCTATACAGTATCCATCAATTGAATATGAGCCTGCTAATAATAACATATACGGCATCATTGCTAAGACAAATAATATATTCTTTTTATATGGAATTATTTTTATTGCTATATAAATCAAAATTGCATATAGTATTAAATTAAATATTCTTCCCATAATATATATATCAATTATACTTCCACCTAAAACTCTTGCAATTGTAATTCCTATTGCTGGAAATATATATAATATAGCTTTATAATTCGTTGGTGTTGATGGTGTATCTTCCATATTTACTTCACTTGTTATTTCAGGTACATATTTTCCTTCTAGAAATTTATCTATTGTTGTAAATTTACTAAGTTGTGGTAATTCTTCTACTTTTTTGTCTGTTATTGGATTTTTCTCATAATCAAAATTTAAAAACGAAATATTAAATGCTGTCATAAAATGCTTTTTTTCATCAATTGCATGATTAAAGCTTGTTGTTATTGAATATACTATTCCTAATGAAAATGTTATAACAATAACATTTTTTGCAATATTCTTTGAAACATTTATAATAAATATTGATATCATTAATGTTGTTATAATACCTATACTAATTCCTCTTGATAATTGTGGTTTTTTTATTATTACTAATGTTGCTACAATAATTGTTATAATTTCACATATTAAGCATAAGTATATTAAAATTCTCTTAAATTTATTTTTATTGGTATCTTCAATTTCTTTCCAAAAATCTCTTTTTGAAAATGATAATACTGCAAAAATTATTGCAAATAATGTATACATTACAATTCTACAAAATGAAACATTATAATGTATTGATTCTCCATTTATGAAATTACTTACAGCTACAGAATTGCAATACGCTATTTCAAAATACAATATTGCAATTACATATAAGATAGCCGTACAAATTTTTATAGAAAATTTATTTATTATTTTATTTTTTTGTTCCATCACTTATTGTCCCCTTTATCTTATTTGATTTTATTTTTGATATTATCTCTTCAATAAATGCACTTACACCTATAGTCCAAAAGCTTATTGTAAGTGGGTATGCACCTGATAAATACATATAATTTATTGATGGACATGATGCTATTTCGTTATATGAAACACCTACTGCTAAAACTATAAAACTTCCTAAAATTCCACTTAAAACTAAAAATATTTGTAAGTATTTATATTCTTTTTTTCTAATTCCTAATATAGCTTTTATTATAATTAATGCATATAATACTACACCCATAATTGCAACTGGTATTCCGGTTTTTTGATATACTTTAGTAATAAGGTTTAATCTTTTTATATAAGATGATACATTTAACTCATATATTGTTTTATATGAATCATTAGGATAAATTGCTTTATTATTAGTTAATTCTTCAAAAAGTGCAATTCCATCACTACCATCTCCTATACTTTCTAGAGCTTCTGTTGTTACATCTGTATATGATGGTACAAAATATAATATTTTTGCAAAAGCATTGTATAATTTTTCAAAATGTCCTTCTCTCCATGGAGACATCAATGCTGATGGCATAACATTTTGTTTTTCCAAATTTCCTTCTTTAAATGCTTGTTCTATTTCATCTGAAATTTTGTTGTAAATTTCTTCTGCATGTTGTGCTGTATCATAATATCCAGCAGTTGAAACTGCATGTCTTAAACACCAGAAAAACCATCCATCTTCTACTTCATTATCGCTTGGGTGTCTGTCTGCCACCATATATATTTCTATTGCATTATCTAAATTGTCCTTTAATTGATTCATTGTTGGTGAAACTTTATATATTTCTTCTAATTTTTTTCTTGAAACAGATACATATTCTATATTATCAGGATTTTTTACTGCATATATATTTTTCATTGCTCTTGTAAATGCACTATCATTTAATTCATTTGTTGTATAAATGCCATAATATTTATAGTTTAATGTAGATATTATTGTATTTGTAGCAATTAAAATTATACATGGTATAAAAACACATATCACATTTGTCAATTTATTCTTTGTTTCTTCTTTATTTATCAATATTTTGATTATTGTAATTATTATGAAAAACATAATAAATGGTATTATCCAAACAGAGTCTTCTCTTGTGTTATAAAAACTTGCTAAACTAATTCCACCAAGTATAGCCCATAAATATTTTGTTTTTGTTTTCTCATTTATTTTGAAGTAAACTTGCATACAACATCCAATGATTAACAATACTTGTGAAGGTGTTAGACAATTTCTATACACCCTTGAAAGTGTGTTTATTGATGTTGTAACAGGATTAAATACTAATACTAAAAATATAAATCCTAATAAATATTTATTTTTAATTATATTTTTTAACATATGTATAAATATAATACTTGATATGATATATAAACATATTGTTGCTACTGTATAAGGTATCCCTATGTAATGACTAATTGCTAAAAATAGTGGGAACATCATTCCTTTTACTAAAGTAAATTGGTCATAAGTTCCTAGCCATTTTTTTGATAATAGTGAATTTCCTATATTAATCATTAATCTATCATCTATTGATGATGGTGCAATTGCATATATAGGAATATTAAGTATACTTATAATTTTTATTATTGATACAATAATAACAAAGATTACTAAACCATAATTTTTTAAAGTATTAAATATTTTTTGCTTCATTTTGTTTTTTCCTTTTCCTCTCTTATTTTACTTTTTCTGTTCTTATAGCACATTGGTCATTATCTAATCTTAAATTTTTGTTATAATATGGGTCTCCTTTTTCTAAAACTGATTGCCATTTATCATGGAATCTATCTATTTCTGATTGAAATCTTTTTTTCTTTTCAGGAGTATCTTCAAATCCTCTACTTTTTGATTCATAATGTGTAAATTGTACATATGGATTATATACAATTAGCTTTCCTGTCTGTCTAATTTTTAAACAAAAATCAACATCATTAAATGCTACTTTGAATTTTTCATCCATATATCCAACTTCGTCATAAACTGATTTTGGTGTCATTATACATGCTGC
This sequence comes from uncultured Clostridia bacterium, assembly GCA_934168305.1. Lineage (GTDB taxonomy): Bacteria > Bacillota > Clostridia > TANB77 > CAG-508 > CAG-269. The sequence goes on along the minus strand of CAKPNF010000002.1, from coordinate 52,579 downwards.
CGTTACAGCACTTAAGTTTTGTATCATTGCGTCTTTTGAAAAGTATCCATGTATTCCTTTTGGTAAATTTTTAAATACATGTCCAGCAACTCCTCCAATTCCTATTATGATTCCGGCGTGTTGAATTGTATTATCTGGATAAAACAATTCTGCTCCCACTGCTCCTACATCATCTCTTTGTGCAAATCCAAGCATTTCTTGCAACCAATTTGGCGTTAATAGTTCTGTATCATTATTAAGTTGAACTATATATTCTCCTGTTGAATTTTTAACTCCAAAATTTATTATTTTTGAATAGTTAAATTCTTTTTCTGGGAAATATACTACTTTTATCTTATCTTTGCCATCTATTTTTTTGTAATATTCAAATGTTTCTTTTTCTTCACTATTATTTTCAACTATTATAATTTCATAATTTTCATATGTTGTAAGTTTTTTTATGGAATTTAAACATACTTTTAATGTCTTTATGTAATCTTTGTTAGGAATTACTATTGAAACCTTTGGATTACCTTGTATTTCATAATTTACTTTGTATGTTCCCAATGTATTTCCAGATTCTACTGTACCTTTTAATCCAATTCTATCAATGTGGTCTTGAATCGCTTTTATTCCTGCTTCATATGCATATGGTTTTGCTGTTCCACCTGATTTTGCAGTAGATAAACTATGTACTCTCCAATGATACAAAATCTTTGGAATGTGTATAATATTATTAGTCTCTTCACTCATTCTAAGTAAAATGTCATAATCTTGAGCTCCATCATATTCATTTCTAAATCCACCTAACTTGTTTATTAATTCTTTTTTAAATACACTAAAATGGCAGATAAAGTTGTTTGCTCTTAGTGTGTCTGGTGCAAAGTCTGATTTAAAATATGGGTCGTACCTTTTTCCACCTATTTTTTCAAACTTGTCTTCATCTGTGTATATAAATTCGACATCAGGGTTTTCGTTTATACATTTTACTATTTCATATAAAGAAAATATTGGTAATAAATCATCATGGTCTAATAATGCGACAAAATCACCTGTAACTAGAGATAAGGCTTCGTTTGTGTTTCCAGCAATTCCCTTGTTTTCTCCTATAAATTTATACTTTATTCTTTCATCTTTTTTGTATATTTTTTCTAATTTTTGATTTTTTTCAGGGCTTCCATCTGCCAAACATAACTCCCAATTTGTATAAGTTTGGTCTATTAAACTATCAACTAATTCTTTAAAGAAATTTAGTGGAGTGTTATACATTGGAATTATTATACTTATTTTTGGATTCAATTTAAATTTTTTATTTCTTTGTTCTTCAATTTCTTCCTTGGTTGGTTCATTGTTTTCTATCCACATTTGATATAGATTTTCTGGTTCTGCAGCAGTTCCCATAACCATATATCTTTTCATTTCAATCCATGTGACTCTCCACCCTTTTTCTTTAATCTTATTTTTTTGTTCTTTTAAATATTTTATACTAAATATACTTTTTACAAATCTATTTGCTGTTCTTAAGTAACTTCTAGTTTTTCCTCCTTCAGGAAATAGTCTATCTCTAATTCTCTTTTTTTGCGACATTCGAAAATCAATTCCTTTCTCTATTTAAAAATTTTTCTTATCTTTCTAAATTTTTCTGCTATTTTCCAAGATTTTGATTGATATATAATATTAACTTCATTTTGTGCATTTTCACATGTTCTTTTTAATTCTTCAATATCTTTTTTCTTTTTTTCGATTTCAATGTTTAATAAATTTATTGTGTGGTTGTCAGTTAACTTTTGTATTCTTAATTCTTCGGTTGTCTTTCCATTCTTTTGCATTTGCCAAACTTTATCATTTCTTTTTTCTTCTTGAATTTTGTCATCTAATTCTTCAAATATTTTTACTTTTTCCTCATTTATATCTAAAATTCCATATAGTTCATCTGTTGAAATATATTCTTTTATATTTGGAATATATTTGATTGCTCTATATAATATAAATTCTATTGGAACATTTTCTTCTATCCATTCTTGATCATAAAAATAGAAATTTTCATCTATATAAAAGCAATTTTGAAATATTAAGTCCCATAATCCATATTTGGTAAATTTCATGTTGTCTATTATTTCTGTATCATACTTGATAGAATATTTATCAAATACATTTTTGTTTTTTTGACCCTCTTCTAAATTTTCTAATAAATTCTCTTTAAATTTTTTTATTAGTTCTAATGCTTTATTTTTATCTCTTTTTACTGTTTGAATTATGACTTTGTCAAAAGTGTCATATTCAACGTATTTGCTTATTATTTTTTCTTCGTCATAGCTATCTATTGTTTTTAATTTTGATTTTAGCATTATATCAATGTTTTTCTTTATATTCTCAATATGTTTTTTGCTTTCATCACTATCTGGGTATTTATAAACATAATCTTTTTTTACTATTGTTTTAATTTTATATTTATTTTTTCTCATATTTGAAAATGTTACTAACCTAATTTCATTATCTACATAGTCACCATTAAATGCTTCTATAAAAAATGAATTTAAAAATTGCTTAAGTTCTATATTATCTTCAATTAGCTTATCTATCATATCATTTTCTTCAAAGAATTTTATACTTTCTTCACTATTATAAACAATATTTCTTGATAGTTCACTTTTTGATATTTTATGCTCATCTGTAAATATAACATTTGTAAATTTATAGTCTGTTAATGGATAATAAATTTTGCTATTATTAAATCCAGAATCGTTCAAATTTTTTATTACATCGTCTAATTTATATTCTTTATTTTCATTTTTCAAAATTTTATTTATTCCGTTTTGAGTTGATAAATTTTTTACAGAATATTTGTTGTTCATTGCAATTAAAAGTTTTCCGTTTGGCTTTAATATTGTTTTTATTTTTTCAAATAGTTTTTGTAAATTATTGTTTATATTTTCTAGTCCAATTATTGTAATATAATCAAATGTTTCAGTTACATTTTCTATTTCTTCTGTATTTATTGAAATTACATTTTTAACTTTTTTCTGTAATTCTTCTGTAATTTGTTTTGAATTTGAATTTATTTCTAATAATGATTTTTCTTTTTCAAATGGATACCAACTAATTATATTTTTCTTAGCAGTCGATATATCTTCCATCTTAATTTCTATATCTTCCATAATTTTACCTTTCACTATTTTTATTTAATATACTAAAAAATTTTAATATATTGTATTCCATTTTGGGCCAAATAATTTTGTTTTACTTTTAAATTTTCCATCCATTTTCTTGTCTCTGTAGTTTTCCAAGGTCCTGTCCCCTCTACTCCATCAACACTATTTTCCCACAACCAATCTGTTGTTGGCCATAAACATATTTTAGGTTTTACTATTTTGTATAGTTCTTCTGTTGCTCCATTTTGACCATGATGTGCTACTTGGACAATATCAGATTTTAAGTTCTTTGCTTGTTCTTTTATTAATTTTGTACTACTTTCTGTTCCTGTGTCTCCTAAAAACAATATTTTCTTTTGATTTATTTTTATTTGTATTACCATACTAGAATTATTTATTGCATTATTTGTTATTTCTGTGTTTTTTATTCCTAAGATTTTTGCACTTATATTATCAATTTTAATTACGTCATTTATTTGTGGCTCTATAATCTTATTTGTTATTTTTTCTTCTTCTACAACTTCAAAGAAATCATCTATGTCTTCTTTTCTTTTTGGCTCATTTTCTATATACCATTCTTTATTAGTTATTGACATATATATATTATTAATTTTTATTTCATCATTTTGTGAAATTACTTCAAATGCACCCGCATGATCAACATGAGGATGTGTAATGAACCATGCTTCTACTTCTCCACCATTATTTATAATATAATTTTCAAGTTGATTTGCATCTTCTCGTGTTCCACCATCTATTATAACTATTTTTCCATTTTTGGTTTTAATTGCATAACCCATCATTTGTCTTGATGTTGTTGGTGAAAATTGTGTTATATATATATAATTGTTTCTTCTTTTTATGTATAATAGAGTGGATATAATTACAACAATCAAAATTAATGTTGTAATTATTCTTAGAATTTTATTTTTTTTCATTTTCTTTAGCTCCCTCTATTTTTGTAACATTTATTTTAGAATCTAATCTATATAATCCAACACTGTCTTTGTTTGATGTTATTTCAACTAATAGTGCATCATATTTTCTGCTTAATACTTCTAGTTCCCCATTTCCATCAAAATGCGTACAACTAAATGATAATGTGTATTTATTTGGAGATAGACTAATTTTTTGTCTAAATTCAGCAATCGCTGTATCTCCTTTTTCATATGTTCCTGTTAATATTTTTTCTATTAACGTATTTGTTCCCATCATGTCTAATCCTTTAAAGTCTTTTACTGTCATTGTAAAAATTGGGTCTACGACTTTTTCATTAAATACAACTTTTGATTTTAATACAATTTCTTTATCATTTGGAATAGATGTTAAAATGTTTCCGTTTAAATCAAAAATTCCGAAATCTATTAAATCTGCCTTTCCATTTCCATATTCTATAATATTAGGATTTACTGCATAGTTTTCTTTCCATGTGCTTTTTATTATATTTCCTTTGTTTAACCCAAAATTTTTATTTTGTTCATTTTCTATTTTTTCTTTTTCATCTATTTGTTCTTTGTCTTTATCTTGTTTAACAATTATCTTTTTATATTTTTCCACACCATCTTTAACTGTACCATCATATATTTTTTTGCCTTCATTTATAATTATTGCCCTATTACAATTTCTTATTACATCAGTTACATTGTGCGTAACAAAAAGAATTGTTTTTCCTTTTTCTTTAAATTGTTCGAATTTTTTAAAACATTTTAATTGAAATGCTATATCTCCAACTGATAAAACCTCGTCAACTATTAGAATATCGGGATTTACATTTATTGCACAAGCAAATGCTAGTCTTGCAAACATTCCGGAAGAATATGTTTTTACTGGTTGATATAGATGGTCTCCTATATCAGCAAAATCTATTATATCTTGTTTTGTTGCTTCTATTTCTTCTCTTGTTAGTCCCATAACTTGTCCATGTTGATATATATTTTCTTCTCCTGTTAGCTCTTGATTAAATGCTGCTCCTAATTCCAATAATGAACTTATTTTTCCATTTACTTTTATTGTTCCAGAAGTTGGAGTTACAACACCTGTTATCATTTTTAGTAATGTTGATTTTCCTGCTCCATTTTTTCCTAGTATTCCTAGGACTTCTCCTTTATGAATCTCCAAATCAAGATTATTTATAGCACTAAATGTACTATGATTTTCATAGAAAGGTAAGACCGCTTCTAATAGTCTTGCCTTTTTTGTTTTATACATTTTATAATCTTTTTTTAAATTTTTTATTTCAATTACACATTCGTTATTTAGATTTTCTTTGTCCATTATTTAACCTCTTTTTATCTTTTTCCTAAAAGTTTTAGTATTGCATATCTAATATTGAATAATGGTCTTCCAAGCATTGGTATATTCATTATTATAAAGTTCAATATATAATAACTAAAACTTTCTGTTTTATATAATTTATGAAAAGTTTTCCATTTTCTAAAATTGATGTTTTTCTTGTTTTGTATCATTTTAAAATATTCATATATTTCTGTATTTAGTTTTTGCATATCTTCTGGAAATCTATCGTTATTTTCTACATAAGTACCAAATACACCTAATTTTACATTTATAAATAATTCTCTTACTTGATCTAATTTTTTAAATCCATGTGATATTTTGTCTGTACCTACTTGATTGTTTCCATGTTGCCTATATTTTATATATTTTTCTGGCATATATACAACTTTTCCATATATACTTGTCATTAATCCAATCCAATGATCATGGATTAAATATTTGGATTTTTTAGGTAATGGCAATATTTTTTGTATTGTTTCCTTTTTGGCAAGTATTGTGCATCCTGTTACACAGTTGTATATATAATTTAACATATTACTGTTTATGTATTTATGTATTTTTTTATTTAATAACATGAAATCTCCAAATGATGGATACATTGTTTTTAAGTCTTGATTAACAACTTCTAAATCTCCAAAGACTAAATCAGCATTATTTTCTAATAATGTTTCTAATGATTTTTCTATTTTTTCTGGGAGCCATATATCATCTTGGTCTGATAACATATAATATTTATTTTTTACTTGCTTTAATAAAAATTCTATATTTTTTACTACACCTAAATTTTTTTCTTGTATATACAATTCTATCCTATTATCTTTTTTCTCATATTCTTTTAAGATTTCTTGTGTTTTATCTTTTGAGCAATCATCTGATATTATTAATCTAATATTTTCATATGTTTGGTTTAATATGCTGTCTATTTGTTCTTTGATGTATTTTTCTCCATTATATGTTGCTAATAGTACATCTATTGTTTCTTGCATTTTTCTGTTTCCTTTCTATAGTACATCTGCAAAATCTTTTTTGTTTTTGTTAAATATATGATTTCCCCATATAAACATTATTATTGTAATTATCCAAAATATTATTGTATACATTCCATTGTGTGCAGTAATTATATTTCCACCCATAAATGCTTCTCTAAATGCTGTTACTAAATATGCAAATGGCATGCATTGTATTATTTCTAATATTTTTTGATGTCCTGCAAGTCTTGTTAGACTCCATACAACTGGTGTTGCCCAGAAAAATAGTTGCATTAATATTCCAAGTAAATTAGAAAAGTCTGGAACAAGTGTTGTAAGTGCTGATGTGAATCTTGTAAATGCTAATATAAATGCATATAGTGCTATAATAACATATAAAACTGATAATATGTTTGGCATGTATCCAAATACTATGCATATTACTGTTGCTACTGCTAATAAAAATATTGATACAAAACTACTTCCTATAATACTTATTACTGGAATTATATCTATTGGGAATACTACTTTTTTTACTAAATAACTGTAACTTCTTATTGACATGCTTGAACTCATTATGCTATCATTTATAACTTGCCATATTGACATTCCTGGTAAAAACCATACTACATATGGTGAGCCATTATCTCCTTCCATTCCAAATATGAATTGAAATACTATTACATACATAATCATAAATACAAATGGTTGTAAGAACCCCCATACACTTCCTAAACTTGTACTTGCAAATCTATTTTTAAAATCGCTCTTTCCTAATTTCCATGCTATTTTCCTATTTTTCCATAATGTTTTTATAAATTCCATCTTTGTCTCCTTATTTCAAAATTTTCTTGTTTTATAATTTTATATTTATGTCTAAAAATAGACATTTTTCAAGCTTATTTTTTTCTTTTATATTCTATATTTAAATTGGCTTTTTGTCAACAAAAAAGAGTTCAAAAATGAACTCTTTTAAAATATTTCTATGATACTATCGATAATTTCAGAACTTGCTAATTGATTATCAGTATTTTGATTAATAAAGATAATATTTTTATCACCATCCTTAAAATATTCATATGTCTGATATTTATCCATATTTTCAAAATTATAATCCAATATCTCACCTGTAACATCATCGACAATATAACAAACACTGGATATATCTAATATATACTGTTTTTCACCATTTATAGCGTTTTCTATTTTTTTGTCATAATTAGTTTGAAAATTTTTCTCTACAATTTCTAAATATCCTTCGTTATTAATTGAATATTTTGAATTAATTTTCTCACTGCTGTTAAATAATTTTAATAATTTATCTCTGCTATTTTGCTCAATCCATATTCCTCTATATTTAGGTGATTTTTGTTCTAGAATTTTATCTAATTCTTCAAATGAAGGTAGTGTTTTTTTTATCATTCCAGCAAGGGCTACTTTATATTTCACATTTGCTTTTACAGTCAAAACTTTTCTTCCATCATATTCTTTTTGTATTTCATATATATCATTGTTTCCGAGTTATACTTGTTTGTTTTTTTAAATCCTCTATTGTTGTATTTTCTTGATATTGAATTTCATTTTTATCTAGTTGTGTATATTCAAACTCATCATTATTGTTTGTACTGTTGTTTTTCTTTGACATTATTATATAAAATACAAAACTTAGTATAATTAATGCAATTATTAATGCACTTATAACTATTAATTTTCTTTTTTTCATATTTGAATCCTTTTAAATATTTTTTAACATATCTAATGTTGCTTGTATATATCTATTAGAATAATTATGTTCTATAACAGATTGATGTCCATTAATTCCTGCACTTGGTAATTCTATTAATGCTGATTTTGCTGCTTTTGATGTTGAACCTAATGAACTTCTTGCCCAATTTATTAAGTATCCAGTTCCATATCTTCCTACTGCTGATTTATCATTTTCAGGAAATTGTTTTGAATAATATGAACATATTTTACTATCTCCTATTACTTGCGTTGTCCATCCATGTAAGTCTACTAATATAGTTTGACCGCTTTGTGATTTGTTTTTTAACAAGAAATCTCTTAAATATTGTGCCTCATATGCTTGAAATCCAGATGTTCCATTGTAATTTCTGCTATCTGTATATCTTGTATAGTCACTTCCTATTTGCCAACATCTATTTAAATCTATTCCTCTATTATTAGGTGCCTGACTAAATAAAGTTGTTCTTCCTGGTCCATAATTTGTATAACCATAATTCAATCCATCTAAATTTATTCCTGGAAATATATATATTGTCCATTTTTCAGCTAAATCATAATCTTTATTATTTATTAATTGTTGATAAAAATTATTAGCAATTGTTACTAATTCTTGTCCGTCTTTTGACCAGATATCTTCAAACCCATGTATTGCAAATGTTGCAAAAAATACATTTGGTCCACTTCCATATTTATAATATTTTAGACTATTTCCTCTATTATCACCTATTGCTTTTAGTCCTGTTACTCCATATATTCCTTCACTATATTCAATTTTATTTTTTATTGTAAAATCTTTAGTAGTTTCACTTATTACATTGTTTTGGCTTAGTACTTGTACTTTTATCTCATGTTTTCCTAAAGAATATTTTGAAAAGTCAATATTAGCTTCAAATCCTGGATTTTTATTAGAGGTATCTTCATCACCATAACCCTTTATTGCATTTATTACATCTTTTCTTTCCGTTCTCTTTATGTTTTTTTCATTTATTTCTTTTTCATCTATTAATACTTTTACTTTTGTATCTTTTTCTGTTGTCATTACCCAACCTTTTATTGTTTGATTTGTTTTTTCAATTTGCTCTGTTGGATTGTCAATATTAATTCTTGTTTTTGTATCTTTTATTTTTGGCACTATTTTAATTTCAATTGCTTCTAATCTTAATTCTTCCCCAAATGTTCCTGATGTTTCTCCATCATAGCACCAATCTTGCCATCCTATGCTTTGGACATGTGTTCTATACATTACAGAATAATCTGATGTACCTTCTAATTTTATTTTTATACCTTCAAGTCTTAATCCTTTTCCTGATGTTCCTGACATTTCTCCGTTATTTTTCCAATTTTGCCATCCTTCATTTTGGATATGTGTTTGATATTTTAATGTAACTCCTTCAGGTAAGTTAAATGCTTTTATTTGTATTGCTTCTAATCTTAATCCTTGTCCAGATGTTCCTGACATATTAGGCCCAGTTCTCCAACCTTGCCATCCTATACTTTGAACATGTGTACAATATTTTAATTGAATATTTCTATCTATTGTAAATTTTTTTGTGTATGTTTGTATTTCTTTTCCGCTTTTATTTACTATAGAGACTTTTAATGTATGTTTTCCTTCTTTTAAATCATTTAATTTTATATAAAAATTAAATCCTGGATTTGGGTTTTCTTTTATAGTTCCATATCCTTCTATTGAATTTATTACATCTTGTCTTTGGATGTAATTTATTTCTTTGATTTCGTTGTTATCTACTGTTGCTTTTATTTTTGTTTCTTCAATATTTGCCATCTTCCATCCATCTATTTTTAGTTCTTTTTCTTCGTAATATGTATCTGAAATAAAAGTATCTATATTTATTTTTCCTTTTTCTACTTTATCAATGATTTTTATTTCAATTCCTTCTAATCTTAAAGATTGTCCTTCTGTTCCTGCCATTTCTCCATCATATTTCCAGTCTTGCCATCCAATGTTTTGAACATGGACTCTGTACATAACACTATATCTTTCTGTGTTTTCTAGTTTTATTCTTATTCCTTCTAAACGATATGACATTCCAGATGTTCCTGACATTTGTCCATCAGATTTCCAGTCTTGCCAACCTATATTTTGGACATGTGTTTTATATTTAATTGAAACATCTTTTAGATTATCTAATTTTATTTTTATAGCTTCAAGTCTTAAAGATTTTCCAGATGTTCCTGACATCTCACCATCTTTTTTAGAAAAATCTTTTTCCCATCCTTCATTTTGTATATGTGTGTTATACATTACACTTGGCTTTGTTATTTGTCGAGTATTTTTTTCAGTTTCAGTTGCATATTGATTTCCCATACATCCTAATATTAATGCAATTAATAATGTACATGTACAAAAGATTTTTAATACTATTTCATTTTTTAAAATTTTCATTTGTTTTCCTCCTTTTATATATATAGATACAATTAAAACTAAAAAAAGTTTCAAATTGTATAAATGTTTTATATAATTGAAAAAACTATGTAGCTTAGCAATGGAAAGTGTAAAATCATAATTTCCTTATACTTTCTTTTTTTCATTCCTTTAAAATATAAATATTTAAAATATTTATGAATTGGAAAATATAAAATTTTTGATTTTTGAGAATTTTCAAAATATTTAATTATTTTTTTCTCAGTTTTTTCTTGTTTTTCATTTTTTGGAAGTTTAGAATTATAATCTTCACACATTAATACTCCGGCTAAATATGTTTCTGTAATGGCTCTATGCCTGTATTTTAAATAAGATTTATAGCTATTTCCATTTCTTTCTTTCCATATTTTCACATTTTGTTTAAAGCTTCTACCACCAAAGGCGTTGTTTCCATGAAGCCTATATTCAAACAATGGCTTGTCTATGCAATAAATTCCTTTCAATTTACTTGCAATATAAAGTGAATGCCAATCATGCGCCATTGTATTTTCTGTAAATGGTATCATTAAATCTTTTACTTGTTTTGTAAATAATTGACTACATCCAATTGCTATATGTCTTGAAAATGGTAATATCTCTTTATTGTATTTTTCATTTAATATAGGCATATTTTTATATCTTAAATAACTTCCATGTAACACTTTTCCATTTTCATCAATTTGTTTTGCATCACAATAAACTAAATCAACTTTTTTTTCTTTTAATATTTTTAGGCTTTCTTCTATTTTATTTGGATACCATATATCATCATGGTCACTAAATGCTATGTAGTTAGCTGTTGATTTTGTTAACACAAATTCAAAATTTTTTGTGTATCCTAAATTTTGTGGTTGAATGTATAATTGTATTCTATTATCTTTTTGTTCATATTCTTTTAATACATCTATGACTTCTTTGTTTGAAGAACAGTCATCTGATATTATTAGTGTAAAATTTTTATATGTTTGATTTAATATGCTGTCTAATTGGATTTTTAAATATTCGATTTTTGTATTGTATGTTGTTAGTAATATATCTACTTTATTTCCCATGTTTTTTACCTTTCACTTGTTTTGCTTGTTTATCATTACATGTATTTTCGACACATTTTGACAAAATTATGAGACAAAAAAGGACTGTCCCTCTTGTCTCATTTTACACTTTTTTGAATTATTTATCAATACTTTTTCATATCATTCTACTGAATAATATTTTGACCATTGATTATCCCATCTTAAATAATCACTTATAGAGTTTTTATTTTTAGTAAAAAGTTTCAATTTTTAATTTAAATTTTTACAGAATTAATAAAAAAGGTAGATATAATGAGAATTTTTATATCTACCTTTTTTTATAAATTATTTTATTAGCCTTAAAGTTTTTTAATTATTATTCTTCTATTTTTTTACCAAAAATAGATTTTGCAATATTTCCTATTACAGGTATTTCTGGATCTTCTTCTTTGTTTGCTTTTGCAATTCCCATAATAATACATATAATATAAATTATCCATACTGCTGTACTAAAGAATGGAATTGTGATTGGAATAAATCTATAAATTGTAACTAAAATAGTATATCCCAAACCTATTACTATTGCTTGTGCAGCATGAAATTTTGTATTTTTTTCATTATCTTTAACAGCATATAAAACAATGAGTCCACCTAACCATCCAAAAATATATGCTAATATAGCTTTTGCTTTTTCACTCATTTTTATTTCTCCTTAAAAATATATTTGTACCAACTATATAAATACATTACAATTGTTAATGGAAAAACTACTAGTACATTGTGATTATATTGATAAGCTGAATAGATATCAAAATGTAATATTGATAAAAACGCTCTTGTCATACCACAATTCCAACATTTTTTTCCTGTTAGAAATTTTATTAAACAGATATTTTGTAATATTTCCGAATCAATTGAAATGTTATACAGTAAAATTATTAATATTAAATTAAATCCTAAAAATATAAAAATTTTAGTTTTCGATGACATTACCATCTTTATCCTTAAAGTTTCCTGTTATTATCATTATAAGGTCTATCAATGTCCATATACCACATCCACCTAATGTTATTAATTGTAAAATTCCTGTTCCTATTTTACCTACATAGAATCTATGTACACCTAATGTTCCTAAAAATAAACTTAATAACAATGTTACTAACCAATCTTTATCGCTTTTCATATTTTGTTTCCTCCTTCTTTTTAAAATCCAACAACTGCTCCTTTTGAAATTTGATATTTGTTTACTTAAATTTCTCTAAGTACAACAGTGTTAATCTCATTATAACAATAACGTTTATTTTTTTCAATAGTAAAATTTAATTTTCGACATTTTTTTCTTTTGATTAGTTTCAGTTTAGCCATATATTTGTCTTTAAACATGTTATATGATATTTATAGATTTTTTCTATTATAAAAAAAGGTGAATATAATTAAATTTCTTATATTTACCTTCTTTTAATAAATTTATTATAACGATTTATTTTGTTAATCTCAAAGTTTCTTTTGCTATCATTAATTCCTCATTTGTAGGAATTACATAAACTTTAATTTTAGAATCTGGTGTAGAAATAACTTTCTCTTCACCTCTCATATTATTAGCGTCAACATCTAATTTAACACCCATAAACTCTAATTTTTCACATATTCCTTTACGGATATTAATTTGATTTTCACCAATTCCACCTGTAAATATAATGTAATCAACACCATTCATTGCAACTGCATATTTTGCAACATAACTTGCAATTGTGTAATTGAAGTTTTCAACTGCCATTTTAGCATCTGGTTGTCCTTCATTTGAAGCGATTTCAATTTCTCTAAAGTCTGGAACTAATCCTGACATACCAGAAAGTCCTGATTTTTTATTTAATAAATCTTCCATTTGTGCAGGTGTTAAGTTTTCTTTTTTCATTATATATGTTACAACTGATGGGTCTAAATCTCCACTTCTTGTAACCATTGGAAGTCCACCAAGTGGTGTTAATCCCATACTTGTATCTACAGATTTTCCGTCTTTTATAGCACATATACTTGAGCCTTGTCCTAAGTGACATGTTACAATTTTTGTACCTTCTAATGATTTGTTTTCAATTTCAGCAAGTCTTTGTGATACAAACATATGTGATGTTCCATGGAATCCATATTTTCTTACTCCATATTTTTTATAATATTCATATGGTATTGGATAAATAAATTTATCCTTTGGCATTGTTTGATGGAATGCTGTATCAAATACACCTACCATTGGTTTTCCAGGCATAACTTCTTGACATGCCTTTATTCCTAATATACAAGCAGGGTTGTGTAAAGGTGCTAAGTCTGTATATTCTTCTAATACTTTTACAACATTGTCGTCGATTACAACAGATTCCGCAATTTTTTCTCCACCATGAACTAATCTGTGTCCAATTGCATTTATTTCGTCTAAACTATCTATTACTTTATATTCTGGATTTGTAAATTGTTTTAATGTAAAATCAATTGCTTCTGAGTGATTATATGCTGGATTTTTTATTTCTATTTTTTGTCCATTTACTTTGTGTGTTATAAATGCTTCTGCTTCTCCTATTCTTTCATATTTTCCAGAAGCCATTACTTCTTCTGTATCCATGTTTATTAATTGATACTTTAGTGATGAACTACCACAATTTAATACTAATATTTTCATTTTCTATTCTCCTTCTATAAAAGGGATTAAGGGGCCACCACACAAAATCCCTCTTTTTTTATTTATATATTATATTTCTTTTTATTTTAAGAGGGATTTTGTGTGGTGGCCCCTTAATCCCTCATTTATTTGACTAAATTCTTAGTTTCTCTTGCAATCATTAACTCCTCATTTGTTGGAATAACATAGATTTTTACATTTGAGTCTTCAGCTGAAATTTCAACTTCTTCGCCTCTTATTTTATTTTTTTCATCATCTATTTTTACTCCAAAGAATGCAAGTTGGTCGCATATAGCTTTTCTTGATATTGGTCCTTTTTCTCCAACACCTGCAGTAAATGTAAGTACATCAATTCCTCCCATAGCTACTGCACATTTTGCAACATACGATGCTGTTAAATAATGATATATATCCAAAGCTAATTGAGCATGTGTTCCTCCTGCTAATGCTTCGTTTTCTATGTCTCTAAAATCTACTGATACTCCTCTAGACGCTCCATAAACTCCTGATTTTTTGTTTAATATATCTTCTATTTCTTGCGGTGTTAGATTTTCTTTTTTCATTATGTATGTTACTACTGATGGGTCCAAATCTCCGCTTCTTGTTCCCATTGGTATCCCACCTAGTGGTGTAAGTCCCATACTTGTTTCTACAGATTTACCATTTTGAATTGCACATACACTTGCACCTTGACCTAAATGGCAATTTACTATTTTTAAATCTTTAATATCTTTTCCTAATATCTCAGCAACTCTATATGCTACATATTGATGTGATGTTCCGTGTGCTCCATATTTTCTAATTCCATATTTTTTATAATATTCATATGGTATTGGGTAAATATATCTTTCCTTTGGAATTGTTTGATGAAATGCTGTATCAAATACTGCAACCATTGGAATATTTGGTGCTATTTTTTTACAAGCATTTATCCCCAAAATTGCTGCCGGATTATGTAATGGAGCTAAATCACTACATCTTTTTATTTCTTCTATAACTTCTTCTGTAATTATTACTGGCTGTGAATA
This sequence comes from uncultured Clostridia bacterium, assembly GCA_934168305.1. GTDB lineage: Bacteria > Bacillota > Clostridia > TANB77 > CAG-508 > CAG-269. The sequence continues at coordinate 37,302 of CAKPNF010000002.1, read as the reverse complement.
TTTTTCTCCACCTTGAACAACTCTATGCCCTATTCCACCCAATTCATCTAAACTTTTTAAAACTCCATAATGGTCATTTGTTAATCTTGTAAAGACAAATTCTAATGCTTGTTCATGATTTTCTACATGTTTTTCAAATTTATGTTTAATTCCATTCACTTTATGAGTTAAAAAAGAATTTTGTTGACCTATTCTTTCAAAATATCCTTTTACAAGCATTTCTTCTGTTTCCATATCAATTACTTGATATTTAAGTGATGAACTTCCTGAGTTTAAGACTAAAATTTTCATAAAATTCCTCCTTTTTTTGTCTTTTTCAACCAATTTAAGAACGTCCCCATTGGTTTATTTTTGAGCTTGAACAGCTGTAATTGCTATTACTCCAGCAATATCTTGATAGCTACATCCTCTTGATAAATCGTTTACTGGTTTTGCAATTCCTTGACACAATGGTCCATATGCTTCAGCTTTTGCTAATCTTTGTACTAATTTATAGCCTATATTTCCTGCATCTAAATTTGGAAATATTAATACATTGGCCTCTCCTGCTACATTACTTCCTGGTGCTTTTGATTTTGCTACTTCTGGTATTATTGCTGCATCTAGTTGTAATTCTCCGTCTGATTTTAATTCTGGTTCTTTTTCTTTTAACAATTTTGTTGCTTCAATAACCTTTTCTGTTAATTCAGATTTCGCACTTCCGTATGTTGAATATGATAGCATTGCAACCTTTGGTTCTTCTCCAACTAATTTCTTAAAGCTTTTACTTGATGATATTGCTATTTCTGACAATTCTTCTGGATTTGGGTTTGCATTTAGACCTGCATCTCCAAATATAAATGTACCATTTGAACCATATTCACATTCTGGTACTACCATTACAAAAAATGCTGAAACTAATTTTGTGTCAGGTGCTGTTTTTAATATTTGTAGTGCTGGTCTTAATGTATCAGCTGTTGAATGCACAGCACCTGAAACTAGTCCGTCTGCTTTTGTTTCTTCATCTTTTACCATTAACATACCAAAATACACAGGGTCTAATGATATTTTTTTTGCTTGTTCTAGTGTCATCCCTTTATGTTTTCTTAATTCATATAATAAATTTGCATATTTTTCGTAGTTTGTAGATGTTTGTGGTTCTATTATTTCTGCTCCTTCAATGTTTAAATTGTTACTTTTGGCAATTTCTAATATTTTTTCTTTGTTTCCTACTAAAATTATATTTGCATATTTTTCCTTTAATGCTGTTTCAGTTGCTTTTAGTGTTCTTATATCTTCTGCTTCTGGAAGTACAATTGTTTTTATTTCTTGTCTTGCTCGTTCTTTTATTGTTTCTATAAAATTCATGTTGTTTTTTCTCCCTCCTTGCTCTTTGCTGTATTTATTATATAGGTAAAATAAAAAAAGCACAAGGCTTTTTTATAAAGTTTAATGTATTTTACTCTTCAATTTGTGGAATAAAACTTGAGTTTAATGCTATTAGAGGAGAAAGTCCAACTTCTATATTATAATCATATAAACTTAAATGTGCTTTTTCTCCTCCAGCATAACATACACGTATAGAATTATTAGCTGATGGAGAAGCTAACCACCAATTTCCTGTTTTCTTTCCATTATTTCCATAATACATACTATTATATTTTGTATAATCTAAACTATCAGTTCCTGTGTAATAATCATCTTTTGATATTAGTGATTGTGTTCCATTTAATGTATAAATATACCCTGGTTTATTTGTTGCTCTATACTTTGCTCCTAAGATATAAGTATTAATATCAGTTATTCCCTCATATGCTTGATTATATGACTTTACATACATTTCTACACTAGGTCCACCAATAACATATTTTGCTTTTTCAGAATTATAATATTCTTTCCATGGTAATTTTGTATTTGAATATGTTGTGTCATTTACTGGAGAGCATAAATACGCTGCTGCTTTTTCGTTTGTGTTCCAATTGCTTTCATTATCTCCTCTTGTTTTTGTATTTGATGATGATGTTTCTCCTTTATTCCATTGTGGATTCATTGTTCTTACTTTTGTATTTGCTGAATCATATGTAGTTGAACAAGAAATGCTTTTAGAACAGTCAGCTTTTAAATATATTGTATATTGTGGGTCTCCAAATTCATTATTTGCTGTACTCACGTAGAATATTCTATATATATTTGTATCACTATCACTAACTTTATAATTCTCTACTTTTTTTCCATAATATGCCTTTGGATTGTTTGCTATTTGCTGTGCTATTGATATATTACTTTCATTTTCGTTTTTATCTGGCTCATCACTTTTTTCTTATTTGGTGACATTATTTTTGCCTAAAAGTAAAATAGCACCACTGCTTAGGTGGCGCTATCGCTTAGGTGAAAATTTCTAATTTTCTAAGGTTATTATAAATACACATATCCATATGAACTTATAATAACTCTTGAAATATAATAAATTTTACCTCTAACGTATTTCATTCGTTAGAATTCATCCTTTCTAAAAACGAATTCTAAAACTACTTTTGATATATATTTAATTTTACGATTTTAGCATTCAGACCTACTACTAATAAAGTGTGGAGCGGAAACCAATGTAGGAGTAACCGAAGGTATTATCTTCGTCGATGCAGCCAGACGCTGGAAGGTCAGAACCATTTCTGTCAAAGCTCCCTCCCCTAAGAGCACAAGGATAACTTGCGCCGGAAGGTTTCTCTAATGTCCATTCCCACACATTTCCTGCAAAATCATATATATTCATTTTATTTGTTTGCTCTGATGCCCCTGTCGTTAATAATTGATTATAATTTATATTATCTGATGTTTGTGAACCTGTTACATTATCTGTATTTACATCAAATTTTTTCCATACACTTGATGAACTTGATGGAGATACATTGTATCTTCCTCTTGTTAGTGTTATTGAACTATTTCTGTAATTTCCCCAACTTGCACTATCTTTTTTTATATCTGCTGTTGTAAGATTTGTTTTCGTTTCTATAAATTTACATGTTAAATCCCATTGGATTCCAAACAATAAACTACTTGTTTTATTTGAATCTGTTGACATTGCTGATGCTAATGTTTGTGCTTCACTACAATATACATAATTATATGGTATTCTGTCTGCTTGGCTAACCGCCTTTGGTGAATCTTTTGTTATATCCCTATGTGAATATCTTACATTTGGTATCTCATCACTTGTTGCATCTGTATTGGTTCCAGCTATCCCTGCTTCATATCTTGATATCCAGAATCCTCCATTTGTCTTTATACTCTGTAATATTTTACTTTTTGCTGTATTATATTCATCATATGTTAAACCACATCCATTTTTTAATGCCTTTTGCTCTGTTGTTAAATTATCTGTACTTGCTGTTACCAATTTATCTCCATCTATTGCATACCATTTATCATCTGTCCAGTTCTTTCTATAATCTCCTGCATATTTTTGTAATGCTTCTTCTATATCTTTATCTTTTGTTTTCCCTTCTGTTTCGGTCTTTGGTACTTCTACCCATACCCATTCATTATCATTACTGTCTTTTATTACTATTCCTTTATTAGCATCTCCTTCTATTACTGTTGCTCCTTTTGGCATTGCTCCTACTGGATTTGTTTCTGATGTATTTACATTTGTAATATGTGATTTGCCGAATAATCTACTTCCTGTTAATGCTTGTATTGATATAGCTGCCACTATTAATAATATTATTATAGTAATTACTAACGCTACTAATGTTATAACTTTTTTGTTATTTGTTTTTTGCATTAAATCTTTCCCCCTTTATTATTATATATAAAATACTATTATTTATATTTTTACAAATAATATACTTTTAATTATAATTTCACATTACATACCTAGGAATTATTCACTTCTCAAAGTTCTTTATTTGCAAAAAATATAAATTATATTATGTATAAATTTTACTAAACCTTTATTATTTTTGCAATACTTTTTTAAAAACATTTATGCTTTTTTCATATTAGTCTGTTTTTGCTTTTTTAATATAATATTTTTGAGTTTTTAGAAGAATTATTTATGCAAGATAATATTAAAATTGGATAAATAATTAGAAAAATACGTGAAAATTTAAAGATGAGTAGAGAAAAATTCTCATTTTTCCATAATTCATCACATGATAAATCTATGTAGTTCTGTGACATTTTTATTCATATTTAATATAAGTTTAAAGCCAAAAATAACCCCTAAGATTTTAATCTTAAGGGTTATTTCAAATGTGAAACATTTTTATATTTTTTTACTAATTTTGTTTCACATTTTCTTTACTTTTCTTAATTAATTTTGTATCAATAGTATTATCTTTTAAATACTTTTTATACAGAATTAATACCAATATTTTATAACTATTTACTTGAAATATGTATATTTTCTACTTTAGCACTTAATTCTCTAGAAATTATATTTTGAATCTGTGCAACTTCTTCTGGACTTAATTGTTCATCTTCAACAATTACACTCACACTATCCCCATTAACAAAAATAACCACATTTCTAAATCCCTTAGTTTTAATTAAATTCTCACAAATCATTATTCCATTTTTTACATTGTTTATCTTTGTAATTTCTTCTGAAGCAGATTGTTTTTGTGTTTCTAATGAATTATTACTATTTAAAACTTTTTCATATGTTTCTAGCATTTGAGAATACATAGTATCTCTTTCTAACTTTGAGCTCGAAAAATATTCATTATTACCAGAAACACTACTACTTGTAGATATAGTGTTATTAGTAGATGCTTCATTGTTATTAATTATTGAATTATTTGTATTATTAGTTGTGTTTTCTTCAATATAATTTTTTTCACTAACAACATTACTACTTACCAATTGTGCATCTCCAATATTAGCCATTTTAGTTAATTCCTCTTCACTACTACTTGTTTGAACAGCACTATTCAAATCATTAGTTGCTGTATAATTTAAATATCCTGCTACAACTAGCATTAATGCAATAACATAAATTACAACTTGATTTTTTTTAAATAATTTCATAAATAATTCTCCTCTCTCATTATTATTGAGACATTTCAAATACTTGAATTTTATGTGTGGCAAGTCCTGTCGCAGCTTCCACAGCTTGGATTATACTGGTTTTTATGTTAATATCTGAAGCTCCTTTTGCGGTAATAATTGCCCCTTCTATTTTTGGTTCAATAGTTTTTTGAATAATTGGAATCTTATTTCCATCACTTTCCTGATATACTATTTCTTTTTGCGAATCTGTTGATTCTACTTTTCTGATTCCCCCTGACGTATCTGTTTCTTCTGTCACACTTTTTTTTGAATTTTCATTATACATCGCCACTGTTTCATTAGATTCAGAGTAATTTATAAAAACTTTTACATTTCCTACCCCATTGATGTTGCTTAAAATATTTTCCAACCTTTCTTCTAGACTAACCTCATTACTTTCACTTTTATTGTTTGTGTTACTTTCTGTAGTTGCTAGTTTTTTTCCAGCTGAATTTGTTATTGTTTTGTTTGAATTTTTATTTCCATTCCATACATAGTTTATTATTACAATAGTAATTATTAAAATTATTACTAAAAAAACTAAATTTTCAATTTTTTTCTTATTGTCTCCTTGATTTTCATCATCATTTTTGATTATCAATTTTTTTAACTTATCTTTAAACATTTTTCACTCACCCCATATTCATTAATAAGAAAATCTTTTATTATTTTTATATCTGTTTTATTTATATTCGTAGATTCTTCTGTTTCTTCATCTTCCTTTTTTGAAATGTTTATATCTACTTTTTGAATTTTTTGAATTTCTGTAACAATTTTATTTTCTATTTCACTTGTTTTTTCTTTCTTTTTTTCGTTTTCTTCTGTTTTTCCATTAATCTTTAAAGTTATTTTTTCTATCCCACTATCTTCATCCGATATATGTGCTACTACCTTGCAATTTTCCACTTTATATCCTTTTTCTTCAACTTTTTGTGTAATATCTTTTTGAAGTTCTTCTTTATATATTTGATTCAACCTATTATCCATAGACGTTTGGTCTAATTCTTCGCTTGTGCTTGATGTAGTTTGCACTTTTTCAATATACGAATTAAAATCAATATTATTTATATTTAATTTATTACTATTTTCTATAAATGGTGATATTATACTAAATAGTATGTATAATCCCATAATCATTTTTACATACTTCTTTGTTTTATTATTAGGAAGAATCATCTCTAATATTGAAACTATAATTAAGGCTAATGCTAAATTTTTCACCCAAGAACTTAAAAAATTAATCATATTTTCTCCTTATCTAAACATCATACCTGTATTCGACATTTTTATTAGTAGAGTTGTCCCAATAATAACCATAAAAGAAATTGATACTAAAATTGCAAGTAATATTTTAAAAATATCAGCCACTTCATCTAATAGTTTTACAATTTTTGCATCTGCAATTACTTCGCTTACACTTGATATAAGTTTATATGAAAAGGTTAGAACTGCTAGTTTTAAAATTGGTAATATACAAATTCCTATAATAATTATTACACCCAAAAATCCAACTGCATTTTTCAGAATAACTCCACAACCTAGAACACTGTCCACAACATCTCCTAAAATTTTACCAACAACTGGTACAGCTGAACTCACAATAGATTTTGCTGTTTTTGCTGTTATTCCATCAACTGTACTTGATAAAGTTCCTTCTAATGAGACAACCCCTACAAATACGGTTAATATTAGTCCCAAAAACCATGTTGTACTTGATTTTAAAAATTTTGATATTTTTTCTATTTGTACTTTATCAGATATTTTTGATATTATACTTATTGATGTAATTATTAATATTATAGGTATTAATATATTTTGAATAAGATTTCCTATAAAATTTATCATGAATAAAATTATTGGTTCTAATATACTTGTAGTTGCTATGCTTCCTGTATATAACATTAAAGATATCAAAACAGGTATTAATGTATTCATAAATCCAACTAAGTTTGATGTTGTTTCCTTTACCAAATTTATTATGTCTGAAAAATTACTCATAATAACTGTTACTATAGCTATGTATTGAACGTAATATATAAGTTTTGATATATTATCATTTTCTAAGCTTTCGCTTATTGATTTCAAAATACTATGTATTATTATTATTACCAAAATACTTATTAAACTTTTTATTCCTGTTTTAACTTCTGTCCCTAATAAATTTAATATTTTTTTATAAATAGTCGAATTATCAATTTCACCCTTTATTGCAGAACTTAAAATCTTATTTATATCAATATCTTCAAAAAATTTCCCTGTATATTTTTTTGAATTTTCAACAAAAGAATTTATTCCAAAAGTTTCTTGTTGGCTTTCAATTGTATTTTCATCCATATTATCACAATAAGAATTAGTTGCTATTGATATAATTGATGTCCATACTATTATTATTAATATGATTTTCTTTTGTATTTTCACATTTCTTTTCCCCCCTCTTTATTTATGGTTTATGGCAAAATTTTTAATATGATTTCAAGTAAACTAGATATTATAGGTATAGACATTGATATAATTATAATTTTGCTCCCAAGTTCTATTTTACTTGCGATTGCTGCTTCTCCTGAATCTTTACATATACTTACTGCAAATTCTGAAAGAAAAGCTATTCCTGTTATCTTTATTAATAAAGCTATAAACTGTGTGTTTATAGAAAATTTATTTTGAACTGATTCTATTAAATTTATTATTCCAGTTAGTCTATCCATAACTAAAAATAAAATTAATATACCTGTCAATATACTTATAAATATTGCATATTCAGGTCTATATTGTTTTAACATTATTATTATAATTAATGCAATTAATGCAATTCCAATTATTTTTATGATTTCCATTTTTTACTCTCCTATAAAACTGTTTTTGAGGACGGAGGAAAAAAACAGTTTTTCTTTTTCTAATTTTTTTATATTTTTCTATAAATTAAATAATGTTCTAACTGTATCAAATAACCCACTTATTTCTTTTATAACCATTGTTAAAACTATAACCAACCCAGCAAGTGTTGTCATCATTGCCTGATCTTCTCTACCCGCTCTTACTAAAACTTGATATAACACAGCTACCAAAATTCCTATTGCTGCTATTTTAAATAATAAATCTATACTCATAAAAAACACCCCTTCTAGCTTTTTCGTTTTATATTAATATAATTACAATTGCTAATCCTATTGTCATTCCTAACTTTTTATATAATTTTTCATTTTTATTTTTTTCTTCTTGTGCTTGTCTAATTTGTTCTTCTAAAAAGCTTTCTGTTATTTCAATTTGACTCAACTGTCCTTCTGCATCAGTCATTCCGTAATAATTTGGAAAGCGTTTTTATTGCGTGCTTGTCCTCTTTATTTAAATTACCAGAAAATTCATCTATTGCTGTTTCCCATGCTAATGATGCTGTTTCGGTTTGCATATTTTGATTTGCTTGTTTAAATAATTTTGATATATTATAATTTGTGTTTTTTGAAATTTCTTCAAATATTTCGGGTATTGGCTCATATGTAAATTTTATTTTTGATTTGAATATGTTTAATGCGTTTTTGATTTCTTCTAATTCCTCTAGTCTATATCTATATTTTTGTGATATGTATTTACCAATTAGAACTGATAATATGAATACAAAAAAAAGCATACAATATTTAATAATCTGCATTTTCATTTCTCCTTGCATTTTATTTCTAATATTATATGCTTTATATTTTATTTTAGAACTATATATTTTTATTCTTCTATTTTTTTATCTTCTTTTTCTTCTTTATCATCTGATAAAATAGCTGTTAAGTTAATTCTACCTTGGTCATCTATATTAAGAACTTTAACTGTAACTTTGTCTCCAACTTTAAGAACATCTTCAACTTTTTTAATTCTTTCTTTTGAAATCTTAGAAATATGAAGTAATCCTTCTTTTCCTGCTACACCTAAATCTACAAAAGCTCCAAAAGTTGTTATTCTTGTAACTTCACCGTAGTAGATTTCTCCAACTTCAACTTCTTTTACAATGTCTTCTATCATCTCTAAAGCTTGATTTGCTTTTTCTGAGTTTTCAGAATAAATGAATACTTGTCCATCTTCTTTGATGTCTATTTTTACACCTGTTGCATCTATTATTTTATTTATTGTTTCTCCACCTTTTCCGATAACATCTTTTATTTTTTCTACTTTGATTGTTGTGTTAACTATTTTTGGTGCATATTTTGAAATTTCTTTTCTAGGTTCTGATATTACAGGTGCCATTATATCGTCTAATATATGTTTTCTTGCAACTCTTGTTCTTTCAAAAGCTTCTTTTATTACATCATATGATAATCCATCTACTTTAATATCAACTTGTATAGCTGTTATACCTTTTTCTGTTCCACCAACTTTAAAGTCCATATCTCCAAAGAAATCTTCTATTCCTTGAATATCTGTTAACATTACATAGTCATTTTCATCATTAGGATTTGTTACAAGTCCTGTTGATATACCTGCAACTGGTCTCTTAATTGGTACACCTGCTGCCATTAATGATAATGTACTTCCACATATACTTGCTTGTGATGTTGAACCATTTGAAGATAATACTTCTGATACAACTCTTATTGCATATGGGAATTCTTTTATTGATGGTAATACTGGAACTAATGCTTTTTCAGCTAAAGCTCCATGTCCTATTTCTCTTCTTCCTGGTCCTCTTGATGGTCTTGCTTCACCTACACTGTAGCTTGGGAAGTTATATTGATGCATATATCTTTTTGATGTTTCTGTATCTATTCCATCTAGTTCTTGTTCTTCTGATTCCATTCCTAAAGTTGTTACTGAAAGCACTTGAGTTTGTCCTCTTGTAAATAATGCACTTCCATGAACTCTTGGTAATAAATCTATTTCACATGATAATGGTCTAATTTCATCTATTGCTCTACCATCAACTCTTTTATGCTCATAGAATATCATGTCTCTTACACATTTTTTCTCTAATTTGTAAATAGCCTCTCCAATATCAGCTTTGTGCTCTTCTGCAGCTTCTTCTCCAAATTTTTCAGCATAAGCTGTTGCTATTTTATCTGATACAGCAGATACATTATTATCTCTTGTTTCTTTATCAGCTTCTTGAAGTGCTTGTTTTACATCTTCTTCAAAGTTTGATTCAATAAATTCATATACATCATGGTCAACTGCAAATGATTTGTACTCAAATTTTGGTTTTCCAATTTCTTCTTTCATTTTTTCAATGAATTTGCACATTTTCTTAATTTCAACATGTCCAGCTTTAATAGCTTCTAACATAACATCATCTGGAACTTCATTTGCTCCTGCTTCAATCATAGCAATTTTTCCTTCTGTTCCTGCAACTGTTAATGTTAAATCAGATACTTTTCTTTGTTCTTCTGTTGGATTTATTATAATTTTTCCATCAACTAATCCAACATTTACTGCTGCTGTTGGTCCACCAAATGGTATATCGGAAATTGATAGTGCTGCTGAAGCACCTATCATTGCTGCAACTTCTGGTGAATTATCTTGGTCTACAGAAAGAACTGTACAAACAACTACTACATCATTTCTAAAATCTTTTGGGAATAATGGTCTTAATGGTCTGTCTATTGCTCTTGATGTAAGTATTGCTTTATCACTTGGTTTTCCTTCTCTTTTTTGGAATGATCCTGGTATTTTTCCAACTGAATATAATTTTTCTTCATAATCTACTGATAATGGGAAAAAGTCTATTCCATCTTTTGGTTCTTTTGATGCTGTAACATTTACCATTACAACTGTATCTCCATATCTAACTAATACACTTCCGATTTGCTAATCCTGCCATTTTACCTGTTTCAATTACAAGTTTTCTTCCTGCTAATTCTGTTTCATAAGTTTTAAACATTTTATTTTCCTCTCCTTTTTCTTCTTTTTTGCACCATTTTTTAATAAATTCAAACATATTTATCCTCCTTTAGGAATAAGGGATTAAGGGGCCACCACATCAAATCCCTCTTTTTTAATATAATATATTACTATTATTTTACACTTCATTTTTAAGAGGGATTTGATGTGGTGGCCCCTTAATCCCTCATTCTAGCCAAATTTAGATTGTAACCTCTATAATATTCTGGATATTTTTGTCCTAAGCCTGTCCAGCACATTATACAAGCTACTTACCTAAATTTCTGGCTAATTTCAACCAATGGAGACATTCTTAAATTGGTCGAATTTAATTTTTTTCATTAATATTAAAATCTTAATTTTTCAACCAATTTAAGAACGTCCCCATTGGTTGAATTTCCACAAAAAGCCTATGCTAAATCTTTTGTTTTGCATAGGCTCTTATATGAAATTATTTTCTTAATCCTAATTTTTCAACGATGTCTCTATATCTTTGAACATCTTTTTTTGCTAAATAGTTTAGTAAGTTTCTTCTTTTACCAACCATTTTTAATAATCCTCTTCTTGAATGATTATCTTTAACATGTACTTTTAAATGTTCTGTTAATTCATTAATTCTTTCTGTTAAAAGAGCTATTTGTACTTCTGGTGAACCAGTGTCTTTTTCTTCTCTTTTATAAGTATTAATGATTTCTTGTTTTCTTTCCTTTGTCATGTTTACACCTCCTATTTTTCTTTACACCTTTAACTGAGCTTTAGATTTGGTGCTTTTCTTGAAAGCTAAGTAAAAGGTTTTACTTTAATAGTATACTACATTATATAAAAAATATCAAGCATTTTGGGAAAATTTGTTAATTTCCACATATTATATCCATTTATAATCCTGATTTAAAAGATTTCACTGTCTTTAAGAAACAGCAAATAAAATCAACTGTATCATCAACCAGTTTTTCTAATTCTTCTATTTTAAATATTTGCATTTCTTGACTTTGATTAATTGCATCTTGTTTAGTCTCATTTATATACTTAACAACCTTTTTAACATCTTCATCATTTATATTAATAACATCAATAACATTAGCATTTTTTGATATGGCAACACTAAATTCAGGCATCTTCATACTATAATTTTTATAAATATAATATTGAAAAGCCTTAAAGTCTTTTTGTTTATTTTTTCTCAACCCTAATCTGTCTGTTTTAACTAATTCATTGTTTTTATTTATAAATCCAATTATTTTATTATTCTCCTTTACACATTTTTCACCATAAAATGTTTCATTCCATAATGAGTCTGTTATTAAATGTGATAAATATCCCATTATTATAGGATTGTCCATTTTGTTTGCATACATTTCGTAAAAAATTTCATATTCTTTTTTATTATTAGGATTATAATTTTCTCCGTTTAAATCAAAATGATTTGTTTTATGTGGCTGTATGTTAGATATATCTTTTACTAAGTATCCATCTTGTACATCTGGTAATATATTTCCGAAAAGGAATAAATTTTCATCTGTTTTTATCTTTTTTAATATTTTATTAGCTATTAATAAATGTTCTCCCCAATTAGGCATTTTCTTGTCTCCTCAATTTTATTAAAATTAGTAAAATTTAAAAATAAATTATTCTAAATATTTATATATTAACATTTGGAATATTTTTTATAAAATTATACCATAACTTTCAAATTAGTAAAGTTATTTGACTTTTTTCGACAAAAAAGATGAGACAAATTAGGACTGTCCCACTTGTCTCATCTTTCCATCCTTTACAGTGAATTTTGCTAATTTACCTTTATTTAATTTACCATCTAAAATTTCTTCAGCTAGTTTATCTTCAACTAAATTTTGAATCGTTCTTCTTAATGGTCTTGCACCAAAGTTTTTGTCAATTCCTTCTTTAGCAACCATTTCTTTAACTTCTGGTTCTAATTCGATATCATATTTTTGTTCTTTTAATCTATTAACAACTTCTTTTAACATTATATCAATAATTTGACCAATTTCATTATCATTTAACTTATGGAATACAATAATTTCATCAATACGATTTATAAATTCAGGTCTTAATTCTTTTTTCAATTCTGCCATTACTTCTTTTTTTGTTTCTTCATATTCTTTTTGTACATCTATTGATTTGTTTTCTTCATTTGATGTATTTGATAAGTTTGATGAATTTGTGAATCCTAAATGTTTTTTGTCTGTAATTAATCTTGCTCCTAAATTTGATGTCATTATTATTACTGTATTTTTGAAGTTTACTGTTCTTCCTTGGCTGTCTGTTAATCTACCATCTTCAAGAATTTGAAGTAACATATTCATTACATCTGGATGTGCTTTTTCTATTTCATCAAATAATATTACTGAATATGGTTTTCTTCTTATTTTTTCAGTTAATTGACCACCATCGTCAAAACCTACATATCCTGGAGGGGCTCCTATTAATTTAGATACTGAATGTGGTTCCATAAATTCTGACATATCTACTCTGACCATTGCATTTTCATCACCAAATAATACTTCTGCCAAGGCCTTTGAAAGTTCTGTTTTTCCAACACCTGTTGGTCCTAAAAATAGGAATGAACCTATTGGTCTTTTTGGGTCTTTTAAGCCAACTCTTCCTCTTCTTATTGCTTTTGCAACTGCTTCTACTGCTTCATTTTGTCCTACTACTCTTTTATGCAATTCTTTTTCAAGATTTTTTAACTTTTCATTTTCATCTTCTGTTATTTTTTTAGCAGGAATACCTGTCCAACTAGCTATAACTTCGGCTATATTCTCTTCTGTTATAGTAACTATTGATTTTGTATTTTTATTTTTCCACTTATTTTGTTCTTTTTCAAATTTTTCTTTTAAAGACTTTTCTTTGTCTCTTAACTCTGCTGCCTTTTCGAATTTTTGATTTATAACCGCTTCTTCTTTTTCATTTTTTATTTTTTCAATATCTTCTTGCATTTGTTTTAAATTATCTGGTTCTGTAAATGTTTTTAATCTTGCACGTGATGCCGCTTCGTCTATTAAATCTATTGCTTTGTCAGGTAAAAATCTATCATTTACATATCTAATTGATAATTGAACAGCAGCTTCTATCGCCTCATCTGTAATTTTTACATTATGATGTGCTTCATATTTATCCCTAATTCCTTTTAAAATCAAAACCGTATCTTTTTCTGATGGTTCATTTACAGTAACTGGACTAAATCTTCTTTCCAATGCTGCATCTTTTTCAATAAATTTTCTATATTCATTTAAAGTAGTTGCACCAACTAATTGAATTTCTCCTCTTGCTAATAATGGTTTTAAGATATTTGCTGCATCTATTGCTCCTTCTGCTGCTCCTGCACCAACTATTGTATGAATTTCGTCTATGAAAAGAATAATATCTCCTGCTTTTTTTACCTCATTAAGTGCTTTTTTTATTCTTTCTTCAAAATCACCTCTATATTTTGCACCTGCAACCATTCCAGAAATATCAAGTGTTACAACTCTTTTATCTTTTAGAATCTCTGGAACATCTCCTGAAACTATTTTTTGAGCTAACCCTTCAACTGCTGCTGTTTTACCAACACCAGGTTCACCAATTAAACATGGGTTATTTTTTGTTCTTCTAGATAGGATTTGTATAACTCTTTCTATTTCTTCTTTTCTTCCTATGATTGGGTCAAGTTTGCCTTCTTCTGCCTTTTTGGTTAAATCTTCTCCAAATTGATTTAATGTTGGTGTTTGATTATAACTTCCTTTTCCTCTTCTTTTTGATCCGTTTGAATAGTTTGCAGATTCTTCTTCTCCTTGATTATCCTCTCCTTCATTTATTACTTTTATAATTTCATTATATAATTTGGGAATATTTACATTTAAATCTAGTAAAATCTTTGCTGCTATGCAATCTCCTTCTCTTAATATTCCTATTAGAAGATGTTCTGTTCCTATAAAATTATATCCTAGTTTTCTTGCTTCTATAAATGCTGATTCTACAACTCTTTTTGTTCTTGGTGTAAAGTCAACAATATTTTCAATTGGCTCATCTCTACCAATTAATTCTTCAATTTTATTTAGAATATCATCTGCTGTTACATTTTGATTTTCTAATACTTTTGATGCTATTCCATTGCCCTCTTTAGCTAGTCCATATAATACATGTTCTGTTCCTATGTAGCTATGTCCTAGTTCTAAGGCTATATCATTTGCAATTTCTATTGCTTTATTTGCTCTATTTGTAAATTTGTATGTCATTTTAATTCACCTCTTTCATTAATTTTTTGTCCTTTTAGGGACGTTTCTTAAATGGACATTATCTTTTTTATAACCTCTGCTCTTTTTATATTTCTCTCCAAAGCTTTATTGACATTTTACGTCTATTGTTTTATAATCAATTCATGAAACATTATTAATTGATGACTTTTTTGTCATCTCTATCAAGGAGGAAATATTATGGAAAATGAAGAGAAGCTTATTAATGATGCAAAGGAGCTACTTCGGTTAATATCTGCTGTTTGTGATGAAATGCAAACTTTATTTAAATCTTCCCATGATAGCATTACGGCTTGTGCGGATATGATTTATACTTTTGCAAATCCTGACATTGTAAAGATACTTGTTCATTGTTGGAGTTCTAATCATCTAGATTGGGATGACTACAATCAACTATCTTCTCCAATTATTATTGCTTCAATGTATAAATGTTTATTTTTTATTTATACTACATTTGATTCCAAAGTAGCTCATACTTTTTTAACTGCTTTAGCTGAAAAAGTATCATAACCTTAATGCCCGCTTCCATAGGGGCTTTTTTATTTTTCATTAATTATTTTCTTAATAACCTCTGCTCTTTTTATATTTCTCTCCAATGGTTCATATTGTTCACCTAAATACTTCTGCATATTTGCAGGTTTAGTATATAAAATCAATTGCTGAATCTTGCTATCATTAACTTCTTTTAAGATTCCCAAATCTGTACCCATCTTAACATTTGAAATCAACTTCTGAGCTTCTTCCAAAGATATCTTTCTACAATTATTTAACAATCCATAACTTCTGTATATTGTATCTTCTAACTCAATTGTATCTTTTGCTAAAAACTTTCTTGCTTTTCTTTCTTGCTCAATTAATTTTTCTGTAACCACTTTGATATTTTCAACTATTTCTTGTTCTGTAACACCTAATGTTCTCTTATTAGAAATTTGGAAAACATCTCCAAGTTCTTTGCTGTTTTCTCCATATGCCCCAACAATATTTACACCAAAATTGTTTATTGTATAAAATACTTTATTGATATTTTTAGTTATTGTAAGTGATGGTAAATGAACCATTACAGATGCTTTTAAGCCTGTACCACAATTTGTTGGTAAACTTGTTAAATATCCATATTTTTTGCTTGTTGCATATCCCAAAACTTCTTCAATTTTTTGGTCTAACTCTATTGCATAATTTAATGTATTTTCTAGTTCTAAACCACTACTGAATACTTGAATTTTTAGATGGTCTTCGTCATTTATCATTATACAGATATTCTCTTCATCATTTATTAATATTGCACCATTTTCGTTATGCATTGCGTATTCTGGACTTATTAAGTTTTTTTCTACTAAACTCATTTTTGTGATATCGTCCATATCTTTTAGTTCTAAATATTTTAGCCCATATCCTATTGTATATACATTTTCTTTTATTTTGTATTTTAGTTTTTCTATATCTTTTTTGTCTTTTAAATTAAATTTGAATTCTGGTAGATTTCTTGCAAATCTTATTCTTGTACTTGTTACTACATCTGATTCTTTTCCACTTTGTAAATACCAATTCATTTTTTCAACTTCCTTTCAACAATATTGATTTTATGTATTTTTTACTTGTCCATTTGAAATTAAGAAAATGCCTTTATTTTGACATTTTCTTGATTTCGTCTCTTATTTTAGCTGCATCTTCGTATCTTTCTTCTTTTATTGCTGTTTTTAAATCTTCTTGTAATTTTCCTAATTTATTCTCTGTTTTATTTTCTTCTTTTTCTGCTTTTTTATCTTCTTTAAATTTCATTTTATTATCTGATATTTTTCCTAATCTACCATTATGTCTGTTAGCACCTTGCAATTTTTTTAATATCGGATCCATTCTATCCTCAAAAATATCATAGCAATTTGCACATCCATATCTACCTGTATTTATTATATCATCGAATGTTGAACCACAACTATCACAAGTTAATTGTTTTACTTCATTTAAAAATGGCATAAATTCAGGTGTACTGAAGTCTTCTAAGAAACTTCCGAAAAAACTTGGTATATCTAATGATGGCATACTAAAATCCATTTTAGAAGATATTCCTAATTTTTGACTACATTCTTCGCATAAATGCATCTCCTTTTTTACTCCATTGATATTTTCTGAATATCTAACATTTGCTTCTCTTTTTCCACAATTTTCACATAACATATTAATCACTCCTTCTAATATTTTATTCTATATTTAATAACATATTTTTAAATATTCTAGCACGCACCTCATCTTTAATATCTTTATCTAATTTTAAGACATTATCACTTGTTGCTACTTTTAAAAGTTTTGCTTCTTGCTTTGTAATTATGTTGTATGTTAAAAAGTCACTTAATAAAATGTCTATGTCATTTACAGTAATTGTTTTTCCTATATTATTTATTATATGCATTACATAATCTGATTTTGTATTGCTTATTTTTTTTATTTTGATGTTTCCACCGCCACCTCTTTTGCTCTCTACATAGTATCCTTGTGATGGTTTAAATCTTGTTGATATTACATAATTTATTTGTGATGGTACGCAATTAAAATGCTGTGCTAATTCATTTCTTTGTATCTCTATTAAGTCACTCTCATCTTCATCAAATAAATCCTTTATAAAATCTTCTATTACATCTGACATTCTCATTTTATCAGCCTCCTCTTAATTTTTTTGTCTTTTTGTGCGGTTTTTATATTTTTGTCTTTGACTTTCTTTGACCTATATTTATATTATACTTACTTTTTTAAATATTTCAATTTTGTTTTTTGACCTTTTCTGACTTTTATTGACCTTTATTTTGTCTTTTTCTTGTTTTATCTTTATTTTTCTTTCTTTTTTGTTATATTTTCTAATTTTTTTACTTTTTCTTTTTGCTTGGATAATGGTACCCAAGCAAAATATGATGTAACAAATTCTCCATATTTTGTTGAATCCTCTCCCTCATCTAAATCGTCTATTATATCGTTTTTATTATTTATCATAAAACACATGCCTCCCATTTTAAGCATGTGCTTTTTTTATATTTTTATTCATATTTTTAAGATTTGACCTGGATAAATTAAATTTGGATTTCTAATACCATTCAATCTTGCAATCCATCTTACACTTACTCCATATCTCCTAGCGATTCTCCATAGTGAATCTCCCCTCTGCACTGTATAGTAATAATATCTGTTTGGCGTTGTATTATATGTTCCATATATTATAATTCTTTGACCTGGATAGATAAGATTTGGATTTTGTATATTGTTCCAATTAACAATATTTTGTACGCTAACACCATATCTTAATGCAATTCTTGATAACGTATCTCCTCTTCTTATTGTATAATAAGTTTTTCCCGTAGCATTACTTTCACTACCATGTACATTTGAATTTACTAAAATTCGTAATACCTGACCAGGATATATTAAATTTACATTTTGAATTTCATTTATTTGGGCAATTTCTTTAACAGTTGTTCCATATATTGTTGCGATTTTACTTAAAGTGTCTCCTCTTTTTACTGTATAATATACAGTCTCTGTATTATTACTACTGTTTGGATTTTCTATATTTGGAATTTCAGTTGTATCACTTAAAAATATGTTGTCTGTAAAAATATCTCTATCAACATTTCCACTGACACCCGCAATTCTTCCTTCATCTGTATATTGAGTTCCTATAAAATACTGCCAACTTGTGTTTTCGTTTTCTAGATTTCTGTAATCTCCATAATATGCAAGCCATAATTCTGAAGTATTTGCTACTTCACTATTAAATGTATTTTTGCTATTGTATAAATCACTGTAAATAATTACTTGTTTTTTTGTTAATTCTTCTACTTTTTTCATAAATGCTAATGCTATCTGATTAATTTTTTCTACATCTACACCATTAAATTGTTCATAATCTAGTGCCAATTTACAATCAACTTGTTTTCCTGAAATTACTGATGAAAAAAATATTGCTTCTTTTTCTGCTTCTTCTGTATTTTTTGCAGTTAAAAAATGATAAAATCCTATTTTTAGATTATTTGCTTTTGCATTTTCGTAATTTAAATCTAAATATGGATCTTTTATTGTTTGTCCTTGACTTGCTTTTATATATACTATATCAATTCCGTCATTTTTCACTTGGTTGTAGTTTATGTATCCTTGCCAATCACTTACATCTATTCCTTGATATTTTAGCTCACTTTGCGGTGTTATTGCGTATATTGACGTTATAAATGTGAATGTAAATACTAAAAATATTCCTAAAATTTTTATTACTTTTTTTCTCATACAAAATATCCTCCTTATATATTTTGTATATTTTATTCTTGGAATTTTTTTTTAGTGATTTTCTATTTAGAAATTTCATATATTTTATTATGGTGATTATATGTTTTCGAAGTGTCATTTTTTAGTATTAAAATTAAAAAGAAATATTTTTGCACTAATCTTTTTAACATTTGGAGCAAGTCTACTTTTATTTTCTAATAGCAATCTACCTGCAATAAAAAAAGGATTATCTTTATGGGCCAACTCTGTTGTACCATCACTTTTTCCATTTTTTGTTGCAACCGAGCTTTTAATGAATACTAATTTTGTAAATAGTATAGGTAGATTTTTAAATAAAATAATGAAGCCTTTATTTAATATTAGAGGTGAAGGTGCTTTTTCTTTTATTATGGGGTTAATTAGTGGTTATCCTGTTGGTGCCAAAATAGCTTGCAACTTTAGAGAAAATAATATTTGTTCAAAAGAAGAATGTGAAAGATTATTAAGTTTTACAAATAATTCTGGTCCATTATTTATAATTGGAACAGTTGGTATTAGTATTTTTGGAAATTCAACTATCGGATTATTGTTATTAATTACTCATATTTTAGCTTGTATAACTGTAGGATTTATTTTTAGATTTTGGAAGATTAATTCATCTAGTCCTGAATATGTTGGAAATAAAAATTCAAATTATAAAAAACATAGAAATGTTACACTTTCTAATTTGGGCGAAGTTTTAGGAAAAAGCATTTCTAATAGTATTTCTACTATTCTTATGATTGGTGGTTTTGTTGTTATATTTTCTAGTATAATTTCTATTTTAAGAGCCAGTGGTATTTTGAATAGTTTAGTTGTATTGCTTACACCTATTTTTAATTTTTTACATCTTGATAGTTCTTTTATTTATGGACTGATTACTGGCTTATTAGAAATCACTAATGGTATTAGTTTTATTTCCAGTATTAATATTAAGCATATTTCTGTTAATATTATTATTACTGCTTTTTTACTTGGATGTGGTGGTTTATCTGTACTTCTTCAAGTGTGGAGCATTACTTCTAAAACTGATTTGTCAATAAAACCTTATATTTATGGAAAATTATTACATGGATTTTTGGCTGCATTTTATACCTTTATCGCAATTAATATATTTCCTTTTTTTAATTTTAATCTATAATCTTGTCAGCCATTTTTGATTCATATTCTTTTTAATCATGAATATATTTTAATAATGATTGGAGTTGATTTTATGGATAAAGATTTTAATAATATACCACCATTTATGGATTTTTCCTCATTTCAGCAGTTGAATGGATTTAACCCTTCTGGTAGTCCAGATATGAATGACCTATATAGGGATCCTATGTTTAACCCAATGGCACAGTATGAACAGGCATTTTTGTACTATAGATATTTGTGTATGCAAATGGATTACAAAATTAAATGTAAAGAGTATGAAAAGATGTGTAATACTACAAGTGGAAATTCTGAAAGAACTCAAAGAAGAGTAGAATAATCTACTCTTCTTATTATTCATTTCTCAATTGATTTTCTATATTCAAAAGTCTATTATATTTAGCAACTCTATCAGTTCTACACGGAGCACCTGTTTTTATTTGACCAGCATTTACAGCAACTGCTAAATCTGCAATAGTTGTATCTTCTGTTTCTCCTGACCTATGAGAAATTATAGTCTTATATCCTTTTTCTTTTGCTTCTTGTATTGTATCTAAAGTTTCTGTTAAAGTTCCAATTTGATTTGGTTTTATTAAAATTGCATTTGCTACATTCTCTTTTATTCCTCTTTGAAGTCTTTTTATATTTGTTACAAATAAATCATCTCCAACTAGTTGAACTTTATCTCCTATTTTTTGTGTTAGTTCTTTCCATGATTCCCAATCCTCTTCTGCTAAACCATCTTCTATTGATATGATAGGATATTTTTCTGTTAGTCCTATAATGTATTCTATCATTTCTTGTTTTGTTTTATACACATCTGTTTTCCAAAAA
Source organism: uncultured Clostridia bacterium (assembly GCA_934168305.1). Lineage (GTDB taxonomy): Bacteria > Bacillota > Clostridia > TANB77 > CAG-508 > CAG-269. Next base: position 15,910 of record CAKPNF010000002.1, on the reverse strand, counting down.
TAATATCCATCTCTTCCTGTCTTCTTAGCTTCATCATACATTTCTGTACTTGCTATATCTAATGCTAAACATATATCTTTTCCTGGTTCATAACCTGCTTTTTTTATTGCTTCTATTATAGAAGCTAAGGCCTCTTCTTCATCTTTTAAATCTGGAGCAAAACCGCCTTCATCACCTACTCCTACTGAATGTCCTTTTTCTTTTAATACTTTTTTTAGTGTGTGATATACTTCTACTCCTCTTTTTAGTCTTTCTGCAAATGTAATGCTTCCTACTGGAACTATCATAAATTCTTGTATATTAATATTATTATCTGAATGTTTTCCACCATTTAAAATATTCATCATTGGGACTGGTAATTCATTTGCATTTATTCCGCCAATATAATTGTATAATTCCATTCCCAATGAATTTGATGCTGCTTTTGCTACTGCTAACGATACTCCTAAAATTGCATTTGCTCCTAGATTTGATTTGTTTAATGTATCGTCTGATTCTATTAATGTTCTGTCTATTTTCCTTTGGTCATATACATTCATGTCAATTAATTTTTTTGCTATTTTTTTGTTTACATTCTCTACTGCCTTGCTTACACCTTTTCCAAAGTATCTTGATTTATCTCCATCTCTCAATTCTACTGCTTCAAAACTTCCTGTTGATGCTCCTGAAGGAACTAATGCTACCCCTGAAAAACCTCCTTCTGTTACAACTTCAACTTGTATTGTTGGATTTCCTCTTGAATCTAAAACCTCTAACGCTTCTATGGCTTTTATAGCTAAATAATCTTTCATAACTCTTCATCCTTTCACTTTGTCTTTTTGATATTTTAGCCACTATTTCCAAATTTATACATATTAACTTACTCTTTTGTTTCTTAACTGCATGGCATAATTAATTGTAGTCTCATTTACTTCCCCAGAGGAAATACGTGCAATCTCTTCCAAGGTCTCTTTTTCATTTAATAATTTTATATTTGTATTAGTTCTTTCGTTAATTACTTTTTTACTAATAAAATAATTGTAGTCAGCAATCGCGGCAATACTTGGTAAATGTGAAATACACAATACTTGATGATTTTTGGAAATTCCATTTAATTTTTCTGCAACTGCTCCTGCTGCTTTTCCACTAATTCCAGTATCTATTTCATCAAATATTAATACTGGCATTTTGTCTGTATCTGCTAATACTTTTTTTATAGCAAGCATTATTCTTGACATTTCTCCACCTGAAGCAATTTTTGATAATGGCTTTTCGTCTTCTCCTAGGTTAGTTCTTATAAAAAATTCTACTTCATCTTTACCATTTTCAAAAAATTCTTCTTCATTATAATCTACATGTATATTAATTTTGGCATTTTTCATTTCTAATTCTTCTAGAACTTCATTTATATCATTGCTCAAATTTTTTCCATATTCATTTCTTAGTTTGCTCATTTTTTGAGCTAAATTTATCATTTCGTATTTTATTTGTTTTAGCTCTTTCTTTAATTTATTATTATATTCATCTAAGTTTTCTATATGTTCAATTTCATTTTGTATCTCATTTTTATAATTAATTATTTCTTTTATATCATTTCCATATTTTCTTTTTAGTGAGTATATTAAATCAAGCCTTTCTTCAACTTCATTTCTTTCATTTTCATCGAAATAAATATCATCTTTATAACTTGATATATCTCTTGAGATTTCTTGCAATTCATAATAAATGTTTTTCAAATTACTTGATATTTTTTCATATACATTATCTATATTTTCTATTTTTTCTAATGCTCGTATTGCTGTATTTAAGCTATCTATACTATTTTCTCCAATTGCTATGTCTGCTTCAATTAAATTTTTCGATATTTTTTCTGAATTTAGCATTATTTTTCTTTTTTCTTCTAATTTTTCTTCTTCATTTTCTTTTAAATTTGCTTCTTCTATTTCGTTTACTTGATATCTTAATAAATCTAGCTTTCTTTCTCTTTCTTTTTCGTCTCCATAATTTGCTTTTAATTCTTTTTTTATATCTATATATTTTTTATATTTTTCTTTATATTCTTTTTTTATATTTGATAATTCTTCTCCTATATATCCATCTAAATATTTCAAATGATATTTGTTATCTAATAAACTTTGATTATCATTTTGTCCATGTATTTCAATAAACTTATTCATAAAACTTTTTAATTCATTTACAGTTACCATTCTTCCATTTATTTTGCACATATTTTTACCATTGCTATTTATTTCTCTAGACACAATTATATTTCCATCTATTGAATTTTCGTTTTCTGGCTCATACATGCAAATTTCTACAAATGAATTTGTTTCGCCTTTTCTTATCATTTCTTTTGAAAATCTTCCACCTGATATAATTTCTAATGAATCTATTATTAATGTCTTTCCAGCTCCTGTCTCACCTGTTAATACATTTAACCCTTCGTTTAAGTCTATACTTAAATCATCTATTATACCTATATTTTTTATATGTAATGTTGATATCATAAAAAAAGACCTCCTAAAATTTCATAGAACAAATTATCTACGATTTTTTGTTTGGTCTTATTATATATTTTTGTTTTTAAGTTGTCAATAGTTTTCCGAACGTTTTTTTGTATTTATTTTTTATTGTTTTTTTTAGTTTCTTTTTCTGGTTTTTCATGAGATTTTGGTATTATTATGTTTTTTGGCTTTTCATCATTACATTTTGGTTTGCCTGTATTTAAATGGTCATATACATGAGAAATTTCTAAATTTGATCCGTCACCATTAACAATTTCAATATTTTTTTTATTTTCATCCATATCTCTTTACCTCCGTATTTTTCTAATCAAATGGTATCATATTTTTTTTTAATTGGCAATACAAATTTCATAAATATAAAAAAAAGAATATCAACTCCGTGATTGTTGATACTCTAAATTTTGGCTGGACTGGCTAGATTCGAACTAGCGCATGCCAGAGTCAAAGTCTGGTGCCTTACCGCTTGGCTACAGTCCAATATATTAAATTAAAACTGGGGTGGAAGATGGGACTCGAACCCACGGTCTCCAGTGCCACAAACTGGCGCGTTAACCAACTACGCTACATCCACCATGGCTTCCGTGCTTGTTTTCTTGGCACTTCTATATTTTAACTCATTTCACCTAAGTTTGTCAACCCTATTTTTACATTTTATTTATTAATATTTGACTAATCATCTTATTCTATGTATAATTAGTATATAAAAAAAGCTTAAAACCATACTAAAACAGAGGTATTTAGAAAAATGAATAATTATTTAGAAAAATTAGAATATAATAAAATTTTAGAAAAATTATCAAATTATGCAATAACATATTTAGGTAAAAATACTAGTTTAGCTTTATTTCCTTCAAATAATAAAAATCAAGTTCAAAACATGTTAGAAGAAACTGAGGAAGCTGTAAATCTTTTATATAGATGTAACACTCCCCCAATCTCTGAAATAGCTGATAATACTATTAATATAAAAACAATAGAATCATATGGTGTACTTTCAATAAAATCAATCTTAGAATTAGCTAATATATTAAATATTTCAGAAGATTTAAAGAAATATTTTTCTGCTGATTACATTGATACTAATGAATTTTTGTGTCTAGAAAATATTTTTTCTAAACTATATTCAAATACATCAATTACGTCAGAAATTTCAAGATGTATAATAGATGAAAGTAATATTGATGATAGAGCTTCAAAAGAATTATCAAGCATAAGAAAAAAGCAAAGAAATATTGAACAAGATATAAAATCAAAATTAAATACATTTCTTCATTCTTCAACGTATTCTAAATACATTCAGGAAAATGTCGTAACAATTAGAAATGATAGATATGTAATTCCTGTTAAAGAAGAATATAGAAGTCAAATAAAAGGATTTGTGCATGATATTTCAAGTTCAGGTTCTACTGTGTTTATAGAACCAATTTCTGTTTTTGAATTAAATAATGAAATTGCTGACTTGAAAATTGATGAAAGTTTAGAAATTGAAAAGATATTACAAAATTTGAGTAAATTATTTTATCCTTATGTAGAAGAAATCAAGAAAGACATTGAGTGTATTGGAAAACTAGATTTTATATTTGCAAAAGCTAAATATTCTAAAAATATTGGTGGTATCACGCCTTTAATAAATGATAGCAAAGAAATAAACTTACTAAATGCAAAACATCCATTACTTGATTTAAATACTGCTGTTCCGATATCTCTTGAATTAGGATTAAATTTTAATACGTTAGTAATTACTGGTCCAAATACTGGTGGAAAAACTGTAACTTTAAAAACAATTGGGCTTTTAACTGCAATGGCATGCAGTGGGCTTAATATTCCTGCTCAAGAAAAATCATCTATATATGTCTTTGATAAAATATTTGCTGACATAGGTGATGACCAAAGTATATCGGATTCACTTAGTACTTTTTCATCACATATGAAAAATATTGTTGATATAGTTAATAATTCAACATCAAATTCTTTAATTTTGGTTGATGAATTAGGCTCTGGTACAGACCCAATTGAAGGTGCTTCACTTGCTATTAGCATTTTAGATTATTTTAAAACAAATGGTAGTTTAATAGTTGCTACAACACATTATCAGGAATTAAAAAAATACGCTTTATTAACTGATGGCTTTGAAAATGCATCTGTTGAATTTAACATAGATACACTTTCTCCTACTTATCATCTTTTAATTGGTGTTCCTGGAAAAAGTAATGCTTTTGAAATTAGTAAAAAGCTTGGACTTTCTGAAAATATTATTAATAATGCAAAATCAAATTTAAATAAAAAAGATGTTAATTTTGAAGAATTACTTAAAAATATTTATGATAACAAATCTAAAATTGAAAATGAAAAATTAGAAATTTCTAGAGAGTTAGAAAATGTTTCTAACTTAAAAAAATCTCTAGAAAGAGACAATTCAAAGCTACTAGAACAAGAGCAAGATATTATTAATAATGCAAAAATTGAAGCTAGAAATATTTTATTAGATGCTAAAGAAGAGGCTTCTTCAATTATTTCAAAAATGAGTAAATCTGTTAAATCAGATAGTGAATTAAACAATTTGAGAAATCAATTAAATAAAGATATTAAAAATATTTCTTTATCTTCTATTTATGAACAAGAAAATATATCGAAAAATTTAATAGATATAAAAGATATTAAACCAAATACAGAAGTTTTTGTAACAAATTTTGGACAAAATGGTATTATATTGTCTAATATTTCTAAATCAAATGAAGTTCAAGTTCAAATTGGAAGTATGAAAGTGAATGTAAATGTTAAGTATTTAGAAAAAATTAAAAATTCTAGTAAAAAAGCAAAATCTTTTTCTTCTTATGCTTCTGTATCTAAGACTAAAACTGCTAAATCTGAAATAAATGTTATTGGTTTAAATGTTGATGAAGCTATTTTTGTTATTGATAAATTTTTGGATGACTGCTATCTAGCAAAACTTCAAACTGTTCGAATTGTTCATGGTAAAGGAACTGGAAAATTACGTGAGGGTATCCATAAGTTTTTAAAAACTAATTCACATGTTGAATCTTTTAGAATAGGTACCTTTGGTGAAGGTGAAATGGGAGTTACAGTTGTAACTATGAAAAAATAATGAATTAAAGGGATTAAGGGGCCACCACATCAAAGGGATTAAGGGGCCAAAGGGACTAAGGGGCCACCACATCAAATCCCTCTTTTTGAATATAATTATAGCCTGTTAATTATATTCAAAAAGAGGGATTTGATGTGGTGGCCCCTTAGTCCCTTTGGCTCCTTAGTCCCTTTGATGTGGTGGCTCCTTAATCCCCCTTAATCGCAATTTTATTTCAATTCTATCTCTATTTTCTTATCTTCTTTCAATTCTACTCTTCTATATTTAACACCGCAACTATCAAACAACTTTCTTGATGCAATATTATTTTCAGAAGTTGCATACTTGTCAGATAAATAAACAACCTCTTTAATTCCAGATTGAATAATAATTTTTGCACACTCATTACAAGGAAATAAATCTACATATATTTTAGCACTTTCTAAGTCCTTTTTACTTCCTCTATAATTTAAAATAGCATTCATTTCTGCGTGACATACATATGGATATTTTGTATCTAAATTAGCTCCCTCTCTTGCCCAAGGAAATTCTTCGTCACTAAATCCATTTGGTGCTCCATTATATCCTATTGATAAAATTCTATTATCATTACTTACAATACACGCTCCTACTTGTGTTGATGGATCTTTGCTTCTCATTGCTGATAATTTTGCTATTGCCATAAAATACTCTTCCCAGCTTATATAATTTTCTCTTTTTTTGTTTATATTATTGTCCATATAATTTCCTCCTTATATGAACATATTACTATATACTTGTATAAATATCAATATGTTGCAAAAAAGTTATAAAAACTTTTTTCTTCCGTCCCCAAAAACAGTTTTAAACAATATACATTATATCATTATTGGGAAAATATTTTTTCATCTGCTCTCTAAAAAAACTTTCACCATCTGCTCTATATTGATTTTTATACATATACTTTCCTTTTCCTCTACCTGTCATTAGTTCTTTATTATATAAGTTTATTGCATTTGGAAATGCTTCTTCATTTATTTTTGTATGAACAAAACTATATGTCATAAAAATAATTTCAAAAAATACGTCTTTCTTAACCTTTTTGGTTAATTCTTCTGACAGCTTTTTAATTAGCTCAGAATATAATTCTTTCCAATTTTCTACCATTATTACTGGTGCAATTAGTATTCCTATTTTATATCCCGCTTCTTTTAATTTATTTATGGCTTCTATTCTTCCTTTTAGTCTTGATGTTCCAAATTCAACTCTATTTATTATTAATTCTGGATTTACGCTCATTCTAACAGTTACTTTTCCTTGATGGTCTACATCTAATATATCATCTACCATATCAAATTTTGTTGGAAATGTTAGATTTCCTTTGGGTGAATTTTTGAAATTTTCTATTGTCCATGGTAAATTTCCTGTAATTGTATTTTCCAAAATCAAGTCACTATTACTTCCTATTTCAAATGTTAGGTCTTTTTCTGATTTATTTGCTACTTTTATTATTTTATCTAGCATTTGTTCTCTGTTTACAAATAGTCTTAAATATGCACATTTATTATAATTACATACCAAATAACAGTACATACATGCTGCTGTGCATCCTGATGATGTATATGGTACTAGGTAGTCTGATGTTTTGTGGTTTTCTACAAACTTGTGTGTTTTTCTAACTCCTATTATTAGGTTTCTTTTCATATCTATAAATTCTTTGTTTTGTTTTTTTCTCATTTCTTCTATATTGTTGTGATTTTCTATCTCTATTTTTGGTACTTCTCTATATTTTTTTAGTAGTTGTTTTCCTAATTCATAGTTTTCAATTTCTTTTTCAAAATAAATAGCTTTAGGTTTAAACATAATCTTCACTCCATTCATTAATTATTTTAACCTAAAGCTTTTATTTTATTATTTTATTTTTTTACGTAAGTTATATATTCATAATTAAAATCATTTATTCCATCTGCTGGTCCTTGTTCTCTAGAAACTTCTTTCCATTCATTTTCATTTATTTTTGGAAATAAAGCATCTCCTTCAAAATCTTTATCTATTTGTGTAACATACATTTTTTTGCAATATGGCATTAATAAATTATAAATAATTGCACCACCAATTACAAAATGTTCTTCCTCATCATCCATATATGGTTGTAATTCTAATAATGAATGTACAACTTTTACATAGTCTGAATCTATATTAAAATCTGGATTTCTACTTAATATAATGTGCATTCTGTCTGGAAGTATTCCTCCAAGTGATTCGAATGTTTTTCTTCCCATTATTATTGTATGTCCTGTTGTTTTTTCTTTAAATCTTTTTAAATCATCTGGTAATTTCCAAAGCATACCATTGTCTTTTCCTATTATATTATTTTTTGCTTTTGCTACTATTATACTTAACATTTCTTTTGCTCCTTTTTATTATAATTCAGTGGTTTAGGAAATTCCTAAACCACCTAAATCCAAAATTAGATTACCTCTAAATTGCTACTGGAATTTTTCCAAGTTTAATTTCTTTATTGTAATCATAATCCTGGATTTCAAAGTCCTCTACTTTAAATTCATAGAAGTCTTTTGTTGGATTATTAATGACAAATTTGGGACTACACTCAACTGGCTCTGCATCAATTAATTTTTGGATTAATGGAACATGTCTATCATAAATATGACAATCACCAATGTTGTGAGTTAAAGTTCCAACTTCAAGTCCTGAAACCTGTGCAAACATGCATAATAATGCTGCATACTGCATTGTATTCCAACCATTCGCCGCTAACATATCCTGCGAACGCTGATTTAAAATAAGATGAAGTTTTCCACCTTTGACTAACCACTGTGTAGAATATGCACAAGGTTCTAAGTTCATGTCTTTTAACTCTGCATGATTAAATAGATTTGTCATTATTCTACGGCTTGCTGGATCATGTTTTAATAAATACAAAACATAATCAACCTGGTCCATTTTCTGAATTCCTTCTTTTGTTTTGAATTCATACTTCTGTGCAAACTGATATCCATATGATTTACCTATTGTTCCGTCTTTTCCTTCCCACTGATCCCAAATGTGAGAATTTAAATCACTTACTTTGTTGGACTTTTTCTGCCAAATCCATAAAATTTCATCAATTGCTCTTTTTACAGTTTGGCTGTTGTTTCTCAATGTTATCATCGGAAATTCTTTTCCAACATCATAAACATTTTGAACTCCAACAATTGAGATATAGTTTGCTTCTGAACCATCTTCCCATCTAGTTCTTACACCAGTTCCTTCAGAAGAATATCCCTCTTCCAAAATCTTTTTGCAAGTTTCAATAAAATGTCTGTCAGCTTGTGTCATAAAAAATCCTCCTTTTATATGTTTCTATTCTTTAGTTACATTTGAATTATATCATACTCTTTTACATTTTTCTACCTTTTTAACATTTTTAGTGTTATTTTTTTATTGCAAAGATTGACTTATGTAAATTATTATGGTATAAATTATATTTAGCATAAATATATTTAGTATAAATAATGTAATATCTTTTTTATTAATTAATAGAATTGAGAGGTGATTTTATGTCTGATAAAATTTCAAACGGAAACATTTTCCGTTTTAGTTTAAGTGATGAATATGGTAACTTACTTTTTTTTCAAGTTACAACAACATCATCAACTATTGAAGATGCTGTAAATATAGCTCAAAAATTTTTTCAGAAAAATTTTGGGAATTTAGCTTCTAATATTGAAGAAAATACTACAGGATTTCCAATAGTAAAAATATTTTAAAAAAACCATAAACTCAATTATAGAAATTGAGTTTATGGTTTTATTCATATATCTTAATCTTCCCACTTTGGAACATATTCTTCCTCATGTTCTCCAAGCTCTTGAATATAGCCATTTTCTAAATTTAATCTATATAGATAATTTTCTATCTTTTCATATTCTTCTTTAGTTAATTTTCTATTAATATCTTCTATCTCTTTTGCTTTATATGTAGGAAAATATTGAGCCATAACACTAACATAAACATCATTCATATTATCATTAATCCATTTTAAAACTCTTCTAGAATTTAAAATATGATTTGGCAAAACTAGATGGCGAATAATCATTCCCTTCTGCATAATACCATCTTCGTCAAAAATAAATTTACCAGTTTGTCTATACATTTCTTTTATTGCACTTGTTGCAATTTCAAAATAATTATCAACTTTTGATAAACGTTTTGCTAATATGTCATCCGAATATTTTAAATCTGGCAAATATATATCTATATACCCTTCTAACATTCTTAAAGTTTCTACCTTTTCATACCCATTTGTATTATAAACAATTGGTATTTTAAGACCTTTCTCTCTTGCAATTTTTATTGCTTCTATTATTTGTGGCACATAACTTGTTGGTGTTACTAAATTAATGTTTTCAACATCTTTTTCTTGTTGTTTTATAAATATTTCTGCTAGTTCTTGTATTGAAATCTCTTTTCCTTTTCCATGTTGACTAATTTCATAATTTTGGCAGAATATACAATTCATATTGCAATTTGAAAAAAAGACTGTACCTGAGCCTTTTTTTCCACTTATACATGGTTCTTCAAAATTATGTGTTGAATATAGTGCTATTTTTACTGTATCTTTTGACTTGCATCTTCCGACTTGTCCATCTAATCTATTTATTCCACAATTATGTGGACAAATCATACATTTTTCTAACATTTTTATCCTCTCTGAGACAATTGGGACAGTCCAATTTTGTCTCACATTTTTTGTCAAAATTTGTCTTTTACATTATTCGACATTTTTCTTCTATTTTTATGAGACAAAATTGGACTGTCCCAACTGTCTCATTTTACACTTTCTACAAATATTTTTCCTTCTGAATCTTTTATTAGTTTTATGTTTTTTGTTGTGAATTTTTGTATATTTTCTTTTACAACTTCAATGGTTCTTGTTTTCCCTTCATTGCTCTTAATTGTTGCAACTGTTTCTTGATTCAAATTTTTTATATAGATGTCATATACTTCATTTTCATCTTCTATCCCCATTGAATTTTCATAATCCTCTAAATATTCAACTATTTCTACTTCATACCCATCTTTAGTTTTGTTTATATTTTTTATATAAAACATATCATCTTGTGTGTCTAGACCAATTCCTGTGGTTAAATATTTTCCATAATTTTCATCATAATATATATATTCAGATCCTTCTTTTGGAAATTGTTTTGTAAATTTGTTTCCAAATATTTCTGTTGCTTTTTCTTGTATTTGATTATAATCTAATTCATATTCTTCTAAATTCTTTTTTACAACTTCCCATGTCCATAAATCTGGTGCATCATTAATATCATCAAATTTTGGTAATGCTTCTTCTGTTACTTCTTTCCACATATATATTTTTGATATATATTCTTCTATTTTCTGTACTTCTGAAACAGTTACGTTGTTTTGATTAGCATTTGTTTTATATATATACATTCCAATAAAAATTACTAATAATACACATATTATTGCTAGCAGTTTTTTCATCGGTTCCATCTCCTAGATTATTGTTTAGCCTCTATTTTTTCCTCTACTCCTGTTGCAATTACAGTTACTTGAACTTCATCTTCCATATCTTCATCAATTACAGTTCCAAATATAATGTTTGCATCTTCACTTACTTTTTCATTTATTATAGCAACTGCACTATTTATTTCCATAAGACTTAATTCATTATTCCCTTTTACATTGAATATTACACCTTTTGCTCCGTCTATTTTACTTTCTGTTAATGGATTTTCTATTGCTTGTTTTACTGCTTCTTCTACTTTTTTTTCTCCTGATGCTCTACCTATTCCCATATATGCTTTTCCTCTATAGCCCATTGTTGTTTTTATATCAGCAAAATCTATATTGACCTCTCCTACTGATGTTAATAAATCTGTTATACTTGTTATTCCTTGTTCTAGGATATCATCTGCTAGCGAAAATGCATTATTTAATGTTACTTTTGAATCTGTTACTTTTAAAAGATTGTCATTTAATACTACTATTAAATCATCAACGTTGTTCTTTAATCTTTCTGTTCCTTTTTCTGCTCTTAAACTTCTTGCTTTTCCTTCAAATGAAAATGGCTTTGTTACTATTCCTATTGTTAATATTCCCATTTCTTTTGCTATTTCTGCGACAATTGGTGCTGCACCTGTTCCAGTTCCACCACCCATTCCAGCTGTTATGAATACTAAGTCTGCTCCTGATAGTATTTGCTTTATATCTTCTTTGTTTTCTATTGCTGCTCTTTCTCCGATAATTTCATTAGCTCCGGCTCCTAATCCTCTTGTTGTTTGAACTCCTATTTGTAAAATATTGCTTGTTCTTGCTCTTTTTAGAGTTCCTGTTTCTGTATTTATCATATAGAATGATACTCCTTTTACATTATCTTCTATCATTCTTGTTATTGCATTGTTTCCTGCTCCACCTACTCCTATTACTTTTATTTTTAATATTTTGTCCAAGTCCCTAATATCGTTCATTGTTCAACTTCCTCCTTGATATTCTTTTTGTTTCAATTTGTTTCTTATTATATATAAAAAAAGTCAAAAATACAACTATTTTTGACTTTTTATTTATTATAATTTTATATATCTTTTTTTCTGTTGTAATAGTTCATTTCTGTATTTATTTATATATTATAATTATCTTTCTAAAAAAGCTCTATAATACCTTATGTTCTTCATATTTAGTTCATATTTTTAATGTTAATTTATTTTTTATTTTTTTGGAATAATATTTATGGACATATTGCCTGTTAAAATAAAAATTTCTTCTATATTGTATTTATTATAGTTTTATATGTTTTTTCCTTATTTGTTTAAAATTCCATGCTTTCTCTTTTTCGAATTTTTGTTTGTTTTTGCGTTAAAAATAAAATACAAGTTTTCTTGTATTTTATGGTGCCAACGAAGTAGTTATCTACAACTTTTTAGCTCTCTTGACGATTGATACAAATATCAATCAATTTATTAAAGTATATCATAATTTTTATAAATTTCAATAAGATTATACTAAATTTATAAAAAAGAAACCTCTTGCGAGGAAAAGAAATAATTTTCTTTTTTAGATGATTAAATTCTAAACAAGTACATAATTAAACTGAATAACCACATTGCATACCAACAGCCACGTGTAGCAATCCCTTTACGGTCTTTTAAAATCCCGTCAAAAACCAATTCAACGGTAATTAACAGTAAAACACAACTACACAAAATCACATGCCGTAATGCATTAAATGCACTCACCTGCAATGATACCGTGATAAACATAAGTATCACATTGATCGTACCAACTGCTGTTCTTAAACCGTCCATCATTTCTTCATCGTTCATAATAAATTCCTCCATTTTCTTTTATTGTTGCTTTCTTGTTATATATGTTAAACTAAAAAGTTGGAGAATACTTCCTCTACTAATTAGTGAATACAGGAATTAAGTTAAAAAAATCCTTCTTAAGTAATATTATACAGCATTTTACAAAAAATTGCAAATTTGTAATTGAGCATATTATGTATAAAAGTGAATAATTTTGAGTCATTTACTTTTAAACATAAACCAATTCGCTATAAACAATTTCTTCTGCTTGTGCTTTAATAGAGTTCATTGTACCTACCCAATAAAGCATATCTGTATTTTTCATATTTTCAGTCAAACCACTTTTATCTTTTAACTCTTTTATAATTTGTTCTACTCTATTATCTGCCGTTTCTTGTAGTTTTTTTAAATGTGTGTTTAATGTTCCATTCATAAGCATTATAGTATAATCAGTTTTTTTGTGTTCTTTTAAATATTTTAATCTCATTCTCCCATATTTATTTAAAGTGATTTTTTCTTGTTTAGGCATTACTAGGTTTGGTATATAATAATCTCCCTCTAAGTGATATTCAATACCTGTTCTTTTATCAATTTTTGTTCTTGGTAATTTATTATTCATATCTAATTTTTCTCCTTTTAAAATCTTGTATCATTATTTCTTTTTTTGTTTTGCTTGTTTTCGCCTGGTATAGTAACTTTTCTATAAATGTTATTGGCAATTTCATTATCGTTGTCGTCAAAAATGCCATTTTTGTATAAGTCATCACTAACAATTTTATAGTTTTCATCTTTATCAAAGCAAATCCTTTTATGAAAATGGCTCATAATACTATTCCAAAAGCCTTTGAATTTCTGTAATTCTTGCTTTATTTTTTCTTTTTCAGTTTGTAATTTGCCTATAACTTTATCTTTAAGTGATAATTCACTTTTTAAATTGCTTATTTCATCATCTTTTAGTTTTAACTGATATTTTAATGAACGATTTTCTTTTTCTATTTCAAAAGCAGAATGTTCAAAATCTTTAATCGTCATATTTAAGTCATTTACACTTCTAACAGTTGTAGTAATATCTCTTACATCTTTTGTATAATTTTTTATTTTTTGGACATCCTCGCTTGAAATAATCATATTATTTTTATTCATCAAAGTAGGCTTTAAATTGTCTAATATTATATTTATATCTTTACTTGTATTATCAATTTGTTTTGTTTGATTATTAGCTTTTACAAGTTTTTGTTCTTTCTGTTTTATCTGTTTCTTAATTTCTCTATAATTGCCCATATCATTAACATTGATGTCTTGATTTCTACCTTTTTGCTTTTCTTTTAACTTAAAATCCATATCATAGAACTTATTAAAAGACTTTATACAAGCATTTCTTATTTTATCTTGTATTTGTGTTAATGTGGTTTTAGTAAATAACTTTGATTTTACTACTTGTTTCTTCATTCCTCTTTTACAATCATAAGAAACTGGAACACCTACAATGTGCATATGGGGAGAAACTTCATCAAAGTGTATTGTTGCATTTGCTATTTTAAAATCTGGTACATTTTTAATTAAATCCTTTACTTACTCATTATAAACATCAATCATTTTTAGTCTATATTTTTTATCTTTATCATTCCAAAAGTCCATATCTCCAAGTTCTATTATAATTTCACAAGCTATATCATTTTGAGATTCGCATACTTTTTTGAAATAATCCTCAATTTTTCTATCTTCACGAGTTTGCTTTTGGTTATATTCAATTATAGCTTGTTCAAATTCAGCTGCATATACCTGCTTAACATCATTTACAATATCATTTGTTCCATAAATCGTTCTAATTAGCTCTCTTTGATTATCATAATCTCTTAAATTATGCTTGTTTACATCTGATAAATCTTTTGCATTTTGAATTGCATTATTAGCTAGAGAAGTAGTACCAGATACATTTTCTTTTGCAACTTTCTTTGCTAATTTACTTTTGTTTTTATCACTACCAAAGTGAAAAGAGTATGCTAATTCTTGCTCCATAAAATACCTCCTTTGAAATTTCTTCGTAGCACAGGACTTTAACCTTGTCACAAGTCCTAACCCCCTATATGTTATGACATACTATCATAACATGGGGGCTCTGCGAGGCAATAAAATTTATTTTTTGCAAATAAATTTTATTCAAATTAACTATCGCCACTTTCATTTTTGTTATCACAAAAACAAAACGTGCCACGTTAATTTGTTTCTTCTTGCATTTCTTCGCAGAACTTTACTGGCTTAACACCTACTGAGATAGGAGTAGACTCTTTGGTATAGATTACACTATCATTACTTTCATCTGGTATATAATCAAATGCAGTATCAATTTCTTGCATTTGGAACTTATCTTCTTCACGAATATAAATTATTCCAAATTCATAAGTTGGCATTTTACCTTCTGGATCTAGTTTATAATAGTCTTGTAAAGGGAATACTCTAACAATAGCACTATTGTCTTCAGCAAAGTTAAAATAAAACATTTGCTTATCTACATAGTAGGTTGCTTCTGTATAACCGACATCATAATATTGTCTTAATCTCATAATTATTTCTCCGACTTCTTTCTCTGGCAAATAATTGCTAAATCTAACACTACCAAGCACATTACCTAATATCATAGGCTTTGTAGTATCAATATAACCATTATCATATAATTCCTGACAAGGCTTACAAATTGATTCTCTAAAATTTATTTGTGTTACAACTACTTCATTGCCAACTAAAGTAAGTTCTATATCATCAACATATTTCATTATTAAGCCTGCTTGTTCTTGTCTTGTATAATCTTTCCAAGCTTTAGTTCTTGCTTGATATTCTTTATCTAATTTGACTTTATTTATAAAATCAATATCTCTTTTTAGTAGAATATCTTTTGGAGTAAATCTTAGTTCTTCTGTGCAATTAGTAGTTTCTAATTTATTTTCAAGTTCTGTAATAGCATTTTCAACTATTTTCTTTTCTTCATTATATTCCTTTAGTTCAAAAGC
>CAKPNF010000001.1 GCA_934168305.1 uncultured Clostridia bacterium | reverse complement strand
GTAACATTAAATCCCCAATTTGTTAGTATTGCAGCAATACCGCTCATGCTTACTCCACCAATACCTATCATATGTATATTTTTATATTTTTTTATATTTTTTATATTTGGCATTTTTAAAATTCACTCCCTAATTATTTATGTTTTAAGAAATTTTATAACAGAATGATTATATAATTATATGACTAAAAATTCAATAGTTTTCACAAATTTTTTATTGTAGGAAAGTTATTAATAGTTACAGTTCAGTGAATAATATGAATTATTACAGAAATCAAAAGATTATTATAATCATACTATTAAATTAATATTATTAATTAGTTACAAATAGTACAATTTTTTGTATTTAGAAATAAATTTTAAAAAAATAATAAAATTTGTAAAAAAAAGAAGGAAAAAAATTTTTTATGGAGAATAATAAAATAAGTACATAAGAATAAACTAATATGTACAAAATAATAAAAACTTAAGGAAGGCGGTGCACGCAAAATGCAAATCACAGATGTACGTTTAAGAAAAGTAAATTCAGAGAACAGAATGAAAGCTGTTGCTTCTGTAACATTCGATAACGAATTCGCAGTACATGATATCAAAGTTATCGAAAGCCAAAATGGATTATTCATAGCTATGCCTAGCAGAAAAACTCCAAACGGAGAATTCAGAGATATAGCTCATCCAATCAATGCTGAAACAAGAGAGAAAATTCAAAAAGCTATATTAGAAGCTTATGAAGCTCCAGAAACAGAGGAATCAGCAGAATAATATAAAAAAGAGGTTATGAAAAATAAAATTTTTAGCCTCTTTTATTTTTGTCTTTTTGGGGACGACATATCTTTATAAGTAAAAAGGCACGATTACTAAAAATAAAGTAATGTGTCTTTTATATCTTTTTATTCAGAAATAAAATCAAATCATTTTTATAATAAAAACATAAAAGTAGCAATGGTTTTAACATGGAACTAAATTAAATATTTAAGATAATAGCAACTTTTCTAAAATTTGAACAGCATTAGAAGCAGCACCTTTACGTAAATTATCAGCAACAACCCATAAGTTAATACCATAAGGAACACTAAAATCACGTCTAATTCTACCAACAAAAACATCATCAAAGCCATCGGCTTTAGTAGACAAAGGATAATAATTTTTCTCTATATCATCAACCAATATAATTCCAGGTGAATTCTGCAATAACATTTTAACATCATAAATATCAAAATTAGTTTTAAATTCAACATTTATACTTTCGCTATGGCAATTCTTAACAGGAACTCGAACACAAGTTGCACTTATAGGTAGAAATGGTTTATTTAATATCTTTCTAGTTTCATTAATCATTTTATATTCTTCTTTTGTATAACCATCAGGCATAAAAACATCAATGTGTGGTAAACAATTATTAACAATTTGATGTGGGAATTTTTTTGGAGCTATGCCTTTAATTCCATTTTCTAAATCTTCAATTCCTGCTTTACCGCTTCCAGAAACAGCTTGATATGTTGAATAAACAATCCTTTTAATCTTATATTTATCATCTAAAGGTTTTAAAGCAACAACAGCCTGAATTGTAGAACAATTAGGATTTGCTATAATTCCTTTATTTTCAAAAATTTTTTCAGGATTTACCTCAGGAACAACTAAAGGTACATCTTTATTCATTCTAAAAACACTACTGTTATCAATAACTATGCATCCTTTTGAAACTGCAATAGGAGCGTATTTTTCCGAAACGCTTCCTCCAGCACAGAAAATTGCATAATCAAAATTAGCATTAAATGAATCTTCTGTAAGTTCTTGAATTATATAATTTTGACCTAAAAATTGTAATTTGGTTCCAGCTGATTTTTTGGAAGAAAATAGAGTATATGTACAATTAGTAAAGTTTTTTTCTTCTAATACTTTTAAAACAGTTCTTCCAACTAATCCTGTACTTCCAATAATAGCTACTTTGTATCTATTTTGCATAATAATACCTCCATTATTTTATTTATTAATAATATATTAAAAAAATAGAAAAATGTTCGTTGACTTATTTGTATACTTGATATAAAATAAAATCATATGACAAAAGAGGAGGATAAAAAATGAATATAAAATATAATGGTAAAAAAACAGAAATAGAAAAAGGATTAACAGTAAGTAAAGCATTAAAAGATGAAATAGAAAAAAATAAATATCAAGTTGTAGGATGTTTATATAATAATGAATACAGAAATTTAGAAACAGAAATAGAAAATGATGCACAAATAGAATTAATAGATACATCATCAAAAGAAGGAATGAAAATATATGTAAGAACACTTGTGTATATAATGGGAAAAGCATTTGAAAGCCTATACCCAAACGAAAAGTTAATGGTGGAATATCAGCTAGGAAATGCAATGTTTTGTAAATGTGATAATGTAGCAATAACAAAAGAATTTATATCTAAATTAAAAGAAAAAATGCAAGAAATTATAACAAAAGACTTGAAAATAAAAAAAGTAACAATGACAAGAGAAGAGGCAGATAAATTTTACGAAGAAACAGACACTTCAAAAGGAAGACTTCAATTTGATTTTGAAGAAAATAAGGAAGTATATATATATTACTGTGAAAAATATTACAATTACTGTTATGGTGTATTAAGTAATAGAACAGGAGTTATAGAAAAATTTGATATTGTAAAATATAATAGTGGATTTTTAATAAGGTACCCAAGTTCAAAAAATCCAACAGAAATGCCTGAATTTAAAGAAACAAAAAAATTAGCATGGGCATTAGAAGAATTTGAAAAAATACATTCAGTCCTTGATGTATTAACTGTATATAAATTGAATAAAGCAATTCAAGAAAATAGAATTGAAGATATTATAATGCTTGCTGAAGCGTTACATGAGAAGAAAATAGCTAATATAGCCGATGATATAGCAAAAAGAAAAAATGTAAAAATGGTATTAATAGCAGGACCATCATCATCAGGAAAAACAACATTTGCACAAAGATTAGGAATTCAATTAAGGTTAAATGGACTAAAACCAGTAACAATTTCAGTAGATAATTATTTTGTAGAAAGACAAGATACTCCTAGAGACGAAAACGGAGAATATAATTTTGAATGTATAGAAGCTATAGACTTGGAACTATTTAATGAACATCTTGTGAAATTGTTGAATGGTGAAGAAATAGAAATACCAGAATTTGATTTTTCAGTTGGTACAAAAAGATACAATGGAAAGACAATGAAATTAGCAGATGATGAAATACTTGTAATAGAAGGAATACACTGTTTAAATGATAAATTGACAAGTCAGATTTCAAAAGATCAAAAATATAAAATATATATAAGTGCATTAACAGTATTAAATATGGATAGATATAACAGAATATCAACAACAGATACAAGGTTAATAAGAAGGATAGTAAGAGATTACCAATTTAGAAGTTATTCAGCAATACATACACTAAATACATGGCACAAAGTAACAGAAGGAGAAGAAAAAAATATATTCCCATACCAAGAAGAAGCAAACAAAATATTTAACACATCACTAATTTATGAACTAAATGCATTAAAACCGATAGCGATGCCACTACTAGAAGAGATAACAAATGAGGACAAAGAGTATGCTGAAGCACAAAGATTAATAAATATATTAAAATATTTTAGAGAAATACCAAACGAATACGTACCAAACAATTCATTATTAAAAGAATTTATAGGAGGCGGAACATTTGACTTACACTGAGACAGTTGGGACAGTCCAATTTTGTCTCATTAAAGTAGTCGAAGTTTGTCGAAAAAAATTAAAATATAATACGACAAAAACTGACAAAATAAATGAGACAAAATAGGACTGTCCCACTTGTCTCAAAAGGAGTAAATAATGTTAAATAATAGTAAATTTACGGAAATTGATGAAGAATTCATATGTGAAAATTGCGGAAAAAAGGTTCCTAAACTAGGATATTCGTGCAGAAATCACTGTCCATATTGTTTGCATTCAAAACATGTTGATAAAAATCCTGGTGATAGAGCAGAATGTTGCCATGGGGATTTAGAGCCTGTTAGTATGGAGATAGATGGCAAAAAAGGTTATGTTATTGTTTTTAAATGTAAAAGGTGTGGAGCAATAAGGAGAAATAAAGCAGCAAGAGATGATAATATGGATTTACTAATTGATTTAAGTAGTAAACAGATATGAGAGGTAATGATATGGCGAATGTTTGTGATTATATTAAATGGAGAGGGGATTTGGATTTAGAAAAATCAGATTTTAATGAAATTGATAATTTGATATTATCTAGATTTTCATATTTTCCATTTGATAATATAATAGAAGAAAATGAAGTAGTAACAATTAAAGAATTAAGTGAAAGATTTAATAAACAAGATATAAATAAATTACCAATATTATGGAAGGATGATGTTGGCTTATTTCCATTAATGGGTCAGTCAAAAAGATTTGGAGAAATGCTTGCTACAAAATACATTAATAAAATAGATGTAGAGCAAGAAAAACAGTTTTCTGCAATTACGGTATTAATGCCAGATGATACAATATTTGTATCATATAGAGGAACAGACAATACAATTGTTGGCTGGAAAGAAGATTTTAATATGAGCTTTAAAAGCCATATTGCATCACAAATATCAGCAAAAGAATATTTGGAAATTATAGCAAAAGAATATCCTGATAAAAAAATAAGAATTGGAGGACATTCAAAGGGTGGAAATATAGCAGTTTATGCAGCAACATTTGTAAGCAACGAGATAAAAGATAGAATAATAAATGTTTATAATAATGATGGCCCTGGATTTTGTGAAGATGTTATAGAAACGCCTGAATATCAAGAGACAATAAAAAAGGTACATACATATATTCCACAATCATCTATAATAGGAAGATTAATGAATCATAAAGAAAAATATACTGTTGTAGAAAGTGTTCAAAAAGGAATAATGCAACATGACTTATATAGTTGGCAAGTATTAGGTAAAGAATTTGTAACTTTGAAAGAACTTACTGATGGAAGTGAATTTGTTGATAAAACTATAAAGGGATGGCTTGAAAATGTTGAACCTGCAAAAAGAGAACAAGTTATAGATGTTGTTTTTGATATTTTAAATGCTACTGATGCACAGACTATGAAAGAGTTAAAATCTAATTGGTTTTCTAATGGAAGAGCAATTATGACTTCTTATAAAAATATTGATAATGAGACTAAGGATATGATTTGGCAAACATTAAATGTTTTATTTAAAATGGCTAAAAATATTATTTTTGAAGATTTCCCTAAATTGCCTGAAAAATCAAAATAAACCAATGGGGACGTTCTTAAATTGGTTTACAAATAAAAGGGATAAAGAAAAAATTAAAACAAGAGAAACCACTTATTGGATATAAATGGTTTCTCTTAAATATTTCACATCATATTATATTAGTCATTAACAAATGTGGGTATATTCATATGTCTTTCATTGTGTTTCATGGCATATATTTCTTGAATAAACTGTAATATATATTCTGAATTATTAATGGAAGATAACAAATTTAGATTGTTCTTTCTTTCACTTTCTGACATGTTGTTCCATTTTTTTGCGTAGCTATTGTATTCATCAACAATGTTTTTATACTTCTGTTGAATCTGTTCATCAGTTAAATCTTTATAATCATTATAATCAATAATGAAGTCTAAACCTTTAAAAAATGATACCACTGATTCTTCATCAAATTTTACAAAATCAAACCGATTAGAATCATCAACAATAGTGACACCAGAAAAACATTTTTGTATAATCGGTGCAGGGATAGCGACATTTTCTTTGTTAAAAACAAACATTATGTCTTGCATTTGAACATATACTGTAGTTTTTTCTTTTTCTGTGTGAAATAATTTCATAAGTAAGTCCTCCTAAATAAAATAGTTATTTTAAAAAGTTTAATATAGTAATATAACACATGTATTATATCATAGAATTTAAAATTTGACAACAAAAACTCTTACCAAACTCTTGTTTTTAGTCAATAAATATAGTATAATAAAAGTGTCTTTTTTGAACCAATGGGGACGTTCTTAAATTGGTTGAAAAAATGGCAAATTTCAACCAATTTAAGAACGTCCCCATTGGTTCAAAAAGAAAAATACTGTGGGGGAATAAAAATGAATGATAAAATAATAATAAAAGGTGCAAAAGAACATAACTTAAAAAACATAAATTTAGAAATACCAAGAGATAAAATGGTAGTAATAACAGGACTTTCTGGTTCTGGTAAATCTTCATTAGCATTTGACACATTATATGCAGAAGGGCAAAGAAGATATGTTGAGAGCTTATCTTCATATGCAAGACAATTTTTAGGAATAATGGAGAAACCAGATGTTGAGTCAATTGAAGGATTATCACCTGCTATATCAATAGACCAAAAAACTACATCAAAAAATCCACGTTCAACAGTTGGAACAGTAACAGAAATATATGATTATATTCGTTTATTATATGCAAATATAGGTGTCCCATATTGTCCAAATTGTGGTAAGAAAATTGAAAAACAATCTATTGATCAAATTGTTGATAATATTATGGAATTAGAAGAAGGTACAAAAATACAAATTTTGGCACCAGTTGTAAGAAGTAGAAAAGGTGAGTTTGTTAAACAATTAGAAGGATATCAAAAAGATGGTTTTGTAAGAGCAAGAATTGATGGTGAAGTTTATGATTTATCAGACGAAATTAAATTAGACAAAAATAAAAAACACGAAATCGAATTGGTTGTTGATAGATTAGTTGTAAAACCAGAAATAAGAAGTAGACTTACAGAGTCAGTTGAAATAGCTTTAAAACATGCTGATAATTTGGTGTTAGTAAATGTTATAACAAAAGAAGAAAATAAAACAATTTTGTATAGTTCAAATTATGCATGCCCAGACTGTGGTTTCAGCTTTCCAGAAATTACACCAAGAATGTTTTCATTTAATAATCCATATGGTGCTTGTCCAACTTGTATGGGTATAGGATATTTAATGAAAATGGATGAGGATTTAATAGTTCCAGATAAAAACAAAACATTATATGATGGAATAAAAGCATTTGGCGCAAGTACAATGAAAAAGGGCGATACTATGGCCAAAATGTATTTTGAGAGTATTGCAAAACATTATGGCATAGAAATAAAAGGTGTTCCAATTAAGAAATTGCCAAGATGGTTTATGGAAAAAATATTATATGGTACAGGTGACGAAAAAATTGATTTTGAGTATTCATCTGCTGCTGGTGTAAGAAAATTTACAGCACCATTTGAGGGAGTTTTGCCAACACTTGACAGACGCCATAGTGAAACAAAATCACAAGGGATGAGAACTTTTTACGAAATGTATATGACAAATTCTCATTGCCATACATGTAATGGAGCACGTTTAAAGAAAGAAATATTATGCATCAAAATAAATGATAAAAACATAAATGAGGTTACAGATATGTCAATTAAGGCTTTAAAAGAATTTTTAGGTACATTAAAATTGACAGAAAAAGAAGTAATGATTGCAGACATGATTTTAAAAGAAATCAATAAAAGACTTCAATTTTTAATAGATGTAGGACTTGAATATTTAACACTTTCAAGAAGTGCTGGAACATTATCAGGAGGAGAAGCACAACGTATTCGTTTGGCAACTCAAATAGGCTCAGGACTTACAGGCGTTATGTATATTTTGGACGAACCAAGTATTGGACTACATCAAAGAGATAATGATAAATTAATTGCAACACTTAAGAAATTAAGAGATTTAGGAAATACATTATTAATTGTAGAACATGACGAAGACACAATGTATGCAGCAGACCAAATTATTGATATTGGTCCAGGAGCTGGTGTACATGGTGGAAATGTTATGGCACAAGGTACAGCAGATGAAGTAAAATTAGTAAAAGATTCTGTTACAGGTCAATATTTAAGTGGAAGAAAGAGAATAGAAGTTCCTAAAAAAAGAAGAAAAGTTGTAAAATCAAAAGCTATTGAAGTGAAAAATGCAACAGAAAACAACTTGAAAAATATAAGTGTAAAATTTCCACTTGGAGTATTTACATGTGTTACAGGAGTTTCAGGTTCAGGAAAATCAACACTTGTAAATGAAGTATTATATAAAACAATAGCAAAAGAACTTAATGGAGCATCAGAAAAACCAGGAAAATGCAAAGAGGTAAAAGGATTAGAAAATATAGACAAAATAATTAATATAGACCAGTCACCAATAGGAAGAACACCACGTTCAAACCCAGCAACATATACAGGAGTATTTGACTTAATTAGAGACATATTTGCAGGAACAAATGAAGCCAAACTACGTGGATTTGAAAAAGGAAGATTCAGTTTCAATGTAGCAGGCGGAAGATGCGAAAGTTGTAATGGTGACGGAGTTCACAAAATAGAAATGCACTTCTTGCCAGATGTATATGTACCATGCGAAGTATGTAAAGGAAAAAGATATAACAGAGAGACACTAGAGGTTAAATATAAAGGTAAAAACATAGCAGATGTGCTTGACATGACAGTTGAAGAAGCATTAGAATTTTTTGATAAAATACCAAAAATAAAACAAAAAATTCAAACTTTATATGATGTAGGCTTAGGATATATCAAGCTAGGACAACCATCAACAACATTATCTGGTGGTGAGGCTCAAAGAGTTAAACTTGCAACAGAACTTTCAAAAAGAGCAACAGGAAAAACTTTATATATTTTGGATGAACCAACTACAGGCCTTCATATTGCAGATGTTCATAGATTAGTTGATATTTTACAAAGACTAGTTGATACTGGAAATACAATTATAGTTATTGAACATAATTTGGATTTAATAAAAACTTGCGACCATATTATTGATTTAGGCCCAGAAGGTGGAGAAGGTGGAGGACAGGTTGTTGCTGTTGGTACACCAGAACAGATTTGCAAGAATGAACAAAGTTATACAGGTAAGTTTTTGAAAAAATATTTGGAATAGAAAAATCATAACAATCTATAAAACGATTGTTATGATTTTTGACTTACTGTTCATTTCTTAGTTCATTTTTTAGCCTACTCCGCCTTATTTGTATTGCTTTTACAGAATGATGTATTATTGCAGATAATTCTGAATCTGGAATATCATGTTTTAATACTTTTTCATCCTGTTCAGAAGTCCAGGAATTTGGTGGGTAAATTGCGGTTTTTCTATAATATCTATTCCGCTGGCTATTCCTTGTTTTGGTAAATTTCTCCATATCCCTGTAGTTTTCTTTTCTTAGTGGCATATAGAAACCTCCTCTTAATACAAATTATTGTTTTTAAGTTAAAAAATTTTATAATTTATTATAACATGAAATATATAAAAAGTCAAAAATTCTTGATAAAAATATACTTAGAGTGTATAATACCAATTGAAAGAGAGGAACTTTTATGATAAAAGATAATTTATTGGAAGTATTACATGAAATGGAAGAAGTTACAAAGTTATTTAAATTAGAACCATTTGATATATATTTAATTGGTGGAGGAGCATGTATACTTGGAGAATATACAACAAGGGCAACACTTGATATAGATTTTGTTGATTTGGGTTATCCAGCAAAATATGGAAAAGTATTCGTCTTATTAAGAGATTATGACATGTTAGAATATCAAAGTACAATTCTTTCACCAAATTATAAAGAAAGAGCAATAAAATTAGAAGAATTTAAATATATAAATGTTTATATTTTATCAAAAGAAGATGTAGCGGTTAGCAAAATAATAAGATTAGCAGAAAAAGATATTGAAGATTTAAATCAAATAATACCAAAATGTGATAAAAAAGTTTTAAACGATGTTATAGGTGAAGTTTTAAATAGGGAAGATTTATTTGATAGTAAAAGAAATGAATTTGTAAAAAAATTAAAAATTTTTAGGGAGAAATACAATGTATAGAATTTTTTGTGAAAGTTATGAAAATTTTATAAAATTAATGGATGAAGATAATTATAGATTACAAATTTCAAAACCATTTGAATTAATAGTAGATATAGATAAATACAATAAAGAACAAAAAAAACAAAGTGAATTATATAAAAAATTATGTGATTTAATGGAATTTATGAAAAATAATATTGAAAGATTTCCTAAATTAAAAGCATTTTTATGGACATTGGATTCAAGGAATATAAAGGCACAAAAATATGGTGTGTCAAAAGAAGAAGAACTTGAAGAACAAACAAAATTAGTAAATTCATTTTTGAAGTTAGCATATTGGTATTAAATTTACGAAATTACTAGACAAAAATCACAAAAAGATATATAATAAAAACATATTACAAATCAATAACATAATAAAAACAAAGAAAAAGAGAAGTACATTTAAAACTAATTTAAAGAGAATAGAAGTCAAAGGCTGTAAGCTTCTAAAATAAAGATAAATGGAAAGTAACTTTGGAGTTGATAATCCGAAAATAAACTCAAGATTATCCGTAATACTGCGTTAAAGTAAAAAGAGAAATTATTTATTATTAAAGAAAAGAATACTACAATAAAAATAGATAATAATTAAGGTGGTACCGTGAGATATAAGCTCGCCCTTATGCTAAAAATAGCATATTGGCGAGCTTTTTGCATAAAAAAGAGGGATTTTAAGTCCTGGCCCACTAATCCCGTTTTTTTAAAATTATAAAAGGAGGTTCGAAATGTTAAAAATTCAATCAAAAAAATTAGGAGCAGAATTAACAAGTATACAGCATAATGGCAAAGAAATGTTGTTTCAAGGAGCACAAGTATTAGACAGTAATGGCAATATATATTGGAAAAGACAGGCACCAATATTGTTTCCAATAGTAGGTCAACTTAAAAATTCTCAAACTCAAATAGATGGAGAAATATACGAAATGTCACAACATGGATTTGCACGAGATATGGAATTTGAAGGAATATTAAAAACAGAAAACGAACACCACTATATGTTAAAATATAGTGAAGAAACATTAAAGAAATATCCATATAAATTTGAATTACATGTTATATATGAAATAATAGAAAACACTTTAACAGTAACATACCAAATAAAAAATATAGATGACAAAACAATATACTTTGGATTAGGTGGGCACCCTGCATTTAATTGTGATTATAGTAATGAAGAATATGAAATAGTCTTTAATCAAAAAGAGAAAAATGTTGAATTTTTAAAATTAAAAGATGGTTTAATAGATGTGGAAAAGGCGGAAAATATTTTACAAGATAATAAAATTTATTTGAAAGAAAACACTTTTGATAATGATGCAGTAATTATGAAAAATCTAAAATCAAATAAAGTTATTTTACAAAATTATAAAACGAATCAAAAGATATTAGAATTTGATTTTACTGGTTTTCCATATTTAGTACTGTGGTCAAAGAAGGGAGCACCATTTGTCTGTATTGAACCTTGGCAAAATACAGCAGATAGAATTGACAGTACACAGATTTATAAAGAAAAAGAAAATATTATTGAATTATTACAGGATAAGGAATTTGAATGTAAATATTCAATTAAATTTTTGGGAGGTAAATAATGAATAGCTTTAAACAAAAATTCAAAGAAAAGTACAAAAAAAGCAAGGAGACTTGCCAGTATTAGCATATAAATTACCTAAAAAAACAGAGTTAACTCCAGAAGTAATTGGAAAATATGGAGTTTTAAGAAATGAAAAATTTGAAAAGGAGATTGATGAAGATGAAAGATAAAAAATTAAATGAAAAATACAACCCACAAGATTTTGAAGAAAAACTATATCAAGAATGGGAAGAAAAAGGATACTTTAAACCAAATATGGACAAGACAAAAGAAAGTTACTGCATAATGATGCCACCACCAAATGTAACAGGAAAATTACACATGGGACATGCATTGGATTACACAATACAAGATATTTTAATAAGATTTAAAAGAATGCAAGGATATAACACATTATGGCTTCCAGGTTCAGACCATGCAGCAATTGCAACAGAGGTAAAAGTTGTTGCAAAAATGAAAGAAGAAGAGGGCTTAACAAAAGCTGACATCACAAGAGAACAATTCTTAGAAAGAGCGTGGGCTTGGACTAAAGAGTATGGTGGTACAATTCAAAAGCAACAAAGAAGATTAGGATGTTCTTGTGACTGGGACAGAAACAGATTTACTATGGATGAAGGTTTATCAGAAGCGGTTCTAGAACAATTCATAAGTTTATATAATAAAGGTCTAATCTATAAAGGTAAAAAAATGATAAACTGGTGTCCATCATGTCATACAACAATTTCTGATGCAGAAGTTGAATATGAAGATGAACCATCACATTTATGGCATATCAAATATCAAATTGCAGGTGAACCAGATAGATATATTATAGTTGCAACAACAAGACCTGAAACAATGCTAGGAGATACAGCAGTTGCAGTACATCCAGATGATGAAAGATACAAAGATTTAGTAGGTAAAAAATGTATTCTTCCAATAATGAATAAAGAAATTCCAATAATTGCAGACGAATTTGTTGAAAAAGAATTTGGAACAGGATGTGTTAAAATTACACCAGCACATGATCCAAATGATTATCAAGCAGGATTAAGAAATAACTTGGAAATTATAGAGGTATTTGATGATAGTTCAATTATGGGAGATTTAGTTCCAGAATATAAAGGAATGCCAGCAATTGAAGCAAGAAAATTAATTGTTGAAAAACTACAAGAATTAGGAAACTTAGTAAAAATAGAAGATTATACACATAATGTTGGAAAGTGCTACAGATGTCATAATACAATAGAACCAAGAATATCAGAACAATGGTTTGTATCTATGAAAAACTTAGCAAAAAGAGCAGCAGATGCAGTTAGAAATGGCGAAGTAAAATTCGTACCAAAAAGATATGAAAAAATGTATTTTAACTGGTTAGATAATATCCAAGACTGGTGTATATCAAGACAACTATGGTGGGGACACAGAATACCAGTATACTATTGTGACGAATGCGGACATATACATGCGGCAAAACAAATGCCAGAAAAATGTGAAAAATGTGGTTCTAGCAAATTACATCAAGATGAAGATTCACTAGATACATGGTTCAGTTCTGCATTATGGCCATTCTCAACATTAGGTTGGCCAAACACAGAATCAGAAGACTACAAAACATTCTATCCAACAAATGTATTGGTAACAGGATATGATATCATAACATTCTGGGTATCAAGAATGATGACACAAGGACTAGAATTAACTGACAAAAATCCATTCAAAGATGTTGTAGTTCATGGAATTGTAAGAGACTCTCAAGGTAGAAAAATGTCAAAATCATTAGGGAATGGAATTGATCCAATTGAAATAATAGACCAATATGGTGCGGATAGCTTAAGATTTTCAGTACTTTCAGGAACAACAATGGGAAATGACATTAGATATATGCCAGAAAAGCTAGAGCAAGCATCAAATTTTGCAAACAAAATTTGGAATGCGGCTAAATTCATAATAATGAATACACCAGACGAAGATAAAGTAAAAGAATTTTGTCACAAAGTATATAACCATGAAACAAAAACATATAACCCAGATTTATTAACAATAGAAGATAAATGGATACTAAACAAATTAGACAAATTAGTAGCAGACATCACAAGAAATATTGAAAATTATGATTTAGGAATTGCAATTGACAAAATTTATAACTTCATTTGGAACGAATTCTGCGATTGGTATATTGAAATGGTTAAAACAAGAATTTATAGTGAAAATGAAGAAACAAAGGTCGCTGTAAGTGATATACTAAACCATGTATTTGGAACATCATTAAAATTATTGCATCCATTTATGCCATTTGTAACATCAGAAATTTATGACAAACTAGTAAAATACAATGAAGCAGATTTAATAGTATCAAAATGGCCAAGAATAAGAGAAAAATTTGTTTTTGATGAAGAAGAACAAACAGTTGAAAAAATAAAAGAAATTATCACAGAAATAAGAAACGTAAGAGCAAACATGAACATACATCCATCAAAGAAATCAGAATTAATATTTGTAACAAAAAAATATGAAAATGAAATCTGGGAAGCAAAAGACTTCATTTTAAAACTAGGACTTGGAGAAAAAATAGTAGTTCAAAAAGACAAAGCTGGAATACCAGAAAATGCAATAAGTATCCTAAAAGACGGGATTGAACTATATATGCCACTTGAAGATTTAGTAGATATGGAAGAAGAAAGAAAAAGACTAAAAGAAGAAAAAGCTAAGTTAGAAGCGGAAGTTGCAAGATGTGAAAAGATGCTATCTAATCCAGGTTTCGTAAGCAAAGCACCTGAAAAGAAAATTCAAGAAGAAAAAGATAAATTAGAAAAATACAAAGATATGCTTCAAAAAGTTGAAGAAAGATTGTCAAAATAAAAATGGGTCAGAAGTGATGTCTCTTCTGACCCTAAAATAATTTAGCACCTCAATAAATCAATCCAACTATAAATAATTTTTTTTGACATAGTAAATAAATTAATTCTATCAACAGTAGAGGAAGCAATCAAGTTGACACTTGAAAGTTCTTTTCCATCTAAAGAAAATACAACTTTGCCGAAGAACATCACCTTGTTTAATAGGCGCTTCTATATTATTATTAATTTCAACAGATTGTGAAATTTGATTTTCTTTTCCTTTTTCTATTAGTGTACCAGCTGAACTTTCTAAAATTGCATCAATGCTATGTTTAACACCTTTATTAACAGAAACAGACTGAATCACGTCGTTTTTATTTCCAAAGCTTTTAAATGAAAATTTGTTGAAACCATAATCCAATAATTTTTGAGCTTCTGCAAATCTTAATTTTGTAGATGGTGCTTTCATAATTACTGCAATTAATGATAAGTCATCTCGTGTTGCACTTGCAGATAAATTATATAATGCAAGGGAAGTCGAACCTGTTTTTAACCCAGTGATTCCTTTATAAGTTTTTATTAATTTATTTGTATTTACTAATTGAGATTTTCCATCTCTTAAAGAATCCATCCAAATTGTTGTGTATTTTGTAATATTAGGATGTTTGGTTAAAAGTTCACGAGACATTAAAGCAATATCATATGCTGATGTTACATGACCATCTTCATCAATGCCATGACAATTTTTGAATGTTGTATCATTCATTCCAAGTTCTTTTGCTTTATCGTTCATCATTTGAACAAATGCTTCTTCTGAACCTGCTATATGCTCAGCCATTGCAACAACACAATCATTGGCTGATACGACACAAATTGCTTTTAACATTTCATCAACCGTTAATGTTTCTCTGGGGTCTAACCATATTTGAGAACCACCCATTGAACGAGCTGTTTCAGAACAACTAATTGTGTCAGAATATGATAGAGTTCCATTGTCTATTTGTTCCATTATTAATAAGATACTCATTACTTTTGTTACTGATGCTGGTCTTAATTGTTCGTGTGCATTATGAGAATATAATACTTGACCAGTAGATTGTTCAATTAAAATTGCTGCTCCGCTTTCTAAATTTAAGGAGTTATTGTTTTCGGTTTCTGAATTGATTTTTTCTTCGTCTGAAGAACTCGTTGCTATGGTATCTGAATCAACGGACCATATGTATGAACTTGTCGTATCATAGGCAAAAGAGTAGCTACAAAAAAATATAACCATGATTGATAAAATTAGAATTTTTATACTTGATTTTTGCATTGTTACCTCCAATTTTTATATAAGAATTTTAGTAAATTATATGTTGAAGATTTGTATTTAGAATAAAAATAGTACAAATCAATATTATTTTTGACAAATTATGTAAATTGTGTTATAATAAATATAGTGCTGAATAGCAAAAAGTAACTGTTGACCAATAAGCCCTCTAATTAGAGGCACACAAAAAGAAAAGGAGACAAAAATGAAGGTTAGTAAAGTAATGATTTATAACATTATTTTAGAGGAGGTAATGAAGCTAAATTTAAAAGATGGTTATAATTCTATCTTTTTAGCGTCGATGATTTTAAGGAAAATCAGACATCCTGAAGAGGATATGAGAGAAATAGCCATGAAGGTTATGGAAAAGATGCCTATTAGATATGGCAGAGAGGATTTATCAACTGAAGATCCTAATGAAAATAAGATGAAGGAACTTAGTAGAAAAGCCATAAAAAAGGATGTGGAAGACTATGGTAAAAACGACATAGTTGTCGTTAGCATTGATAAATGCCTTGATCAATTAGAAATGGCATTAAATGATGCTAATTTACCAGAAGAATGGTTATCAGAACAAATTGTAGGAACTACAGTAAAAAAACTGGCAGCAAGAGTTATTGAAAAAATCAATAAAATTGTTGATTAATTTTAGAGAGGAAATGAAGTGTACTTTGTTTCCTCTTGACTTTTTTATAGAAAAATATTAATATATGATTACAAAACAAAAAAGGATGTAGATAATATGATTAATATAATCTTAAAAATAATAGCACTTATAATAGCTTTAATTGGTGTAATACTAATATATGATGCCAGAATTTTAACAAAAAAATTCTTTAGTTTTGGTGACCAAAACGAAGGTTCATCAGGATTAAAAATATTAGGCTTTATTATAGCTATAATAGGTGGAATTGTAATATATTTTTTGTAAATACTTGATTAAAATATATTTTAGTGATATAGTTACAAAGTAAAAATATAATAAACTTAGGAGGAATGTACCATTATGAAACTATTCAAAACATACAGTGAAAAAGAAGTAAAAAGGGTAATGCCAATAGTAGAAAAAATCAACAGTTTAGAACCAGAAATGGAAAAATTAACAGACCATGAATTAAAAGGAAAAACAGAATACTTTAAAAAACAATTAGCAGAAGGAAAAACTTTAGACGATATATTACCAGAAGCATTTGCTGTTGTTAGAGAAGCATCAAAAAGAGCCTTAGGAATGAGACATTTTGATGTACAATTAATAGGTGGAATTATATTACACCAAGGAAGAATTGCAGAAATGAAAACTGGTGAAGGAAAAACATTAGTTGCAACATTACCAGTATACTTAAATGCATTAGAAGGAAAAGGAGTTCACGTAATTACAGTAAATGACTACTTGGCAAAAAGAGATAGTGAATGGATGGGAAAATTATATAAATTCTTAGGACTTTCAGTAGGACTGGTAATTGCAGGAATGGATCCACAAGCAAAACAAAAAGCATATGCAGCAGATATTACATATGGTACAAATAATGAATTTGGATTTGATTACTTAAGAGATAACATGGTAATTTATAAAAATCAATTAGTTCAAAGAGGATTACACTATGCAATAGTCGATGAAATCGATAGTATTTTAATAGATGAAGCAAGAACACCACTTATCATTTCAGGTAGAGCAAATGAATCATCAGATTTATACAAAAAAGCAAATGATTTCGTAAGAAAACTAGAAGCAAAAGTTATAGTTGAAGAAGATGTAAAAGACTTTGAGCAAGCAGAAGATAATGAAAAATACGATTATATAGTAGACTTAAAAGCAAAATCAGCATCATTAACACAAAAAGGTATAAAAAAAGCTGAAGAATTTTTCGGATTAGAAAACTTCAATGATTTAGAGAACTCTACATTAGTACACCATGTAAACCAAGCATTAAGAGCACATGGGGTAATGAAAAAAGATATAGACTACATCGTAAAAGATGGAGAAGTTTTAATTGTTGATGAATTTACAGGACGTATTATGTATGGAAGAAGATATAATAATGGACTACATCAAGCAATTGAAGCAAAAGAAAAAGTAAAAATAGCAGATGAATCAAAAACATTAGCAACAATAACATTCCAAAATTACTTTAGAATGTATGATAAATTATCAGGTATGACAGGTACAGCTATGACAGAAGAATCAGAATTTGAAGAAATTTACAACTTAGATGTCGTAGAAATACCAACAAACAAACCTATGATAAGAAAAGACGAAAATGATGTAATTTACAAAAATGAAAAAGCAAAATTCAGAGCAGTTGTTGAAAGCGTAAAAGAAAGCCATGAAAAAGGACAACCAGTTCTAATTGGTACAGTATCAATTGAAAAATCAGAAAAATTGAGTAAATTATTAAATGAAGCACGTATACCACATGAAGTATTAAACGCAAAATCACATGAAAAAGAAGCTATGATAGTTGCACAAGCTGGTAAATTTGGTGCAGTTACAATAGCAACAAACATGGCAGGACGTGGTACTGATATTATGTTAGGCGGAAATAGTGAATATCTAGCAAAAGAAGAAATGAGAAAAAATAAAGTACCAGCAAACTTAATAGAAGAATCAAACACATATTATGAAACAAATGATCAAGATATATTAAGAGCAAGAGAAGAATTTAATAAATTAGTTGCAAAATACGATGAACAAATAAAAGAAGAAAAACAAAAAGTTATTGATGCCGGTGGATTAAAAATAATTGGTACAGAAAGACATGAATCAAGAAGAATCGATAACCAATTAAGAGGTCGTTCTGGACGTCAAGGTGATGTCGGAGAATCAAGATTCTATATAGGATTAGATGATGATTTAATGAAAATCTTTGGTGGAGATGCTATAACAAGAGTTTACAATACTTTAGGAGCAGACGAAAACATGCCAATAGCTTCTAGAATGATTTCAAAAGCTGTTGAAAACGCTCAAAAGAAAGTTGAAGGTAGAAACTTTAGTATTCGTAAAAATGTATTAAAATATGATGATGTTATGAATGCACAAAGAGAAATCATATATAAACAAAGAAGAGAAGTTTTAGATGGAGAAGATATTCATAATAACATATTAAATATGATAAATTCTATTGCAGAAGAAACAGTTTCAATGTTTATTGAGGGAGAAGATGGAAAATCTGTAAACGTAGAGTCTTTAAATACAGAAATAACAAACGTATATGGGTTAGATATGTTAGACTATATTAAAGAACATAAAGACGATTCAAATGCAATTATAGAGGAATTAGAAAAACAAGCAACTGAAAAATATCAAGCTAAAGAAGATGAAATTACTTCTGAGAAAATGAGAGAACTTGAAAGAGTTGTAATGCTTAAGGTTGTTGATGAAAAATGGATGAATCATATTGATAGTATGGATGAATTAAAAAATGGTATTGGATTAAGAGCTTATGGACAACAAGATCCTGTTGTAAAATACAGAATGGAAGGTATGGATATGTTTGATGAAATGATTGCAAACATTAAATTAGATGTCGTTAAGATTCTTATGAATATCAGAAAACAAAACGGAAATGCACAAAGACAAGAAACTGCTAAGATTACAGGAGCAGCTTTAGAAGCCATCAATAGTGTTGATGGTGGAAAGAAAATTAATACTCCTGAATATAGTCAAACAGTTGTAAACGAAGGGCCAAAAGTTGGTAGAAATGATCCATGTCCATGTGGAAGTGGTAAGAAATACAAAAACTGTTGTGGAAGAAATCAGTAATATCAAGGGTTACAAGCCACAAACTAATATATTAAATATAGTAAAAAAGGCATTTTGACATCCATTTGACATCGAAAAATAAAATTTTGGATGTCAAAACTCGGAATACGTTGATATAACTTAATTGTAGCTCCGATATCAAAAATGATTATAGTTAAAGAGTTAAACATTTTATATATGTTTTAGCTCTTTTTTATTTACCAAATTAATATTTTTGGAGGTAATAACTATAGTCAATGTTAGAAAAAGAGGAAAGAGTTATCAATATTATTTTGAAATTGTACCAGTAAATGGAAAGAGAAAGCAACAAGTTAAGTCAGGTTTTAAAACAAAAAAGGAAGCATAGGAAGCAGGTATAAAGGCTTATAATGAATATACGCAAACAGGACATTCGTTTACACCAGCTACAATGTCTTATAGTGACTATCTTGATTATTGGTTAGAAAACTATTGTCATGTTAATCTTAAATATCATACTATACAAGCATATTCAAATATTATAAAAAATCATATTCGACCAAGATTAGGTTTTTATAGATTAACACAAATTACTACATCAACATTACACGAATTTATAAATAATATTTATCTTGAAAAAGGATATTCAAAAAACTTTTTAAAAAATATATTAAAAGTATTAAAAACATCGTTTGGATATGCAACAGATAAAGTGGGTTTTATAAAAGTAAATCCAGCTATAAAGGCTTCATTACCTAAATATGATATTCCTGAAAAGAATCCAGCACATATATTTACTAATGAAGAAATAAATATGATGTTAGATGGATTTAAAAATAATCATGCTATGTATTATGCTATTTTAACAGCATATTGTACTGGCTTAAGAGCAGCAGAGGTTTTTGCATTAACATGGGATGATATTGATTTAGAAAATAAAACATTAACAGTAAATAAAAATGTATTAAAGAAAAATCAAAACGGAGCAACTCATGGTAGGCACATTAGTGGTAAAGCAACAACAGTATGGTATTTTGGTACTTGTAAAACACCTGGAATTTATAGAACAATTGAAATAGGAGATACTCTAGTTAAAGCATTAAAAGAAGTTAATCTTGTGTTTGTAAAACATAATGGAGTATTTGAAGGTACAGATACTTGTAAATATCCATTTAAAGTTATTCATTATGAATTAGGAATTAATTGTAGATTCCATGATTTTAGAGAAACACATGCTACAAAATTAATCGAAGCAGGAGCAGATATAAAAGCTATTGCCAAAAGATCAGGACATAGTAATATTAGAACTACTTATGAAATATATGTAAGAGTTACTAAAAAAATGAAAACGGATACAGTTGATAAATTTGAAGATTTTGCAAATGAGTTGGAACTGTGTTCTTAAAAGTTGTTATTGAAATAATATCTAGCAATTTATTTACCCCTAAAAAAGTTGAAGGTAAGAGAGGGGGAATAAATAATTTGAATGAAGAAAACAAAATAGGATATTATGCAGTTATTCCAGCTACGATTTTATTTAATAAAGATTTGAAAGCAAATGAAAAATTGTTATATGCAATAATAACTATATTATCCAATAAAGAAGGTTATTGTTTCGCTTCAAATGCTTATTTAAGCAATTTATTAGATGCACAACCACATACAATATCAAAATGGGTTTCTCATTTAAGAGAATGCGGTTTTGTTTGTTTAGATATGATAAAAAATGAAAAAGGCGAAATTATCCAAAGAAGAATTTATCCAAATGATACACCCTATACGATAAATAGGACATACCCCTATTCGATAAATGGGACAGAGGGTATGTCCCAAAAAGGACAGTATAATATTATAAGTATTAATAAGATAGATAGATTTTTTAATTATATTATAAATAATAAAGAGGATTTTCCAGCAGAATTTTCAAAAGTGGATTTTAATGAAATATATAATCTACTAAAGAAATACGAAATGTTATACACAAAAGATTCTTTACAATATATAACTGGAGATAATCTTGAAAGAATAAAAGTTATAGATTATGCAATAGCCTTAATGGTTAGAGATAAATTACAATACCTAATTCACAAAGTTAGTAGAGATAAACTATTGAAAATATATAATGATTGTAAACTCAAAGAAGATGAATACAAAGATTTGAATAATCCAATTGAGAGCTTTATAAATTATTATTATAAAAGTGTTACAAATGAATTAACGAGGGACAAGAAAAGTCCTTCTTTTTTTGTACCTAATAAAGATGAAATTGAAGATATAGGAGGATACGATATATGATAAATATATTTGAAAAATATAATAGATTAACTGATGAAGAAAAGGAAGATTTAGAGGATTTATACATAGTTCATCAGTTGTATAAACAATTAGAAAAAAATAATATAGTAGATCTAACAAAACTTGAATATAAAATATTATTTAATAAAGCAAAAGAATGCTTTAAATTTAGTAACATTGATGTAAGAGAAATTATAAAAAGAATGCTTGAAATATTAAAATGTGTAGATAAAACAATTAGCGATATTGATGATCCAGAAATGGATTTATCAGAAGAAGAAAAGAAGTTTCAAAAGTCATTAGATGGAACAAATGTAAGTAGGGAAGAATATAATGAAGTTTTAAATAAAGTACAAAGAATAAGTGAAAACTTCTAAATGGATAGTCAAATGGATTTTTTAGGGAATTTATGCTAGAATGTAAAACTGTAGTAGGAGGAGTAAAATGTTACAAGTAAGTCGAGATAGTAATTTAAAAATACCTAAAAAATTAGAAGATGCTAATGGAGTAGAAAATAATATTGAAGATAAATTGGCAGTAAAGCAGTCTATTGCTACTGCCAATAATAAAAAGTTTAATAAAAAATCCGAAATAGAAAAAATTGAGGATGATAAAGAGCTAGAACAAGTAAATAAGATACCATTTAATGCAAACGATTTAATGGTAATTACTGTAGTTAAAAAGCTGGCAGCATACACAATAGCAGTTACAGAAAAATCACCAAAAAAATTTAGAGGAGTATTTGTTAATAGGATGCAAAATTATTGCCTAGATACTCTGGAGTGCTTATTGGAAGCAAATTTTATTAGAATGGATGCTCCAGAAAAAAAGACCAAAAGAGAAGAATTACAAAAAGAGGCAGTAGTAAAGTTAAAACTACTGGGATATGTATCTATGGTTGCAGAAAGTTCAGGGGGTATTTTAAATAAACAATATAAACAGATTTCCATCCAACTAGCAGAGGCAATAAATTTAACAGTAGCATGGAAAAAAGTGATGATGATAGATGGAGAAAAAGAAGTTAGGATTTTAAGCCGAAAGGTTTTTAATTAAGGGAAAAATTTATTTAGGGTTTTCTTTTTTTGCCCCTTACTCTATGACGCGCGCGTGGTCAATGAAAATGGTAATAGGAACAACAACAATGTTAACAAACGCAATGGTGGGGCTCGCCCAGATTCACTTTTGATAAATCCTATAAAAGTGGATTAAAAAACAAATCAGAGAAGTATATTTTAGGTAAAATATACCAGTATTTTAAAGTGAAGGAATTTTTCTCTTTTCTAACCGCTATATATAGTGCGGTGGAAGAATAAATGAACGCTTACACGAGCAACGAATAGATTAACTATTTTTTGCAAGTTTTGAGAGGCGTTCTTTTTTTAGGGGGAAAAAAGATATGAAAATTGAAGAAATTTTTACATTTGAAAATTTATATGAAGCATATAAAGGATGCAGAAGATCTAAACAACATAAGGGAGAAGTAATAAGATTTGAAGCTAATCTTTCAGTAAATATAACAAATCTTATGAATGATATTATTTCAAAAAAATACAAACTAGGGGAATACAGAATTTTTTTATATATGAGCCTAAAAAGCGAGTAATAGAGGCATTACCCTTTAAAGACAGGGTAGTTATTAAATGTTTTTGTGATGTAGTATTAAGAGATAAGATTGAAAGAAAACTCATATATGATAACGCAGCCTGTAGAAAAGAAAAAGGAACAACTTTTGCTATTAAAAGATTGGAAAAGTTTTTAAAGGATGAATATAGAAAAGAAAACAATAACAATATTTATTATTTAAAATGTGATATTACAAAATATTTCCCTAGCATAGATCACAAAATTTTATTAAATTTATTAAAGAAAATCGACTTTTCAGAAGATGAAATGTGGATGATTGAAAAACTTATAAAAGAACAACCTAATGAAGCTAATATAGGATTGCCACTAGGAAATCAATCTAGCCAATGGTTTGCACTATTATACTTAAATGTTATTGA
Organism: uncultured Clostridia bacterium; assembly: GCA_934168305.1. GTDB lineage: Bacteria > Bacillota > Clostridia > TANB77 > CAG-508 > CAG-269. The sequence continues at coordinate 191,469 of CAKPNF010000001.1, read as the reverse complement.
TAGATTTATTAAGGAAGTATTGAGAGTAAAAGGGTACATTCGATATATGGATGATATGATCTTAATTCATAGAGATAAAGGATATTTACAAAACAGCCTTAAGGAAATAGAAAACAAGTGTAAGACAGACTTGAAATTATCACTTAATCAGAAAACTCAAATAGGTGTAGTAAGAAATGGTATAGATTTTTTGGGATATAGACATATCCTGAACAAGAATGGCAGTATAACAAGAAAATTAAGAGCTTCATCTAAACAGAGGTTGAAAAGGCATTTAAAGACTTTAAAAAAATTACGAGATAAAGATATAGTAGATGATAACTATGTTTACATTAGAAAAAATGCTTTTTATAATCATATAAAAGATACAAAAGAAAATAAAAAATTAAAAGAAGATTCATTCCCTAAAAAAAGTTAAAAAATATTTGCAAATACATTGTCAAAAAAATGTTGTTATGATAAAATATTTTTAGAAAAGTATTTTTGATATTTATTGAAGATAAATATTGTAATTTAGGGAGTGAATTTTATTATGAGTAATCTAACTTTTTTGACACAAGAGCAGTGTTTTGAAAGTGAAACATTAGATATATTACAAAAAAGAGGAAAAGAAGCAGTAATAACAGATTTTTCTATATTACTAGGAGGATGGGTTGATAGAGATAGAGATTATTGTCATATAGATGGTGATGACTCATTAGAGGGAAGAACTGGATATTATTGGACTAAATCAGATTATGGAGATAATGACGCGCTCGTGGTCGATGTCGATGGTGTTGGTTTCCTCGACAATGTTGACTCACGCCATGGTGGGGCTCGCCCAGCTTTACCGTTCTCATCAATCTCTAGCATCCCCACGAACGGAGTGAGTGGGGCACCAAAAAGAGCAAGAGATGGTGTTTTAGAGGTAGAGTATGGATACTATCCACAAAAAGCTGTATCAAGAGATATGCAAGAAAAACTAGAAAGAGCTTTTGAAAGAAGAAGTTTATCAAGAACTGGAAAGAAATATACAACAGATTCAAGAAAATATGATGAATACGATGAAGTGTTTTCGCCAAAACAACACGAGGAATTTCAATTAGATGGAAAGAGATATGTGAGAGTAGAAGCAAATTCTTGCTTTGATGGTGGTGAATTTAAACTTTCAAATGGAGAGAGTTATAGAGATGGCGATTCTGTATGGGTAGAAGTTGCTCCGGTAAAATGGTTAGTTGATGAAAGGGCAAAGATGATGCTTACAGATAAGTTGATTTTTGCTGGAGTTCAATTTAAACATACAAGAGATTATCATACAAAAGATTTTGACAGAACAGACATTAAAACATTTATGGATAAATATTTATCTAAAGAATTAGAACAGTCAAGAGGAACAATAGAACTAGGAGAACAAAGTGAAGAAATACCAGAAATTCAGCCTAGAAAATCAAGATTACAAAAATTAAATCCAGATAAGACTAAACAAGCTAGTAGAGTAAGAATGACCGATACAGAAATAATACAGAATTGGATTGAAGCAGGAGAATCAGTATTATTAAGAGGTCCATCTGGAATAGGAAAAACGGAAAGAATTAAATCATTATATCCAGATTTAATATATATGAAATTAACAAATAATATGTTCCCAGAAAAAGTAGTGGGATCAGTTAATTTGCAAACAGGACAAAGCATACCACCAGATTTTGCAAAGACTGCTATTATGCAAGAAGCAACGGAAGAAGAAAGAAAAATGGTGGAAGAAAATATACAAAGTATATTTGATATAGCAGATACAGTTTATGAAAGGTCAAAAGAGAGTGATAAAAAAGTTGTAATTATGCTAGATGAGCTTTTGAATGTTAAACCAGCAGTTCAAAGTTTAGTATATACTTTGGTATTAAATAGAATGGTAGAGATAGGCAAAGGACTTAAACTACCAGATAATGTGGTTGTAGTAGCAACAGGAAATCAAAAGAAATATTCAAGTGTAGCAGAAGATTTGGCAGAGCCACTAGAAAAGAGATTCGACCATATTTTAGATATGGAGCCTAAAGTTGGAGAATGGATTACAGAATATGCAATACCACATAAAATTCATCCAGCAGTAATAGGATATATGCTATCAAAATACAACAATTCTGGTAAAAGTGAAGCTATACAAGATATTGGATATTTTTATGAGGAGCCAGATGTTGGAGAACAACATTTAGACGCTAATGGATGCAAAGGAAGAACAAATGATCCTCGTGGATGGACTTCAATTTCAAATACATTATATAATTTTGAAAGAAATTTAGAAGCAGGAAGATATGAAGGAAAAGATGTTGAGGATATAATTCAAAGGTCAATAGAATCAAAACTTCGTATGGAATGGGCTAGTGAATTCTTTGATTTTTATAATTTACCTACATTAACACCAGAAGAAGTAACACAAGGTATGGGAAAAGGATATACACAAGCAGATTTACCTAGAGATATAAGTGAGAGATTTGCTTATATGACTGCTTTAATAACGGCGGATGAAAAACAAGTTGAAGCTTGTAGAGATTTTATAAGAAAACATTGTGATCCAGAATATTTATCAATTTACGATATATATTGGGCTGGAAATGATGAAAGAAAGATGGAAAGAATTGCAGAATTGCAAGAGCAGGCATTATCTTTACATACTAGAATGGAAGCCGAACAATTTGCACAAGATGGTGCAACTGCATATACAGGCATAGGACAAATGTATAGCAGTTATTTAGGCAGAGATACTAAAGAAATGAGAGGTGAAGATAATGAGAGAAGTTGAGTATAGCGAGGCAGCAGTTGAAGTTTTAGATATATTAAATTATACAAATCAAGAAGATGTAAGAAAAATACCACAAAGTTTTATAAAATTTCTAACAGAAATCGCAAATAAGAATTACAAAGCAAACTTTAATCATAATGGGCCAATTAGTGGACTTAATTTAAGAAAGCAGACTAGAGAACTTTTAGGATTTATTTATATTACTTGGTGGTGCAATGATAAAGATAGAAACAATTATAAAAATATAATACATGCTAATAATTCAAAGACAGAGAAAACGGAAAAAATGGACAATTATGATATAGATGACATATTTAAGAATAAAAAAGAAGCAAAAACAAATACAATTACTGAAAATGTAACTGAAAAAGAAACCTCTATAATTGAATATAAAGAAGAAGGTTTATTTAAAAAGTTTTTAAATAAAATATTAAGTTTCTTTATAAATAAAAAGGAAAGGGGCTAAAAATAATGATGAATATAGATTTAATTGAATTGCAAAAAGGATGTAAAGCTACTTGTGCTATAATTCAAAACGAAGATATAGAAAAACTTAATTCAAAGATTTTAATCAATTCAAAATGTAAAGATAATGAATTACTTAAAATCTTTAAAGAAAAAATATCTAAAGCAGATGAGAAATTTGAATTTCTTGTAATAGAAGAAATTGATAAATTAGAACTAGACAAACAAGATAAATTTTATCAAATAGTGAAAGATAGAGAATTTAATGGAATTTTATTACCAGAGGATGTTGTTATAGTTTTAACCGTTGAAAATAAAGATAGATTAAAAAATATATCATCAGAACTTCATAATCTTTGCGTGGTTGCATTTTAGGTAGAAGGGAAGTGCAACGGATGGATGCTAATGTAGATATGATTTATGATGTAAAAAGAAAAATGTTGGCAAAATATCCTAGATTTGGTAGCGAAATTGCAGTTGCAAATATTGAGTTTAAAGATGATTTACCTTTTCATACCGCAGCAACAGATGGGAAAAATATATATGTTGATCCTAATTATTTTGGAAATTTAAGTGAAAGCGATAGATTGTTTACAATAGCACACGAAATAATGCACATTAAATTTATGCACATGTATAGATTAACAGATAAAGAAGGTAAAAAAAGAGATCCAGAATTGTGGAATATTGCAACTGATGCTATTATAAATGCTAATTTAGAGAGAGATGGATTTACAATTAAAGAAGGATATGTAAATATGCCAGAAGCATTAAATTATTCGGCAGAAGAATTTTATCAAATTTTATTACAAGAAAAAGAAAAGCAACAAAAAGAACAAGAACAAAAACGGACAAGGAAATCAAGAACAAAATCAAGGTGATAGTGGTGGACAAAGCCAAGATGGTGAAAATAAAGATGGTAGTCAAAATGATGTAGGCGAGCAAAATAAACAAAAAGGTAATCAAGAAGGGGAACAAGAACAGGATGGAAATCAAGGTGATGGAGAAAGCAAAGGCGAAAAAGAAGGAGAAGGAGAAGGAAAACAACAACCATCACACCAAGGAGATGACCATAGTTTATGGGAAGAAGCATTTAGAAATCAACAACAGCAAGGACAAAAACAAAAAAGTGAAGGAGCAGAAAAACAGAAAGCTATTGATGAACAACCACAAATGGACTTTGATGAGAGAAGTGAATTTGAAGATAATAGACAAGAAAAAAGAAAAAGATTTAAAGCAAGGCGTGAAAAAACAGAACACGACATAAGAGGAACACAGGAAGGAACAATAGAACTTGGTAGCATAGGTGATAGTAAAGAAACTATTGATTGGAAAGTTTTGCTACGAAGGGAAGTAGAAAAAACAGAAACAATTTGGAGCCAAAGACGCTCTATTGCAGAAAATAATTATGCCTATAGACTAGAAGAAAATGATATAGAAGATGAGGCTGAAACAGAAATTATGATAGATGTTTCTGGATCAGTAGATTTAGATTTAGTAAAAGCATTTTTAAGACAAATAAAGCCAATATTAAAGCAATCAAAATTAAAAGTTGGATGCTTTAACGAAAAATTTTGGGGACTTGTAGATATTAAAAGTGCAAGAGATATAGACAATTTTACAATACCTAGAGGAGCTAGAGGAGATTCTGCATGGACTGAGGATTGGGATTTAGCAGTAAGAAGTTTTACTAAAAAGAGAGAAATCAACAAAATAGTATTTACTGATGGTTATCCTTGCCCTGGTACAATGCCAAAGGAAGATTTAAAAAGGGAAAATGTTATTTGGCTAGTATATGGAAATAAAGACTTTAATCCATGTTGTGGTAAAGTTATAAATATTACCGAAAGACAATTAGAACAATTACATTTAGTTAACAGAGATACTTCAATCGAGGATGTGAGTAGATAAAGTGCCGATATAAAGGTGCTTTATTTTTTTCACTTTTTAATCGAGAAGCCTTTGAATATTTAGATATTTTTATAGCAGAGATACTATATTTTTTGCTTTTTTCTAAAAATATCATTTTCTATCATAAAATACCATTAAAATTATTCTTATTTGTTACAAAATATTATACAAAAGAGCGAAAATTGTTGTATGGAACCGAAAAATACATTTTTTGTAAACTTTTTTTACTTTTTCGCAAAATTTGACAGATTTCGCATAAAAAATATGATAAGATGTCGCTGGTAAAGCAAAAGATAAATCCATCAATAGACAAAAGAGATTTTGTAAAGATTAGGAGGGATAAGATGGATTTTTTTATTGCATATAAGAATAGAATTACAAATGCACACAATAACTTTATTATGGGGTAATTGGGTGTATTTTTCTTATATACAGACACTTCCATTTAAAACACTATACAGCATAAACGAACCAAAGGATAAATTTTTGAAAGAAAATTTGGCGTAGATTTAGGTGAGTTTATGCTGATTTTTACATCTATGCATTAGGAAGTGTGGTTGTGAGAATTGTTATTATTTATGTGCAAAAATCAATTAAATATGTAGATGAGGACAAGCTTATTTTTAGGGGTAAGTTTGTCCTTGTTTGCTTTTTAGCACAAAGATGTAGGGGACCTCCTCATACTCAAAAATTTGCAAATTTTGAGTATGTAGGAGGTTTTATTTATGTTTGATATTGAGTTAGAGGATGATGTAGTATTTGCTAGATTCTTAAATTATATGCAAATAGCATTATTACATAAAAAACTTGATTATGAGAAACATCTTGAAGTTATTAAAAAGCGAGAAGAAAAAATAAATTATGTAGAATGGTCCAAAATTCAAGATAAAAATGATAATAACCCATTTGAAAACCTTAAAAGAGATTATGAAAAATTAAAAAGAGCAATTGATAAATTAACTCCAAAACTAGGAATTAAAAATTGCAGATTTTATGATCTAAGAGGAAGTTATGCAACAAGAATATTAAAAAATGGAGTAGAAATAAGAGATGTTGCTGATATTTTAGGTCATAAAAATATTGAAACAACAGAAAATTATTATATATCTAGTTCTGATGAATCTAGGAAAGAAGCAAATGATATTTTTGAAAAAGTAATTCATTCTGACATTATAGATAAAATTTCAAATTACAAATATTGATATACAAATTACAGAAAATCCTCTTTAAAACGTTGATTTTTTTCTTCCTTTTTATTATAATATTAGAAGTAAGTAAATAAAAGTTAAATATATAAATTGTTTAAGAAAGAGCCAATTATTTGATATATTAGTAGGATGTCAATGACAGCGATTTGACATCGGTATATAAATATTATATATACTAAAAATACAATATACCAAATGTGCATTGTCTAGTAACACCAACGAATACAAATAATATGATAAATACAATAAATACTAATAATATTCGAGGTGCTAGAACATGCGGTTCTGGAAAAAAATATAAAAACTGCTGTGGCAAAAATTAGTAATAAAGAGAGTTAACATAGCTATAATATGTTAACTTTCTTTTTGTTTACTACTTAAAGCCAGAAAATATCTAATGTAATAAGTTTTTAATTATATAAGACTTGAATATTATCATATTTTATGTTATTATGTAAATATAGTTTTTAGAATCGTGTCAAGGCAAAATGAAAGGAGAGACACTTATGAATGGTTCAACAAAAAAGACATTAATAAAAAAAACACGAAAAATTTATATTTCATATCCATTAGATGATGTATCTAAGGATTATGAAAAAGTAAAAAAAATTGTTTATAACTGTAGAAAGGAGGGCTTCAATTGCTATTTTAGTATTGATAGCGATAGAAGACTTAGATTTTTTTTAATCTCATCTGATGATTGGAAAAAATTAGAAAATTTTTCAAAAAAGTTATAACCAATAAATGAAAGTGGAGAATAATTTTAATTATCTCCTCTTTTCTATGTTTACAGTATATAAATATTTTAATCGCGTAGCTAATCAAAAAAATATGTAAAATTCTTGAAAAATTATGTTATTTGTGATAATATATTAAAAAACATAGAAAGGAGTCCTAAAAATGGATATTATTTTGTTGCAGGAGGGAAAAATAACAAGAGGAGGAGAACGGGAGGTAACAATTACAATACCGTTGAGATTAAGAAATAAAATATCTTTTGATTTATTTTGTTTGCTATCAGCAAAAAATGATTGTATTTTAACTTTTTATAAAGTAGAATTACAAGAAATTTTGGTTTTTAACTTTAGGGCTGAAAATATAGAGAAAATAAATAAATTAATTATGGAATTTGAAGGACTTTTATAGGGGGAGATTTATCTCCCTTTACTTTTTCTATTATAAGGGGTGATTTTATGTTAGAACTTGAAGAAACAATCAAGATACTTAACGAATTAAAAGAAAAATTAAAAAGCTTGGGTGAGTCTCTTTGACATACCTAGTTTAGAAAAAAAATTGAATGAATTAGAAGAAAAAACAACAAAACAAGAATTTTGGGAAGATACAGAAAATACAACAAAAGTATTATCAGAAATAAAAAGAATAAAAAGTAAATATGTAAAATATAAAAAATTAGAAAAAGAAATAAACAATTTATTAGAATTATCAGAGTTAGTTCAATTGGAATTTGATGAAGAAATAGCAAAAGATATAGTGAAAAATACTAAAAAAGAGCAAAAGAATATTGAAAAATTAGAACTAGAAACATTATTATCTGGCAAATATGATGCAAATAACGCAATAGTTACAATTCATCCAGGAGCAGGAGGAACAGAATCACAGGATTGGGCAGAGATGCTATACAGAATGTACACAAGATGGGCTACAAAAAACGAGTATGAAGTAAAAGAGCTTGATTATCTGGAAGGAGAAGAAGCAGGGATAAAAAGTGTAACATTTGAAATAATTGGTCAAAATGCTTATGGATACATGAAATCTGAAAAAGGTGTTCATAGATTAGTAAGGATTTCGCCATTTGACAGTGGAGGAAGAAGACATACATCATTTGCATCAGTAGAAGTATTACCGGAAATAACAGAAGATATAGAAATAAATATAAATCCAGACGATTTAAGAATTGACACATACAGAGCATCAGGAGCTGGAGGACAACACATAAATAAAACATCTTCAGCAGTAAGAATTACACATATTCCAACAAACACTGTTGTAGCATGTCAATCAGAACGTTCACAAATTCAAAATAGAGAAACTGCTATGAAAATGCTTAAATCCAAACTATTTGATTTAAAAGAACAAGAACATAAAGAAAAAATTGAAGACTTAAAAGGAGAACAAAGAGATATAGCATGGGGAAGCCAGATACGTTCATATGTATTTTGCCCATATACTATGGTAAAAGACCACAGAACTAATTATGAAGTAGGAAATGTGCAAGGTGTTATGGATGGCGATTTAGATGGATTCATGGAAAGTTTTTTAAAAGAAGATTTGGGAACGAGTCAAAAAACTTAATTTCTAAATAAATAGCAAAATCATAAAAAGAAACATATACTATATAGAGTCATATTTTAAATAAAATACGGCTCTATATATTTATTTTAAAGAGGTGGTCCAAATGGACACAATTGTTATGAAATTTGGAGGAAGTTCGGTAGCAGATGACGAAAAGCTTAGAATTGTAGCACAAAAGATTATAGATATGTATAATAAGGAAAAAAATATAGTTGTAGTATTGTCCGCACAAGGAAAAACAACGGACAAATTAATAAATGAGGCATCAAAACTTTACAAAAAAGAGGGATTTGGTGTGGTGGCCCCACAATCCCAGTATTTTAGAGAAATGGATATGTTACTTAGTTCAGGTGAACAGATATCAATTGCAAAATTGAGTATATTATTAAACGGAATGGGGTATAAGTCAATTTCTTTGACGGGTATGCAAGCAGGCATACTTACTGATAATACAAATCAGAATGCTATCATAAAAAATATTGATACAACAAGAATTTTAAAGGAACTAGGAGACAGAAAAATTGTTATAGTAGCCGGTTTTCAGGGCTTTAATGAAAATATGGATATTACAACATTGGGAAGAGGTGGCTCTGATACAAGTGCTATTGCAATAGCTGCAGCTTTAAATGCTAAGGAGTGTTATATTTTTTCTGATGTTGATGGTGTATATACAGCAGATCCTAATAAGGTTGAAAATGCTAAAAAATTATCTGCTCTTTCGTATAGTGAAATGATGGAAATTTCAAGTGAGGGTGCAAAAGTTCTTCATAATAGATGTGCTGAGATAGGAGATAAGTTTAAAATTCCTATTATTACAAAGTCTACTTTTAACAATAAGGCTGGTACTATTATTACTGATATTATTGAAGAAAATACTATTAAGAGTGTTGTAAAAAAAGATGTTTCAAGAATTTCTTTTATTGGTAATGGCATAATTAGGAATGTGGATTTTATAAAGAAAGTTATTGATGTGATTCAGGATGAAAAATTGGAAATGTTAGAATTTAATGTTTCTGAATCTAAAATTTCTATTGAATTTAAAAATGTTGTTAGTGATGAAATATTAGAGAAAACTCACTCAAAAATATTAGAGGTAAGCAATTAAAGCTTACCTCTTTGAAGTTTTACTTTTTAACTGGTTTTACAATCCCATATGGATCTATTCTATATACAAATCCTTCTCCTAATATACCAACTTTTCTTGCAGAAGTATTTTCTGCAACTCTTTTAGCAAATATAGATTTAACTTCATGTTCACCATGATTTACTAAAACAGCTCTAGGATTAAATTTATTAATAAAATCGATAAGTTCATCAGCTTTTGCATGAGAAGAAAATTCACTGGTGCTAAAAATTTTAGCTCTTCTAGGAATTTCCATACGGCCTTTAATAGTAACACTTTCTCCAAGTCTAGTTTCCTGTAGTTTTCTTCCTAAAGTGCCTTCTGCCATATATCCTGTAAAGTGTATAACTGCATTTGGATTTGGTAATACCTCAGGAATATAACTATTTGCTGGTCCAAAATTTCCCATTCCAGATGTTGTTATAATAATTCTAGGTTTTTTATTATCACATCTGATAGACATGGAACTCTTTGAATCAACAATGTGAATATTATTTGGAATAAATGATGCCATTTCTTCTTTGATGCACAAGTCTCTAAAACGGCTCATATAAACGGAATTGTACTTTATTCCTGTTTTCCCAGCAATTTCAATAATATAATTGTCAGGGATAATGCCTTCTTTTTGAAGAAGTTTTACATTATACATAATTTCTTGCATTCTTCCTTGTGCAAAGACAGGAATAACAATTATAGAGTCATTCTTACAAGCTTCCTTAATATTATCTGCCCAAACTTTTTCAACATCTTTAGAGTCTGTATCTCCATAAGTTGATTCAGTAATAATTGTCAAATTGTCTAATTTTAAAACCCAATCTGGCAAAGGCTTTAAATCTAAAAATATATTGTCTTTCTTATAATCTCCAGTAAAAAGAAGATTGATTCTTTCGCCACATGGATCAAAAATTTGAACCAAAATTATTGAACTACCTGTTAGATGGCCGTTATTGAAAAAAGTTACATTAATATTAGGGTGAATAGAGATAGTTTCTTCATAATTAACTGCACACACATGTTTTAATGTTTGAAAAATATGTTCTTCTTTAAATAACATAGGCTGTTTTTTAGTTTTACAAATGTTTTTCATAACATTAAAACTATCTTCGAGGCTTACTGGTAACAATATTGATGTTGGAATAGACATATAAATATTTCTTGAATATCCATTCCGAACAAACATTGGTAATGCACCATCATGATCAAGGTGAGTATGCGTCAGGAGAACAGCACCAATCTTTTCTGGGTTAACACTATCATTGTAAGTTAGCACTTCGTCTGTAGTTTCTCTTTCACCTTGATAAACACCGTAATCAACTAAAAAACGGAATTTTTCTCCATCGGAAAAGTGTATAGTGTTTCGTATACATGATCCTGTTACTTTACTATGGTATCCTCTAATATCTGCATACCATTTTGTCCGAACTCCTTTGGCCATAAAAAGCACTCCTTTCTTTTTATGAATTACTTATAAAGCAATTCTGTTGGACTATTAAAGAATTGAACTAAAATTTGTTTTAAACACATCTGAAATTCCGTTTGATTCTATACGAAATGCAATTTCAGAATTAGCAATTTTGATTTGTTCTTCAGGAAGATTTAAATTTTCTAACAAATATTCTCTAAACTGTTTTTTAATTAAGACATCTCCATGATTAATTACTACAGATTTTACGTTAGGAAAATTATTGATAAACCATAACAATTCATCTCTTTTTGCATGAGAGGAAAGTTCTGAAGTCTTTTTTATCTGACATCTCTTGGTAAATTCACAATCCTTGTATCTAATCGTTTCTCCATCCTTTGTATTTAATAATCTAAATGCATCAGAATTTGGAGAACAATATCCTAGAAAATGTATTAAAGCATCATCTTGTGATAAATAGTTTTTAATATAGTTTGTTATAGCACCATATGATGCCATACCACCTGAAGATAAAATGATTTTTGGAGATGTATTATCCATAATTTTTCTTCTATAAATCATTCTGTCTCGTGCTTGTGGAACAAATTTTACATTTTCAGGCAAAAACTTTTTCATTGAATGTTTAATACCAAGGCTATCATATAGATAACTTCTTGTAAAGTTTTGAGATGCTGTACCATCCAGATATACTGGAATGTTTTTTGGAATAAGATTTGCATCTTTCCAAGATTTAATACAATATAAAGTTTCTTGACATCGACCCTGAGCAAATGTAGGGTAGATAACAGTCTTTCCTTCTTTTAAAGCTTTTTCCGTATTAGATGCTAAACATTTTGAGAATTGGCTATCCGTTGAATCCACATTACCATATGTTGATTCACAAAAGATTGAAGATATTTGTAATTTTCTTACTTGCTGAGGAATTTTATCAACATCAAAGAAAATATTATTATTTTTATAATCTCCTGTGTAAACAAGAGTTATATCATCTTCGCCCGGACAGCTGATAATAATTAAAGTTACAATAGCACCCAAAAGATGTCCATTTGAGTAAAATACAATACTGACATTTTTATGAGGTTTTATGACTCTTTTATTAGAACAACCAATAATTAAATCAAGCGTTCTTTCTACTTCATTTTGAGTAGCTAAAGGTGTTTCAAGATATGGGTCAGTAATTTTGCAGTTATCAAATAAAGACAAATTAATTAACTTACTAGTTGCATAACTTGTATAAATTTTTCCTTTAAATCCTTGTCTTACTACAACTGGCAACATTCCTTGATGATCTTGATGACCATGTGTAAGAACTATAAAATTAATCTTATCTGTATTAAAAGGAAAAAAGCAATTAAAAAAGCCATTATTGTCATTTCCTTGTGCGGTTCCAGCGTCTATTAAAAACCGTAAATTATTTCCGTCAGGCCAATGAATTGAATTTAAAAAACAAGATCCAGTTACGCCTGAATGCCGTGCAAATACATCCACATAAAATTTGTGTGTTTTTCCAATTTTCATTTTTTATTCACTCCTTTAAAATTCTATATCAAAATAGTTATTTTGATAATCTATTACATATAATAGTTTCCATAAAATTATTATACAATAAAATTATAAATTACACAAGGAAAATACTGGAAAATTTAAGAATACTTAGATTTATAAGAAAAAAATATAAAAAACTTGATAAGATTAACATAATATGATATAGTAAAATATGTATTACAAAAATAAAGGAGGAAATTTTCATGGAAAAAGTTAATCTAATTTTAAATGGAACTCAGGAGTTACGGACTATAGTCTATATTGGTGAAGAAGAAAAGCCAAAAGAGATTATTCATCAATTAAAACAAATTGATGAGGAAGAAATGGAAAAACTAAGAAATAAAGAAAAAACAATTTTTATTTTGAAGAAAGAAAAAAAGTATTATTATACAGAGTTAAAAATAAAATTTAATTTGTATAATAAAAAATTACAAAAACACTTATGTGGTGAATGCAAAAACTGCTATCCAAAAAAGTGCTTAAAAGTAGGAGATTATGGATTAAATAAGAAAATTGAAAAATATCCTTTTATAGAAGAAGGAGCTGAAGTAATAAATTTAGATGAGAATCAAAGTTCATTTCTCGTGATTAGTTGTGATAACTTTTCTTAAAACAAATTATTATTAGATTTAAACTTTAAAGGTACAATGCAATTGCAGGTACCTTTTTTATGTTAAGAAAAATTTTTGTTCTAAAAAAGACAACCTGTGAATATATATAAATATCAGAGAAAACAAAGAAAGGAAGAATGCTATTATGACCATTGATGAAAGAAAAAGTATAAATACAGGAGTAATTCAAAATTTAATATTAGAAAATAGAGGAAAATTAAGTATTTCGGGAGTAAATGATGTATTAAGTTTTGATGATCAGGTAGTAATGGTAGAAACAGAATTAGGTTTACTTACAGTTAAAGGTGAGAATATAAGAATTAATAAATTAAGCATAGATACATCAGAAGTAATAATAGAAGGTGATATATCATATCTAGCATACAGTGATAAAGAATTAGAAAAAAACAAAGGAAATTTAATTAGCAAAATTTTTAAATAAACAAAGGATTGAGGAATTATGGTCGAAAACCAAGCATATTTATTTTTGATATTTATAATAAATGGAATAGTTATAGGATTATTGTTTGATATTTTTAGAATATTAAGAAAAAGTTTTAAGACATCTGATATTATAACATATGTACAGGACATTTTATTTTGGATTTTAACGGGATTTATTTTATTGTATTCAATATTTGCCTTTAGTAATGGTGAAATTCGTTTTTATATGTTTCTTGGAGTTTTTTTGGGATGTTTAATATATATGCTATTATTTAGTAAATATTTTATTAATATAAATGTAAAAGTAATTCTAACTTTAAAAAAGATAATTATAAAAATAATATCAATAATAATATTTCCTATAAACATGATTATAAAACTCATGAAAAAAATATTTTTTAAACCAATAAACTTTATAACTATAAACATAAAAAAATCAAAATCAAGTTGTCAAAAAAAGATAAAAAATGTATTAAAATTACAAAAAAGTAAAACACAAACGTAAAAAAATACAATTTTTTCAAAAAATAAGAAGGATTTTTGAAAAAAAAGTAGAAATATATAGTATACGTTATTTAGACTGGAGAGATACTTATGAAAAAGAAAAAATTGTATAAAAGATTATTAACAATATTAGTATTGGTATATGCAATATTTACTTTAACAAACCAACAAAAAGTATTAAATCAATATAGTAAAAATAGTAAAGAACTTGCAAGTAAAATAGAAGAGCAAAAAACATATAATGGTGAACTAGTTAGCGAAAAAGAAAATGTAGATTCAAAAGAATTTATTGAACAAATGGCTAGAGAAAAGCTAGAGATGTATTATCCAAATGAAAAGGTTTATATAGATAAAGGAATGTAATAAATAGCGCATATAGCGCTTTTTCTTTTTTGAAAAAAGACTTCCTTTTTTTGGAAAAATATGTTATAATATAAATATATTTTATTTTATTCGAAAAAAATCCCACCAAAAACAAAATAATAATTGAAATATCAAATATAATATTTGAAATATAATTTAAATAATATTTTAGGAGGAATTATGATAAATTTAGAGGAAAAAACATTAAGTGAATTAAAAGAATTAGCAAAAGAAAATAATATAAAAAACATTTCTAAATTAAAGAAAGAAGATTTAATTGATGTGTTAAATAAAGTATTAAATGGTGACAATATAATTTCATATGTTGATAATAATACAGTATCAGAAAATAATGGGCAAGAATTATCAGGATATAAACTTACGAATGAAGGTGATGAAATTGTTGAAGGAATACTGGATATATTACCCGATGGATATGGCTTTTTAAGAGGTGAAAATTATCTATCAAGTCCAAAAGATGTATATATATCAGTTGTTCAAATAAGAAGATTTAAATTAGATACTGGAGATATAATAAAAGGGATATCAAGATTTAAAGAAGGTGAAAAATTCCCATCATTAATATTTGTAGGAGAAGTAAATGGAGAATCACCAGAAAAAGCTGCAAGAAGAAAAAGATTTGATGAACTAACACCAATATACCCAGATGAAAGAATCAGATTAGAAACTGATAGTAAAGAATATGCGATGAGAATGATTGACTTAATGTCACCAATAGGAAAAGGGCAAAGAGGAATGATAGTTGCACCACCTAAAGTTGGTAAAACTACGTTATTAAAGAAAATAGCAAATAGCATATCAAAAAATAATCCGGAAGAAAAATTAATTGTATTGTTAATAGATGAAAGACCAGAAGAAGTTACAGATATGAAACGTTCAATAAATGGTGAAGTAATATACTCAACATTTGACGAATTGCCAGAACATCATGTAAAAGTAGCAGAGATGGTACTTGAAAGAGCAAAAAGATTAGTCGAACAAGGTAAAGATGTTGTTATTCTTTTAGATAGTATAACAAGACTTGCAAGAGCATACAACTTAACAATTCCATCATCAGGAAGGACGTTGTCTGGAGGTTTGGATCCAGCAGCTTTACATAAACCAAAAAAATTCTTTGGTGCTGCTAGAAATATTGAGCATGGTGGAAGTTTAACTATTTTAGCAACAGCTTTAATTGATACAGGAAGTAGAATGGATGACGTAATATTTGAGGAATTTAAAGGTACAGGTAATATGGAGGTTCACTTAGATAGAAAATTGTCTGAAAAACGTATCTTTCCAGCTATTGATATTAATAAATCTGGTACTAGACGTGAAGATTTATTGCTTACTCCAAAAGAAAAAGAAACGGTTTTTGCTTTACGTAAGGCTATGAATAGTATGCCAGTTGCAGATGTTACTGAACAGGTTATTTCTATGATGGTTAAGACTAAAAACAATCAAGAGTTTCTTGAAAATATTGATGATTATATTAGAAGATTTAAATAACAAATTTATAAAAATTAAAAAAAAAATAAAAAAACAACTAAAATATTACAAAGTTTAGTTGTTTTTTATAAAATTATTCTTAAATAATTGAAATGTAGCAAAATATGTGATAGAATATTAACATAAAAAGTATCAATATTTTATTATTTATAAAATATTAATTAATAGTTTGATAATTTAATGAAAGGAGATTAAAAAACAAAAAATAGTAACAAATTCAATTAAACATTCAGCATTTAAAGGAGGAACACAATATGAGTAAAGAACCAAGATATGAAACATATTTCGATGAAACAATGCAAGATTTATTTTTAGATATGAACAGTATCCAAGAAAAATTTGGATTAAAACGGATTAATTCCATTATCTTGCTAAAAGCACTTTTAGAAGAAAAAAACAGTATTTTGTATGATTTCTTATGTGCAACAATAATTGGACAGAATCCATATAAAAATATAATACAGGATTGTGACAGAGAACTTAAACGGTTAAAAAATACAGATGTTCTTGATGGAACAGAAAAAAATTTCCAGATTAATTTACCAGATGATCAAGAACCAATTAAAACGGTTCTTACGGAAGAAGTTTATGATATTTTGGTAAAGACAATTATTGATTTAATATCAATGGAGCAAAATGAAGAGAACAATGATAATATTGAAATTCCTGTTTATTCAGAGGATATCTTATTAAGCTTTGCTGATGATATGCCAAAAGAACCGCTTACAATACTAAAAAATAATGGTGTATACTTGGATGGTCTTTTTGAGTATGTAGATCTTTTAAATCAAATATATGGAATTGACGAAGTTGAAAGTGACGAAAATGAAGTTTCAGACAATTTTGAAAAAATTCCAAAAGCACTTTCTGATTTTGTTTCTGTTCTCAGCAGCAAATATAAAGGTGTTCCTGAGTGTGAAATTCTTGGAAGAGATAAAGAATGTAGAGACATAATGAGAACATTACAGAAAAGAAGCAAAAAAAACGTTGTTCTTGTTGGAGAAGCAGGAGTAGGAAAATCATCAATTGCAGAAAAAATTGCATATGATATTGCAAATGGAAACTGTCCAGAAGATTTAAAAGAAAATATTGTACTTCAGCTTAATGTTAATTCTTCCGTAGCAGGAACAATGTATCGAGGAATGGCAGAAGAACGTTTCAAGCTTTTAGTTGAATATCTTGAAAAGCACGAAAATGTAATTCTTTTTATTGATGAATTACACATGGTAATTGGTGCAGGAGAGGTTTCTTCAAAAGGAGAAAATGATATGTCGAATGCATTAAAACCATTTCTTGCTAGTCCAAAAGCTAAGGTTATCGGAGCAACTACAGAAGAAGAATATGAAAGAATCATTTCAAGAGATTCTGCCTTTAAGCGAAGATTTAAAAAGGTGGTTGTAAAAGAGCCAAAATCAAAAGAAGTATATCCTATGCTTAAAAATGCCATAAAAGCACATGAAAAATTTCATGGTGTAACAATAAGCAAAGAGATGGTTGAATATGCAATATTAATATCTAGCTGTTTTAATAAAACCACAAAAAACCCAGATCGAACCAATGATCTTATTGATACTGCAATGGTAATTGCCAAAGAAAAAGGACTTAAAGAAGTTACCAGAGAATGTATTCTTGAAAATTTTGATATAAATTTTCAAAAATACAATAATATGGATGATAACTCAAAAAAAGCTACTGCTTATCATGAAGCAGGACATTATTTGGTTTGGAAATTATCTTCAAATATTTTAAAAGATACAAAAGGTATTGCAGTATCTATCATGCCTGCAGAAGGATATTTAGGAGTAACTGTATTCGATGATTTGTCTGATGAAATAACCATTAATTCAAATCGTGAATATCTTATTGCGTCTTTTGCTGGATCATTAGCTGGAAGAATAGCTGAGGAATTATTTACTTCTGACATTAATTCAGGTGCAAGTTCAGATTTAGAGTATGTTAATAAAGAAGCATATGCTATGATTTGCAATTACGCAATGAATAATGATAATGACTATTCAACATATATTGAAAATAGTAATTATCATATGATGAATGAAAAAACAATTGATATGATCAATCAAAAAAGAAAAGAGCTTTTGCAAGAAGCTTCTGAATATGCAAAAAATATTTTGAATAGTAACAAAGTGTTATTAGACAAATTGGTTGATGCATTATTAGAAAAAGGTATTTTGGATGAAAGTGACTTGGATAAGTTATTTTCTGAATAATTAAATTATCACTATGGCAAAGTACTGCAATATTGCAGTGCTTTGTTTTTGATACCATTCACATTATTTGTATGAAAAAATGTAATATTTTATATAATTTTAGCACTAAATTTAAATAAATTACTACATTTTTATTGACAAAATTTGTTAATAATATGATATACTATAACAAACAAAAGATAATATAAAATATGTAAGGGAATTATATAATATGGGTTTTTTTAATGAATTAAAAAGATATTTGAAATCAGAATGGTATAATCTAAAAAATTATCACAAAATAAAACTTGTAACACTATTATTAATAATTGTATTATTTCCAATAACTTTTCCACTTATGATAATAGGTTTTATGCTTGGGATAATAATAGAAACAGTATCTGGAAAAAAAGAATATGATAAAACTTTTTATAAATTAATAACAAAGAAATCTTACTTTTCAATACTTTTTAATAAAGGCTATATTGCGGAATACTTAACATGGAAGATTTTAAATGATCAAGCTGAATACAAAAAGGTTTTAATAAATTTATATATCCCAAACGAGTATAATACAAGTGAAATAGATTCAGTGCTAATAAACAAATATGGTATTTTTGTTATAGAGTCTAAAGGATATAGTGGCTGGATTTTTGGAAATGAAACTCAAAAAAATTGGAAACAAGTTATATATAAAAGTAAGAATGGTTTTTACAATCCAATTATTCAAAATAGGAATCATATTAAAGCTTTAGCTAGTATTCTTGAAATAAAAGATGTAAATATTTTTAGATCATATATTGTATTTAGTGAACGTTGTGAATTAAAAAATATAACTGTAAGTAAACCAAATGTAAGAGTTATAAAACGCCATCAACTTCAAAATACTTTAAATGAAGATTATAAAAAATATGGAATTGTTTTTTCAAATAGTCAGATTAGAAATTTTAGTGATAAATTAACAAAATATATGTTTACAAATGATGATACAAAAAAAGAGCATATTAAATATATAGAAAAAATAAAAAAATAAACTAAATATAAATAAAAAGAATTCTCTTTAGAGTATGATAGAAGAATGTATTTATGGTTTTATTTTAGATACAAATATAATAGATGATTCAATTACAGAAGTTCGGAGGAAACGGGTGAAAGCAAATGTTAGTATAGGAAAGAACTGAAATACAATATAAAATACAGCATCAAACATTGCACAAAATCAAAGTTTTGTGCAAAAAGGTATAGGGGTAAAATATTAGAACTATGTTCCAAGTCCCTCCTAGCAAATTCAGCACTATCAAGCCTTTAGCTTTATATGTACTTACTTATTATACAATTATTTTGTTTTATTTTGGCAACTTATATTACTTTAATTTTATATCGCTTTAAAATCTTTTTTTAGCTCCTTAAATATTTTATCTATATAATTTGATGTTTAATTATTTCTAATCTTTAAATTTTAATTTTATACTTTAATTATTTTTTATAATTTCTGATCCTATCTCAAATTTTTATCAAAAATCCTCAAAACCCCAGAATCTCCATATTTGCCGTATTTTGCAGGTAACAAACTATATGCCTAATTTTTAGGAACGGCTTAAAATCGATTCTCGTGCGTCGCTTTTTTGAGGTATTTTTGATTATTATTGTATATCTATAAAGTCAAACAATTTACTACTAAAAATTGCTAAATCTTAGAATTATCATTATTTTGCTAAAATACCAGACAACAAACTATATGACTGTTTTATTAAAATACCTTAAAAACGATTCACACAAGTCATTATTTTAACTAATTTCAAAAGATCTTACATATAATTATAATTCCATAAGTTTAATTAAAATCTGCAAATTTAAATTGCATACTATAAGTTTAAAGCATCAAAATTAATTTTTAAAATCATAAACAGATAATTATTAGTTAATAATTTAAATTAATTATAATTGATTTTCAGACTTTATAAATATAATTTAAAATCTAAGATTATAATTAAAATTTATAAATCAATTTGTAATAATCAAATGTTCGTTTTAAGATTTTTTACCAAACAAAATTTTAAAATCTTTAATTTGTAATTTTTTTAATTTTAATTTAAAATTTAAATTAAAATTATTTTATTAAATTATATATTTTATATTTTTTCTAAAAATAATTTAAGAACATTGCACAAAATATTTTACTACCTATTTCTTTTTTTATTTTAAATTTTTTTAATTTTATTAAAATTACATATTCTTGGAAATAGGGTTCTTCCCCCCTACTTTCTTCAATAATCTCCTTCAAATTCATTTTATAGTAAAAAACTGATTTACAAGAATAGTAAATCAGTTTTTTGTTTTTAATGCAGTAATTGTTTTTTTAGCAGATTAAGCAATTCTTTGCTTTCTGCTGAAGATTCAGAATCTAATTCAAAATCTTGGAGGTACTCTTCGAATCTCTTATTATAGATTTTATATTCTTTCAGGTTGTAAGCTTGTTCTTCTTCATCTGATAAGAAAAAAATGTGTTTCCTTTTAGCTTTAAGATCAGAGTTTTTACTTTCCTGAATAAATATTTGATAAACGAACATACGTAATTTTAGAAGTTTTTCATTTCTATTATTAATTTGCTGTTCAGTATCATTATCTAAAACTACATAACCTTGTTCACAAAAATAACCTCTCATAAGCTCATAGGGATTAGAATCTTTCTTAACACAAATTATAACACCATTTGCTTCAAAGAAAATGCATTCAAGCTTTGTCTTGCACCGTAGACTTGAGAATGTTTTAAATAAAAGCTGTTTAAAATTAGATTGTTCGTGAAATAGACCTAAGATTAATTGACACCATTTAGTTATTTCAATCTGAGAATATGGTGGAAAAGTAACTAAAACATCTCTTCCATCGTATTCTAATTGCAAATCGCATTTTGTTCTAATTGCTTTGCATTCTGCATTGAATGTAGCTTCGTTTTCGTTGATAAAAGGCTCTGCCTTTAATGTGACGTTTGTCAATAACTGCATTATATCACTCTCCTTTTTATAAAACGTTGTTTTGGGTTATATATGTCTACTCCGTAAAGGAGATTATAAAAATTAATTAGCTTATTGGCTAAAAACACTTTAATTATATCATATATTTACATAACTTTCAATATATATAAATGTAATTTCATCGCTTTACTATATTCATTCATCCTCTTTTTACAATATGTGACAAACCTTTAAGATATTCTCCATTTATTATCATATCTTTAATATTACTAGGTCTTAAATCTATATCTTTTAGTTCTTCTGGAGTAACCCATTTAAAATCTAATAGTTTTTTTCACTCTTATCATTTTCAATTCTTTGATAGTCTTTTATTTGCAATTGTTGCTTAGGTTTTATTATATAATAAAATTCTATTCCATGACATTTTTTATTATTTCTTGTCCAAAAATTCTCTTGTATTGCAAACAAATCTGTTTCTTGAACATCGCAATCAATTTCTTCTTTTATTTCACGGATAATAGCTTGTTCTGAATCTTCTCCAATTTCTATATGCCCACCTGGTATATGATAATAAGATGATTGATTTACTCTCATGATTAAAAAATTATTTTCTTGCTTAATTATTCCACAGGTTCTCCCGTGAAATTCTTCTTTTTCTGTTTTAATTTTTAAATCCATAACATTTTTTCTCCTTCTAAATCTATAATTATTCTATATTAAATTATTAATTTTTTATCAAAAAATGCCTATTTCTCTATATTTGCCGTATTTTACCAACAACAAACTATATAACTAAAATTTTTATAAACAACTTAAATAAATCTAAATTTAATATTTGGATGAATAAATTTAATATTGAAATATTATAATTAGCTTAAAATTAATTTTCGTAAGTTTAAATTATAATAATAAAAATACATATAAATTAAAAACCAAACATTAAAATTTGCAATTAACAAATGTTCGATTTAAAAAAAATCTATAAATTTAAAATCTTTAATTTATAATTTTTAAAATTTCAAATTCAATATTTTTTCTAGTTTTATTTTTTTATTTAAAAAATTATAAATTAGAAATCAGATTTTTATTTTGTAAAAACTTTGCGCCAAATTTTTCTATATCTTTTTTGTTTTATATATATATAATATTTATATTAAATATAAATTTACAGCATCAAAAAAAGTGCTATCCCCCTACTCTACTGATTTTTTAGAATTCATATTTTTTTATTTCACAATTTTTTAATCCTCTATCTAAGAACAAACCATTTTTTATACCTTCAAAATAACCATCAAATGCTTTTGATACTCCACTGTGAGCTACTACTAGAACATTTTTATAGTCTTTTATTTTTAATTCATCTAAAAAGTTATATATTCTTTTAAAGAATTCTTGTATATTTTCACTTGTTCCATATTGTATTTCAGTATAATAGTTCCAGTATTCGTCTCTATTTGTTACATCTAGAGATTGTCCAGACAAACTACCGGGATTTCTTTCTTCTAATCTATTATCAATAAGTATTTCTTTTTCTTTAACATTTATAATTTTAGCTGTATGCTTTGCTCTAATTAAAGGAGAACAAATTATAATATCATAATCAATTATTTTTATTTTTTCTCTTAATTCTTCAGCCTGTTTTATACCTTTTTTAGTTAAATCTTCATTTTCATTATTATATTGTTTTAATGCGTTATGTGGGACTTCTCCATGTCTTATTATATATACTTTCATTATATTTCACTCCTATTTATAAATTATCAATATGCTTAAAAACTTCATCTAAAGAATATGTTTTATTTGATTTCATATCATCTAAACCTTGTTGCAACTTGCTTTTCAAATCATTTTTATCTCTAATTATTACATTTTCTGGAGTATACTCATAATTTAACATATTGTTTACCTCCAATTTTATTCATTATTCAAAAAATTCATCACTAAATCTATAATTACTTCTTTTTCCTTTGGATTCGATTCAGCAATTAATAAAGTAAGAGCCGTTAATGTATTATTATCAATTACTTGTTTACCATTTTTATATAATATTCCGTAAAAATTTAGAAAATATATAAACAAAGTTGCTGCAATTCTTTTATTGCCATCTGCAAATACATGATTTTTTACTATTAAATATAAGAAATTTGCTCCTTTTTCTTCTATACTCTTGTAAATATCTTGTCCGTGCAAAGCTTTGATAAATGTTACCAATAATTGATTCTAATCCTTTATCTCTTTCAACTGCAAAAAGCGAACTTTCTTCATTAAATCTTAACTTATTAATTATATTTATACATTCTTGGTATTTAATTTTCCTATCGTCTATATTTCCTTCAATTTTCTTTAAAGTTCTATGATCATAATCATCTAATAAGTCTAATGCTTTTGAATATCCTCCAATTACTTTTAATATTTCTTTTGCATCATTTCCTTCGAGTCTTTCATCAATGCGGTTTGCAATATCTATAAGTTTTATAGTTTTTTCTAAGTACTCTAGTCTTTTTTGATTTACAGCATATCCTTTTATCATGTAGTCTTTTAGTATGTTTGTTGCCCATTTTCTAAACAAAATACCTTGTTTGCTATTTACTCTATATCCAATAGAAATAATCATATCTAAATTGTAATATTGTACATTATATTTTTTGCCATCTTCAGCAGTATGCTCAAAAAATGAGCATACTGAACTTTCTACTAATTCTTCATCTTTATAAATATTTTGAATATGACGAGTGATTGTTCTTCTATCCTTCCCAAATAATTCTGCCATTTGTTTTTGTGTAAGCCACACAGTTTCATCTTTTAAGTTTACTTCTAATTTTACTCCTTGGTTTTCAAATAAAATAATTTCATTTCTTTTTTCGTCCATAAGAACACATCCTTTATATAAAATTTAGTTCTTAGTATATCTATTGGTACTTATATGTTTTAACTTTCTAGTATTTTTGAACTATTGAATATATTTTACAACAAGAACAAATATTTGTCTATACCTTTTTTAAATTATTTATTTTTATGTTTTTGTAAAAAACTGTCGCGGCATCAAAGTTTTGCGCAATAAGAGATAGGAGCAAAATAATAGAACTCCTTTCAGAGTCCTACCCACAAGTTCTTGTAACTACTAGCCTTATCAGCTTTACTAGCTATTTATTAGCTATCGTTTGACTAACATTATTACTTTATAATTTATTACTTGTAATAATGTTAGTCTAGTCCAAGATATTTATTTCTAAAATCAATTTTAAATCTGTTTTATAATTTATCCTTATAATTTTACATCTAAATAATTTTTCTATTTAAAATTTAATTTTATTACTTAATAATTTTTATTTCATATTATATTTATATAAATTTTACAAAAATCTTTAAAATGCCTATTTCTCTATATTTGCCGTATTTTGCCAACAACAAACTATAAGCCTTAAAAATAAAAACGGCTTAAAATCGATTCTCGTGCGTCGCTTTTTTGAGGTATTTTTACATTTTTTTATATACCTATATAAGTATAAAAAATTTGGTCATTTTTTATCTAAAATCTCTCAAACTCAGAATTATCAATATTTTGCCCAAATACTAAACAACAAGTTATATGGCTTAAATATTAAAATGCCTTAAAATTGATTCTCGTAAGCTGTTATTTCAGGCTTTTTAGAGATTATTTTAGTATTTGCAGATAATTACAAAAATCGTATATTTATACAATAAACAACTTAAATAAATCTAAATTTAATATTTAGATTTATCAATATTGCAATATTGTAATTGGCTTAAAATTGATTTTCGTAAGTTTAAATTAGAATAATTAAAATACATATAAATTAAAAATCAAACATTAAAATTGGCAATTAACAAATGTTCGCTTTAAAAATTCTATAATTTTAAAATCTTTAATTTACAATTCTTAAAATTTTAAAATTTCAAATGCAATATTTTTTTAATTTTATTTTTCAAATTTTAAAAACTTTTAATTATAAATATTAAATAAATTTTATTTTGTAAAACTTTGCACAAAATTTTTCTATGTCTTTTTTATTATATTAAATATAAATCTACAACATTAAAAAAAATGGCTATCCTTCCCTACTCTACTCAATTTTATTCAAATTAATAAAAAATGTAATATGCTTTAAAAAGAATATTTCACAGAATTCTATACTTACCAATTTACTAGCTAATTTTCTTTCTGTCTCAGATAATACTTCAATTTCACAAGAACGGCTAAATTGTTGTCTTATTTTCTGTACTTTTTGTGGGTCGTTCTCACATCCACATTCAATAGCTACTTCTCTTAAATCTGGGTACTTTTCTAACATCAGTTTCCAAATTCCATTTGAATAAATTGTGTAATCTGCCATATTGAATTTCCTCCTTAACTAATTGATTTTCGAGTTATTATTAAATTGTAAAATGCTCTGTTTTGAAATAGAGTTTTCCTTCCTACTTTGTCTTTTTTCTGTTGGAGTATTTTAATTTCAGTCATATATTATAGTATTGTTACGAGTAATCGTAAAACTATTTATTTTTTTCTTCTACTATATGATTACTACTTTTATTTACAATTGATGAAATTTTACTAGGGTAGATATTAAATTCATCTAACTTATTTATTTCTACCCATTTAAAGTTAATCCAATCTGATTCTTTACTTTTAAAAGATTTTTCTTTGATATCGCCATTATATTTGCATTTGTATGTTATAGTTATTTCTTGAATGAACTTATCTTTTTCAGAAATTAATTCTTCACTTACTCCTGCAAATTTAAATTCTAAATTTTTATATCCTAATTCTTCATAAATTTCCCTTTTAATTGCATCTATGCTTTTTTCTTGTTCCTTAACCTTTCCACCAGGCAACATATAGAATTCCATGTCATCTCCATAAAATAAAAGAATTCTTGTTTCATCTTCATTATACATAATTGCAGACACTCTGTATGCAAAATTAAAATTTCCATTTTTATATTTTATATCATCAAATAAATCATATGTATAAAATACTTCTTTATAAGCAACACCTAATTTATAAAAATCCTCTTCATAAGTTGATAATTTACCACCCCATTTTTCATATATAGTTCTTGCTTTATGATTGTCTTTTAATACTCCAATCACATATTTAGTTGCGCCATTTTTTATTGCCCATTCTTCAAACATTCTCTTAAAGCTACTACCTATTCCTTTTCCTTGAAAATCAGGATCTATATATAATCCAATTAAATCTGCATATTTTACATTAAAATGTTCATAATTTGAATTAATTGAACCACGCATTATTCCAATAATTTCTCCTTTATATTCTGCAACTAGTGCAATATTTCTGTTGTCATTAAATATTTTTTTATTAAAATTTTTTTCTTTCTCTTCAACATTTTTTTCTTTTTCTAAGAAAACCTCTTCTGGAAAAATATTTATATATGCACTTCTCCATACCTTATTAACAAATTTAAACCATTTAGTGGCATCTGTTTGATTTACTTTTCTTATTTTTATATCACTATTCATATTTTCAACTCCTATTTGTTTTTTATATTTTGTTTAGGACTTAACATTATTTCTCACTTCTTCATGTACTTTTCCTTAATTATATTGATCTTTAAATTGTTGTATATATTAATTATACTGCTATTATCTCTTTCATCATATGATTATCAAATAAATAATGCTTATTACATAATTCTTTCAATTTTTGTCTATGTGTTACAATCACATATGTTTTATCTTTTAAATACTTTTCAATCATATTTGTTATCTTTTCTTCAGATAAAGCATCTAAATTAGATGTAGGCTCATCAAAAAAATATAATTCTTTATCTATTAATATTCCTCTAATTAAATTTAATCTTTGTTTTTGACCTGCTGATAATTTTATTCCTTTTTCTCCCACCATTGTTTCAAGTCCATTTGGCAATTCTTTATACCAATTCATCAATCCTGCTTCATCAAGTAACTGCATTATTTTTTCTTCTGAAATTTCTTTTCCTAAACATAAATTATCTCTTATGCTTAAATCAAACAAGTCAACTTCCTGTGATACAAATACTAGATCAAGTCTTTTATTCTTTACAGTTTTACCATCTATTTTTAATTCTCCTTCTGATAAAGGAAATAAACCAGCTAAAATATTCATTGTCGTTGTTTTTCCTTGACCGGATTCACCCATAATGCTAATTTTATCACCTTTATTTAAAATGAATTCTGGTATTTTAATTTTCGTTGAATCTTTTGTATATGAAAAAATAACATTTGTAAGTTTAACATTATTATATTTATCTATTAATTCAACTTTTGTACTACCTTTAAAATAGTTATCTAATTGCTCTTTTGCTCCTTTAAATCTAACTGTAATATCAATTAATTTTACAATATTATTAAGTTCTATATATAATTTTCCTAATGCAGCCATATAAAATAATAAATAAGGTAAACCATCTTCACCATTCTTTACCATAATTATTGTACTAATTAATACAACAACATATAATAAATTCATTAATCCTGTAAATACTGCATTCATATAAGATCTTTTTATTTCGTTCACCTTTGTTGTTTTTAAATATTGCTCACTATTTTCACCTATTTTATTTTTGCAAAATTCATTTATGTTTAATTTTCTTACTGTTATAATATTTTGAACAAAATCTATAAATGTTGCATTGTATCTTGATTTTTCTTTTCTAACTTGTTTATCATATTTTTGTTTTTTACTCATCATTTTATATTTTAAATATACTGCTAAAAATCCAATTACTAAACAAATTATACCTGTTATAATTGATTGTTTACAAACCATTAGAAGTATAGATGTTGTTCCTATAATTAATGGTAATACACTTATTGCAAAAAGCCAAACTAAATTCATAAATAAATCCGAAACTTCCAATATTAATGTATGTATGTAACCTGTATGAGTTTCTGCAATTTTTTCCATTGTCATAGATTGTACTTTTTCAAAATAATATTTTTGAATTGCTGTTTTTGACTTCACTTCATTAACATTATCTATATATGATGCTATTTTACTTGTCATTAGCATTATTAAATAGGCAATTACAACTGCAACAGTAAGTTTTATTATTTTATCTAGTGTTAAAGGGCTAGTCCCAAAATATGATAATGCAAAAGCTTCACCATAATCTGCTATAGAATATATTGTGTTAAAAAAAATAGACCATAACAATAATTTTTTAGATATTACTTTTAACAATTCTTTCATTATCTACCACCTCGTTTTCTTTCAATTCTTATAATCGCTCTTAATATCATTTATAAATTCAGGTAAATTAGTAAATGTAGCTATAACTCCTCTATTTGTAAGTGCAAAAATATCTCTAGTTTTTTTATCTATTTCTTCTTTTACTGCTTTAGGAACTTTAATTGATATTCCTGCTTTTTTATATTCTTGTTCTATGTATTTTTCTAAAGTAGGAAACATATTTTGAATTAGAAAAACTGCTTTTTTTCCAGCTAAATTTCTTGCAAACACAAAGTTATTTGGCTCTATTCCTTTTTTAGATTTGATATCATTATATAATTTTAAATATTTATCATATTTAGAAGACATAGGCACGAACCACAATATATTTTTATCAATTTTATCTCTAAAACAAAAATAAGTTGGCCTTTTTGTTCCAGCTTCTTTATTTTCCATTAAATGATATTTTGGATTATACTTTTCAATAAATTCATCTTTTATAAAATATAATTTTCCTTCTATAATTTCCATCTTACTCCTTATATAATAAAAAGGGAGTACAAAGACTCCCAAATTTATTCACCAGTGTATTTTCTCTTTGCCAACTGGGTGGCTGATTAATCGATTGTCTAGGGTATTTTACTCTTTGCCTCCTAGTAGGCAGTATTTATTTATATAATAATTATAGCATCTTATTGTTTGAATTGTCAACTAGTACAAAATAATTTTCTAAAATTATTATATATAATATTATATGCTATTTTTTAATATATAATACAAATAATTTTATGATACCAAATGATCATATAAAAAACTGTCGCGGCATCAAAGTTTTGTGCAATAAGAGATAGGAGTAAAATATATAGACTATGATTATAGTCCTACCCAGTTATTTCAGTACATTCAAGCCTTTGGCTTGAATGTATTTACTTATTATATAATTATTTTACTTTGCATATTTAATATTATTTAATGTTATCCAATTACTTATATAATCTTATTTTAATAACGCTTTAAAATCAATTTTAAGCTATTTAAATATTTTATCTATATAATTTAATGTTCAAATAATTTTTATCTTTAATTATAAATTTTTTTCAATAATTTTTTATAATTTCTGATCTTCTATCTAAATTTTATCTAAAAGCTTCAAAATGTCTATTTCTCTATATTTGCCGTATTTTACCAACAACAAACTTAATATTGCAATATTGTAATTGGCTTAAAATTGATTTTCGTAAGTTTAAATTATAATAATTAAATATATATTAATTGCAAAACTTTACACAAAATTTTTCTATGTCTTTTTTATTATATTAAATATAAATCTACAACATTAAAAAAATGGATATCCTTCCCTACTCTACTCAATTTTATTCAAATTAATTTTAGTGTGTTTTTCCACTCTTGCACCACCACTCAAGCGGTTCTTGCAAGTGGCGGTGCAATTTATATTAAATATGAACTTTCTCATATTGGTCTAGTAGGAATACTAGACCTCTTTTTCTTAATCTTTCATTATTTATTGCAAACTGTTATTTGATAATAACCTTTTTCTTGTATTTGCACAATTAAATGCTATTTCTCCTTATATTATCAAAGGCCTACCATTTCTGGTAAGCCACGAAAATTTATACACTCTCTAATTTGTTAGTCGCCCAAAGAGGCGGCGACAAACACATTTATTAAAAACAACGATGTTCTTAATTATTATATTCATAATAGCATGAAATATGTTATTTTGTCAATAATTTTAATAAATTTCCAAATATTCTAATCTTTTTTGATTTACTGCATAACCTTTTAGCATGTAATCTTTTAATACCTAGTAGCCCATTTTCTAAATAAAATACCATTTTGTGATTTTACACGATACCCAACAGAAATTATCATATCTAGATTATAATAATTAGTTGGTTTATCAGCAAATTCGGAATTTTCGAATTTAGTCATAGTTTCTTTTTCTATTAATTCACCTTCTTTATATACATTTTTAATATGCTCATTAATAGTAGATTTTGCCTTTCCAAACAATTTTGACATTTGCTCTTGTGTAAGCCACACCGTTTCATCTTTTAAGTTTGTTGTGGCATCAAAGTTTTGTGCAATAAGAGATAGGAGTAAAATATAAAGTACCTGCTTCAAGTACCTCCCTTTCAAAATTAGCTATTCAAACTATGATGATTTATTTTTAAATGATAAAACAGAGTTCTAATCATAAAACTCTGTTTCAATGTTTATTTTAAATTTTCAGCGTTTAATTCTTTGAGCTCTTCTAATATAAATTTCCCATCTTTCATTATTAGTATATCATCAAAATAAATTTCGCCACCACCAAATTCTTTTCTAAGAATTTTAACTATATCCCAATGAATTGCTGACCTATTTCCGTTATCACTTTCTTCTAGTGCCATTCCTGGAGTTAAATGAAAACTTCCATTTATTTTTTCATCAAACAATGTATCACACATTGTATTATTAACATATGGGTTTAGTCCAAATGCAAATTCTCCAATATATCTAGCTCCATCATCTGTATCAAGAATTTCATTTAGTTCTTTAGAGTTTTCCTTAGCTGTTGCTTTTACTATTTTTCCATTTATAAAATCAAATTTTATATCTTCAAATATAATATCATTATATTTTGTTTTAGTATTATAAGTAATGTAACCATTAACACTATTTTTTACTGGACATGTTGCAACTTCACCATCTGGTATATTAAATGTTCCATAATATTTTTCTGCAGGAATTCCATTTATACTAAATGTTAAATCAGTTCCAGGTGCCACAATATGCACTTTGTCAGTTCTATTCATTAATTCTTTCAAAGGTTCCATTGCAATCTTCATTTTATTATAATCAACATTACAAACATTGTAATAAAAGTCTTTAAATTCATTTAGTGTCATATTACTTTTTTTTGCAAAATATTCGTTTGGATATCTTAAAATACACCATTTTGTATGTTTAACTCTTTGTTCTAAATGTACTAAAGCAGTATAATATTTGTTATATAATTCTAATTTTTCTTGAGATACGCCATTTAAAGATTTATCTGATGTTGGTGCACTTATTCCTATATATGCTTGCATTTTTTTCATTATTTCATAATCTTTTTTTCCATATTCAATTATATCTTCCTTAGTTGCATTTATTAAAAAATTCCTTAAATCTTCGTAATTTATTATATTTAGATGTGGCTTTGCGTTTATTATTTTAGCTTGTTTTATAATTTCATTTGCAAGCTCTAAGCCATCTTCTCCAATTACCTCTACTAATATATTTTCATTTTCATTTAAAGAAATAGAATTATATATAAGATTGTGTGTAAGTTTTTCATTTCTATTATCCATTGTTTATTCTCCAATCGTTTAATAAAATATTTAACTGAAAAAAGTATATCATTTTTTATTAAATTTTTCAATAAAATTTTAAATTCTTTTATTTTTAACTACTTTATGGCTTACTATCCTTCTAACTTAAAGTCTTTCTTTGCCAACTTTTCTTGTTACATTTTGGACATTTCATATATCGTGTAGTTCCAGAGTGCATTGCAAAATATACTTGGCTATATTTTGGTACATATTTATTATGACATTTTTGACATTCATAATAACCAGTTTCTGTTTCTATTTTTAATGCAAATGAAACACCTATTATTAAAAGAACAAATGCTAATATAAACAATATAATTTTTGCTATATTATTCTCCACTAAAAATGATGTAACAAAAATTAGTATTAAGAAAGATATTGTCGAACTAAATCCAATCACATTTTCATACATCATTAATTTTTTATTTTGCATTTCTTCCTTTCGTGCCATTTCTAATAATGTTTTTTCTGCTACTTCATTATAATTATTCATTTCAATCAACTCCCCACATAATAATTCATTTACACTTATTTTGAGTTCATGACATAAATCAAGCATTAATGATGAATCAGGCATTCCTTTCCCATTTTCCCATTTAGATATAGCTCTATCTGTAATGTTTAATTTTTCTGCAAGTTGCATTTGAGTTAAATTATTCTTTTTTCTACATTCAGCTATAAATTTTCCTATTTTAATCTGATTCATATCTTTTACCTCCTTCAATTTAAGTGTAAATTATTATCTAAAAAAAGTACACATACTAATCGTTGAGTGTGGTATTTTTCTTTATCAACGATTAGTTGAATTGTTATAATTTATGCGATAACTTGTAAGTTGTCGCTCACATTGATATTATTTTATTGTACTATCAGTTGGATTTTCTTTTATACCTTTTGAAAATATATTTTTCCTCTTTCAAATTCAATTTCTACAAAATCAAATATTTTTTGCACTATCTTTGCATCGTTAATATCAAAAATTACCGAATAAATTAAGTATTCCTCCCAAACCGTTAATGTTTCTTTATCCTTATCTTTTAATAAACTATAGTCTTTTATATATTGCTTTAATCCTTCAATATTTTTATTTATCTCCTCGCCTTTTTCTGTTCTTCTATACGAATTTATTTGCATTATATAGTAAATAAAAATTCCTATTGTTCCATATCCTATTTCTATCCAAATAATAAAAAATGCAATAAAACTTAAAATCATACTCATTACCTTAATAACGGTATTTGCGTCATTCAATTTTTCACAATTATTACAAAAAACAGCAAATATTAAAATTGATATTAAACACAGTGTTAGCTGACATAATATTTCTTTTATTACTCGTTTTCTTCCAATTTGGTCTGTATTTTTTATTATAAGTTCATCTTCAATCGCTTCATCTTGAGCATATGAATCAATATAACCTGAGTCAGTTATTTTTACTTTTCTATTATCTATACTTTTTAAAATAAATCTTTCTGTTTTTCTTAAATTCTCATCGTGATTATCCAATATACTGATACCATCATTTTCGATTTTTACTTTTCCCTTTAATTCCAGACTTAAAACAGTTGCAACAATCTCTCTTTTATAATTTACTTTAAAATCATCTATATAACTTAGTTCGGCAGGACTATATGTTTTTAAAATTGTGCGATAGTATCCTTTATCTCTGGAAAAATCAATTTTACTCATATTTTCTTTTCTAGCTTTATTAGCTGAATGTTTTATAAAAAAATAAAAACTTACAAATTGTATTATCATAAATAAAATACCAATTACCATACTTAATAGTAAAGATAATATTTTCATACTAACATCTCCCTACAAATTACTCGTATAATGAACATGTTGTCCATTATACGAGACTAACTATTGACATTCATATAGTTAGTCTATTTTTTATTGTCAGCCATTTTTTATTCCTACATATTAATAAAGCAAAGTTCGCTTTTAAGTTATTATTTATTTATTTCATATCTTGTACTTGGTCCGTTTCCAATTTTAACCAAAACACCATTTTCAACTAATTTATTTAATATTGTTGAGGTAGTTGTCTTTTCTTTATTAATTAGTGCTTGAGCATTAATCCTTGTTATAGAGCCATTTTTTTCAATATATTTTATAATTATATCCATATCACCTTTACTATTATTTTGTATAGCAACATTATTCAATGATATTTTAGGTAATTTTACAACAAATGATGACGGTAATACATCTATCTCGAAATTTAATCCAATTTTATTATAATATGATTTTACTCTTCTTAAGCCACTTCCTATTGCTTCTACCCTCTTTATTCTCATAAAAATAGATTGTAAGTAAGGATTTCTTGAAGTTGATAGACCTGCATCTCTTTATATACTTTTTCTGTATAATTTTCTTTAAATTCTATTGATTCATTCTCATTCATGTTACTTACTTCCATTTTTAATCGTTCAATCGTTCAAAATATCGTTCAATCGTTCAACCATAGTATAACACTTTTATTATAAATTATACAAGATATATTTTAAAATTTTGCTTTTTTTGGCAATGCGTTGTATCTGCTATTATTATTAATCCTTCTACATCAAGCATATCTATTAACTCTTGAACTGTTGGTATTCCATTAGTTTTATATGTAATAATGATATTCCTGTATCTTTATATGCTGTTACTATATTTATCATTTTTTTTATTGATTTTATTGCATCTGTTGATCTTTTTGCTTTTCCATCAAACATTATCTGTTTGCTTTTTTCTTTTATTAAACTTTGTACTATTCCTACTATGCTTAACTCCAACCATTTTGTATCTATCATTACTAATACTCTTGTCATTGTTGGGTTTGTAAAACTAAAATAAATTGTAAGATTAATATGAAAAAATAAGTACTTTTTTGAGGTAAATATCTTGAAAAAGTGCCATTTTTGATGTAAAATTTAAGTATAATTAAGAAAAAATTTGCATAGAGAACAAGCAAAATCAATTTTTTTTAGTGTAAGACTAACATTTGCTTTGCTTAGTTATGGTTCAACAGAACCTATTAAGTTAATGCAAGTGTTTCTGATTAAAGATTTTTATTTAATTTTTAAAAGATATGGCTGTAGTGTGACCATATCTTTTTCAATCTTTTGTATATAAATAAATTTGTATAAACTTTATTATTTTTGTTTTATTTTTTATATTTTTGTTATATAATGTAAAAAATTGGAGTGTGAAATATATGATAAATCATGAAGAAAATCCGGAATATTTAAATTCTTTTTTGGATTATACAGTAACTATATTAAATAAATCACCTAATACAATTAAAGAATATAATTATGATTTAACAATGTTTTTAAGATTTATTAAGATAAGATTTAATATGACAAACGAAGAAAATTTTTCAAGTATAACTATTAACGATATTCCACTTAGTACCATAAAAAAAATTAAATTAGATGATATACATGCTTTTTTAAGTTTTTTAACTACAAATTATAATAGTAAAGCTGCAACTCGTGCAAGAAAAGCGTCTAGTATAAGAGTATTCTTTAATTATTTATGTGCAAAAGCTAATTTAATTGAAATAAATCCTGCACAAAATCTTGAAACTCCTAAACTAGATAGAAGGCTTCCTAAATATCTAAGTTTAGAGGATAGTAAAAAATTATTAAGTGTTACGGCAAATGATGATAATAGAAATTCTAAAAGAGATTATGCAATAATTACTTTATTTTTAAATTGTGGTATGCGTTTAGCTGAATTGGTTGGAATAAATATTAATGATATTGATTTTTCAGAAAATAAGATGAATGTTATTGGTAAGGGAAATAAAGAGAGAACAGTTTATTTAAATAAAGCTTGTATTAATGCAATAAATGACTATTTAAATGTACGTCCTAAAGAAGGTATTAGAACAGATAAACTTAATTCGAAAAATGCATTGTTTTTAAGTGAGAGAAAAGAAAGAATTAGTCGTAGAACAGTTCAGCATATTGTGGATAGAGAACTTTTGGCTGCAGGATTAGATACTAAGAAGTATTCTACACATAAGTTGAGACACACTGCTGCTACTTTAATGTATCAATATGGAAATGTTGATATTAGAGCATTACAAGAAGTTTTAGGACATGAGAGCATTTCTACTACTGAAATTTATACTCATGTTTCGAACGAACAAGCTCGTGATGCTATTGAAAATAACCCATTGGCTGATATATAAAGGATTTCTGCATTAAATAATGATGCAGAAATCTTTCGTATTATTATTTATAGATAGGAATTTTTATTTTTTGTCCTTGGTATAATTCACAATTTGTAAAGTTATTTACATTTTTTAATTCATTTACTACAGTTCTAATATCTTTGTTTTCAAAATATTTATTGTTTTCTATCTCTCTTTTTGCAATGCTCCATAATGTATCTCCAGTGTAAATATAATCTTCTTTATAACTTGTTTCTACATTTGAATATGTATTTTTTGAAAAAATTGTTATTATACATATAAGTATTATTAATATACTAATTGTTCTGATAAATTTTGCTTTGTTTACTATTTTCATTATAATTACCTCCGCTTCTCTATTTAAAGAATATTTGTTTGCTTTATGAGATAATTATAAACGAACATTTATTCTTTGTCAATACTTTTTCAAAAAAATGTTCGTTTTTCTATTTTTATTTGTGATTAAATTTAAAGCTTATGTTTTTGGTTCATGGAATTTGAAATAATATGGTTGAATATCTTTTAATAAACTATCAATATAAATCATATCGCCATCAACATCCTCAATTTTGATATTTGGAAAGGTTTTTATCATTTTTTTATCTCCCCAATATTTATATATAAAATTGGATAATTTTTCATTATTATATATATCTTCATATTTTTGGATAATAATTTCTTTTTTTGGTACATTTAGATTGTTTTGTGCTACCATCCTGATTAAGAAATAAGACATTGCTATTCCTGTTGTTATGCAATCTATAAACAGTATTATAGTTAAAGATACAGTTAATGTTTTTAGGGTTTTTAATGAAAATTTAGCTTTTATCCAGTTTATAAGTTTGTCTATTTTGGGATTAAATGATGCTATTAGATATAGTGCTAAAAATCCCCAAAATAGTGAGAAGAATACACATATTCTTCCATTTATATTAAGTGGCATATCGGAGTAATCCCACCATTTTACTCCTAACATTAATTCACCTATCCAACTAACTAAGTATTCTACTATTGATCCTAATATAAAGCCTCCTAAAAATAATGCATTGTATTTTTTTGAATATTTATGTAAGAATATTATCATTATGCATGCTCCTAATCCATATATAGAACAAAATGGACCGTATAAAAAGCTTTGTCTACTTTCCCATCTTCCTTTTGTTACAATTCCAAATACTGTTTCGATAATATACCCTACTATACTGTAAATTATGAAATATGCTAATATTCTATATATGGATAACCCCATAATTGTAAATCTTTTATTTTTGTTTGTACTTTCCACTTCTATTTTTTGTTTGGTTTTTGCTTCATCTATTTCATTTGTTTCTTTAACTTTTGTTACGTTTTTTGCCATATAAGTTTCCTCCTTAATTATATAATTTAATTGTTAAATTTATATTTTAAGATTATTAATTTTATATGAGTTCTTTTAATTCATTAATTTTTTTATTATAAAATTCAATTGTTGCTTTATATGTATCTTTACTTTCTAAATCTACATCAACCATCTTCAATAAATCTATAGATTTCTTACTACAACCCTGTTTTAACATTTCAATATATTTTTCTTTATATTCAGGTTCTTTGTTTAGTATTTTTGTTGCAATAGCTATTGCAGCAGATACTCCTGTTGCATATTTATACACATAAAAATCACTATAAAAATGAGGAATTCTTGCCCATTCATATTTTATTTGATTATCAATTTTAACCGCTTCTCCAAAATATTTTTGATTCAACTCATAATAAATATTATTTAAATCATCTGATGAAAGCATTATATCATTTTCAATTTTTTCATGGACTATTTTTTCAAATTCTGCAAACATAGCTTGCCTGAAAAATGTTGCTCTAATCATTTCTAATAATTCGTATAATAATTCAGCCTTTTTATTTTTATCTTTTTCATTCTTAATTTGATAATCACTTAACAAAATTTCATTTACTGTTGAAGCAACTTCTGCTACCATTATTGTATAGTTACTATTTATTATTCCTTGATTATTATTTGAATAATAAGAATGCATGCTATGTCCTAACTCATGAGCAATTGTACTTACATCTCTTTTACTATTTACAAAATTAGTTAATACAAATGGATGTATACCATATACTCCCATACTATATGCACCACCTCTTTTATTTGGTTTTGCATATACATCTATCCAATTGTTATCAAAAGCTTCTTTTAATTTGTTCGCATACTGTTTGCCTAATACTTGTAGTGCATTTAAAACTTCTTTTTTTGCTTCTTCGAATGTTATCTCATCTTTGCCTTGTTCACATGGATTTACATATAAATCGTACATATGCATTTCTGAAATATTTAACATTTTCTTTTTTAACTTTAAAAATTCATAATTTGATGAAATGTTTTCATTGATTGCTTCTATTAAACTATTGTATACTTTAATACTTGCATCATCATTTTCTACTGCTTTTTCTAAACTTGAATTATATTTCCTTAATTTTGCTGTTTTTGATTTTGTTTTTACATTTGCTATATACATCTCTGTTATTGTATTAATAAATTCACTATATTTTTTATACATTAAATTAAAAGCTTGTTTCCTTACATTTTGGTTTTGATTTTTTAAATATAATGTATATGTGCTATCTGTAAGCTCTACTTCTTCTCCATTTTCATTAATCAATTTTCCAAATTTAAATTCTGTATTTGTTAATATATCAAATGTGTTTTCAGGTGCAGAAAATATTTCTGAATAGTTCTCAAGTAAATTTTCTTCCTCTTTACTTAATATATGTTTTTTCTCTTTCAAAATATCATTAATGTCCCTATAATACTCTTTAAATCTGTCTTCTTTTATATAATTTTTAACAGTTTGTTCATCCGCATATGTTATTTCTGGTGTTATAAAAGATGTTGATACACCGAATTCTGTTCCTAATGTTTCTACTTCTTTAAATAGTTTTATTCTTTCTTGATTTGACATATCCAAATGATATGTTAGCATTCCATATGCATATACTTTCTCAAATTTTTCTAATGCTTGCTCATATATCTTATAGCAATTATATAAATTATCTGATGTCTCGCAAAGTTTTCCTTGATAATATTTTATTTTTTTGAATAATTCTAAAGTTTCATTCTTTTCTTTTATAAATTGTTCTTCATTTTCAAATATGTCTTGTAATTTCCAATTATATTTTTCTTCCATTATTTATCATCCTTTCTTTTGTTTTATTGTTTGGATTGTATCATATTAATTACAAATTGAACAGTTTTATCAACAAAAAATATATAATTTTCATATAATATATAAATGTCGAAAGAAAGGAGGTTTTGTCAATCTTGGAATTAGAACATAAAAAAATAGGATTTGTTTTAACTG
Organism: uncultured Clostridia bacterium; assembly: GCA_934168305.1. Classification (GTDB taxonomy): domain Bacteria; phylum Bacillota; class Clostridia; order TANB77; family CAG-508; genus CAG-269. The sequence goes on along the minus strand of CAKPNF010000001.1, from coordinate 151,975 downwards.
GTTCTTTTTGTACCTTTAGTAAAACAATTCCTAAAATTAAAGAATTAGTGAAAATGGGTTCTGAAGTTATTCCTATTATGTCTTATAATGCATATAATTTGGATACTAAATTTGGAAAAGCTGAAGATTTTATAAATGAAATTGAAGAAATTACGGGACAAAAAATTATTCATACTATTCAAGGTGCTGAACCAATTGGTCCAAAACATTTGACTGATATTATGGTTGTTGCTCCTTGTTCTGGTAATACTATGTCGAAGTTAGCTAATGATATTGTTGATACACCTGCAACTATGGCTGTTAAATCTCATTTAAGAAATAATTTGCCTGTTGTTATTGCTCCTTCTACTAATAATGCTTTGAGTCGGCAATGCTTCTAGTATAGCAGATTTACTTAATAGAAAAAATTATTATTTTGTTCCTTTTAGACAAGATAATCCTATTACTAAACCACGTTCTGTTGTTTTTGATTTTGATTATCTTATTAAAACTATTGAGTTTGCTTTGGATGGTAAACAAATACAGCCTATATTACTTTAAAAAATAAATCTTTCATAACTAAAAAATAAAGAACTGGATTTGATATACCAGTTCTTTTAAATGTCGGAAGTTTTCTCTATTTAGTTGGAAAAAATCGTGTGTTTTTATTTCTCTACTTTTGATAAAATTCTACAAAATCTTGAGACATTATTTGTCCGTCCCTAATGTCTCATAATTTCCTTTAGCTCTTCATTTCTTTTAACTTTTTTAGTAGTAGTCTTAATAAGTTCTTTATCAGTCAAAATCATATTCATAATATGTTTATATCTAGGAACAGTAGTATTAACTTCATTCTTAATTCTGTCCCAAATAATATCTCTAATTTCGTCAAAAGATATGTCTCCGTATTGTTGTTTAACTTCGTCTTTATTATATACAACTTTCACAGAAAGTTTAACATCATCTTTATTAACTTCATCAGGCATACCGAAAACCATGCATTCTTCTACTAAGTTTATTCTATTTACTAAAGTTTCTATTTCTTCTGGGAAGATTTTTTTACCATTTTTAAGTACAATCATATTTTTTTGTCTACCTGTTATAAAGATAAATCCATCTTTATCAATATATCCTAAGTCGCCAGTATAGAACCAACCATCTTTAAGAACTTTGCTTGTTTCTTCTTCGTTTTCATAATATCCAAGCATTACATTTGGTCCTTTTACTCTTAGTTCTCCTATGTTATTTTCATCTTTATTTGCAATTTCAATTGTTACATTTTCCATTGGTACACCTATAGAACCGTTTCTAGCCTTAAATTTGTTTTCTGCGGCAATAACTGGTGATGTTTCTGTTAGTCCATATCCTTGTACCATATCTATTCCAAGGTCAATAAAGCCTTTTTGTACTTTTGGATCTAATGGAGCTCCACCTGAAATTACAAATCTCATTTTACCTCCTAATTGGTCTATTATTTGTTTAAATAATTTTCTTCTAATATCAATATGGAATTTTAGTAAAAAGTTACTTATTTTTATTGCTATTTTTATAAGTTTTGTTTTTCCTTGTTTGTCTATTTCTTTTACTATTTTATTGTAAATTGCTTCAACTAATAATGGTACTCCAACAAATACAGACACTTCATATTCTTTTAAGTTTTGGGATACATATCTTAATCCGTCTGGAAATGATGTTTTTACGCCACATGCCAGCATCATTATTAAGCATGTTGATCCAAAAATATGATGCATTGGCAAAAATGCTAAGTTTGAATCTGTACTTCTTATATCTTCAACTTTTTGCATTGCATATATGTTTGATGCTATGTTTTCTTGTGATAACATTACAGCTTTCGATTTTGATGTTGTTCCTGATGTAAATAATAATATGTTCATTGCGTTTTTATCTATTTTAGTTGATATATATTCTTTATTTCCTTCTTCTAATAATTTTTTTCCTTCTTCTTTTAATGTATGAATGTCATCATATCCTGTTAGTTTTGACATACATATATAATTTTTTATGTTTGTATTATTTCTAGATTTTATTTCTTCTATTTTTTCTATATATTTTTCATCAAAGTATATAGCGTCTGCTTTACTTCTTATTAATGAGTTTTCTAATTCGTCTATTTGTAAATCTTTGTCTAAAGGTATTGTTATTATTCCTCCTAACAAGTTTGTTAAATGGCCTAATACCCATTCATATCTATTTCGCCCTAAAACGGCTATTCTTTTATTTTTAAATCCCATATCAAATAATTTAGTACCCAAGGAATTTATTTGCTCCAAAAGTGATTTATAAGTTATATTTTCGTATGTTTTATTTTTTCCTTCTTGATGTTTTATTATAAAGGCAATATCATCAGCATATATATTTGCTGAATTGTAAATTATTTCTTTAATATTATTAAATTCTTTTACGTTTTTTTCTTTTTTCATATATAATCTCCTACAAAATAAAATAGACGATTAGACTATATTAATCATCTTTATTATAATACATCATTTTGATTAAAATGTCATTAGTCTTATTGGTCAGTTTTTTAAGTGATGTTATTCATAAATTATTAATTTTATAATATTCTTAAAAAGGTGAAAGTTGTGAGAAAAAAGAGTAAGTTGTTTTTTATAAATGGTTCAATTTTGACTATTACTAGTTTGTTAATGAGATTTGCTGTACTTGTTTTTAATATATATATATCAAATCAGATTGGTTCAGAAGCGGTTGGAGTTTTTAGCTTGGTAATGGCTGTATATTTGTTTTTTATAACAGTTGCTACATCTGGATTGAATATTGCTGTAACTGTTATTGTTTCCGAAAAGTTTGCAGTAAATAAGAATCGAATTGCCATTAAGGCTATAAGAACATGTATATTCTTCAGTTTGTTGTTAGGAATAGTTGCTGGTTTATTAATTTTACTTTTCTCTGGTTTTATAACAGAAAAATGTTTGCATAATATGGTTTCTTCAAAGCCTTTGTTTTATATTGCGATTGGTCTTCCGTTTATAGCAATGTCATCTTGTATAAATAGTTATTTTACTTCTGTTAGAAAAGCGTATAAAAATGCTATAACTCAAGTTTTTGAATTTACTATTAAAATGATTGCAACTTTTATATTGCTAAAAATTAATATTTCAAAAGGTGTAGAATATATTTGCATTGCATTAATTTTAGCTGATGTAATTTCTGAGATATGTTCTTTTACTTTGATTTTTATATTGTATATTATTGATATTAGATTTAAAAAATTAAATGACGTTCGTTCGTTTGGTCAAAGATTAAATATATTAAAGATTGCTCTTCCAGTAGCGGTTACTTCTTACATACGTTCAGGTCTTTCGACTTTAAAACAGTTGATTATTCCAACACAACTTGAAAAATCTGGTCTTTCTTGTAATAGTGCTCTTTCTAAATATGGAATTATAAATGGGATGGTTTTGCCTGTTATTGTTTTTCCTACTGTTTTGATAAATTCTTATAGTATGCTTTTAATTCCAGAATTTTCAACATATGTTGCTCAAAAAAATTATAAGGCTATTAATTATATTAGTAATAAAATTTTTAAAATCACATGTGCTTTTTCTGTTTGTATATGTAGTATTTTTTTATTTTTTTCAAATGAATTGGGATTGGCTATTTATAATAATTTAGAAACTGGATTTTATTTTAAAATATTTGCACCTTTAATATTTTTTATGTATATGGATAACATTATTGATTGTATATTAAAAGGGTTAAATAAACAATTTGGTGTTATGTGCTGTAATATTTTGGATTTAAGTGTTACTACTTGTTTTATTTATTTTTTACTTCCTGTAATTGGTATTGATGGTTATATAGTTTCTATTTTTATTAGTGAGTTGTTGAATTTTAGTGTTAGTCTTTTTCAGATGGTTAAATATTCTAAGTTGAAACTTAATTTTATTGATTGGATTCTTATTCCTTTGCTATGTAGTTTGATTTCATATTGTTTTGTATGTATATTTAGGTTTGACTTTGTTAATTTGATATATAATTTAATATTTAATATTATTTTATTTGTATCTATTTATTCTTTTATTTTTTACTTAAGTAATAGATTTTTAGGTAATATAAAAAAGTAGTTAATTTTTTAACTACTTTTTATTTATTATTTTACTAAATCATTATCTTTTTTTGAATTTTCAAACTGATTGCATTTTTTATCAAGCTGTTTTTTCACATTTTGTAATAATTTGATTTCAGAGTTGTTTTTTTGTTTTCTTGATTCTGCAGTTTTTAATCTTACATTAATCCAAGTTTTATAATATTCTATAGGATTTTCTTTTTCTTGAATTGATAGTTGTTTCAATTGTTCTGATATTTCAGTTGTCCAAAATTTTCTTGTCTGATAATTTTTTTGATATATTGATGAGAATTTACTTTCTTCTCCAGCTGAATAATAATATCCTATATTATATTCTAGTAAAGATTTTTTATCAATGACATTTTTTATTGTTGTATCCATTTTATGTTTTACGTTATCTAATTCATTTTTTGTTTTATAATTTACTAATTGGTTTGGTTTTTGAGTTAATTCAATAAATCTATAATATTGTAAACCATATTTATATGCAAAATCTTTTATTTGTGATAATTGTATATTATTTGATGTTTTATACTGTTCTGACAAGCTTGGATATAATTTATGCATTTCTTTAGTTGAAAAATATACAATACCTTCTAACAATTCAGGTATATTATCAATTCCATAATAGAAGTATTCTTCTAATATTCTAGGGTCAATATTGTTCATGTTTTTAATCCTTATTCAAATTATTTTAACCATTCAGGGTTTGCTAAATACCAATCAATAGTTTTAACAATACCATCTTCAAATTTTGTTTTTGGGTACCAACCAAGTTCATTTTTAATTTTAGTTGGGTCAATTGCATATCTGTAATCATGACCTTTTCTGTCTTCAACATGTTCGATTAAATCTTCTGATTTTCCTAATCTTTGTAATATTAATTTTACAATTTCAATATTTCTTTTTTCGTTGTGTCCACCAATATTATATCTTTCTCCAGAAACACCTTTGTGGAATACTAAATCGATTGCTTCACAGTGGTCTTCAACATATAACCAATCTCTAATGTTTAATCCTTCACCATATACTGGTAATTTTTCATCGTTTAAAGCTAATTTTATCATGTGAGGAATTAATTTTTCATTATGTTGGTATGGTCCATAGTTATTTGAACAGTTTGTTACATTTACATTCATTTTAAATGTTTCTTTATATGCTAATGCAATTAAATCTGAACTTGCTTTTGAAGCTGAATATGGACTGCTTGGTTTTATTGGAGATGTTTCAGTAAAGTATCCATCTTCTTTTAGTGAACCATAAACTTCATCAGTTGAAATGTGTACAAATTTATTTGGACTACCTTCTCCCCATACTTGTTTAGCTGCTTCTAATAAAGTGTGTGTTCCTATTACATTTGTATGTGTAAATACAAATGGATTTTTAATACTATTGTCAACATGTGATTCTGCAGCAAAGTGAATTACACCATTTATATCATATTTTTTGAATAAATCTAATACAAAATCAAAATCACATATATCTCCTTGTACAAATGTTATTTTATCCATTACTTTTTTCAAATTGTCTAAATTTCCTGCATACGTTAATTTATCTAATACTATTACTTTGTAATCTGGGTGTTTATTTACAAAATATTCTGCAAAGTTGGCTCCTATAAATCCTGCTGCTCCTGTTACTAATACATTTTTACTCATTTTAAAATACCTCTTTCTTTTTCTATTATTATTTTTAAGGGATTTTGTGTGGTGGCCCCTTAATCCCTTAAGTTTTTAAATAAATCTGTTTCTTTTAATTCTTTTAATGAAGGCCATTTTCCATCTTTTTCAGATGTTATTAAGTCTTCAACTTTTAAATTTCCCATTGGCCAATCTATTCCAACATCAGGGTCATTCCATTTTAGTCCGCCTTCTGCTCCATGATTGTATATATCGTCGCATTTATATGCAAATTCTGCTTCTTCTGACAATACTAAAAATCCATGTGCAAATCCTTTTGGAATCATAAACATTTTCTTGTTTTCTTCTGTTAAAACAACGCCTTCCCATTTTCCATATGTTTTGCTTCCTGGTCTTAAATCTACTGCAACATCAAATACTTCACCTTTTATACATCTAACAAGTTTTGCTTGTGTGTTTTCTTTTTGAAAATGTAATCCTCTTAAAACACCTTTCTTAGATTTTGATTGGTTATCTTGTACGAAATTGTAGTTTAGTCCAATTTCTTCAAAATCGGCTTTGCTATATGTTTCCATAAAATAACCTCTGTTATCACCAAAAACAGTTGGCTCTATTATACAAACACCATCTATTGATGTATCTATTCTTTTGAATTTTCCCATAACTATACTCCTTTTATTAAATTTTTTAGATATTTTCCGTAATCTGTTTTCATATATTTGTCAGCAAGTCTTGATAATTGTATATCTGTTATCCAACCTTTTTGATAAGCAATTTCTTCTGGACAACATACTTGCATACCTTGTCTTTTTTCTATTGTTTGGACAAAACTTGCTGTTTCTAATAATGCATCATGTGTTCCTGTGTCAAACCAAGTCATTCCTCTTCCAAATGTTTCTACATATAGTTGATTTCTTTTCATATATTCTTCATTAACTGATGTTATTTCTAATTCCCCTCTTGCAGATGGTTTTACATTTTTAGCAATTTCTATAACATCATTTGTATAGAAATATAAACCTGGTACTGCGTAATTTGATTTTGGATTTTCTGGTTTTTCTTCTATTGATATAGCTTTACCTGTTTCGTCGATTTCTACTACACCATATGCTCTTGGGTCTTTTACTTGATATCCAAATATTGTTGATTCGTTTTCTCTTTCATTTGCTTTTCTTAACATTTCTGGTAAATGAGAACCATAGAACATATTGTCTCCTAATATCATTGCCACATTATCATTACCAATAAAATCTTCACCTATTATAAAGGCTTCTGCTAAACCATTTGGTTTGTCTTGAATTTTATATTCGAATTTCATTCCCCATTGTGATCCATCATCTAAAAGTGTTCTAAATGTTTCTAGGTCTCTTGGTGTTGTTATAATTAATACTTCTCTTATACCAGATTCCATTAATACAGATAATGGATAGTAAATCATTGGTTTATCATATACTGGCATTATTTGTTTTGATATTGCGTGTGTTAATGGGTATAATCTTGTACCGCTTCCACCTGCTAAAATTATTCCTTTTCTATTTTTCATTTTTACTTCCTCCTTAAAGTTGGTCCTCTATTGACCTATTGACAGTTTTCTTCTTTTAGATATCTTTTTAACGCGTCTTTCCACTCTGGTACATCTATACCTTGTTCTATTAATTTATTTTTTGATAGTTGTGAATTGAATGGTCTTTTTGCCTGTGTTATTTTCATCATTTCTATATATTCTTCTGTTGTTACAGGATTTACTTTGCATTGTATATTTTGTTCTTCTAATATTTCCTTTGTGAAATCATACCATGTTGTATATCCTTGATTTGTTGCATGATATATTCCATAAGGTATTTTCTTTTCTATTGCTTGATATATTATTTCAGTTAAATCTTTTGCATAAGTTGGACTTCCATGTTGGTCTGATACAACACTTATTTCATCTCTTGTTGAACCTAATTTTGTCATTGTTTTTACAAAATTATTTCCACCAATTCCGTATAACCAAGCAGTTCTGAATATATAATATTCATCCATATTATTTTCGATACCTTGTTCACCGTGTAATTTTGTTTTACCATATACAGTTACTGGATTTTTCTCATCATCTTCCTTGTAATCTTTAGAGATATCTAGGTCTCCTCCAAATACATAGTCTGTTGAAATATGTACTAGTTTTGCCCCTACATTTTTTGCAGCTTTTGCAAGATTTGTTGGACCATCTCCATTTATTTTATCTGCTAATTCATAACAGTTTTCAGCCTTATCAACTGCAGTAAATGCTGCACAATTTATAATATAATCAGGTTTTAAATTGTTTACAAAATATAAAACTGCTTTTTCGTCTGTTATGTCTAATTCTGCAACATCTGTTATTGTAAGTTCATTTCCTTTTGCAAATTTTTCTCTTACTTCTTTTGCAAGCATTCCATTTGCTCCTGTTATTAAAATTTTCATTTTCATCCTTCTTTCTTTTAATTATCTTTAAAATAGTATAATTATTATATCTATCTTTTTTCCGTAATTATAATACCATTAAATAAAAAAAAGTACAAGTATTTCTCATATTTTTAATAGCATAAATTTTAATAATCTTCAACTTTTGTTTTACATTAATTGTTAACTGAGCTTTCTTTAAAAAATTGACTTTATGATTAATCTGTGATATTATTAATGATGCAGTTTAATTAATATCAAGGAGGATTATAACAATGAATAGTGAAAGACAAGACTTTTATGAGATAAAAAAATCTATAAAAGATATTGTAGAACAACAGTTAAATATTTTACGGTTTAATAATTGTAAAGATTTAACAATATCTATTCCAAAACCAGACGGATTTACAGAAAATGATTTAAAATCGATAGTTTTAAATGAGATTGGTAATACTCATGGAATTATTTTTTCTCAATCATTTTCATGCAATTCCACTAATAGTGTAATTTTATTTACACTAAAATTGTTATAGTAATATTTTGGCTGGGAAGAGTTATATCTTTCCAGTTTTTTTACAATAATTTTAAAAATTACTAGACTGTTTATATTTTTTGTGATATTATTATTTTATAAATCAAAAGAAAAAACAGGAGGTTATCTATGAACAAGATATTAAAAACTATATTAATACTTTTTTTTATGTTGTTAATTAATATTAGCTTTGTTAGTGCTGTAGATTTAAATTTGACGGAAAATATAAGTAATGAAACAAATCAAGTTACAAATAGTTCTTACGCAAATAATTCTAACACAAATTCAAATTATTCTTCAACTTCTACAACATCTACTCCTTCGGCAACAGTTAGTACAAGTGGAGTTACTGATACAAGTTTAAGTTTAACAAATATTTTAAGTATTTTTTTAATTGTTGTAGGAATACTTTTAATATTACTAGCAATAGCTATTTTGATAAAATTAAAATAAAAACATATAAAAATTAAATTTTTTTCATAATGAAAATTTTTGGTTTTTTTGTTTTTTATAGTTATTTTTTGTATGTATATTTTCTCCAAATTTTAAAATAATATAAATAGATTTATATGAAAATCTATTTATATTTTAAAGGAGGAAAAAGAATATGAACAAGAAAATTTATGTTTCTATAGCTATTATTTTATTTACAATTTTTTCTTTTACTTTTTGTTTTGCAAATGATAATGGATTTGTTAATGTTGCAAATAATGTCAGAAATTTTGTTGGTGGTGTAGAAGATACTGTTGAAAATGCAGCTTTAGATGTTTCTAATATTTCAAAAAATGTAACTGGTGGAATTGAAAATGGTGTAAATAATGATACTATGAATGGAAGATATAATACATCAAGAACTTCTACAGAAGGTACTTTAATGGGTATGAGTTCTAATGGTTGGACTTGGCTTATACTTGGTATTGCTGCTATTGCAATAATTGCTGTAGTTTGGTATTATTCAATGCAATTTACAAATAAAAATAATAATAATGATAATGACTAGATAATTGCAGTTTTGGATTTTTCGTGATATACTATACAAAAAATGAATAAAGAGGTTATTTATATGGAAACAAAATTAATTGCGAAGAATCCTACTGCATTTCACAATTATACTATTGATACTAAATTAGAAGCGGGAATTGTTCTTTCAGGTACTGAGATAAAATCTATAAGAAATGGAAAATCTAATTTAAAAGATAGTTATGCTCTTATTAAGAATGGCGAGATATACATAATTGGCATGCATATAAGTCCATATGAACATGGGAATATTTTTAATAAAGACCCTTTGAGAGATAGAAAACTTTTACTAAATAAACGTGAAATTAATAAATTAGTAGTTTTGACTAAACAGAAAGGTTACAGTATTGTTCCTTTAAATATGTATTTTAAAGGAAGCTTAGTAAAAATAGAACTTGGTATTGGAAAAGGAAAAAAACTTTATGATAAACGTGAAGATATTGCCAAAAAAGATGCTGAAAGAAAAATTAGACAAGAATTTAAAAAGAGGGATTAAGGGGCCACCACACAAATTCCCTGTGAACGTTCTTAAATTGGTTCACAGGGAATTTGTGTGGTGGCCCCTTAATCCCTCTTCGTTTTATGCTTTATTTGCTGAACCGAAAACATCAACAATTTTATGTTTTACAGTTTCTTTTATTAATTCTCTAGCTTCTCCTAAATATTTTCTAGGATCAAAAATATTTGGATTTTCTACAAATGTTTTTCTAATTCCTGCTGTCATTGCTAATCTTAAATCTGTATCTACATTTATTTTTGAAACCCCTGATATACTTGCTTCATGTAATATTTCATCTGGTACACCTTTGGCTCCTGGAATATCTCCACCAAATTCATTACACATATTTACTAATTCTGGTATTACTGTAGAAGCTCCATGTAATACTATTGGTGTATTTGGTATTTTCTCTTTTATTTCTTTTAAGATATCGAATCTTAATTTAGCTTCGCCTTTAAACTTATAAGCACCATGGCTTGTACCAATTGCAATTGCTAAAGAATCACATCCTGTTCTTCTTACAAATTCTTCTGCTTGATCTGGGTTTGTATACATTGCATCATCTACAGCAACATTAACCTCATCTTCAATTCCTGCTAATTTTCCAAGTTCAGCTTCTACTGTAACTCCGTGTTCATGAGCATAATCTACTACTTTTTTTGTTAATGCTATATTTTCTTCAAAATCATATTTTGAACCGTCTATCATAACTGATGTAAATCCGTTATCTATACACATTTTTGCTGTTTCAAAATCTGGTCCATGGTCTAAATGAATTACTATTGGAATATTTGGATGTTCTTCAACAGCTGCTTGTACCATTTTCATTAAATAGTTTATTCTTGCATATTTTATTGCACTTGATGAAACTTGCAATATTACTGGTGAATTTGCTTCTGCTGCAGCATCTACAATACCTTGTATTATTTCCATGTTGTTTACGTTAAAAGCTCCTATTGCATATCCTTCTTTCATTGATTTTTCAAACATTTCTTTTGTTGTTACTAATGACATATTAAATCCTCCTAACTTTTCTTATTGTTAACAAATTTTAATTTTTTATTAACATTATTTTTAACGTTATTTTATTTCTAAAAAATTAATATGTCAATAGTTCTTTTACGTTTTTTTCCATTCTTCTTTTAAAATAGAATATATATATTTGTCTATTTTTTCTCCTTTGCTATCAATTAATCTGTGACGTAGTATTCCTTCTCTTGTCATTCCTATTTTTAATAAAATACTATCTAACAAATCTGTATCTTCTTTATATGCTGCATAAAATTTTGTAATAATTGTTTCATATTCTTCATTTGTAAAGACATAATCTATTACACCACTTAGAACTTCTTCTGGTGTTCCGTCTTTTCTGTAATCATTTAAAAAATAGAATGCTACATCACGTTTTTTGTCTTTTTCTATTCCTGAAAGTAATTTTATATATCCAACAATTTTTTTCGTTTTTTTATCTTCTATAATCCAAAATATTACGCCATTTTCTGTTTCTTGAATAGCTGCTGTAATTAATGCTTTTGCCTCTATTACATTTCTATACGGTTTATGTTCTTTGTATTCAGCCATTTTTTCTTTGTCTGTTCCCCATCTTTCATATATTTCCTCTGCGTCTTCTATTTTTGGTATTCTTAATATATATCTTTGCGTTTCTATTTTTTTCAATTTTCATTCTCCTTTTTCAACCGCCATATTATATAATCTTTTTCTTGCTTTTTGTTCTATTTGTTTACAAAAAATCTGTTTTATTTTACGAAAAAAGAGGTATATTATGTAAAAGTAGTTTTTATTCATTACATTTTACAATCTTTATTGCACTTTCTAATGTTTTTGTAATCTTATTATAAAAGCATTATAACACATTTTTGTTTTTTTGTCTTAAGTGTTTATGATTTATAAAAAGTTAAAAATATATTATTTAGATATACACTTTTTAAACATTAATATAATATTATATAAAAAATGAAAGGAGTTTATTTTTATGGACTATGAATTAATGATGAATGGTAATGTTAAAATAGGACAAAAAGCACCAGATTTTGAAGCTACAACTAGTTGTGGACCCAAAACTCTGAATGATTATAAAGGAAAATGGTTAATTTTATTTAGTCATCCTGGTGATTTTACACCTGTTTGTTCAGTTTTCAAACTTTTCGAAATATGTTTTTGAATAGCCACTTTCATAATATTATCTTTTGATTTTGGCTGTATTTTCAAGTAATTTACTTTCAATGCTTTTCACCTTGACATTATCAATTTCTGAAATGGCTTTTAAATATTTATTTAATTGTACTCTAAAATCAATTTCATATCTATCATTATATATTCTTATTTCTTTAATAATTTCTGATAACAACATTTTCTTTATTACTATATCAGCATTTTCAAATTCTTCCTTCCAAATTGGTATTCTTTCCTTAATTTGTAATAATTCATTATCTTCGACTTTCTTTTGTCTTATTTTATTTTCAATACAATTCTTAGTTTCAATTATTTCAATTTTCTGTTTTTCTTTTTCTGATATTAATTCATTTAATAATTCTGCCGTAAAACTACTTTCACCAGTTAAAGTTTTTATAACCTCATCTTTTAAGACTTTAATGTTGTCATAAATTTCATTAATTTGTGTTTCACATTTTTTCAATTCTTTTTCATCATTATCACAATTATTTAAAACTCCTTGTTTTATTGCTTCAGATAAGTCAACTTGTTCTAAACTATCTAAAAAATTATATACACATTTTAATACTATTTCTTCCAAAACTTCCTTTTTAATACTTTTTTTCTCCAAACAGCAGGTGTTTGTATTTATTGTACTACTACATTTATAATAATAATATTCCCATATTCCTCCATCATGCTTCTTCTTTTTGGATTCAGATGTTGTAAATGTATAACCACATTCTCCACATTTTACTATTCCTGAAAGTAGCAATGGTGATTTTGTTTGTCTAGGCTTTGCAAATTCAAGATTTTTAGCCCTATCTTCTCTAATTTTCTTTGCTTCATACCACATCTCTTCATCTATAATTGCTAAGCTTTCAACCTTCTTTTTAGGTAAAATCCAATTTTCAAAAGGTTGTTTTTTTGAACCTGTTGCATTTGTAGTAGTTTTCTTTTTATATGCTGGGAATCCCATGTATATAGGATTTCCTAAAATTGCCCCAACAGTTGATGTCGCCCATAACATAGATCTTCTTGGTTTTTTCTTTCTATCATTTAATTCTTTTGCTATTCTTCCAATTCCAAATCCTTTTTTTACATACATTTCAAAAATATCTTTTATAATTTCTGCTTCATCTTTTTTTATTATAAGTTTTTGGCGTTCAACTCCCTTTTTAGTATATGTTCCACTTTTTATAAATTCATATCCATATGGAGCATTTCTTTTTCCTCCATATGTTAATATTCCATTTTCAGCCATTTGAGTCTGTGCTTCTTTAACCCTTATTGAAGTTTTTTCACTTTCTCCTCCTGCTTGCCAATAAGTAAGATAATTAATCAGCTTATCAGCTCTATTTTCGATTTTTCTTTGTCCTTCTTTTACAGACCAAACTTCAACGCCTTTATTAATTAGCCATTCTACAACAAATGGTGTTTCTTCTTCTCTCCTTCCGATTCTGTCAAACATAAAAACAAGCAAAATATCTATTTCTTTATTTAGTACAGCTTTCTTTATATCTTGTAAAGCGTCTCTTTTTGACTCACTAAGTTTATATCCTGATACTCCTAGTTCAATATATTCTTTTGTTAATTTCCAATTGTTTTGTGATTTTATAAACTCTCCACATGCTATTCTTTGCATTGGGATATCGTTTTTTTCAACTTGCTTTAAAGTTGAAACCCTATACAAGCATCCAACTCTTTTTATATCCATAAAGTTTAATTTCTTTCTCCTATTAATATTGTACTTATAGGATATTTAACTCTTATTTCTACCTTATCATTATATAAATACACTTTATCTATTAATTTGTCCAAAATTTGTCTTTTAATTTCTAATGGTGCATTTTCAAACTCTTTACTCCATACAGGAATGCATTGTTTTAAATTATTTATTTCTTTGTTGTTTTTATTAATTTCATCTTGAAGTTCTTCTAAATTTTTATTTAAATGTGCTAGATTTTCTAATTCTGAATTATACTCATCACCTATTTTTTTCTTTTTATCTTGATTATTTTCCATAAGAGCAAGTACAATTTCATTTTTCAATTCAACTATTCTATTTTGAGAATTGCTAATTTTTTGATTTAATAATACGACTTTTTCTTTTCTTTCTTTTATATTTATTATTCTTTTTTCAACTTCATTCTTTAAATCTATTTTTTTATATGTATCTAAATATATTTTTATTTCATTGTTAACTATTCCTTCTAAAATATCAACTCTATAATTTTTTCTATATTCACATTTTCCAGTTTTCTGTTTTCCCTTGCATAACATATATGTATATTTTGTCTTTCCTTTTGGAACAATGTAATTACCACAATAGCCGCATCTTGTATATCCAGATAATAGACGTAATACTCTTTCTCCACTTTTTCTTTTTCTACTAATTATTAAATTATTAGCTTTTTCCCATATTTCTTCTGAAATAATTACGATACTATCATTTTTCTTTTCAGCTATTATCCAATCTTCCTTTTGTCTTCTATTATCATTTCCTTTCATCTTGTTTCTCTTTCCAAAAGATACATAGCCTTTATAAATTGGGTTCTTAACTATTTCTAAAATAGCATTAGAATCCCATAATATTCCTTTTTTTCTTCTTTTTATTTTTTTATTATTCAAGTATATTGCTACTTTATCAGTTCCATATTCATTAATTGCTATAAGATTATAAATTAATCTTATAGTTTTTGCTTCTTCCTCATAAATTTCTAATACTTTTCTTTGTTTTCCAATTTTACTATACAAATCACTTTCAACCATTTTATAGCCAAATGGAGCATAATACCCCATATAAATTCCTAATTTTGTTAATCTTATTCGTTCTTCTTTGGCTCTAATTGATATTTTCTCACTTTCTCCTTGTGCTTGCCAATATGTAATATAATTTATAAGTCTATCATAACTATTCTTTATTTCTCTTTGTCCTTCATTTACAGACCATACTTCAATTTCCTGATCAATTAACCATTTTACAACAAAAGGTGTTTCATCTTCTCTTCTTCCTATTCTATCAAACATAAAAACAAGAAGTATATCTATTTTATTATTACTAACATCTTTTTTTATTGTTTGTAATACATCTCTTTCTTTTTCTCCAACCTTATATCCTGAAACACCAAGTTCCATATATTCTTTTTCTAGAGTCCAATCATTTTTTGTCTTAATAAATTTTCTACAAGCTTCTTTCTGAACTGGTATGTCATTGTTATATGTTTGTTTTTTAGTAGAAACTCTATATAAACATCCAACTCTCTTCATTTTAAACCTCCTTTCAACTTAAAATTTTATTTTAAGCAAAAAGGATAATCAATTTGAGAAAAAATTTTATATTATTCTTTTTATATTTTTTTGGATATATAAATCACTCAACACGTCAATAATGTATTTTTCTAATTCTTCTGTATTAGTTTGTATAGCACTTTTTATTACTATACTTATCTTTCGTTTTCCAATATCTTCGCTTTTAATTAGCTGTTCTGTTCCATCATTTGTCTTTATATATTCATACTTTTCACTACCTAATAGTACACTTTTTTGTTCTAATACATCATTCATTGTTTAAAAATCACCTCAATTAAATTTATGACTTTAGACAAAGAAATATTATAAAAATAAGATTTGCCATTTAACATTGTTAATTCCTAAATCTATCATCTTATCTTGTTTATTTTTCATACGTTTTCCTCCTAAAATAAATTTATAACTATCTTATTAAATATTATTAAAATAGGAAAAAAGAAAGTTGCCCAATATAAAAAAGGAAAACTTTCTTCAGAAGATCTTAAAATTTGAATTGAAAAGAATAGCTAGTTTTAGCTATCCTTTAATTTTAACAATCATATGTTCTTCATCTTACGTTATTTCATAGAAATCACATTTGTCTCCAACTGCTATTCTGTCATATGTCTTTGAACCGTTTAAAACAAGTTGGTTCGTATCACAACCATCACATTCTAACATGTCTTTGTTACAATAATCGCATTTTGCCATAATTCTTCACTCCTTTATTTTTTATATTTATCTATTAATTTCAATAAATAATCCCATTTTTCATCTCTACTATTTTGAGCAAAATTTGTTTTCATTTCATAGGTAATTTTCTCATTATTTTCAGATATCTTTTTAATGGTTATTTCATTTGCAGATTGCTTTTGATTTTTTTCTATTTCATTCAAATTTTCTTCTTTAGATATAGAAAAGATAATACAAAATTGAGTTTCTCTAGTTTCACTTTCCTTTTTTAATGTTATAAATTCTAAACTGGCTGGATAACTTTCTAATTCCAAATAGTTTAAATTTATCATTTTTTCTCTCTCATCTGATGATATATTAGATAAAGATATTTCAGTTTTATGTGTTTTAACAGTATCATAAACACTCCATCCTAAATATAATACTCCAATGATAAAAATTGTTAATACAATAATTACAATAGCCTTAATTAACACTTTCATACTCTTTCTCCTATATTTTTAATTAATATTATTTTCTATTTTAATTAATTCATTTTTATTAACACTTGTTATATTCTTTGATACATTCATTTGGATAATTATGAACAATGAAATTAAAACTATTATATTTATTAAAATCATTAATTTTATTTTTTTAGTAAACTTTTCGTAAAAATCTTTCTTATTATTCATTAAAAAATTTGTAACACTCAACAATATTGTTGGTATATTAAAGATTATTAGCATTAAAATATAATAAAAATATGTATAATAGTCTAAACTCCCATGTTTTTCAAATACTATAATTCCTAAAATAGCATTAATAGATAATATAAATAATAATATTGGTAATATCCATTTTGCTATTTTGTATTTTGATATTAGTATTTGTATTAATTGCATCTCTATAATAATTAATATAATAATTATAAATCCCATTTTCTTCTCCTTCTGATACTTTATAATTTATATATTTTCTATTTTTTGTCATTATATCACATTATAATTTATTTGTCTTAAATTTATAAACAAAAATATAAAAGTAGCATTATATCTACTTTTATATCTTCTAAGTTTATTATATATAAATTTTTAACTTACTTCAATTTTATTTTGAAATATAACTTATGCCCTTTTAATAATTATTTTTCTTTCTTAAAATATTCAATTTCATATTTATCCAATAAATCCATAGATATTTTTCCTTGTTTCAATGCTTCTTCTGCTGTCATTATATCTCCATTCTTAAAATACACTTGGACAACTTGTGTTTTTTGAGTTGGATAATAATACTCATATTTTTCGTCTTCAAAAAATTTATATTCTCCCCCTTGTAAATATTTGCTATAATATTTCTCTCTATCTGCTAAAGTTGTACTATCAAATATTTTAGGTTCATCTGTTTCTTCTATCTTTTCTAAAATATCATTGTTATCAACTTTTAATGCAAAATATGGTTTATCAGAATTTGCCTCTTTCATAAATATTATAAAAGTATCTTGAAAATAACAATATTTTGTATCTTGTCCTATTCCCATATATTCTGTAACCATTGTTGCTTTACTAGATAAATTACATCCTCTTTCATTTAAATAAAAATTAACATTTTGTATAACATCATATATGTATAATCCTTTTGAATTTTTTATCTTTTTGTCATATAATTGCTTGTAATTAATCATTCCATTTACCTTTACATATGGAATTCTTAATTCATCATCTTTCGCAAACTCTGTACGTCCTGTATAGTTTTTAGATTTTGTTTTTACATCTTCATAATATTTATCAAATGATTTTTTATCATCTGTTCTATAAAGTATTATTTCGTCCCCTTCTTTAGTTTTTAATTTTATTGCCATATCATTACTTAATAGACTGCCATTGTTTAATTTATTGTAAAATAAAATTTCCACATTTTTATTCATTTTTTCTGGACTTGCATTATTTATTCCAAAATATTTAATATATTCTTCACTATTTCCAAATGTCCATTTATAATCATTAAAATTATCAAATGATTCTAAAAAGTTCAATTCTTTGTTAAGTGTAGCATCTATTTTGTATCCATTTGTAACTGTTCTTTCTACATCTATTTTATAATCATTTGGATTTAGCATTTCTTTTGAAAATGTACTTTCATTTAAATCATTTGCAATTTGTGGCATTTCGCCTTCTAATTCTATCTTATTTAATCCAATTTTTTCTTCTAGGTCTTTCCATGCTAAATCTAGTGTTCCCACCCATAAATTATTTATTGTATTCTCATCTAGTGTACTTTGATATGATGGGTTCATTGTAATATTATGATTTGTATTGTTTTTTATATACTTATTATATATAACTGTTGTAGCATAGACTATTCCCGATAATGCGATTGTTGCGCATATAATTATTACAAAAATTTTCAAAACTTTATTCATTTCATTAAATCCTTTCTTTAGCAGGATTTTTCTTAATTGTTTTTTTCCTCTATGTATTAAATTCTTTGTGTTTTGTAGAGTTTCTCCTAATATTTTAGATGTTTCTTCATAAGATAGTCCTTCAATATTTACGAGATAAATTGCATTTTTATATCTTTCGTCTAACAATTCTATTGATTCTAATAGTTCTTTTTTACTTTCCTCTGTTGTAATAATATCTAATACATCTTTTTCAATTTGTTCATTATCATTTGCAAGATATTTTTCAGTTATTTCATTTCTTCTTTTTTCTACATTTATATAATTTAGTGCTTTGCTTCTTGCAACAAGATATATATAGTATTTAAACGAACTATTTTTTCTCATTTGGTGCTGTATAACGTATATAAAAGTTTCTTGAGCTATGTCCTCTGCTTTTTGATAGTCTTTTACTATGTTATAAATGAAATATTCAATTTTATTTTTGTATTTGTTATAAAGAATTTCAAATGCTTCTTTTTCTCCATTCAAATAATCATTGTACAATTTTTTATCTAAATCTTTCTCCATTTTTTACCTGCTTTCATTTATATATAACAGTAACATTAAATAAAGTTTCATATATAATAGCATAAAAGCAAGTGGGTATTAATCACTTGCTTATTTAATCATTTGTAACATCCCCATTACCACTGACAGGAATTGTTTCTCCTAAGTATGTAGGTTCTGGCTTAAATATACATTTTATAAAATCTTTATCTCTTGCCAATATTTCTCTTATTTCTCTATATGTTGCTCCTACATATTGTCTTGGATCTGCTCCAACTCCATATGCTTCTAAATCTAGTTGTTTTGCAATATATAATGCTCTATACAAATGATATTTTTGAGTTACTATAACAATTCTTTTCGCTTTAAAAATTGCTTTTGCTCTATAAATACTTTCATAAGTTGAAAATCCTGCATGGTCCATAAAAATATCTTCTGATTTAACTCCTCTTTCAATAGCATAGTTTTTCATTATATTTACTTCATCATATTCTGCTCTACCATGGTCTCCACTCATTATTATTTTATTTGATACATTATTTTTATATAAATTTATTCCTTCTAATAATCTATCTTCTAGCATAGGACTAGGCTCATTATTCCATATTCCAGCGCCTAAAACTATTATACAATCTATGTTTGATAATTTTGTATAGTCTGCTCCTTGCACTATTTGTTTATTAGTAGATATTTTCACATATAAATTTATACCTATAATAATTGTTACCATTATAATAATTGCAATTGTTCCATATTTTAATATTTTTTTCATATATCTTTTCTCCATATTTTTTATTTTGTACCTAGTTCATTAGAAAATCAAATATGTTCATTGCTGCACTTGTTCCTGTTTTGTATAATTCCGTGTATCCGCATTTGGTACAACTAATTGTTATAAACTTCTTATTTTGAACATCAAAAATTTTCGCAAAATTTCCTCCAGTTGCCTGAAATTGGTCCTTTTCATATTCTTCATTTCCACATTTTGGACATTTCCATTTTTCCATTATATCATTACCTCCAATTACAATATTTTCTCACAAAGTAGTATGATTGTTTTTTATATTCTAACACAAAAAATATTTTCAAACAACATATTTATACTTTTTATCTAATAACTCTAATCTTTTAAATATAAATTTACATCTTTTAGTTTTAAATTTTATATAAATATTTTTTATTGTATCATACTCTATTATCAAAAAAGAAGTCCAAACTGAACTATACCTCTAAAAAATAGAGTTCATACTGGACTTCTTTTTATTTTTCTATAAGATTATATTGACTTTCAATTAATTGTGCTACTTGTTCAGTTGAGCCACTCCAGCTATTTCCACCAATAATTTCTCCTGTTGTTGCATCAACATAATAAACATATCTTTCTTGATAATATTCATTATAATAATCATAAAAAATCTTTACTTCCCAAACTTTTCTGACACGATTATCAACTTTGTAAAATTCTGCATTATCTTTTATTTTATATGTTCCATTTTCATCACATTCATAATTAATTGTTCCTTTATTGTAATTTTCTATATCTTTTTCTCTATATACAACATCTGCATTCATTTTATCGATACCAATTTGTGCTTTGGTAGTTGCTATATTATGTCTTGTTTCAATTTTTTTATCTCTTTCTGTTGCAATTTTTATTGCTTCCTCTTTTGTAATAATTTGTTCATTATTTTCATATTTTGAGTTTTCTATATTTAAACTATATAGACCATTAATTGTTGGTATCCACCCAATTGATATTTTTTCGTACTGATTATATAAATCTCCATATTTTTTATAAAAATCTGCATACCAAATATATGAAGCCTTATCATTTTCCATATTTCTATGAAGTGATACTAATTCGTATTCA
The DNA here is from genome assembly GCA_934168305.1 of uncultured Clostridia bacterium. Taxonomy (GTDB): domain Bacteria; phylum Bacillota; class Clostridia; order TANB77; family CAG-508; genus CAG-269. Next base: position 130,818 of record CAKPNF010000001.1, on the reverse strand, counting down.
TCAGAATTATTGTTAGGATTATATTTTAATAATAATTCTTTTGCTGTTTTTCTTGCTTCTTCTCTTGTTATTCCGTAATTATATGGAATTTTATAATTATATGATGGAATATTTAGACTTTGAAAATTTCCTTTACTATCCATCTGCATTGTTCCTTTTGTGAACCCTATATCCCATATAACATCATTTCCTCTCCAACTTTTCATTAATCCTAGTCCGTTTATTTCATCTTCTAATCCTATTTTTCTTAAATATTCTTCTGCTTTTTTTCTTGCCTCTTCTTCACTAATTGCATTTTCCTTATCTTTTTCTGTAATTTCATTAGATATTTTATACGTTTCTGGTTGTTTCCATATTTTATCATAAATAGTAGTTCCAGTTGCATATACGATTCCTGTTCCAATTCCTAATGTTATAATTGCTGTTGCAACATATTTTGAAATTTTATTTATTTTAGGCATTTCTTTTCTCTCCTTTGCAAATTCAGATACAGCTATTTTCATTTGTGATTTTTTTATAATATTTTCTATTATTTTATCTTCTTTCATAACCATACCCCCTTTTTTCTAATTCATTTTTTAATCTTTTTCGTATTCTTGATAGTCTTGATTTAACTTTAATTTGTGATATTTTTAATAAACTTGATATATCTTTTATTGATTTTGATTGGTAATAATAATATGTAAAAATATTTTTATCTTCTTCTTTCATTTTTGTTAGTTCGTTAGTTAATATATTTATTTTTTCGTTTTCTTCTATTTTAATATGTATATCATTATTTTTTTCATATAAAAAGTTTTCATATTCTTCAATGTTTTCATTATTATTTTTAAAATTATTTTTTCTTTTTAATATCAATTTTTTTGTTATTCCTGCTATATATGGAGCAATTTCTTTGTTAATGTCTAGTTTTTCTTTGTTTTTCCATATTACAAGAAATACATCTGATGCTATTTCTTCTATGTCTTCATTGCTGAATAAATATCCACTATTTTTTATTATTATAAATATATATCCGTGCAAAATCATTAATTATTTTTTCCATATCAATGTTTCCATTAATAATATATTCTTTTATTTTTTTGTTTTTCATTTTGCTTTAGAGCTCCTTTTTAGATATCTATTTATATATTACCATTTTTTTGAAAAAGGTAACATTATTTTTTAATTAAATATTTTATAAAAAAAAGAGCCTTTGAGGCTCAATATCAAAAAAATATTTATATAATAAATAAAAATTTATTTATATTTGTTATTCATCATTATTTTCCTTCTTCTGAAAATAAGAAATTACCATCTAAATTATTATCATTATTTTTTAATTCATCTAATTCTTTATATAAATTAGAAGTTACTTCACATTGATTCAAGAAGTCATTTAAATTTTTCTTTGCTTTGGCTCTCATGTCAAAGTATAAAATAGACATTATTATTAAAGCAATAATCAATACAATTATTATTCCTTCAAAAACTTTATTTGATTTATTCATAATTAAAAACATCTCCCTTCTTTATTATTGTTCATAAACCAATTTTAATATATCATTCCTTAATAACATTTGCAAGATACCAAACATACAATTATAATCTACATTTGTATTTTATTTAATAAATTCAATAAAATAATAATCAGTAAAATCCTTTACTTTTTTTAGTTCATCAAATTCTAATATAAAATTTCTTTCTGATTTAAATATACTATCTTCGCAATGAGTAATGTAACAAATAGGTGTACTACTATTTTCAATATGGCTTGAAAATGTTAAGTTTTGTTTTTCAAATTCCTGATTTAATTGCTCTATTGGCATTTTTGACTTCACAACCAAAACTACACGATATGTTGAATATTCTCCATTACCTCCCGAATCTCCTATTCCACTTTTTATTGTAACTTTTTCAATTCCTTCTGGTAATATAAAACTGGAAATTTCTTTTTCAAATTTTTTTAATCCTGTATTTGAATATAACCAATAACAAATAAATATCATTATAATTATAAATAAAATTGTTAATATAATCTTTTTTTCATAAAATACATTTTCCTTCTAAAATACTATTTTTTAATAATTTACTAATTTTAAAATTGTTTTTTTTTCTTATACCAACATATATAGTAAAAGCAATTGTTGCCAAACTTATAAATATAGAAATTTTAAATATATAATCATAGTTAGATGTATTATTATATAAATATTCTTCTATGTAATAATGTTGTTCAGTAGTATATAAATTAACAGATTTGCTTTTACCATCACTATAATAAAAATTCAAACTTTCATAATCCCACAATCCTTGCCCACATAATTCAATTTTAATAACATTATTTAGATTGTTTCTGAAATATTTCCGTTATTATCATAGTAATCTCCTATTTTGCTTATTATTTGCTTTTATTTTGTTAGTTGATAACTTTGTTCTATCAATTCTTTTACTAATGTTTTGTCCACTTTTTCATCTACAATAATCGTATTCCAATGTTCTTTGTTCATGTGATAAGCAGGTATTATATAATCATAAGTATTTCTTAATATGTCAGAATAATCTGGATTTGTTTTTACATTAATATATAACTTATCATTAACGTTCATAACTAGAACAAACCATTTGTTATTTTTAATATGTTTCATTGTTACTGATTCAAAATCATTTGGAAATGGACAGTCTTTATATGTATCCTCTAATGTCAAACAATATTTTATTATTTCTTCTTTATTCATATCTACATCCTTTTAATATATTTTTATTTATTTTAATACTTCTATGATATAAGACTTTTATGACTTCTAGTACTTAACTATCTTCCTTGTTTTTAACATTATAGCATAAAACATGAATATAGCAAAATATTTTTTAAATTTTTCTAATATTTTATTCATCTTTTGACCTCATACTTTATTTTAAAGAGTGCGATATCAAAAACAAAGTTGAGAAAAAATTTAAAATAAAAAAAGGAGGAAATTATTGCCATGATAATCTCCTTCTTCCATTCACTCAATATCTAATATAACTTAAATAGTTTTCTTTAATTTTGTTCTTCCTGTCTACGAAGAAATTCTTTTGCTCTTAAACTTGTATCATGAAACTCTGATACTCCATATTTCTTTTCAAGTTGTTCAATTTCTTCCTGTGTTGCTTTTTCAGGTTTTAAATCTAGATCCTTGTAATCTTCAAATGCCATACTATTTTCCTCCTGTACAATCTCCACCCTGAAATGGTCGATAAACGTTGCTTTTCTCATAATTAGTATAATTACTTGCATTTGTTCCCATTTTCCTAATATCACTCTTATAATGTCTAAATGCAATTTCATCTTCCTTTGAATCAACTGATGAAGACCAATTCTCTGGAATAAAAAAATCTGGTTGCAATACAATATTACCATGATATCTTTTAGCACTAATTCCAAGTTTTACTTCATTACATTCATTTGGCTTTTTAAATCTATCATCCAATTTGTATCTTCCCTTTAGTTCTATATAAAGGTGTCCTCCTGATTTACTATAATCAGTATCTTCAAATCGAATATATAAATCAAACTTACTGTTTTGAACTTTTAGTATCTTCTTGGTTATGCTCCGTTTAGGAATTGAAATTTTCACTTTGTAATTTGGACCATTATAAAAAACAATTACTTTAACATCATCTACTACTGAAACACCACATTCATCATTTTTCGAACAATCTTCTAGCTGTATAATTTTTCTTTTTACTTTAGATTGTTTATTTAAGTTTGCTGACTGCTTTTTTCTTTTAGACATTGATACCTCCTTAACAAATCTGTTTACGAGTTACATTAAAAATCTTGTTGAGTATTAATCTCTTTCACATAATCAAGAATATTGGCGAATATCTCATCATCAAAATACAATGATTTATCCCATTCATACCAAATATCGAATGCAGATTTAGCTCCATCTTTTACCATTTGCTGAACTCTCTGACTTTTGAAAACAACATTATTCTTCTGCTCATCTAAAGAATGTTGACATCCCATATCCTGATAAACTTTAGCTTGAATATCTGCTTCCAGTTTGTCACAATGATGTGCAAAAACAGCTTCTTTTGTTTTCTTGTCATCAAATTCTAATAGTAATGAATAAAACTCATCTTTCTTGATTAAGTCTCCAAGAACTTCTTTGATAGCTTCATGTTCTTTTTCCATCTTTTCTTCAGGAGTAATATTATCAAATGGTGTAATATCTCCTATTACAACCTCTCCTAATTCATGGATAACAAGCATTTTCACAACTTTATTAATGTCTAAATTTGTTTCAAATTCAGAATCAATGCTTAATGCTAATATGCATGTACCATAAACATGTTCTGCTATGCTTTCAATCCGTTCTTTACTCACGTTCCAATGAGTTTCATCCCAGCCGCTTCTTATTTTATATTTCAATGAAGTAGCTAATAGATAAAATCTCATTGCATCGTTTAGTTTTTTGTCATAGCTTTTCTTTGCTTTTTTCATAATACGCTTATTATTAATTTCATCAATATATGCTACTACAATCAATATAACACACGGACTGCAAAAGGCAAACGCTAACAAAATCAATACTTTCTCCATATTTTTCCTCCTTAAAATATTCATTTTATAATAACTGACTCTATATCAACCTGTAAAACAGGATTAAAAAAATTTGATTAGCAAATCGCTAAAATTATGTAAATAGTGTATCATGATTTCACGTAAAAGTAAAGGAAAATCCAGTTATTTTCAATAGTACATTTGTATTTTACATAATTTTGTGTTATACTATAATTAGTTTTTTGTAGTTTTAACCTTTTTTCTTCAAAGTAAATCAGCAATGTAAAAATAAATATTTTTAGGAGGAATTCTATATGAACGATAAGACTTTTGAAAACTATCAAAAACGGATGTTAGATGCTATGCAAAATCCAAACGAACAGAGTAATTATCCATTCACAAAATTATCTAATATTTTAGAAAATTTGAAATCGTTTGTGAATAACGGTACATTCTCTCCGGCTGGATTTAAGCAAGAAGTCGAAAAACAGTTTAAATCTGTTGATTCTTCTGATGAAACAGCAAGGCACTTCAAAAAGACTTTAGAAGCTTTCTGCTCTACCAAGAATGAAGCACTTAAAACAATATCAGAATTGCACAGTATGGTAAAACCTATTTCTACACAGGTTGGTTCATGGTCAGCTGTTGCAAGTATTGCTAATGAGTGTATGGCAGAAATTGAAAAGAGCATTTTCCATTCAAAGTAAAAAATAAAAACTCTAATCAAGCATTTGCTAGGTTAGAGTTTTTCATTGCTTTTACTTCAAAATCCTCACAGCATATAATGGATTTACTTCTGATACTGCAATTATAAATCGAACTATATTGGACGAATCTTCATTATCAGAAACTGAAAAAGTAATCATCTGTGTGAATTCTTTTTCGTTCTTATCTAAAAATAATTTTCTTTTTCCAAAATATTTCTCTGTTATTGCAAACATCACTTCTACCATTCCATTATGAACATTTTCTCCATCTCTCCGTAAAATACAAATTTTCATCTTAATGCCTCCATTTTAGTTAAAACATTTTGGTTATTTGTTACTACTATTATGTGATATTACACATCTACATATATTATATCAATTTTTATATACTATTTCAATTGTAATTTCTTCCAAATTATATTTTGTTAAATTTCAAATCTTCTGATTTAGTATCAGTAAATTCTAACATTTCTAATCCTTTAATGACATACTCATTTTTCATAAAATATTTCCATATAGTTTCATTTAAATAATTTTCTATCATTAACATTCCTATTCCTTTATCAATTCCTATGTATTCATTTGCAAACCAGCCTTTTTTCCCTTCTAAATTAAAGCCATCTTTAAAGCCGTATTTTCCCCACAATTTTCTAAATGTATTATAATAATATTCCATGGACTGTATGCTTTCCTTTGGTGTAAACACTATTGAACCAATTGCACCACATGGAGATATTGTTCCATCGTTTTCTATTTCTAAATTAGTATCACAAGGTTCAGCTCCTGGTCCTATATACCCTTTAGGAGAAAGACAACCAGTTAATCCCCAGGAATTTTCTCCATAAGTTTTAAATTTGCTCTTATTATCTATACAATATTCTCTATTTGCTTTTGTCGCTTTTATTGAATTTTCAAACCAATTAACTCCATTAATATCTGTTAAATTTCTAAAATCAATCCATGCATGTGAATATTGATATGTAAATAATGTTCCACAATATGTATATATTATATCCTTTATATCTTTATAATCTTTCTTTTTTCTATTAAATTCATAATACATACTTTTATCTATTGGATATGTTGGTGAACTAACTCCTAATACATACATCATTAATTGTTCAGCATATCCATCCCATTGTCCCCAAAATCCTTTTTCAGGTTTATATCCCATATAAAATAAATTGTTTGTTTCGTTTCTATACCATTTCCAATTTATTCTTTTATATAAAATATTTGCTTTATTTTTTACTTCTTTTCCGAAATATTCACCTGCAGTTATAGCACCACATATAAAAATTGCTGTATCTATTATTGATACTTCACAATTCCATTCTCTTTTTCCTGTTTGCATATTCACAAAATGATAATAAAACCCGTTTTTTCCTTCTACGTTATTTATAAAGGTTTCTAGTGTTCTGTTTACTCTATCATAAGCCTTTTTATATTTTATCCAATTATGTTCTACTCCGATAACTAATGCTGCTAAACCATATCCTACTGATGCTATACTTGCTATATTATCAGCTAAAATTGTTTTATCTTTTATTAGTCCATAGCCTTTGCTTTTTTTATCTGTATTTGCTTCTTTAATAAAAAAATTATAGCTTTTCTTTAATTCCTTATATAATATGTCTTTTCCATATTTTTTTATTATTCTCATAAATTATTGCACCTCTTAAATAGATTATACATTATTTAGAAGTATATGTTCAACAGGTATTTTTTTATAAATTTAACTGAAAATAGATAGCATTTAATTTGCTATCCATTTTTTGCTACTATACTATAATTTGATAACTTATTACATAAGCTTTTATTAATAAATATTTCAATAATACTTAAGCTCAATAAAATAAATTCTATTACAATTAGTTCATATTTCATTAATATTAATGTAAAAATAGCACTTAATATTAATGTTCCTAATCTTCTATAAACTTCAATTTTAATTATAATTTCTTGTTGTTCCTCTTTATTTGAAATAGTCAAGGCAACATCTTCTATATATGTTTGGAATGAATCTCTTATCGCTAATATTAAGAAAAATCCTAAAGACATAATTATCACTTTACAAATGAACGCCGATTCTATAAAGTGTCCTATAATCAATAATGAAAATGCTAATGCCAAACATATTGTTAGAACAACGCTCATTTTATCTTTTATTTTTGAATATACTTTTCCAAATATTACATTGCCTACTAATCTTGCTATTCTTGATATAAATACTATTGTTGTTATGTAGTATGTTACCATTTCAACAGATAAGAATTTTTGAAAATCATATTGCATAAATAATTTACTATTGTTTTGTCCCATTTTTATTATTGAATAAAATACTGCATTTGATAATATTACATAGAATATTATTGATGTTATCTTTAGTTTTTTATGTTCTTTTTTCGTTTCTAGTTCATTATTTACTTTTGATTCATAATATAAAAATGCTGTTCCTAATACTAAAACATATATTATTATTGATAAATACATTGGCAAATAATTATTTACATTAAACATTTTTCCTGCTACTAACGCAGTAAATAAAGTTATAATAGCATATATAATTTTTGATATTTGAGAACTAATCCGTTGCATAATTTATTTTTCCACCAATTATTTTTCCTGTATTAGCATCAATATATAAAATAGCTGAAGTACAAGGATCTTCTTCAGAATACGATAATACTTTCCAAACAGTATATTTTTTATTGGTATCTTCCTTAGGATTTTCTTTATCATCTATGCTCAAGAAATCATTTTTATATGCTTTTACAACTCTAATATAATTTAGATAAGAAAAATTAGTACATCCTTTATATTTTAAATTTTTCAAATAAGTTTTAGCTGTATTTAGTGCAGTTTCTTTATTTACTTTTATCTTTTCGTTTTGTACTATTACATCAAAATAATCATTACTCATCATATAGTTTGGAAGATAAGCTATTATACAAGAAGATTTAAAAGGTTCTGATGTATCAATTATTCCACCTTTTGATACAGGTAAAGTATAATTTACATTACCGTCTGCTATAAATTCTTCTCCTTTTATTACATCCCTATATTTTATTAAACTATCAGTATCTTTCATAACAATAATTTGTGCAAAAATATTATCAAAATCACTTTCATTTAGCTTTTTAAAATTATATTTTTCTGCAAATTCATTATAGATTTTACTATCGGTTATCTTTAAAGTATAAAAATTTTCTTCCAATTCTTCAAATTGTGTAAAATCAATGTCTGGCATAGTTGTTAAAATTATTTTATTTTCAAATATGTAATCATTCCATTTATAATCATTTTTATTATTCTCATTCAAATATACAAATGTACTATTTTCTTTATCATTTTCGTTTTGATAGGCAATTTTAGTCTCACTACTATAATTTTTTGTATGTTTTACTTCTGTTTCTTCTATTATGTTATTATTATTTTCTAATTGATTAGATTCTATATTTTCATTTATGTTCTCTTTATTATTACTGTTCTTTTGCTGATTAAAAAAGATAAAGTAAATTCCTACTAAAATTAATAATACTAAAATACATAGACTTATATAAAACATTTTTATTTTTTTATTATCATTTAACATTTTATTAATTCATTCCCCTTTATTAAATTTTTCTCATTATATCATTTTATTAATAAAAAATATATATTTTTGTTTCAAGTTTTTCAATTCTTGAAACTTGAACATACTGGGACACCTGTGTGTACAACTGAAATGATTGCTTATGCTAGGGCATATACATATTTCCAACAAATAAATACAGAACTTTTAGGTTTGAGTATTGATAGCAATCCTTCTCATTTAGCTTGGATTTATGATATTTATTGTAGAACTGGAATTAAACTTCCATTTCCTATTATTGCTGATAGAAATGGTCAAATTGCAAGAAAATATGGTATGATTTCAAATGATGTAAGTACAACACAAACTGTTAGAAATGTTTTTATAATTGATGATAAAGGTATTGTTAGAACTATTTTTGTTTACCCACTAAATGTTGGAAGATTTATTCCCGAAATTATTAGAACTGTTCAAGCTCTACAAATGGCAGATTGTAGTAAAGGTTCTACAGCTGCAAATTGGATGCCAGGTCAACCAGTAATTGTTCCTCCTCCTCAAACTTTCTGTGAATTGGAAGAAAGACAAAATTATATTAATGAAAATAAAAATGGAATTAGTTGGTATTTAAGTTTTAAAGAGCCACCTGCAATTTGCAATAAAAATACATCTGAAAATTGCGAAGAAAATTCTTCTGAAAATTGTAATTGTGAATAGTAATTTCAAATTTACACATAATAATATTATTAAACTTTTTTAATAATATTATGGAGGTATAAAATGGAAGGAAATCAAAAAATATCTTGTACTGTTGAGAGTTGTAAATATAACGAAAAATCAGAAGGACTTTGTACTTTGAATGAAATTATGGTTACTCCAACAAAGGATTGCAATACAAAACAACCTGATGAATCTAAATGTTCAAGTTATAAATATGACGAATAGAAGGATGCATTAAAATATTGCATCCTTTTTGTTTTATTTATTTTATTTTTCCGAGGTATTCCTACTACTGTTACATTATTAGGGATATCTTTTAATACAACACTATTTGCTCCTATTTTTACATTATCCCCTATTTTTATTGGACCTAAAACTTTTGCTCCAGACCCGACCATTACATTATTCCCTAAGTCAGGATGCCTTTTATACTTATCTTTTCCTGTTCCTCCTAATGTACTATTATGATATATTGTACAATTATTTCCAATTGTTGCTGTTTCTCCAATTACTATTCCCATTCCATGGTCTATAAATAGTTTTCTTCCTATTTTTGCTCCTGGATGAATTTCTATTCCTGTAATATGTCTTGATATTTGCGATATTAACCTTGCAAAAAAATATAATTTTTTACAATATAAATAATGAGCTATTCTGTGAAAAAAAATTGCATGGAATCCTGGATATAAAATTATTGCTTCAATTACATTTCTACAAGCAGGGTCTTTTTCTTGTATGTTTTTTGCATCTTCATATAATCCTTTAAAAAAATTTTTCATAATATCACCCTTAGTAATATTATATGTTTCAGGATATATTTTTGACAAAATATACTTAGTTAATATTTATTTTCCTATAAATATTTGAACATAAACTTTCCCGTATTTTGAACTTTTAATATTGCCCCACTTACTTTAAATATCGTTTTCTTTTTAATATTAATAACTTTTTTTATTTTATAAATGTAAAAAAACATATCTGTATATTATATTACAAATATGTTTTTTAGTTATTTATTAAATTATTAATATTCTTCAATTTTTATATATATTTTGTCTTCAATTGAATACTTTTTTTCTACTTCTAATTTAGTAATTTGATTATCATCTTTAAACGCAAATTTATTCATGCTATCTAAAACTACTTTTACTATGTTGTCTATGTCAGGTTTTTTTGTTGGACTAATATTATTATCTAACATTTCATTTATATCTGATTTTTTTGTTACTTTTGGAATAGCAAAGTATGCAATAATACTTACTTTTACTCGACCTTCAAATACTTTAAATTTTGGGTACTTTAATAAAAAATATTGTTCTACAAGTGTTTCATAATCTTTTGTTTTTGTTGGTGTATATACAATACCTGAGTAAGTATTTAATCTTGGTCTTCCTTTTCCTATTACTTTTCCTGGTACTTCAAACTCATATATCATTTTTTTCACCTTTAGATGAATTTTTTATATAATTCCAACTGTCTCTACACATATCTTCTAATGTTCTAGTTGCTGTCCATCCTAATTCATTTTTTGCTTTTGTAGGATCTGCATAATATACTGCTAAATCTCCATCTCTCCTTGATGTGATTTTATAAGGTACATCTATATTATTTACTTTTTTAAATGTTTCAACCATTTCTAGGACTGTATACGCTGTCCCTGTACCTAAATTATAAATATATATTCCTTGTTGTTCTTTGTCTAATTTTTCTAAGGCTTTTACATGTCCTATAGCTAAATCAACAACATGTAAATAGTCTCTTGCACCGGTTCCGTCTTTGGTTCCTTCGTAGTCATTTCCAAATATATTTAAGTGATCTAATTCTTTATTTGCTACTTTCATTATAAATGGCATTAAGTTATTTGGAATTCCTTGTGGTTCTTCTCCTATTAAACCGCTTTCATGTGCACCTACAGGATTGAAATATCTTAGAATTGCAATATCCCAATTATTGTCTGAATTATATAAATCTTCTAAAATTTGTTCAATCATTGACTTTGTTGTTCCATATGGATTTGTTGTTTTTCCTCTTCCAAATTCTTCAATATATTTTGGATTTCCTGGGTCACCATAGATTGTTGCTGATGAACTAAAAACAAATTTTTTAACATTATATTTTTTCATTGTTTCTAATAAAATGATAGCGCCTGATACGTTATTATAATAGTATTTTAATGGCTCTTTTACTGATTCTCCAACTGCTTTGTACCCTGCAAAGTTCATTACTGCTTCTATATTATTTTCTTCAAATACTTTTTCTAATTTTTCTCTGTCTAGATAATCCATTTCATAAAATTTAAAATCTTTTCCTGTTATTTTTTTTATTGCTTCTAATGCTTTTGGTGTACTGTTTGAGAAGTTGTCTATTATGACTATTTCTTTTCCTTTATTTAATAATTCTACAGCAGTATGACTTCCTATAAATCCTGCTCCTCCTGGTAATAATATTGCCATTTTTATTCCTCCTTAATTTCTAAAAAATTAGTTCATATTTATTTTTCTTTACACTTGTTTTCTTCTATATTTCTGTGTATAGCAAACTCTTTTAATGCAGTCAATATTTCTCTATCAAATTCAATTTTCTTAATATTATCACTTTGATTTGTTTGTACTAAATATGGAATTATTGATAGATTTTCAAAGCTTATTCTATGATTTTTTTCAATTTCACTTGGTGTCAATTTCTTCTTTTGTTCGTTTATATCTTGATCTGTTTCAACAAAATAAATTTTAGTATGTGTAACTCTACTTATGAGTTCTTTATATTTTCTGCTATAATATTTTTCATTATAACTATCTATTTGTAAAAATTCTTTTACTTCATTAATATTAATTTCAATTCCTGATTCTTCTAATATTTCTCTTTTTAATGCTTCTAATGGTTGCTCTCCATTATCAACTCTCCCACCTGGTAACATATATAATCCGGCATACTTAACAATTAAAGCTCTTCCATTTTGATTTAATACAATTGCTCTTACTTTATTTACTTCATTATTATATACAGTTTTTTCGTCTTTACCATATTGAATTTTTTTCATTTATTTCACCTTATTTACTAACTTTATTAATTTCAGCTCCATTTTTTGTATCTTTTACTACATATCCTTTTTCATTAATCAAGTCTCTTAATTCATCTGATTTAGCCCAATCTTTATTTTCTCTTGCAATTTTTCTTTGTTCTACTAAATCTAATATCTCTTGTGGAATTTCCCCTTTTTCTGTATTTACTTCGTCAATTTTAATTCCAAGAACTGTGTCAAATTGTGCAAGTAATTTTGCAACCTCTGGATTCTTCTTTTCGAATCTAGCTGCCTCCCAAACAAAGCTCATTGCAAGTGGCATGTTTAAATCATCATTTATTGCTTTATGGAAGTTTTCTTCTATTTGTGCTAATTTTTCCTTATCTTCTGCTGTTAATTCATCTGTTCCATTCAAGTTTATTTGATAACTGTTACGTAATCTTTCTAGTGATTTTGATGCTGCATCTATTCCTTCCCATGTAAAGTTCAATTTGTTCCTGTAATGGCAAGAATAACTAAATAATTTGTATACTATTGGGTCATATCCTTTTTCTTTTATGTCTTTAACTAAATATACGTTTCCTAAAGATTTTGACATTTTTCCACCATTAATTAGTAAATATTCTCCATGCATCCAATAATTTGCAGGTATTTTACCACATTTTCCTTTGCTTTGTGCAATTTCATTTTCATGGTGTGTTGGTATTAAATCTATTCCGCCTGTATGTATATCAAATTGGTCACCTAAGTATTTTTGACCCATTGCAGAACATTCTATATGCCATCCTGGATAACTTGGTCCCCAAGGACTATCCCATTTCATTAAATGATTTTCTGGTGCTTTTATCCAAAGTGCAAAGTCTGCTGGATTTCTTTTTTCTGAATCTACTTCTACTCTTGCTCCTGCTTTTTGTTTTTCAACTTCTAAATTTGATAATATTGGATATTTATCTAATTTAGAAATATCAAAATATATTGCTGTTGATGTTTCATATGCATATCCATTTTCTATTAATTTTTCAACATATTCAAGCATTTCTTTTATATGTTCTGTTGCTTTACATACTATTTCAGGTGTTTCTATGTTTAAACTTGCTAAATCATTAAAAAATAATTTTGTATAATATTCTGCTATTTGTAATGGCGTTTTGTGTTCTTCTCTTGCTGATTTGAGCATCTTGTCCTCACCTTCATCACCATCTGATACTAAATGCCCAACATCAGTTATATTCATTGCGTGTTTTATTTTGTACCCATTATATCTTAATACTCTTCTTAAGACATCTTGAAATATGTTTGTTCTCATATTTCCTATTGTAGCATCTTTATAAACTGTTGGTCCGCATGAATATATTCGTACTTCTTTTGGATTAATTGGTTTAAATTTGTCCTTTTTTCTTGTTAATGTATTATAAAAATATATATCCATTTTTCCCCCCTTGCATTTTGTTTAAGACACTTCAATTTTTAAAGTGTCTTAATTTTTAATTTTCTGTTTTGTTTTCAACTGTATCATCATCAGTTGTACTGTTTGTTACAGTATTTGTTTTGTTATCATCTATTACGTCGTTTGTTACTGTGTTTGTTTTACTATTATTCGTATTGTTAGTTTCTATATTTGTTATTGGTTTTTCTTCAGTTTTTTTATGAACTGTACATGTTTCTGTTATTTGTTCATTTCCTGTTTTTGATGGATTTAGAGTTTTCCATAGTCCTAATTTTTCTTTTGGAATTGTTCCACCATATGCTACATCTTTTACACTTTCTGCTGGACAATATTCATTTGCAACTTTTCCAGACACTTGACATATTCTTTGAGTTCCGTGTCCTTCACATTTTTGTGGTAAATTATCTGTTGTGAATATCTCTGTATATTTATCTGTACAAGAATTTGTAGCTAAACATCCAGTAATTTTACATACACTTGCTTGTGTTAATCCGGATGTTGGTTTGTTGAAATTTTTATTTGTTAACCCTTTGTGTATATCTTTCATAATTGAAGCCCACATTTGTCCGGCTGGGTTTCTTCCATCTACACTATAAACACTTCCATTTGCATATGTTAATGGTTCTGGTGTATCAAATCCCCACCAACAAGCTGCTGTATAATATGGTGTCATACCACATAACCATCTATCTTTATAACTATCTGTTGAACCTGTTTTTGCACATGTTTCCATTCCAGATATTGAACAGTATGTTGCAGTTCCTCCAGATAAAGTTGGTTCTTTCATTATTGACCTTGATATATAGGCGTTTTGTTCTGATATAACTTTTGTTTTTGGCTGGTTTGGTGTTAAAACTGTATTTCCATTATTATCTACAACTTTTGTATAAAATGTAGGTTTTGTATAGACTCCATCATTTGCTATTGCTGCATAAGCACCAGCCATCTCTAATGGTGTAATTCCTATATTCATTCCACCAATTGCTAATGGTAAAGTCTCATTTCCCAATGTTGTTATTCCCATTTTTTCTAAATATTCAACTGATTTCTTAGGTGTTAATTCTGCCATTATCTTAACCATTGGTATATTTTGAGATGTTCTTATACAACTTCTAATGTTTATTAAACCTTTTTCATTATTATAGTTTCCTGGTTCATAAGTTCCACCAAAATTTGTCTTTTTATCATCATATACTGTTGCTGCTGTTATTATTTTTTCTTGCAATCCTGGTACTACATCAGCTAAAGGCTTCATAGATGAACCAGTTTGTCTCACAGCATCAGTTGCTCTGTTCATTCCTGTTGCTAAATTATTTCCTAACTCTCCTCCAACTGCAACTACTTGCGATGTTGAATTATCTATTATAACAATAGCAGATTGTGTATGATCATTTTTTAACTTTCCTGTTTCACTATTTTTTTCTCTACCTGATATTTGATATTTTGTTTTTGCAAATTCTTCTTCCACTCTAGATTGAATTGTTGAATTTTGAGTAGTGTATATTTTTAACCCGCTACCATAAACATAATCTTCAGCAAATGATTTGCTTACACCTTTTTCTTCCATTACTTGTTCTACTATTTGTTCGATTGCTGCTTCTGTGTGATATGAATATTGATATTGTCCACCTGTATTTCCTTTTTCAAATTTTAATCCTGATTCTACTTTAGCAACTGCATTATTGTATTCATCTTCATTTTCAATTAAGCCTTGATTTTTCATTTCTTTTAAAACAGTTAAAGTTCTGTCTTTTGTTGATTTTGCAACTTTTTCTTGGTCTAGGTTATCATTGTATGGATTATATGCGTTTGGTGAATGGTTAATTCCTGCTAAAAACGCACATTCTGCTAAGTCTAAGTCTTTTGCATTTTTATTAAAATAATATATTGAACCTAACTCAACACCATGTAGTTCAGGTCCCCCTACAAATATGATGTTTAGATATAATTCCAATATTTGATCTTTTGAAATCATTCTTTCTATTTGAATTGCTTTTGTCCATTCTTTTAATTTTCTAGTTACACCTGCGATTCCTGACCTTTGCTTATCATCAGTTATGTTTTTTACTAATTGTTGTGTGATTGAACTTCCACCGTATGAAGATTTTCCTGTAACTACTCCTAGTATTGCTCCGGCTGTTCTTTTTATATCAACACCACTATGAGAATAAAATCTTTTATCCTCTATTGCAATATATGCTTTTGGTAAATACTGAGGCATTTCGCTTAATGATATTTTTTTTCTTTTTTCTTTTGCACTTAAGCTTGCTATCTCATTATTGTCTATATCGTATACAACGGTATCAGATGATCCGCTTGTGAGTTCTTCTTTTGTTATTTCGAATTCATCTCCAAACAAACCAAAGAACATTGCAGCTATAATTCCAGCTCCTACTACACATAACAGCAAAAATAGAATAAGTAAAATCTTTAAAATTAATTTAAATTTTTGATTTGCTTTTTTCTTTTTGTTTGAGTTTTTTTCTTTTACATTTTTTTTCTTTGTTGCTGTGTTTTTATTTGTTTCTTTATTAGTTCTTTTTGTTTTTGCTCTTTTTGAATGATTATTACTACTATTTGGCATCTTTCTATACCTCCTTGCCAATCTTTTGCATTTAATACATCCATTATATTATATTTTTTATAAAAAAAAAAGACTTTAATAAAATTTTTATTATAATTCTCCATTATTTATTATAAGATTTTTAATAACTACTTTATCATTTTTTATTTGTTTTTTTATTTCACTTATTCTTTGCCTTTTATATAACTCAGACTGATACAAATCTTTTAAATAATATTTATTATTTAGTGCTTTATTGTTTTGCTTATCAAATCTAAAGTTTATTTCATAATTATTTATATTTAGTCCATTAAATCTTTTTTTATTGATTTTAATATTTCCTTTTAAATTTACAATTACTGCATCATCATATATGTTGTATTTATTGATTAATTCTTGTGGAAAATCAATGTTTAAAATAATTTGTGATTTCATTAGGCTTTTCTTTTTATTGTTTGTTATTGTTATTATTATTCCTTCATTTTCATCTAATTGTTTTTCTAATTTTCTGAATTTCTCAATATGATTTGTTACTATGTTTATATTTTTATATTTTTTTGCAAGAATTTTGATGTTTTCTAATTCAATATCGGTTAAATCATTTATCATTATTGATATATTTGTTTTTTCTATTTTTTTCTTATCTATTATGTATTCTACTGTATCAGGTAACAATATTTCAAATAACCATCTTCCATCTTGGATTTCTAACCCATATGTGTTTAAATAATTTAAGTATATTTTTTCATTATACATTTCTTTACTTAAAACTATTTTTTTACTATTAGAATATTTTTGAATCGATTTTCTTGTTTTTTGTGCTAATATTTCTATTTTTTTATTGCCAATTTCTTTTGTAATTGGCAATAAAATTGTATTGTCTTGTATTTTAATCAAATTCAATTTTTTCTCTATCCAATTAGGCTTGTCATTTTTTTCTATATAAAACATTAAAACACCTCACATACTTTTACTTAAGTATATGAAATGTTTTAATATTTATGTTTCTTTTTATAAAATTATATCTCTTTTTAGTAATTGATTTTCAACAACACCAATTCCTACAAAAATTTTATTCTCGGTATAAATTTTGTATATACCATCATTTAATGTTTGAGTTATTCTACCACCATTTAGAAATAATTTCAATTTTTTATTATCTAATTTAATACCTGTTTTTTCATTAAATAGTTTTTCTATTGAAATAATTTTATCTTTTATAAAGTTATTATCTTGTATATTTTCTTCTAATTGATTAATTGCTATACTATCTTCTATTTTAAAATCTCCAACTTGAATTCTTTTTAAACTTTTCATATAACCAACTGTTTCAAATCTTTGAGCTATATCTTCACACAAACTCCTTATATATGTACCTTTTCCACAGAATACTTCAAATTTAATTTGTTTTTTTTCTATAGAATATTGAATTAAATTTATATTATAGATTTCTATTTGCCTTGGTTTTATCTCTACCTCTTGCCCTTTTCGCGCATATTCATATAATTTTTTTCCATTTACTTTTATAGCTGAATACATTGGCGGCATTTGCTCTTGCTTTCCTATAAAAGATTGGAATACTTTTTCAATATTTTCTTTTGATATTTTTTCTTCATTTACTGTTTTTTGTTCAACTATTTTTCCTTCACTATCGGCTGTATCTGTTTTTATTCCAAGTTGTAATTCAACTATATATTTTTTATTATGATCTATTAGATACTTAGAAAGTAATGTACCTTTTCCAACTAGAATTGGTAATACACCTTCTGCCATCGGATCTAATGTTCCAGTATGTCCTACTTTTTCATTAAACATTTTTTTTACTTTATATACTATATCATGTGATGTGCATCCGATTGGTTTATTTATTATTATTATTCCGTCCATACATATCCTTTCAGGGATTAAGGGGCCACCACTCCAAATCCCTTTCTTTATATTAAATTAATATATATAACTATAAAATAATAATTAAATTAAAAGGGATTTGGAGTGGTGGCCCCTTAATCCCTCCTACAATATTATTTTAAAGCTTTTCTTAATTCATTCATAATTTTTTGTTTTACAGTTTCAATATCTCCTTGAATAACAGCTCCTGCTGCTTTTTCATGTCCACCGCCACCGAACATTAAGCATACATCTGAAACATTAACATAATCATTTGAACGCATAGAAATTTTATATAAATTTTCTTGTTCTTCTTTTTGTCTAATAAATACTGAAACTTCAACACCTTCAATATCTCTACCTGTTTCAACTAAACCTTCATGGTCACCTATTCCGGGCATTTACTTCTTCTAAATCTTCATTTGTTATATATGTAAATGTAACTTTTCCATCTTCCAAGAACTCCATTCTGTCAATTGTTTTTTTCATTAATTCAAAATTAGCTTTTGTTTTTGTTTCTAAAGCTCTTTTATATATATCTGATACATTTACTCCTTTTTGTAGTAAATCTGCTGTAAATTCAAATGTTTCTGGTGTTACTCCTGAATATCTAAATCCACCTGTATCTGTAATTATTCCAGTTAATATGCATGTTCCTAATTCTTTATCTATGTTTATATTAAAATATTGAAACATACCAATCAATATTTGGCAACATGCTGGTGCAACAGGATTTACAAAATTGATTTCACCATACATTTTATTACTTCCATGATGGTCTATTACTATAGTTTGTTTTGCATTTTCAAAATATTCACTTCCTACTAATCTTTTAAAATCTGCACAATCTAAACTTATTGCTAAATCATATTTTTTAATATCTGAATCAGATTTTATTTCATCTCTATATGGTAAGAAATCAAATATTTTTGGAACTTCTCTTATTATTACATCAGCATTCTTTCCTAACTGTTTTAATGCAACTTTCATTGCTAAACAACTTCCTATCGCATCTCCATCTGGTGTTTCGTGTGCCATTATTACAATTGTTTCAGCTTTTTTTATTTCTTCTAATATATTATCTAAAGTCATATTTTTATCCCTTCTGAGACATTTGGGACAGTCCAAATTTGTCTCACATTTTTGTCGAAATTTGTCAAATGAGACATTTTAGTCTATCTCATTTGGCATTATTTCTTTTAATATTGAATCAATTTTTGCTCCATATTCCATTGAATCGTCTATTTCAAATATTAATTCTGGTGTATTTCTTAAATTAATTCTTTTTGCTAATTCTGTTCTTATAAAGCCTGATGATTTTTTAAGTCCTTCCATTGTATCTTTTATATTCTTTGAATTAAATATACTTACATATACTTTTGCATATTTTAAGTCTGGTGTTACTTTTACTTTTGTAACACTTATCATACCTGTAATGCTTGAATTTTTTAATTCAAAACCAATAATTTGACTTAATTCTTTTCTGTATTCTTCGTCAATACGTCCCATTCTATTATTGTTTTTATTAGGCATTTTGTCTACCTCCTCTTAATTTCATTTCTATATTTTTATCTTCCAAAATAATATTTTGCATCATTCCAAGCTTTTGCTTCTCTTCTTCTGCCTTCTTCAATTCTTTTGTTAGCTTCCTCTACTATAGATTTATGTTCTGGAGTATCTTTAAAAGCCATACTTTCTATTCTTGTTCCATCAATTCCTTTAAAACATGATTCTCTTAATATTAATTTTTGATGTTCTTCTTTTTTATTTTCTTCATTTTGAGTCTCTGTATTTACTTTATAGTTTTCTTTCCACTCACTCATTTTTGTATAAAAATCTTTTTGAATTTGATGTTTATTAGGCATTTTATCTACCTCCTCTTAATTTCGTTTCTAAATTTTTATTTTCTTCATTTTGGAGGGATTTGGTGTGGTGGCCCCTTAATCCCTCTTTAATTATTATCTTTTTATTTCTTCCATAATATATGCTTCAATGATATCTCCTTCTTTAATATCATTGTAATTTTCAATTTGAATACCACATTCAAATCCTTTTGATACTTCCTTAGCATCATCTTTAAATCTCTTTAATGTTGCAAGTTTTCCTTCATGAATTACGATATTGTCTCTTATAATTCTTACTCCTGCATTTCTTTCAACTTTACCTGTTAAGACATAAGCACCTGCAATTGTTCCAACATTTGATATCTTAAATGTTTGTCTTACTTCTGCATTTCCTATGATTTTTTCTTCATATTTTGGTGCTAACATTCCCTTCATTGCAGCTTCAACTTCTTCTATTGCTTGATATATTACAGAGTATTGTTTTATTTCTACTTCTTCTTTTTCTGCCATTTCTTTTGCAGCTGGTATTGGTCTAACATTAAATGCTATTATTATTGCATTTGATACTTTTGCAAGTGTTACATCTGATTCATTTACTGCTCCTGGTGCTGCATGGATAACTTTTACTTTTACTTCTTCATTTTGTAATTTTTCCATTGATTGTTTTACTGCTTCAACAGAACCTTGAACATCTGCTTTTACAATTAGATTTAGATGTTTTAAATTTCCTTCTTCCATTTGGCTAAATAAATTATCCAATGTGATTTTTGTTCCAGAATTAATTGTTTTTTCTCTTGCTTCACGTTTTCTCTTTTCAATTAAGTGTTTTGCTGTTTTTTCATCTTTTACTTCGTAGAATGTATCTCCAGCTTCTGGTACATCAGTTAATCCCATTATTTCTACTGGTGTTGATGGTCCGGCAGATTTAACTTTTTTACCATTTTCGTTTACCATTGCTCTTATTCTACCAATTGATGAACCAACTATTATTGTATCTCCAACATCTAATGTTCCTCTTTGTACAAGCATTGTAGCTATTGCACCTTTGTTTTTGTCAAGTCTTGCTTCTATAACAACACCCTTTGATTGTTTATGTGGATTTGCTTTTAATTCTAAAACATCTGCTTCTAATAATACCATTTCTAATAATTGGTCTATATTTATATTATTTTTTGCTGAAATAGGAACACATATTGTGTCTCCACCCCATTCTTCTGGTACTAGTTCATAATTCATTAATTCTTGTTTTACTTTATCAACATTTGCATCTGGTAAGTCAATTTTATTTATTGCAACTATTATTGGTATTCCTGCAGATTTAGCATGATTTATTGCTTCTATTGTTTGTGGCATTATACCATCATTTGCAGCAACTACTAATATTGCTATATCAGTTATTTGTGCACCTCTAGCTCTCATCGCTGTAAATGCTTCATGTCCTGGTGTATCTAAGAATGTTATTTCTCTATCATTTACTTTAACTTTGTATGCACCTATTGCTTGTGTAATTCCACCTGCTTCTCCTCCAATTACGTTTGTTTTTCTTATTGTGTCTAATAATGATGTTTTACCATGGTCAACGTGTCCCATAACAACTACTACTGGTGGTCTTACTTCTAAGTCTTCTTCTTTGTCTTCAGAATCATCAAATAAAATATCCTCATCTGTTATTGTTTCTTTCTTTTTAGCTGTGATTCCAAATTCTCCTGCTACTAAAAATGCTGTATCAAAATCTACTTCTTGATTAATTGTAGCCATTATTCCATATCCTAGTAATTTCTTTATTACATCTGCTGTCGTTTTTTTCATTTCAGCAGCTAAGTCTTTTACTGTTATAGAATCAGGAATTTCTATTTCTGTTAATTCAAATATTTTTTGTTTGTTTCTATCTTCGTCTCTATTTGCTTTTTTCTTTCCTTTTCTTCCTCTTTGTGTTGTTAAATCATAATAATCTAACATTCCACCTTCTTGATCTTCAAACATGTTTGATAATTTGTTTGCTTGTTTTAATGATTTTAATTTTCCCTCATCAAAACCGTTATCATTTTTTCTTGATTTATTTTTTTTGTTTTTATTTTCTTCAAATTTATTATTAGCTTTTTGTTTGTCTATATTTTTGCTGTAATCTCTAACAATTTCTTTTTCAACAGTTTCAACAGTCATAATATTTTTTATATTTTTTTCTATTCCTCTTTCATCTAATGGCTTTCTGTTATTAAATCTGTTTGTATTATTGTTGCCATTATTATTGTTTCTATTATTATTATTATTATTTCTCTTGAAATTATTGTTTGTACCATTATTATTGTAATTATTATATCTGCTATTTCTGTTTTCAGTATTTCTATTTTCATTGTTTCTATTATCATAGTTTCTATTTTCGTTATTTCTGTTGTTGAAATTGTTTGGTCTGCTGTTGTTTCTGTTTTGATTATTAAATTTATTTACATTTTCATTTTTTCTATTATTTGATTGTTGTTTTTCAATTACTGGTGTTTCTGTTTGCATTTTTATATTATTATCCTCTTGTTCTTTTATTGTTTCTTTTTTTATTTCCTTTTTTGGCTCTGTTTTATTTAGTCCAAATAATTCATTTACTGTTTTTGGCTTGTTTGGTTTATTTCTATATACTAAATTGAAATCTTTATTTTGCTTTCTTTCTACAAATCCTATATTATTATTTCTTTCTTTTTGCTTTTTATCTTCATGTTTTTTATTTTGTTCTTCATCAGTTATTATAACTTCTCTTCTTATAATAACCGGAGCTTTTTCTTCTTTTTTTTGTGTATTTGTTGCTTGTTTTGGTTGTTGTTCTTGTTTTTTGTTATTATCAAAATTTTTTTCTATTTTTTTAGCATCTTCTTCATCTACCCCACTCATATGACTTTTGGCGTCTATATTTAGTTTTTTAGCCATTTCTAATACTTCTTTACTGGTTAAGTTTAGCTTTTTTGCTATTTCATATATTTTTATCTTACCCAATAACATCACCCCCATTATACTTTTTTTGTATTGAACTTGCAAAGTTTATATCTTTTATTCCTATTACAGCTTTGTTATTTTTCCCAATTGCTTTACTTAAAGATTCAATATCTCCATCTATGATTACTGGTATGTTGTTTTTTTCGCATAGTTTTACAAACTTGTTTTTTGTTCTTTCTGAACTTTCTTCTGAAATTATTAATAATCTTACTTTTTGTTTAATTATATTTTCTTCAACACTGTCTGCTCCAAAGCATACTTTACCAGCTTTCATTGCTAATCCAATTAATCCCAATATATTACTATTTATCAAGAATTACACCTCTTAAACTTTCATAAATTTCTTGTGTTATTTGCATTTCAAAAACTTTTTCTAGTCTTTTATTTTTTACAACTTTCTCTAAACATTTTTCGTTATCACAGATATATGCTCCACGTCCATCTTTTTTTCCAGTTCTATCAACTGATATTTCATTGTCTTTATTTTTAACTATTCTTATTAAATCTTTTTTATCTTTTTTTTCGTTACATCCCATGCATGTTCTTTGTGGTTGTTTCTTCATAACATACACCTTCCTTTTTCTTGTTGCTTTTTAATCTTCTTCAGAATTCTCCTCTTCTTGTTTTTTAGTTAATATTTCTCTAAATTGAGTTTCTGATTTTATATCTATCTTCCAATTTGTAAGTTTTGCTGCTAATCTAGCATTTTGACCAGCTTTTCCAATTGCTAATGATAATTGATCATCTGGCACAATTACTTCAGCAAATTTTTCTTCTTCTTTTATATCAACAGCTAATATTTGAGCAGGAAGTAATGCTGCTGCTATATAAACACTTGGGTCTTCATCCCATTCTATTACATCAATTTTTTCTCCATTTAGCTCATTTATTACATTTTGAATTCTTACACCTTTTGCTCCAACACATGAACCAACTGGATCTATATTAGGATCTGGTGAATATACTGCAACCTTGCTTCTTGAACCAGCATCTCTTGATACGCTTTTTATTTCTATTAAGCCTTCATATATTTCTGGTATTTCGAATTCTAGTAGTTTTCTAACAAAGTCTGGGTGACTTCTAGATATAATTACTTGTGGTGCACCTTTTAGTCCTCTTTCAACATCTACAATATATGCTTTTATTTTATCATTTACTCTATATTTTTCAGTTGGAACTTGTTCTTTAGCTAACATTATTCCTTCTATTCTACCTAAATCTACAACAACTATATTTTTATCAGCTTTTTGTATAATACCTGAAACGATTTCGCCTTTTCTTTGACTATATTCATCAAATATCAAATCTCTTTCTACTTCCCTTAATTTTTGAACAATTACTTGTTTTGCTGTTTGTGCTGCTATTCTTCCAAAATCTTTAGGTACTATTTCTACTTCTACTGTATCTCCTAATTTTAAGTCCTTATTTATTTTATGAGCATCTTGTAAATTTATTTCTGTTACTTCATCATTTGCATTCTCAACAATATCTTTAATTGAATATAAATGTGTTGCTCCTGTTGTTTTATCTATATCTACTCTTACATTTTCTAATGCATCAAAATTTCTTTTATATGCTGTAACAAGTGCTGTCTCTATTGATTCTAATACATATTCTTTTTTTATTCCTTTTTCTTTTTCTAATTCCTCCAATGCTAATATTAATTCTTTGTTATCAATAGCTTTCATTTTTTAATTCCTCCTTTAAATTAAATACAATTTTTCTTTATTATAAAATTTGATTACCAATTATATACCGTTTTTATTTGTGATATATTTTTTCTTTCAATTTTCACTTCATTTTCATCTTGTTCAATGAATATATTTGAATCATCATATTTTGTTAGTTTTCCTATATATTCTTTTTTTCCATTTTCATCTTTTTTAAATAGTTTTATATTTATTTGTTCTCCAATATTTTGTTCTAGATGTTTATCTTTTCTTAATACTCTTTCAATTCCTGGTGATGATACCTCTAAAAAATATTGCTCTTTAATATAATTTTCTTCGTCTAAAATATCTGTTATTGCATCGTTTACCTTTTCACAATCATTCAAATCAATTCCTTTTTCATTATCAATGAATATTCTTAGAAAGTAGTTTTTGCCCTCTTTTGCATATTCTACATCGTATAAGTCATATCCTATTTCTTCAATTATAGGTTGTATTAATTTTTCAACTTTTTCTTCTATACTTGCCAATTTTTACCTCCTTTTATTCTAACAATTAGAGAGTGGGATTTGTTCCCACTCTCTAGTATCTCTTATGTTGATATATATATTATACCCAATTTTTGGTAAGAATGCAAGCTTTTTTTAAACTTTTTCTGTTTTTATAACATCTTTTTGTTCTACATCATCAATTTTTATGCTTCTATTATGAGTAATTTTTTCCCATGTTGTTTCTCTTTTAAATAAGCATTTAATATTTATAATTATCCAACTTCCCATAAATAATGGATATGTAAAGAATCCTTTTATCATAGGTTTAATTGGTTTTCCATCCAAATACATAACAAATGCAGCTGTTGCCGATGGTAATACAAATGTTGGTATAAAGTATCTTAATAAGTTTGAAATCAATTCGGCTTGTGTCATTCCATCTATAGCATATAATACAAAGTTTGATAACAATAATAATATTGTTAGTATAAACATAGGTGTACTTCCTAGCATATATAATAAACCATCAATAGTTATCATTGATTTATTTTCTTTTGCTTCTTCTGCTAATTTCCCTGTGTATTCTTTGATACATTGCATATGTCCTACCGTCCATCTGCTTCTTTGTGACCAACTTTGTTTAAATCCTGTTGGTTGTTCATCATATACTATAGCATCTGTTGCCCAACCTAGTCTTTTTCCTTTTAATATTCTTTGTAATGAAAATTCAATATCTTCTGTTAATGTTAAAGTTTTCCATCCGTTGTTTTCTTTTATAATATTAAAGTTTACCATAAATCCTGTACCATTTAACATTGGTGATAAACCTAAGTTATATCTTGCTAAGTGATAAAATCTGTGATTTGTCCAATAGAATAAAGCGTATCCTGATGTTATCCAGTTATCTGCTGGATTTTTTATATCTCTATATCCTTGAACTACATCTTCACCTTGGCATAATTTTTTATTCATTGCTTTTATAAAATTCTTATCCACTATATTGTCTGCGTCAAATATGCATATTGCATCATATGGTGCATCTTCTTTTATTTTTTGTTGTAAAAACCAATCTAATGCATATCCTTTTGTTTTTTTAGTTTCATCAAATCTTTCATACACTATAGCACCTAATTTTCTTGATACTTTTGCAGTATTATCTGTACAATTATCTGCAATTACATATATATCATACAAATCTTTATTGTAATTTTGACTTTTTAAACTTTCTATAAGATTTCCTATTACGGCTTCTTCATTGTGTGCTGGTATAATTGCCATAAATCTGTGTTCTTTGTTCACTTTTAATGGTTTTTCTTTTAATTTTACTAATGAGCATAAACTAATAGCAATTTGATATAACCAAAATATTGTTACAATCCATACTAATGCTTCTCTTAGTATATAAACATAATCCATTTTTTTACCTCACTTTATACTTTATATTTATTATCTCACATTTTCTATTATACTATTATTGGAAAAATAATGCAACTATTTTTTTGTAATATTTTTGTTGATTTTGTATTTTTATGTTCCATTCTACTTTTCCATTGTCAACTGATTCGTTATTTTTTTCAAATTTTACGTTAGAAACTAATGTTAACCAATATGCGACATATTCATTTTCATTTAAGTCATTACATGGTACTGAAAATAAATCCTCTCCCACAAAAGTTCCCCATCTATCACTATTAAATTATTCGCCCAAATCATTCTTGGTTATTGATGAAACTTTATTTTTTTGATATTTTACTTTATTGTCAAAAAATGTTATAATTTGTGTGGAGGATAAAAAAATGATTGATTTACTTTCACCAGTTGGTGATTTTGATTGTTTAAAAGCAGCTGTTCAAAATGGAGCAAATAGTGTTTATTTTGGTGCGAATTTATTTAGTGCAAGAGCCTATGCTTCAAATTTTGATTTAAAGCAGTTGGAGGATGTTATATTATACGCAAAAACTCGTGGTGTAAAAACCAATTTAACATTAAATACTTTAGTAACAGATGACGAATTTGATAAGGCTTTTGAACTTGCTGAAAAAGCTTACAAATTTGGTATAGATGCAATAATTGTTCAGGATTTGGGATTAGCTAAACAACTAATAAAGCAATTTCCTGACCTAGATATTCATGCAAGTACACAAATGACTATTCATAATTTGCAGGGTGTTTTAAAAATGGAAGATTTAGGTTTTAAAAGAGTTGTATTATCACGTGAGCTTTCTATCCAAGAAATAGAATATATTTGCAGTAATTCAAATATTGAAATTGAATGTTTTATACATGGAGCATTATGTATTTCTTATTCTGGTCAATGCTTGTTTTCAAGTATGGTCGGTGGGCGTTCTGGTAATCGTGGTAAATGTGCTCAACCTTGTAGACTTCCTTATCAATTATTAGAAAATGATAAAAAAATAAATCAAGGACATCTTTTAAGCACTCGTGATTTATGTGGATTAGATTATATTCCAGATTTAATAAATGCTGGTGTTACATGCTTAAAAATCGAAGGAAGAATGAAGAACCCTGAATATGTTGCAACAGTTACTAGAATATATAGAAAATATATTGATTTAGTTGAGAGCGGTAAAGAATATATTGTTGATGAAATTGATAGAAAAACATTGTTGCAAGTATTCAACAGAGGAATGTCTTCATCAGGTCACTTATCTAATGAACCTAATAAAAATTTAATATTTAAGGAAAAACCTAATAATATGGGATTGTTTCTAGGAAAAGTTGAAAAATATAATAAAAATAAAGGTTATATTACTGTGAAATTACAGGAACCTATTGAGATTGGTGACACAATATCTCTTGAAAAAGAATCTGGAACTTATAATGTTTCTGAATTAATGTTAAAGGATAAAAATATAAAAGATACTTTTATTGGTCAAACTGTTACAATTGGAAGAATGAAAGGAAATATAAATTTAGGTGATAAGATATATAAAATATCATCTAAAAAATTAAATTTACTTGCCCAACAAAGTATAAAAAATGAAAATAGAAAAATTGCATTAAATTGTAAAATAATTGTAAAAAAAGGATTTCCTATTAGTTTGAATGTTACTTCAGCTAATAATCTAGATATATATTCTGGATTAAATATAAATTGTAAATCAGATGTTGTTCCTGAAATGGCCCAAAATAAGCCTTTAGATAAAGATAGAATTATAACTCAATTGTCAAAAACAAAAGATTCTATATATGAATTTAAAAATATTGACATTGAATTAGATGATAGTGTTTTTTTACCAAGAATAAGTGCTTTAAATGAGCTTAGGAGAAATGCTTTAGACGATGTTTATAATTATGCTATTGATAATATAAAAAGAAAGAATGTTTTAAATAATAATAATAAAATTAGTTCTTTAGATTTGAAAGAAATTGATATTAACAAAAAAGACTCTACTAGAAAACAAGTTTCGGTTTTGTTAAATATCTTAAATTTAGATTTTGATTATTCTAACTTAGATGGTATTGATAATGTATACATTCCTTTAAAATATTTTTCAAATATAAAATATTTAAATATTTTAGAATGTTTGCAAAAAAAATTCAAAATTTTTATTTATTTACCTACTATCATAAAAGCTAATTATAGAAATTTATTTTTTAATATTATAGAGAAGACTATTGAAAAATATAATATTCAAGGGTTTGTTATATCTAATATATCAAATTTAAAACTATTAGATAATGTATTAAGTAATAAAGATTTTGAATTGATTGCTAATTATACATTTAATGTATTTAATAATTATAGTGTATATGAATTAAAAAAATTAGGAATTTCAAGATTTACTATTTCACCTGAATCTAATAAGAATATTATTACTGATTTATGTGATAATCATTGCTTAAATAAAGAACTTATTGTTTATGGAAATACTCCATTAATGAATATAAATTATTGTTTAACTGGAAATTCAAATAAATGCTATCCTACTTGTTTATCTAAGTGTAATTCTAATAACAGATATTATTTGAAAGATAGATTAAATATGAAATTTAGAATTTTATTTGATAATTTTCAAACTGTTTCAACTATTTATAATAGTAAAATAACTTCTATTGTTACTTCTGATTTTAATATTGATTGTGCTAGAATTGATATTTTAGATGAGACAGTTAGTGAAATAAATTCTATTGTTAATCAAGTTTTAGATAAAAAAAGATTAGAAGGTAAAGAATTTACGAACGGAAATTTAAATAGAGAGTTATAAAATTTAATATAATAATGTGGCTGGGGTGGTAGGATTCGAACCTACGCATCGATGGGTCAGAGCCATCTGCCTTACCGCTTGGCTACACCCCAATATATTTAACCCATGAGGTACTATAAAAGTACCTCATCTTTTATTTAGTTTAATTCAGCAAAATATTTAATAGTTCTTACCATTTGGCTTGTATATGAATTTTCATTATCATACCAAGCAACAACTTGAACTTGATATAATCCATCTTCTATTTTTGTTACCATTGTTTGTGTACTATCAAATAATGAACCATATCTCATTCCTATTACATCTGAAGATACTAAGTATTCATCTGTATATCCAAATGATTCACTGCTTTGAGCTTTCATAGCTGCATTTATTGTTTCCTCTGTTATATCGTTTCCTTTTACAACTGCAACTAGTATTGTTGTTGAACCTGTTGGAACTGGAACTCTTTGTGCAGAACCAATTAATTTTCCATTTAATTCTGGAATAACTAATCCTATTGCTTTTGCTGCTCCTGTTGAATTTGGTACTATATTAACTGCTGCTGCTCTTGCTCTTCTTAAATCTCCTTTTCTATGTGGTCCATCTAAAAGCATTTGATCTCCTGTGTATGCATGAACTGTTGTCATTATTCCTGATTGGATTGGTGCATAATCATTTAATGCTTTTGCCATTGGTGCTAAGCAGTTTGTTGTACATGATGCTGCTGATATTATTTTATCTTCTGGTGTTAATACTTTCTCATTTACACCAAATACAACTGTTGGTAGGTCTTTTCCAGCTGGTGCTGAAATTACAACTTTTTTTGCTCCTGCATCTATATGAGCTTGTGCTTTATCTTTTGATGTGTAGAACCCTGTACATTCTAATACTACATCTACTCCTATTTCTCCCCAAGGTAAGTTTGCTGCATCTTTTTCAGCATATATTTTGATTGTTTTTCCATCTACTGTTATTGAATCTTCTCCTGCTACTACAGTTTCAGCTTTTTCATATCTTCCTTGTGCTGAATCATATTTTAATAATTGAGCTAGCATTGCAGGACTTGTTAAATCATTTATTGCAACGATTTCATATCCTTCTGCTCCAAACATTTGTCTAAATGCTAGACGTCCTATACGTCCAAAACCATTAATGGCTACTTTTACTGACATTTAAAATTCCTCCTTTGATTTTAAAGCTTTATTTATTGCTTTTTTCTTTTTAGTATTGCCTATATTTTATTGGGCAATACTATTCTATATCAAAAAAATATAGTTTTCAAGTATTATTAAAAATATTTATATATAAATGATTTATAATTTTCATTTTGGCATATATATTTTTCTATTATTTTTGCTTCTCCTAGTGCAAGTGAATAAGGTATATACATATTTAATATTTCTATATATTCTATATTTCTATCTTTTATTAAAGTATAATCTCTTACATAATTCTTAAATGCACTCCATTTTTTGGCTTCTTCATATCCTTTTAATGTTCGTTTATTGTTGTTTTTATTATTATTTGATAATGTAAGTATTCCAGAGAAAACCATGCTACAACACAAAATAAATAGTGCAAATATTAATATGTAGCATATTACATTAAAAATCGGATTATAATTTTTTTCTAATAACCCCAATAATATTATTAGTCCAATTATAATTATACTAAGATTTCTTAATAAGTGTATTTTATTTTTTTTATCCTGTATTAACCCTAATTTAATAGCATCATTTTGAACTAATTCAGAAAAATAAAATTCATCAAATTTTTTTCCTTTAAACAAACAATCTATTACATATTTTTCATGTAATTCTAGATTGTCTGTATTTTTATCTTGTAATTCAAATTTTATATCTTCATTTTCTTTTTTTATACTTATATAGCCTTTAACGCATAAATACAAAATAACAGAATTATAATCTTTTTTGGGTTCTGTATTCATATCTAAAATTCTAGATACTATTGCTGGAGAATATTCTTCTGATATGTCTCTAAAATATTCTTTAACATTTATAGTATTTTCTTTATTTTGAAGTATTTTAAATATACTCATTCCTTTTTTTATAACATAGAAGAATATACCTAGTATAATTTCACCCAATATTAAAGCAACACAACCTATTAAAAATATACTAAAATTATTGAATTTATATATTATTTTAGCTAGTACGTTTATTAAGAAAAGTAATACAATCAATAATATATTTATAAAAGTTATAGTCTTTATTATATTTTTTTTCTCATATTTATTCATGCTTCTCTCCCATATAATTTTTCTAGCACTATAATAAACATTGCATGTGACCATCCAAGTCCTATTACCCAGTTAGGTTTTAACGTATTATTGTCTATCTGTTCTCCCAATAAATTGTGCTTTCCTACTGTCTTTATTACAAAATCAAATGTTTCTTTTGCTTTCTTTTTTTCACCAGTTTCTAAATAATATAATGTCATCCAAAGATTAGCAATTGGCCATGGATTTCCATTCATATAATTATCGTTTTCAAATCTTTGATATCCACCAGTATAAGTTCTTAAACTTAAATTTATTCTCTCAACAGTGTTTTGAATTTTATTTTCTTTTGGTTTAAACACTTCAAATGGAGTAACTGAACCAATTATGCTTATGTCCATTTTTTTATCTTCAGTATTTCTAATATATGATTTCTTTTCTTCATCATATAAATATTTATTGATAAATTTTTTAATCTCAAGTTGTAATTTTTCTATTTCTTTTTTATTTTTTTCAACTTTTTCTTGTTTTAATCTATTGTTTTCAAACTCTGATACGTCATTTCCTAATATACTATATATTTTTAATATGCATTCAAATGCAGCATAAATGCTTGCTAGTGAATATAAGTGTATACCTTCAGACATTTCCCATAAATCATAGCTCACATGATATTTATTGGTTTTTTCAAATATATCTTTTACATATCTTTTTAAGAAATCAATCGCTTTTTCGCACATTTGTAAATTATCTTTTAAAAATTTTTCTGATTTAGAATACTTATAATGTTCATGTACACCATAAACAACGCTTGATGTTTCATCTATTTGATATCCCCAACATGGAGCTAATTTTCCATCTGTGTAAAAACGTTGTTCCCACATTCCATTTTTGCTTTGAGTTTTTTTACAAAAGACTTTATAAAACTTTTCTGTTTCTTTGTTCATTTTTAATATATCCATAGCTTTGGTCGTAAAAACAGCATCTCTTGGCCAACAATATGCATATCGTCCGCATTTTGTGAAATTTTCATCGATCTCAGGTGAGGCAATGATTGCACCTGTCTCAGCATTTGTTAATAGTGGGAATAGTAATATACTTCTTTTATATATCTCATAAATTCTTTCTTCATATGCTGTCTCTGGTTCTTTTAATTTAAGCCCATTATGATTTTTTACATATTTTCTCCAGTATGTTTTTGTATTTATATATTCTTTTTCAAAATCGATTCTTTTAACTCTTTCAATTTCATCTTCTATTTCTGATATATTTTTATTTTCATCAATTAATATACATATTTGTAATTCTTTCTTTTCACCAGGTTTTATTAAACCAATTTCGTATGCGATGGAAGTATCTTTTGACATTCCTATATAATCTTTGTCATGTATTTCTGTCCTTTTTATATTGTTTATACTTCCATTTATTTGATGTTTTATAATATCTTTACCCTTAGAAAATGTTGAAAAAGCAAAGTCATGTGCATATTGCATCATACCACCATCAACTATTTTGCATCCAACAAAATTATTTAAATCAGATAATAATTCTGAATGGACATAAAATTCTGTATTTAAATCTATTGCTCCATCATTTATAAAGATATATTTTTTTGATAATACATTTTCTTTAGTTAAAAAATAATCTGTTTGAAGTATTTTTAAATTAAAGTATGTATTTGTAATTTCAGTATTTAATATATTTGTATCTGTATCATAATATTGTTTGTATGTGTTATTTATATCTTCATGCAAATATATTAAATCCGATTCATTTACTTTTACTCCTGTATGAAAGTAATTTATATATTGTTTGTTATCTTTACTTGGAAAATATATTCTTTGCATCTCCCCTTTGCTTGTAAATGTTGCTATCATTTTTTTATTTCCAATTATTGCTTCGTTTAAGTATTTGTTTTCCATTTTTGTTTCCTTTCTAAAAAAGAAGGGATTACGGGGCCAGGACTCAAAATCCCTTATAAATATTTATATATTATTTATGAGGGATTTTGAGTCCTGGCCCCGTAATCCCGCTTATTTATCCTTCAATTACATTTAAAATTTGTTTTTCCAAGTCTTTAATTTTTTCACTAATCCTAAAAATATCATCATCTTTTAAATCTTTATTATTCATATCTTCTTTAACTGATGTTTCCATATCTATTAATTCGTCTTTTAATTTTTCTAGTCTCTTTAATACTTCAGTTTTCATATTAACAGGTAATTTTTTATCAATTTTATGTGTTAATTTAACATCTTCGTTTACATTTAGTTCATATGTTTCGCCATAGTTTGGTATTATTACTGGTAATTGAGCTTCATTCTCAATTTTTTCTCCAAGTATTTCTTGGGATTCTTCTTCACCATGGATTAAAAATACTTGTTTAGGTTTTTTAATAAATGAATATACAAAATTCATTAATCCATCTTGGTCTGCATGTCCTGAATATCCTTCTATATATTCTATTCTTGCATTTACTGCTATTTCTTCTCCAAATATTTTTACTTTTTTTGCACCATTTACAATGCTATATCCTAGTGTTCCTGGTGCTTGATATCCAACAAAAAGTATTGTTGAGTTTGGATTCCATAAATTGTGTTTTAAATGATGTTTTATTCTTCCTACTTCACACATTCCACTTGCTGATATTATTATACATGGCTCTGGATTTTCGTTTAAAGCTTTTGATTCGTCAGCTGTTGTAGTAAATTTTAATCCTGGAAATTCAAGTGGTTGGTCTCCTCTTTTCATTTCTTCTTGTGTCTCTTCATCAAATAAATTCATATTTTCTTTGAATACTTCTGTTGCTGATATTGCAAGTGGACTGTCTACATATACTGGTGCTTTCATTAATGTTTCATATTCTTTCATGAATTTTTCGTCATCTTTTGTTTCTTTTATTTTATTTAATTCATATAATATTTCTTGTGTTCTTCCTACTGCGAATGATGGTATTACTACAGTTCCGTTGTTATCGAGTGTTTCTGATACTATATCCAAAAACATTTCTGCTTTTTGGTCATTTTTTATGTGTTTTCTACTTCCATATGTTGATTCCATTACTAAATAATCTGCATCTTCTATCATTGTTGGTTCACTTAATAATGGTATATCATTATTTCCTAAATCTCCTGTAAATACTGTTTTAGTTTGTTTTCCTTCTTCATTTACCCATAATTCAATTATACTTGAACCTAACATATGTCCAGCATCATTGAATCTTACGTGAATATCTGGTGTTATCTCTATTATTTGGTCATATTGAACTGGTTCAAATATTTCCAAACATCTTGCTGCTTGTTCTGCGGTATATAGTGGCTCTCTGGCTTCTAAGCCTTTTCTCATTCTCTTTCTGTTCTTCCATTCATTTTCCATTTCTTGAATGTGTCCACTGTCTGGTAACATTAGTGCACATAAGTCACATGTTGCTTTATGTGCATATATTTTATTTTTAAATCCTTCGTTGTATAGTTTTGGTATTCTTCCTGAGTGGTCAATATGTGCATGTGTTAATAACATAAAGTCTATTTCTGCTGGATTAAAATCAAATTCATCAAAATTTTCTTCCTCTAGTTCTTTTCTTCCTTGCCACATTCCGCAATCAACTAAGAATTTTTTTCCTGCAGCTTCTATTAAATAGTTAGAGCCTGTTACTGTTTTTGTAGCTCCTAAAAATGTAATTTTCATAAATTTCCTCCTTCTTTTGAACCAATTTAAGAACGTTCCCATTGGTTCACTCCCATATTGGTATTTTTTTGTTTAGTTTTATTTCTAAATCTTTTGGTTTTGATATTTCTATTTTTTCTTCAAAAATATTTTCATCAAATATTTTAACAAAATATTT
The DNA here is from genome assembly GCA_934168305.1 of uncultured Clostridia bacterium. GTDB lineage: Bacteria > Bacillota > Clostridia > TANB77 > CAG-508 > CAG-269. The sequence goes on along the minus strand of CAKPNF010000001.1, from coordinate 95,089 downwards.
GTCTTTTTCCTTAGTTATTTTCAAATATGAATCTTCTAATTTTATTATTCTAATATTAAATATATTTTTTAAAATTTCATAATTTGTATACTTGTCTTTTGATATCTCATGTATAACTTTTAATTCTATTGCTTTATTTATTAATAATTCTCCAACTTGATTTATTTGTTTTTGTAATTTTTCTACATTTTGTATATATTTCTCATAATTATATGGTAATAATAAATAATACCTAAAATTATATATTATCTTTTCTATTTCTTGTTTATTTTCTGCTTTTTTTATATCAACTTTTATAAAGTCTAAGAATATTTTTTGTAATTGAATTTTTGATTTTTCTAATTCTTCATCTATATTTTCTGTATCAAGTAATTTTAAATATTTATACTTTTCTTCAATTTCCTTTTTGTATTTTATAAAATTTTGTGGGTTTATTAATTTATTTAATTCTTCTAATTCTTTAAAATATTTATCTCTTTCTTTTTCCATCATTTGTGATAATATTCTTATACTAAATATTTTATTTTCCAATTCTAAATTTTCATTTCTTTTTATATATTCTTTTTTTAGCAATTCTTTGTCATTAATAATAGTATCTATTCTTTTAATTCTATTTGAGATATCAATTTTTTTATTTGTTATATTCTCAATAAATAATTCTCTGTTCTGTGTCTCCTCTAGTTTTTCTTCGATTTCATATTTTACTTTAAATAATTTTTCTTTTTCAATACTATCAAATTTCATACTTAATAAAATTGATATTTTTGATAATATATCTATAAATTTATTTTTGTTTTCTTTTCCATATTTTTCTTCTAAAATTTCTTTAAATAAATCAAAATAATCGATTATAAATTCATTATTTTTTATCCATTTATTTAAGAATTTATGTCCCACTATAATTCTTAAATTTTGGTAAATAAGATTATGGTCGATACTTTCTATTTCTTGTGGTATGCTTGTCCATGAGTATCCATTAAAGTCTCTTAATGGTTCTACTATATTAATGTTATCTCCTACATTTATTAATTCTGATAGCGTTTTGTTAATTATAAAATAATCATCCTTTACTATTTTGTCTTTTTTTCCTATTTTGGCTATTGAATATAATAATTTTCTTTCAATTGGATATGCTATTATTTCTTTTTTTTCTTTGTTTATTAAATATGTTTTATTTTGAGGTATTTTATTTTCTTCATCATTCATCTTAATTATTTTGATTGAATCACAATCATTTTTCATAATATCTAGTATATTTGATATATATTCTTCTTTAGTTTCTATGTCTTTTTTTACTGTTTCTAAATCTTTATATGCTGCTTCTATTTTATATAAAATACCTAGGAGAGTATTTTTTACATTTTCGTCAAACTGTTTTTCTTCTAAAATTTTTTCTAACTCATTATTGTAATCTTTTTTAACGATTTTTTCTAGTAGATTTTTTTTCTTTCTTTGCATATACTCTCCTTTCACTTATTTTCGTTCATTGTTATCCATTACATATTTTTACTCTTCTGTTTCTTGTACGTCTGTTCCCATTTTTAATTCTTCTAATCTATCTTTAGTAATTAAAACTTCTCTTGGTTTACTTCCTTGATATCCAGAGATGATGCCTCTTTCTTCCATTTGATCTATTATTCTTCCAGCTCTTGCATATCCTACTTTAAATCTTCTTTGAATAAATGATGTTGAAGCTGTTCCTTGTTCTACCACTGCATCTATTGCATCCATTAAAAATGGGTCTGTGTCATCATCCTCTGCTTGTTCTTGGATAAGTTCTTTTTCTGTTTTATTACTATTTTCTATTGTTTCTAATATATCTTCACTATAATTTGCTGTTCCATTTTGTTTTACAAACCCTACTATTTTCTCTACTTCTTCGTCAGATACAAATGCTCCTTGTACTCTGACTGGTTTTGGTGCTCCTGTTGGAAAAAATAGCATATCACCTTTTCCTAATAATTTTTCAGCACCAACTGAATCTAATATTGTTCTTGAATCTACTTGTGATGATACAGCAAATGCTATTCTTGATGGTACATTTGCTTTAATAAGTCCTGTAATAACATCTACTGATGGTCTTTGTGTTGCAATTACAAGGTGCATTCCAGCTGCTCTTGCTTTTTGTGCTAGTCTACATATAGCTTCTTCTACATCCTTTGCAGCAACCATCATTAAATCTGCTAACTCATCAACTATTATTACTATTTGTGGTAATTTACCCATTCCTTCTTCTTTTTCAATTGCTTTGTTGTATCCTTTTATATCTCTTACACCTTTACTTGCAAATAAATTGTATCTATTATCCATTTCTTGTACAGCCCAAGCTAATGCCCCTGCTGCTTTTTTAGGGTCAGTTACAACAGGTATTAATAAATGTGGTATTCCGTTATATACCGATAATTCTACTACTTTAGGGTCTACCATTACCATTTTTACTTCACTTGGTTTTGCATTATAAATTATACTTGTTATTATTGTATTTATACATACACTTTTTCCTGAACCTGTTGAACCTGCAATCAAGACATGAGGCATCTTTGCTATATCAGCTAATTGTATATTTCCTGCAACGTCTTTGCCAAGTGCTACTGTTAGTTTAGATTTATTGTTTCTAAATTCTTCACTTTCTAGCACTTCTCTTAAATGTACTGCTTCTTTTTCTTTGTTTGGAACTTCTATTCCAACTGCTTGTTTTCCAGGAATCGGAGCTTCTATTCTTATTGTCTCAGCAGCTAAATTTAAAGCTATATCATCTGCCAGATTTGCAATTTTGCTTACTCTTACACCTTCAGCTGGTTTTAATTCATATCTTGTTATCGCTGGACCAACTGATACATTTTCTACTTTTGCTGACACACCAAAACTATATAGTGTTTTCTGTAATTTTGTTGCAGTATCAGTTAGTGCTTTTGCTCCACCTTTTAATCCTTTTTTAGGTGTTTTTCCTAATAATTCAACTGGTGGGTATTCATAATTTTCATCTTCAACTATCATAGCATGTTCTAATTGTAATACTTCTTTTGTTTTTTCTTCTTTTTTCTCTTCTTCTTGTCTAAATAGATTGTTTTCTATAACGTCTGGTTGTATGTCTTGTGCTTTTTTAGTTTCTTTAGTTAAAGGTGTTAAATCATCATCTTTATGATCATATTTCTTTCTTTTTTTAGAATCATCATCATCTAAAATTCTTCCACCAAAATTAATTTTAATTTGTTCTCCTATATTGTCATCTTCTAATGCTTCTTGTCTTGCAGCTGTTTTCATTAATTCTCTTTGACTTTTCTCTTTTTTTCTATTTTCAATAGTTTCTTGTCTTGCTTTATATTGTTCTTCTTTTAATTTTTGTTTTCTTTCTAATCTTTCTTCCCTGTTTTCTTCAGATTTTTCTACTATATTATTTATAATTTCTGACATATTTATTCCGAATGTAAATACTGCAAACATTATAACCACACCTATACATAGTATAGCTGCACCTATTTTCCCTAAAAGATTAACTAATGGTGTTGCAATAATAGCCCCAAGTGCTCCTCCACCATTTCCTTGTGCTCCGTAAATTATATGCATCTTTAACAACCGTTGATAAATCTTTATCTAATATTGTTAATTCTCCTGTATTTATTTGATATACACTCATTAACACTGAAAAACTTATTAATAATATTGTATATTGAATCAATTTTGAAGATATATATTCATTGTCCACGCATGCTATTTTAATTGCAATTGCGAATATTCCTATAGGTAGAACATATTTTATAATTCCCATCATTCCACCTAAAATTTCGTTTAACTTTATTCCAATGACTCCTGATTTTCCATAAATTAATACTCCTAATAGAATACTTAATATTATTAATGCTACAATTGTTAAATCTATATTTGATGCTCTTTTTTTTGTTGTTTTGGTTGCTTTTCTTTTTTTATATTTTCTCTTTGCCATATTATTTCCTCCAAAAATACAAGGAGAGAATAGACCTTCCTCCGTTTCCCTCCTTGAATATTTTAATTTAGTTCTTTTCTACTATTTTGTACTGTTTTTAAAGTATCTTCAATTGATATTTCCATTAATTTTAAAGCTTCCGAAATGTTTTTCTCTAATCCGCCTAATGTTTGATTTAATACTTCTTCTGTATGTGCTAATAATTCATCAGCATATTCTTTTGTTCCATTTGAAATTTCTCTTGACCTTTCGTTGGCACTTTCTATTATTTCTTTTTTCTGTTCATATGCTTTTCTTGTTATTTCATGTTCGTCTATCATTGAAATTATTCTATTTTCAGCCTCTTTTACTATTCCATCTGCTTCTTTTTGTGCTTCAACTAATATACGTTGTCTTTCTTCTTTCACCCATTTTGCTTGTTTAAGTTCATCAGGAAGTTTTAATCTTATTTCTTTTATTAAATCTAAAATTTCGTCTTTGTCTACTACTCCTTTTGCAGAAAATGGTAGATTTCTACTTCTTTCTATTATATCTTCAAGAGACTCTAATAGTTCAAATATTTCCATGGTTTTACCCCTTTCTAATTTTTAAAAATATCAAGATTGCTCGTCCATATTTTCTTTTATCTGTTATTTCAACCTCTATATTTTTCAGATTTTCTAACACTTTTTTATCATCGTCTGTTTCTATAATTATGTTAGAATTTTCATCAATCAATTCTTTTTCAATAATATATTTAATTGATTTAATTGCAAAATCTGAATTGTATGGTGGATCTATATATACAATATCTATTTTTTCTTTTATTTTTGTTTTTATTAACGCTTCATAATCTATGTTGTATAATTCTACTTTTTTATTTAAGTGTGTTTTTTCAATATTTTTTTCTATTATTTTAATGGCTTCTTTTGATTTATCACATAGAATTACTTTTTTAGCACCTCTACTTGCTGCTTCTAATCCTATTGCTCCACTTCCAGAAAATAAATCTAAAAATATTGAATTAGCTATATCATTTTGAATTATATTAAATAAGGATTCTTTAACTCTGTCTAATGTTGGTCTAGTTATTTGTCCTTCTAATGTATATAATTTTGTTCCTCTTGCAGTTCCACTTATTATTCTCATTTTGCTTTTCTCCTATATTATAATTTTATTCTTTTTTTGTATAATGTCAATAGAATTAATAGAATTGTAATATATATTTAACAGTTCTGTAATATTGTTCCTATTTTGTAATATTTTTCTTTTAAGTATAAAACCATATAAAATATGTAGTTTTTATTTTAATATGTATGCATTGGCAGCTGTTGTTCCGTCTTTTTCTGTGTTTGTTGCATCTATTTGTACATCTGAATTTAAAGTTATAATAGGTCTAAAGGATTTTGTAAGTGTGAATGAATTATTAAGTGATCCATAAGTTGCTTCGGCTTTTATATCACCAGAATTTATACAACGTACTCTAAATGCAGCATTATCCGAATCACAATTCACACAACGTGATGACATCCAATATGATGTGTAGTAATTGTTTTTTTCTTCATTTAATATAAATAAATTATAATATTCAGTTTGTTTAAAATCTTCTACTTTTGAAGATAAAACCCAATAATTTGTTTTCTTTATTTTCCAAGAGTTTACTTTCTTTGCTTTTGTTTGATTTATTGGTTCTGTTTGTTCGCTTAGGTCCAATATAGTTTCAGATTGAATTGTATCGTCATCTGGTATTACTGTTTGATTTTTCTCTTGTATTAATATGCTAGGGTAATATGTGCTTGGACTAGGTGGTGAATATGGTAATTCATCTTTTGCTGGAATTTTTTTCATATACTTTTCTAAATCTTCTATTTTTAAATTTTGAACCTTATCTATATATCCAGACTTACTATATAGTGTACTACAAGCTTTATCTATTAAATAAACAGCATTATTATATCCATTATACCCGTACAGTTTTATTACGCTTGTTGTTGGCACTTCACTTATTAATCTTACTTCTCCATCTACGACATCCAATACTCTCCAATTTAAATTTTCTTGTATTAATGTGCTTGTATTATTTTCTGTACTTCCTGAATAAGTTCCTAATTCTGAAATTAGATTTGTATATTTTTCGTCTGTTGTGCTTACTGCATCTGGTGTGTAATTTACATAATCCCCTATTTTTATTACATCGTTTCTAACTTTTTCTGATATTGTTCCATCATATAATACCATTATTTTCTGCTCTCCTAAATCTATTTCATCTCCATGTACAACTTTTATAGTATATGTTCCTTCTTTTTTTATATAAAAAGTTAAATCATTACTTGTTTCCCAATAAGAATTTCCTTCAAGTCTATATTTAACCTGCCATTTATCTACATATCCATTATAGTTGATATTAGTAATCTCAATTTTGCTTCTATTTTTTTCATTTGTCACATTTACATTAAAATTTTTTCCATTTTCACCATTTCCACCGTATTTATCATTTTTATTATGATAACGAACATTATATATTTCACCATCAATTTGATCTATCATATAATATTTTTTTCCTTCATATTCAAATCCGTACGGAAAAATAACATATCTATACTCAACATTTATAATATAATCCCTTTTAATACTATCTAACCCAAATTTTTCACTTATATTATCTTTTGTTAAATACTTAAATCCATTTTTTATATTATTTTTTTCTTCATCTGTTGTTACGCTATTAAATATAATGTCTGATATGTCTGATGTTTCTTGATTATTAAAAATTTTTTCTTGTTCATCTTTTGTTAAATCTCTTCCATTTTCAATCTTATTTTCTTGATTCAACTCATTTACCTTATCTTGCATTATTTTAAGTTCAGCTTTAAATTGTGTAAATGCTGTTGAATTGATTGTTTCAGTTCCTATTGTCGTTCCTAAAGAAGCTAAAATAAGGATTAATATTATTGTAATTACTAATGCTATTAACGTTACACCATTTTCTTTTGTTTTCATACTTGTCCTCCCAAGTTTTTATATTCTTATATTATAAGCATATCATAATGATAAAAAAATAACAATAAAATTTTAATATTAATTTTCAAAAAATCCTTTTATGTTCTTTCACTCAGGTTCAAAATAGTATAAATCTTTTTGTATATTTTTTCATATTCAGGAAATCATATTTTAAGGAGGTTGATAATATGACAAGTAAAGAGCTTTTATATATAGAAGATGCATTAGGACACGAATGTTTTATGAAAACTTGTAGTAAAGAAACTGCAAGCAAATTAAAAGATGTTAATCTTTCAACTTATATTGGACAATTAGAAGAAAAACATAATGAAATTTTTAATAAGTTTTTAAATTTACTTTAAGGGGGATATTATGGAAGATAAGGATTTAATGGAAAATGAATTACTAATTATAAAAGGTGTTTGTGATTTATATCTTCATGGAACTATTGAATCATCTACTGCTGAAGTTCATGAAGCTTTTAAATGTGCTTTAAATGAATCTTTAGATATTCAGAATAAAATTTTTAATTTGATGTCTGAAAAAGGTTGGTATAAAATGGACACTGTTGAACAACAAAAAATTGATACTGTTAAGCAAAAATTTAATGCTTAAAATTTAAAAAATTAAAGCAAGATTTCTTAAGTTAATTATATACTTAAAAAATCTTGCTTTTTGTTTTTCTCTTCTTCATTTTTATCATCATCGTTGTTATTATTAGATGTCTATTATTTGATTTTATATTTCTTATTTACTAATAGATATTAAATATTCTTCTAATATATTTAATAAATAATCTGATGCATCTTGTCCATCAGCTTTCATTCTTAACATTGTAATTAAATCATCATCTTTTATTTCTATAATTAATTTTCCATTTTCGGTTAATACTCCTATTGCAGCCTTATGAGCATTATATGAAAAACCTTTCCTTGATACAATAATTGCTACGTTTCTTAAAACTGCATTATATAGGTATTTTTCAGTTATATAAATAAGATTTTGATCAATTTCTTCTTTATAATTTTTAAATTCAAAAACAACAAATCTTGTATTGTAATGTTGAATAAGTATTTTCCAAAATTCTGAAGTTCCTTTTAATCCACAAACTAAATCCATTCTGAACATTTTATCTTCTGTACTACTTTGTTCTAATATTCTTGTAAACTCTGTTTCAAATAAATATCTAATAATTTGTACACATAATTTTTCATATTCTTTGTCATTCTTTTCTTTGTTACCATATTTCATATTTTCTAATCTTTGTATAAATTTTTTTGCACTATCTATTTCATTTTCAACACTCTTGCTTATATTTTCTTTCTTTTGTAATTTTAGCAATTCCATCTTTATAGGTTCTTTTGGAACTATATCATAAATATTATATTGTGTACTTTCTATTAGATTTTTCATCAATTCTTCATTTTTTTGTGATAAATATATTAAATTAGAAATATCTAAAATCAAAATTTTCTTTTCATTATAAGTACTTTCCTTTATTTTTTCTGAAACATAGCAATTCACAATTAATATGGCTTCTATATCATTTTTATTTTCTTCTTGCAATATACTCTTATAATAATCTAATTGTTCTATTGCTCGATTAATGATAGTACCTTCTACAAATTTACTCCTGTAGTCCTTAGTTTCTACAATTATTTCTTTTTCATTATTATGAATAATAAAATCTACTCTCATTATTCCTTTTTTAGTTTTTAAAGCTCTTTCTTTTTCTAAATTAATAAATCTTAATTTCTTTAAGAGTTCTTCGATAAAATATTGAAATTGATTTTCTAATTGATTTGGATTCATATAGCCGTCATTAATTATCTGTTGAATAGTTATGGAATAATCTATAGTTTTTTTATCTAACCATTCCCCTCGCTTACTTATTCTTTGACTTTTATTACAAAATCCTATTATTCTTGCTTTTTTAAATATTTGATATATATTTTTATATTTTTCTTCAGACAATTCTTCCATATCGCTAAATATAATATAATCAAATTTATCTATTATTGACTGATAATTATAGTAATTTTCTATTGTCACGTTTTTATAATTTTTAAATTGTTCCTTAAATTGTTGTTCTGCTATTTTGTTTTTATTGATTATTAAAATATTGCTTTTAGCTTCTAATAACTTAATTACTTCTTCAATGACTATACTTTTTCCTGTTCCTGATGGCATTTCTATAAATATTTCTTTTGAATTTTGTTGTAATTTTTTTATAATAACATTAATTATTTCTTGTTGGTAATCTCTTATATTATTCTTTATCATAACTATCTCCTAGCTTTTATATATCTTATCTTTCAATAATTTTTCTAATTTGTTCTATTGTAATTGGTCCCTCTCTTAAAATCTTTAATTCTTTTGAAACGCAGTCAACTATTGTACTTCCTTTTCCAAATTTAACTGTTCCTTCCATCATTCCATCTAGATTTGGGCATTCATTTTCTATTTCATCTAGGTTTGTACATGTTGGCTCTCCACTTTGATTAGCACTGCTCATAAATATTGGACATCCTGTTTTTATAATCAATTCTTTTATCTCTTTTGATGTTGCCATTCGTACTGCTATTGTTGCTTTCCCATTGCTTACATATTCTGGTACTTCTGGTCTTTTCTCTAAAATTAGTGTTATTGGACCAGGCATAAATTTTTTTATTAGTTTTTCTGCTTTTTCATCTACTATTGCTATGCTTTTTATTTGTTCTTTATCTGAACACATTATTGGAAATGGTTTCGTAATTGGTCTATTTTTTGTTTTTACTAAATTATCGTGTGCTTTTTTTGAGTTTATTCTAGCACATACTCCATATACTGTGTCTGTTGGAACACTGATTACTCCATCATTTTTTAGTATTTCTGCTATTTTTTCTATTTCTGTTTGTTTGTATCTTTTTATCATAATTTTCCTCTAATCTTCTACGACTACTGCATTTATATCAATCCATTCTCCCAAAGAATTTGTATTTCTTCGTTTACTGGTTGGTCTCCTACATTTGATTTTACTGGTATTCCTTCTATTTCTACATTGTTAAAATATTTTTCAAATGCTTGTTTTGCTCCTTCTATTTTTCCTGGATTTTTTGTTCCAATTAATATTTTCATAACTATTCCTCCTTAAAACTCTATCTCTTCACTTTCTGTCAACTTTCCTTTAAATCCATATACTTGCTTACATAATGGCGATTTTCTTTTTCCTTCATGTATAACTACTTTTTCCAAATCCTCATATATACTATGTAATTTTATACCGTACTTTTCCATTTTCTCTACGCTCATTTCCTTGAATGCTGGACATGGTAGTATTGTTCCGTCATATTTTATATCCAATTTTTCAGTTCCAGCTGTGCATAAATGAGATATTTTTCCATTTAAAGGAATTCCAATTCTTATGTTACCGCTATAATGCTCTTTTTCTTTTTTTAATATTTCTCCAAATTCTCTTAACTCTGTTTCGTTTAACATTAGTTCTCTTTTGTTTTCTAATCCTCTACCTTGTGGTACAAAATTTAAAATACTAATATTTTTTACTTTTGCTATTTGTAAACATTCTATTATATCTGGAAATTGCTTATAATTTGGCTTCATAGGAATAAAATGAACATCTACATTTAACCCAACAATGCTTGCTCTAATCAAAGAATCCATTAGATATGTATTTAATGCTTTTCTTCCCATTAACTCATTATCAATATTTTCATCTAATGCTTGCCAATCAAATACGATTTTATCTACTCCTAATTCTTTTATTTTTTCTAGTTCTTGCCTTGTTAGTGAAGTAAATTCTCCTGGACTAATCATTCTTTTATAATATGCCTTCACATTTCTTTTTAGTCTTTCATTCCATGGTTCATGTTCTTCTATTTCTTCTAAATCTTTTTTACATTTATTTTTTATATATTCTATCGTTTTTTCTGGTATTGCAGGTGCTCTTTTTATTCCACTAGTGAATATAACTGTTCTAATTCCATTGTCTTTACAAAACTTTATCATTTCGAATAAATCTGGATGTAAAAAAGGTTCTCCTCCTGAAATTGATATTTCTCCAATTCCACCATGAGTAATAAAATACATAACTGTTTTCTTAAAATCTTCTAATGTTATTATTGTTTTTTTGTCTTTTGAGGAATTGGAAGAACAAAATTTGCATTTATTAGGGCATGTTTGTATTATTTCAAAACATAAGTCTTTTAACATATATATTCCCCCTTCTTTTTTTAAGATATATCCTCCATCTCAATTATCTATACTATCTATCCAAAATATCCCTGCTTAATTTCTTAATTGATCCGATTTGTTTTTCAAACATTTCATCCCAGATATCTAAACATTTTTCTGAAAGATTTTTCATCTCTCTTTGTTTTTTACCTACAGTTTCATCATATAAACCTACAATTAATTTTGATAATTCATCACCATAATAGTAAATGTTCTCTTTTTCTAATTCACTATTTTCTAAAATAGAGTTTATTGATTCTATAATAATTTCTTTAAAATCTAATATAGATACTGCATTTTCATCAATATAATGAATAAAAGAATGTATAGAACGTCTTCCTGCAGTACTATTCATAATATCTTTTAGAAATTCTTTGTCCCTATTCAAATCTATTAAATTATCATAAAATAATCTACAAATAGATTGTTCTATATCATAATTTTTTTCTTTAAATCTAGAAATAATATTTTTTACTTTTTGATTATATTTAACATTATTAAAATAATTTATTGCCATATGCAAAATGGCCTTAATTTGATTTTCATCCATCGAATCAATCTCATTCATTATATATGAAAATTCATTTTTTAATATATACATTTCTACTACACAGTAACTTCCTATTTCCTTTAATTTTTTATCCTCAGAATAATAGCAATTTTCTATTATTTTTAGTACTCTATCCTTTTCTTTATCATACGAAAAGAATAATATATCTTTTGCACGCCAAAAAGATACTAGTCTAATATCTGTTTCAAATAAATTTAAAATTTTTTCTCTCGCCCAATCCCTTTGAATATTATATGCAGGCAATAAGCAGTGTAAACTTGCAAATCTCACTACAGGATTAATATCTTCACTTAATAATTGGATTGTTTCTTTAAATTCTTCAAATAATTCTATGTTTTCCCATAAAAGATGTCCTATTGCTTGTGCTGCCTCACCTCTTGTACAATTAAGTGAATTACTTTGTAACATATCTATGCTTTTAATTTCTTTATCTTTATCATTTTTTATATTAGGCTTCCCCATTATTGGATCTTTATGATTTATTGCTATATTCTTTAATAAATTTAATGTATTCTGAGACCAATTTATATTCTTTCTTTTATAAATTATCCAACAGATACAATTAGCTCTCTGCGATTCATTATCACACGGAAATACTTTAAACACTTTTTCTAATAGATCTATTGGAACTTTATCTATGTTTTCGCTTGATTGTAATCCACTATATAGTGCATCTACAAATTCATTCAATATGATATTTGAATTAGATAAAACTAAATTAATCACCCTTATTGGTTCATTAGAAACTGCTTGATTAAAACTATTGGTAAACTCTCTCATACTACTTTCTATAAAGCCACCGGTTACTTCTTTCCAAGTATGTCTCTTTAAATTTTCTAATTTTTTATTTGAAAATAGTCTTATCCATTGTTTATTACTTAAATTTTTATTACTTATTGGAGACCATACTGAACCACTATGCCCATTATCGTACTTGTAATAATTGCTACCTTTTTTAAATTTGCGATTAAGCACTTTCATTAATTGTCGTGTTTTATAATTTAATCTTTGATATGGTAAATATGGCAAAAGTTCAACTTGTACATTTCCCCAGCAATCCCAATACATTCTTTTAGATGTATAATTTAATTTATATTCTCGAATCCTCTTATATATTTCGACTATTTTATCTTCTTGATAAAAATATATTTTTTCTTCTAAGTTTTCAAAAACTTCTTTACTGCATTTAACTGAATGTTTTTTCAGGATATTTTTGGTTAATAACAACTCATCACCATTTCCACTACTTTCATCAAAAATATTCTTTTTAAAATCAGCACATAAATATCCAATAACATAGTCACTATATTTTACCGGTAACCTTTCTAATCCATTCAGTATAAATTCATTAAATATTGGATAACCTTTTCCCATATATATTTCATATATTTCTAAAAATCTATCTGGATTTCGTTTTATTAAATTAGCATTTGCTTTTTTTATTAATTCAACACAAGCTCTTTCTATTCCAATAGAAAATCTATGTCTACCTGTCCAATCTCCAAAATGCGTTTTAGTTTCTTTTGGTATGCATGGCAATAATATTTCAATTATTTTTTCATCGTTATTAACAATAATATCTGATTCTTCTGTAATCAATTCTTCTTCATATTTATATATTCTCTTGTTTTTGTTCTTTACTTTATTATCAAGCCAAAATTTTATTAATCTTATTGCTCTTAATTCATTGTCTTGTAACATTTTCTTTAAATTAATGTATTCATCACTTAATTCCGGATATTTATTATATAGTTTCATTCTTAATTCAAACATTTCATCTATGTCGTCATTTATATCATAATTAAAACACCTGTATATTTTTTTATCATCTTCTTCACAATTGAATAAATACTTTTCTATGAATTTTACATCTTCCACACAATATTTTTCTTTAATACTTCCTAATAAATTAATACATATATCTTTCTTTTTATCATCTTTCATCCAAATGTCAAAAATTCCATTTTTAATTAATATTCTGACATATTGAGGATGCGAATATATGACATTATTTAGGACATGAACACCATACATTTGATTGTCATAATATTCTAAAATAAATTGTTCTATGTCATAATCAATATCTGTAATTTGTCCCAAGACTTCAAAAAACACATATTTTATATAGAATCTTATATTATTAGATTCCAATAATTCTCTTCCAACACAAATAAAATCTTGTGTATCACTATTAGCTAAGTCTTCCAAAAGCATTTGAATTTGATATCTTCTTGCAGGTATTTGTTTTGATTTGTCTCCAATTATATCTTCAATATTGTTTCCATTTTGATATTTATATAACATATTTTCCTCTAAGAAATAGTCTAATAAACTTTGATGCGTAAATGATACAATATTATTCTCTATAATTAAGAAACCATTTGAATATAAATAATCTAAAGCACTAGCATTAACATCTAAAAATTTTCTTAATATGCTTATTCTTCCTGCCTTATCTAATACTGTTACTATATTATTCTTACATTCTTGTAATTCTTTTTCACTAATTTCTAATTCATTTGCTTTTTGCAATAATTGACTCCACCATTTTTGTATTAACATATTAGTAGTATTACAATCATCATATCTTTGATTTTTATCTAATTTGCTCCATATGTACAAGTTGCTTGGAATTCTAAGTAATTCTTGTAATTTTTTTGAGAACCCAGCATATTCCGTTCCTATTAATGATTTTAGCATCTCTTTCGAGAATTTTTCTACATTTATTTTTTTCCAAATTTTTTCTTTTCTCTCATCTTTAAACAACAATTTAATGCTATTATCATTTTCCAAATCATAGGTTCTACACACAAAAATAATCGAAATTTTATTTTGTCTTTCAAAATTAAGTTTTTTTATTTGTTCTATTAACTCTGTACATACTAATAACGCATCTCTAGAATGTGACTGTGTCCACCTTAACGCATCTAACTGATCTAAAATTATCACTGCATTTTTATCTTTAGAAATACTATCTATGCAAAATCCTATTGATGTTGGCAATCCTAGTTTTTTACTCCATTCTTCTACATTGTCTCTTGGAACTCTTTTATCTAATTTTATTGCAATATGAGGTATTGTTTTTTGTTCGCAATACTGAATAATTAATTGTGTAATACCACTTTTTCCATATCCTGCTTTTCCATGAATAATTATAGATTTACCTTCTTCAATTAATTCCTTGCATTTTGTAAATTCTTCTCTTTCTATCAAATTACCATTAATTGGAGAAAAAAACTGATTATATTCATTGTTTAATTCTGTTATTCTTGGAAGAATTCTATCATCTTTCGATAAATTTCTAAACATTATATTTTTGGATTTTATAAAATTATCTAGATATATAACATCTATTTTTTGTGCTAAGATATTTTCATCTAGCACCAGTTCAACAAAACAATTATATATTATTTCAGTATCACCTATAAATAAATATTTTATTTTATTCAAAATAATATTTTTTAGTTCTTCATCTGGTATTTGATGATAATTCGTTCTATTTAAATAATCAATACTCTGAATCAAATCTCTTTCATCTTCTGGATTTAATTTCATTCTTTTGCAATAATTACTATAACAATTTGTCATTTTATCATCAGACTTTTTTATCTGGTTTTCATAAAAGTCTCTTGGATTATCACTTGTATTTTTAGCTCTTTTTATTAGGTCTTCAAAAACTATAAATGAAATTGGAGATACTAAACTAACGAAAAAGTTATTATCTCTATCTAATTGATATTTCCAATTTTTAAAAATTTCGTATTGATCCATGGCAGAAAAATTCCAATTATCATTGTTTCCATATCTTCCTTTGCATTGTTGACTTTCTCTTGTTCCATTTTTATTTTCAATCCAAATATCTGTACCTTTTTCATCATCACCCAAAGCCTCTAATGTTGCACTTCTTATTTCTTCTTCTATTACTTTTAATAATTGTAATATAAAATATCTTATTTCAAATCTATTTCCTGCTTTGTCTGTTCTTCCCCCTGCTTCAAATGACATATTCTCCTCCTATTTTTTGTTTCTTTTACTCTATTCTTAATTTGTTTCTCATTATTTCCAATGCTTTATTTATTTTCCTTGTTACTGTTTGACTACAACATCCAAAAATTCTAGAAATTTCTGTATTGTTAAAGCCATAAATAAATTTATATATAATAAATTTCATATCCAATTCTTCCAAATCTTTTAATGCATGATATAAATTTATATTTTCAATTGTATCTATCTCTTCCTCTATCAAACAATTTTCTATAACATCATTAGAAAAATACTGTATAGAATTGTTTTTTCTATAAACATCTATCCATCTATATTTTAATATTGTATTTATCCATGCATCCAAATTGTATATTCTATTATTTTTATTTACTATTTTGCAGATTGATTCCATTGTATTTTGCACAATATCCTCTGCAACTTCTATATTATGAACTCTTTTATATGCAATTCTCTTTAGTATTTTTGCTTTATCAACATATATTTTTTCAACTAAATCCCAATCTAATTCAATATAATTATTTTCCATAACCCTTCATTCTTTTTCATGAATTTTTTTATTAATTACAAAAATTTATTTCTGTCTTAATAAATTTATTATTTTTTCTAACACTTCTATTGTATCTTCATAGCTAATATCTTCTGCATAACTAAATTTAGACTGGTAATTCTTCCAGTGTTCTTTTAAAGCATCACTTTCTTTTATAACTCCCATTATCTCATCTATATTGTTTAATTTGTCTGTAGATTCTCTATATTTAAATTTTTCTACAATCGCTTGTCCTAATAATTCCTTATTAAAATTTTGTGACTGTGTAGTCCAAAGTATATATATATCGTAAAAATCCCTTGCTCTAGTTGTATCAACATTTCTTGATATAATTGTTTCAAATTTATCTGCTATTACAGTTTCCATATTATATGCAAGTATTTCTATAGAACGATTTTCAAACATCAAACCAAATTTATAATTTACTTCTTTAGGTACAATAACATCTCCTGTTGTTATATCTAATTTCATTGGTACAACTAATTTGTCAAATTTAGCATTTAATGAAACTCTATATCCTCCATATTCGTCTTCTTGTCTTATTTCCTTTATATTTGTAAATTCAAAAGTAACTCCATCATCTAAATCTATATTGAATATTTCATTTAATATATTTTCTAGGTTGTCTTTTTCTAAATCAAATCCTTTTATTGTCGTATCCATATCCAATGTATTTCTCATATCTATTCCAACTATAGCGGTTATTAACATTCCACCTTTTAATACAAATTTATATTTGTAATCTGATACTGAAATTCTTTCCAATAATCTTTCTAGCATGTAGTTTTGTAAAATAATATTTTCATTTACGTCAACTTTTGATGACACTTTTTTTATCCATGCTTTTAATTGTGCTCTATTTTTAGCAATCATAGCAACACCTCCAAATATTTTCTTATCTCATCTTCAATATTAAATAATTTCGCATATTTGTGTAATCTAATTGAGTTTCTATCTTTTCTTTCTGCATATCTTTTCATTGCATCTGTAAATAATGCTATTTCTATTCTTTTTTTGTTTCTAATAATATCACAAATTGTTCTTTCTAAATCATATACTCTTATTTTGTTTCCATACGGTGTTATCATTTCTGTTATACCAACTTCATACAATTCTTCTTTTAAATAAAAGAATTCATAATTTTTATTTTTTATAAGTGTATGATTATAATAACTTGGTATGGTTAATTGATATTTTATTGGTGTTCTATCACACAAGTCATGAAAATATAAAGCGGTTTCATGCGAGAATATTCCTTTTTTACAAATAGCTTGTGTAATAAAATATTTATCTTCTAATGTATCAGTACTTATATAAATTCCTCTTGCAACTCTTTCTATTATTCCTTTTTCTATCATCCTTGTTAAAACTCTGCTATTAATTCCTATTTTTTCAACCTCACTTGTTGTTATAATTCCATTATTCTTTTTTAATAATTTTTCAATTCTTTCTATATTATCCATCTTTTTTCTCCTTTGTCGGAAAGTCTCGTAAATATTATATCATTTACGAGACTTTCCGACAAGTATTTATATAATTTTTTTATTTTTTTGACTTAAAAATTTTATTTCAAAAATAAATCTGTATAGTTTTGAAAAGTGAAAATTTGATTTCTACTATGGGTCATTATCTGAATAGAAACAAATAATTTCGTTAACATATTGTTTCTTGCTTTTTCTACAATGTTTTCATTTAGTCTATTTTCTATACTTGTAGGTAATTTCATATTTTCACCTTTCATAACTATTTTTATTTTATAATCTTCTGGTTTAATATTATAAATTTTCATGTCTAAATTCTTTCTTTATATCTTAAATTATATTTATTTATATTATCAACTGTTGCAAAACCATTATGTTCTTTTACTTTTTCTAAAAATACAATACCATCTAAGTGGTCACATTCATGTTGAACAAGTCTTGCAAAAAATCCATTCACTTGTCTTACAATTTTTTCTCCATTTTCGTTAAAATAAGTTAATTCTATATTTTTATATCTTTCTACTTTTCCCCTAATTACTGGAACACTCATGCATCCTTCATATTGTATGTCAGTATCTTCTGATATTTTTTTCCAAATTGGATTTATCATTGCAGTTATTGGTATTTCTTCTGCATCATTATATTTTATGTTTTCTTTTTTAGCCCCTACTACAATTATTCTCTTATTTACTCCTATTTGCGGTGCGGCTACGCCTAGTCCTGTACCGAATTCCAATGTTGCTTTTAAATCTTCTATGATGTCTAAAATTTCTCTATTTATGTTCTTTATATCTATTTCATCACATTTTTTTTGAAGAATAGGATCTCCTACTTCTCTTATTTTTAAAACTTTTCCCA
The DNA here is from genome assembly GCA_934168305.1 of uncultured Clostridia bacterium. GTDB lineage: Bacteria > Bacillota > Clostridia > TANB77 > CAG-508 > CAG-269. The sequence continues at coordinate 76,475 of CAKPNF010000001.1, read as the reverse complement.
TGTTTTATTCCTTTCTTAACTATTTCTAAATCATACATCTTCAAATTTAGATATAATCTTTTAGATGTAGCACTGCTACACACTCCACATGCCGTGTTCGTTAATTATGAATAGTTGCTTTTTATATCTACATAATAAACACTCTTAATGGTTGAATGTGTATTATACATATATCTATTTTTATTTAAATTAATTAAAACTATATTCTCTTATTTCACAATTATCTGGCAAATATTTTTCCACCTGTCCATCTTCTGGCAATTCATTAAAATAAAAATGGATTGCTCTAGCTACACCACCATGTGTTACTAAAAGTATATTTTGACCACTATATTTTTTCTTGATTTCATCTAAAAATAAATTAACCCTTTTAAATAATTCTGGAACTGTTTCTAAATTATCGATTTTAACTTTAGAATAATAATTCCAATATTCCGTATAATAAAAATTATCGATTTTCGTATTTGTTAAAACTCCACAATTTCTTTCTTCTATTCGATCATCATATATTACTTTTATCTTATTAGAATTTATAATATCACAGGTATGTCTTGTTCTTAAAAGTGGTGAACAAATAATCAAATCTAAATTTAAATTTTTAATTTTTTTAGATGCTTCCTGTGCTTGTTTTATTCCAATATTATTTATATCTTCATTTAATAATTTTCCATTATATATATCTAATCTATTACTATCTGTGTTTCCATGTCTAATTACATATAACTTCATTGTTACTTTTCCTCCTTATATCATTTTTGTAAAGTGTGTATATTCCTGTAAGTAATAAAATAAAATCACCTAATACCATGAACCAACTATGGTAATAAATATAATAAGAGCCGTATAAAATTCCTGTTGTTATTCCAGATATTCTAACTAATTTCATATTTGATTGCCATAGACAATATGATCTAATCATTGAACCAATTGTTGGTAATAGCGAAACCCACCCTGTCCATGAAAAATAACAATTTATCATAATTATTCCTTCAAAAATAAATAGTATTATTAAATATACAGATTTACTAAATTTATTTTTATTTATAAATATAAAAGTCCTTATTAAATTTATTATACTTAAAATTGCGCCTGTAAAAGCAGATATTAAAAAATCATATATTGCTTCAAAAAAGCAGTTTAATGATTGAACATATAATGATTTTTTTCTATCTTTAATACATATACTAATACACACTGCTAATAATGCTAAAATACTAAATACCATTTTTTATTTCTCCTATAATCTCTACTTTTTATTTTGTTTAGTTAAACCCATACCACCTAATATGGTATGAGTTAGGCACTGAACAGTTGATTTTCCTTGAAATACAAGGTTTTATTTAAGATTTAGAACACATACACATTCAACATGTCCTGTAAAAGGGAACATATCTACTGGTTGAATCTCTTTAACATCATAAACCTCTTCAAATTTAGCCAAATCTCTAACCAAAGTAGCAGGATTACAACTAATATACACAAATCTATCAGGTTTAATCTTTAAAATATTATCAATAGATTTATTATCAAGCCCTTTTCTTGGAGGGTCAATCATAACAACATCCGGAATAATATTTTTGTTATTTATTAGGTCATCCAAAACAATTTCCGTATCACCTGCAATAAATTCAGCATTATCAACATTATTAATTTTTGCATTTTCTTTTGCATCTTTAATTGCCTGTTCTACAATTTCAACTCCATACACTTTTTTAGCATGTTTTGCCATAAATAATGAAATTGTTCCAATACCACAATATAAGTCAAACACTGTATCATTTTTTGTTATTTTTGCTGCCTCTACGCCAATATTGTAAAGTCTTTCAGCCTGTACAGGGTTTACTTGGTAAAATGAAAGTGGTGATATTTTAAACGTATATTCTCCTAATTTATCTTCAATATATCCATTTCCATATATATTGATATTTTCTTTTCCTAATATAACATTTGTGTTTTTGGTATTTATATTTTTTACTATTGTTTTTATATTAGGATATTTTTGTGTTAGAATTTCTACTAATTCATCTTCTTTTGGAATTTTGTTACCGTTTATAACTAATATACACATTACTTCATTTGTTTTTATTCCAACTTTTATTACAATGTGTCTAAATAGTCCTTTTACTGTTTTTTCGTTATATATTGAAATTTTATTTTTCTTTATAAATTCTAATACTGTTTTTGCTATTTCTTCTGATATTGGATTTTGAATTAAGCATTTTTCCATAGTTATTACTTCATGTGTTCTATTCGCAAATACGCCAATTACTGGCTCTCCATTCTTATTTATACCTATTGGATATTGTGCTTTATTTCTGTAATGTAATGGATTTTCCATGCCTAGTGTAGGCTTGACTTGAATTTTGTTTTTTAGTGTTTTATTTACTAATGATTGAACTGCATTTTGTTTCATTTTTAGTGTATCTTCATATTTTATATGTCTCATGTTGCATCCACCACATCTTTTATATGTTGTGCAGTCTACTTCTTGTCTGGCATATGATTTTTCTAGTATTTCTACTATTTTTCCAAATGCATGTGATGATAAAACTTTTACAATTAGTATTTTTACTTTTTCTCCTTTTATTGCACCATTAATAAAAATTGTAAAATTGTCTATTTTTGCAATTCCTTCTCCTTCAAATCCATTATCAATTATTTCTACTATATATTCTTTGTTTTTTTCTACTGGTGTTTTTCCCATATATATCTCCTAAATGAGGGATTGAGGGGCCACCACACAAAATCCCTCTTTTTTATAAAAAATTTAAAATGTTTACTTTATACAAAAATTAAATAAAAGAGGGATTTTGTGTGGTGGCCCCTCAATCCCTCTTTATTCTTCCCAGTTATGATAGATGTTTGCTACATCATCAAGTTCATCTAGTCGTTCTATTAATCTTTCCATTTTTTCTACACCTTTTTCGTCTAATTGAACTGTTGTAGTTGGAACCATTTGAACACCTGCTTCTAAGAATTCTAATCCAGCTTCTTCTAATTTTTCACTTACTTGTGTGAAATCTGAAGGTTCTGTTGTTATTTCATATACTTCTTCGTCTGCTGAGAAGTCTTCTGCTCCTGCATCTAGTGCTAGCATCATTACATCGTCTTCTGACATTTCTGTTGATGCTTTTTCTATTACTATTACACCTTTTTTATTAAACATGTATGATACACATCCTGTTGTTCCTAAGTTTCCACCTGCTTTGTCAAATACGTGTCTTACGTCTGCTGCTGTTCTGTTTTTGTTGTCTGTTGATGTTTCTACAATTACTGCAACTCCGTTTGGTCCATATCCTTCATATACTATTTCTTCATAGTTTTCGTTACTTGTTGATGCCTTTTTGATTGCGTTGTTTATTGTGTCGTTTGGCATGTTTGCTGCTTTACATTTTGCTATAACTGCTTTTAATTTTGAGTTTCCTGCTGGGTCTGGTCCACCTTCTTTTGTTGCTATTAATAGTTCTCTTCCTAATTTTGTAAAGATTTTTCCTCTTGCTGCGTCTGCTTTTCCTTTCTTTGCTTGTATGTTGTGCCATTTGCTATGTCCTGACATTTTAATTCCTCCTTTATTTTTGTTTATATTTGTTTTAAATTTTCTATTTTTATAAATCTTTCTTATTTTATCACATTTTATTTTATTTGTGTAGTATTTTTGGCTATTTTCTTGCAATTTTGTGGTCAGTTTTTTAAAAAGCACTCATCTTCATGTGAATTTATTAATCCAATAGCCTGCAAATAAGAATAAATAATTGTTGTTCCGACAAATTTCATTCCATGCTTTTTCAAGTCTTTTGAAATTGTATCTGATAATTCCGAACTTGTTTTATCATTTTCGTATATGACTTTATTTTTTGCAAAATGCCATATGTAATTAGAAAATGTTTGATATTCTTTTTGTATTTCTTTAAATATTTTGCTATTATTTATAGTAGCATTTATTTTTAGTTTATTTCTAATTATATTAGGATTTTCTAATAATTCTTTAATTTTCTTTTCATCGTAATTGCATATTTTATCTATATCAAAATTATCAAATGCTTTTCTAAATGACTCTCTTTTATTTAATACGCATTCCCATGATAATCCTGCTTGAAATGATTCTAGTATTAGCATTTCAAATAGATATTTGTCTTCATATGATGGTTGTCCCCATTCTTCGTCATGATATTTTATATATAAGTCGTTTTTGGGATTACACCATTTGCATCTGTTTTTATTATCTTTGTATTCCATACTTTTCTTCCTTTTTTATTAGTTTTATATCATAAAAGCAGATAATTATCAACTAATTATCTGCTTAAAAAACTATAATTCTTTAATCCATTTATCAATTTCATCTGGTGAAGTCACCAATTGATTTTCATTATAATCTTCAGTAAATACAATATTCATACCCTTTTCTACCTTTGAATCTGGGCATAATTTTTGTATTTCTTGAAATGTATGTCCAAGCCAGCCAGCATTTGTAGCAAACGGTTTTATTGTTTTCCCTTTTAAATCATTTTGAGTTAAAAATGTTCTAATAACTGGCGCTATTGTGTACCACCAAACTGGACTTCCTACAATAACTTCATCATATTTGCTTATATCTTTGTCTATTTTCTGTATTTCTGGTACTTTATTTACACTGCTGTTATTTTGTTCTTCGTCTACAACCGTTTGATAGTCTGTTGAATATGGTTTTACCGGTTTTATTTCCAAAATATCGCAATTTAATTCTTTTTGTATGCTTTCAGCTATCATTTTTGTGTGTCCTGTATATGAATAATATACAATTAATTTTTTACTATTTTCCATTTTACTATCATTCCTTCCTTTGACAAAAACTATTTTGCCTTGAATTTTCTCTCTTGTTTAAAATTATTTTCTTGAAATTTTCTAAAGCATTTTTTCTACATCTTTTACAATTTGCTCTTTAGAAACACCATTTTCTTTTAGCAATTCATTTGCATCAAATTTATCATAAAAAGCCTTTTCAATTCCATAATTTTTAACCTTGACATCACTATCACCGTAGAAACTTGCAATTTTTTCTCCAAATCCACCTTGTAAAATTCCATCTTCAAGAATTATAACAACATTATGATTTGCTTTTATTCCTTCTAACAATTCTTTGTCTATCCCTGTGATATATCTAGGGTTGATTAAAGTTGCATTTATGTTTAATTTTTCTTTTAATTCTTTTGAAACTTCTTCTCCTAATTGATAGAAATCTCCTAATGCAATTATTGCAACTTTTTCTCCTTTTTCTTCAACTTTGAATTTATTTATGTTGCTGTAATCTGTATCAACTTTTCTATCATCTGATATAACTCCATTGCAAGGAATACGAATTGCAACTGGATGTTCATTTTGCTCTATTGACCAGTCTAGCATTGCAAAATATTCTTCTTTTGATGTTGGTGCTAAATATACCATGTTTGGAATATTTGAAATCATTGGAATATCATATAAACCTAAATGTGTAACATCATTTAATCCATATACTGAAGCAGTGTTTACTAAAATTGTTGCAGGATTATTGTTTATACATAAGTCTTGTGATAATTGGTCATATGTTCTTTGCATAAAGCTTGAGTGTGTTGCAAATATTGGTTTTCCACCATTTTTTGCAATTCCAGATGCTAAGGCTACTGCATGTTCTTCTGCTATTCCAACATCTACAAATTGGTCTCCCGCTTCAATTCTTCTGTCTTTTGTAAATCCTATATTTGTTGGAACACCTGCTACTATTGTAACAACTTTTGGATCTTTTTTCATTTTTTCTAATAGATATTTTCCTGTAAGGTTTCCATAGTCTTCGCCATCAAATGTGAATTTAGATTTACCTGTTTCGATGTCAAATGGCATTGTCCAGTGCCATTCTTCTTTATTTTCTTCTGCTATTTTGTATCCTTTTCCTTTTTGAGTGTTGATGTGTACAACTATTGGATGGTCTATATCTTTGATTTTTGAAAATGTTTCTATTAATTTTTCTAGGTTATTTCCTTCATTTAAATAAACGTAGTCTAGTCCCATTGCTTTAAATAAATTGCATTCACAAGTTCCGTTTGTTTCTCTTAATTGTTTTAAGTTTTTGTATAGTCCTCCATGATTTTCTGCAATTGACATGTCATTATCATTTACAATTATAATAAAATTACTATTTTGTTCTCCTGCAAAGTCAAGTCCTTCTAGTGCTTCTCCACCACTTAATGAACCATCTCCAATAACTGCTACAACATTGTAATTTTCACCTTTTACATCTCTTGCTTTTACTAATCCTGATGCAAGACTTATTGATGTTGATGTGTGTCCTACATTAAATAAGTCGTGTTCACTTTCATTTGGATTTGTGTAACCTGTTACATCATCATATTTATCTTCGTATATGAATGCGTCTTTTCTTCCTGTTAATATTTTGTGTGGATAGCTTTGGTGTGATACATCAAATACAAATTTGTCTTTTGGTGATTCAAATACATAGTGCATTGCAATTATTGCTTCTACCATTCCAAAGTTTGGTCCAAAGTGTCCTCCATGTATACTTAATTTTTTTAATAAGATTTCTCTTATTTCTCCTGATAATTTTTCTAATTCTTCTTTTGATAAACCTTTTAAATCTTTTGGTTCATTTATTTTATTTAAAATTTCTAACATTATAAATCCTCCTTAGTTTTATATTTCTTCTGTAAAATCTTTTCTTTTACCTGCTTCTATTTCGTTATAAAGTTCAATTTTATAATCTAATCTTTTTAAAGTTGCTGTAATATGTTTTTGTTTTTCTAGTAATTTTTCTCTTTGTTCTTCTAGCAAACTTTTTCTTGCTTTTACAGTGCTTTTTCCTTGTTCAAACAAATTCATGTATTCTATTAGAATTTCAATTTCTACCCCTGCATTTCTCATACATTTTACAAATTCAATTCTTTTACAAGCCTGCTCATCATAATTTCTTATACCATTTGGATTTCTTGGTACATTTGTTAATAACCTAACTCTTTCATAATATCTTAATGTATCTGGTGTAATATCATATTTTTTACTTACTTCTGCTATTGTCATTTTTATTCCTCCAATTTTTCATACTCTTCATCAGTAACTTTTTCACACCATTCATTTGACGTATTATCGCCTGGTACTTCTAATGCCAAATGACTAAACCAACTATTCTTTTTAGCACCATGCCAATGTTTTACATTTGCAGGAATTACAACAACGTCACCTTCTTTTAGGCTCTGTGCTGGTTTTCCTTCTTCTTGATACCAACCTTCTCCATCTACACAAATTAGTATTTGTCCTCCATCTTTTGTGCTGTGGTGAATATGCCAGTTGTTTCTGCATCCTGGTTCAAAAGTTACATTTGCTATAAATATACTTGATTTTCCAGGCTCAGTCAATGGTTTTAAATATGAATTTCCTATAAAATATTGTGCATAGTTCACATTTGATTCTCCAAGACCAAACATACCTCCATGTTCTTCTTTTTCTTCATCTTCTGAATAAACTTCTTTTGCCATATTAAATGCAGCCCACGCATTTGGCCATCCACAATAAAATGCTAAGTGTGTTATTATCTCTGCCATTTCTTCTTTTGTTATTCCATGTTTTTTTGCATTCATTAAGTGGTATTTAAATGAATTGTCTAACATACCTTTTCCTATTAATCCTGCTATTGTTATCATGCATCTATTTTTTGTTGATATTTTGTCTTCTCTTGCCCATACTTCACCAAATAATACATCATCATTTAGTTCTGCGAATTTTGGTGCAAATTCTCCTAATTGATTTCTCCCTGCTGTTTGTTTTTCCATTTTCAATTCCTCCTTATTTTTTCGGGAATTTAAGTCCTGGACCCAAATTTCCTTTTCCTTATATATTATATATAATACTTGGAGTTAGCTCCAAGTCAAGAGTTTTTTTATTATTTTATTACAATTAAATAAATATTAAAAAACTCTCTAAATAGAGAGTTTTAATAATTTCTATTTGTAATTCTCAAAGAAGCTTTATTCACTATACTTTTTTAGAGTTCGCTTCCACATACAACTACAGCACGAATACTACAGTCGATAACCGCACGTCCATCTACAGGATGATACCCAAATAAACCCCAACCGTTACGCGCAAAAACAGGATTACCTAAACTAATCCAACTCTGTGTATTCGATTCTAGCCAATTTGTATAATTTAATGCATCTCCTGGTTTTGATGTCTGACTTGTATAATTATTATAATACCTTGAATCATAATTTCCTATAATTTTATTGTTCTCATTTGTTTTACCTCCATATATTGTTGCTACATATTCGCATTTTTCATTAGCTAAATTATAAACTCCACTTTCATTTCCTGTTGAAGTTTTACTATCACCAGCCCCTGATATAGCTGTTCCAACACCAAATATTGAGTCTGTTAGCAATGCTACTGTTCCCCATTCTGTATTTAATGCCATATGAGCATCTATTCCATTTTTTGTTGTATCTAAATATTTGTCATTAAGTTCTGCTTTTTTCCATAATGTCCCATATTGTGTTTCCATTCTTCTTGCTCCTATAAAAAAATCATCTGCTGTTACATATCAATAATATAATGATTTTTATCTAATGGGTCTTTCTTATATCCATAAGTTGCATAAGTTGTCATTACTTTTCCTGCTTTTGCTTTTGTCTTTTTACCATTTTTAACTTTTTTTGAACAATCTCTTAAAAACCACTCATTAAAAAATGCTCTAAATTGTGTCATATCTTCTGCTGTTTCATTTTTACCTATTTACTAGGATGGAATAAACCTCTTTAATATCTAATATTTCATTGTATATATTCCTTAAAATATATAATCTAGAATAATATTAGAGTACCGCACGGAAACCAATATTATAACTAGTCCAACTAACAGTGTTATTGCCATTGCGGTAGCACGCAGGGTAATCTCTAGAAGCGTCTATGTAACAGCCTCCACGAATCACGCGTGCAATTGATTTATCCCATATATAAGTAACTAATAAAATAATTTATTAGCTAGATTATATACATTTGCATATCTTATATAGCCTAGATTTTTCTATTTTTCTCAATTTTGGCTCTCTAATATAAAATGTTGTGTAACCACCAATGTTTGTATGTTCCATTTTTTTATTCTTCATACAAATATCTAATATGATCTTCTTGTTTTAGTTCAAACATAATTATATCTTTTTTTTAGTCTTTTGCATTTTCTACTTTCAAAATGTGCTTTTCTTAAATTATCATAAGTTAATTTCTTGTCAAATTCATTTCTTATTGTTTTTGCCATAGTATTTTAATAAGCCTCCAATTATTTTTCCTAGTTCATATATTAGGTCTGATGCAACCTTAAATTTTTTATCATCAATCCATCTATTTTTATACATTATTCTTAACAAGATTCTTTAAGTATTTAATTGTGCGTCTATGTGATTTATCAAATTTAATTTCTGCTCATCAGACACTTTACTCAACAACATTATACTTTCAAGCATTTTATACATTGATGTTTTATATTCTGTTCCCATACTAAATTTTTCTGTTCGTGGTAGTTTGAATATTACATCTATCATATATTGTATGTATGTTTCAGATTTCGGAATTAGTTGCAACTCCGTTTTCTTATTATCGCTCATTTTTTATTTTCCTTTCCAAACTTTAAGGGCAGAATTCATAATTTCTGCCCTTATTCTAATTTTCTATATGTTTATGCGTATCGCTTTTAAGCATTCAGTTCTACTTGATATAAAGTACCGCACGGAAACCGATGTCATGATAAGTGCCGCTAACAGAAGCGCAACCGCGGTAGCACGCAGGAAAATCGCTAGAAGCGTAAATGTAACTGCCTCCACGATGCACGCGGTACTGTCCGCTAGTTGCATAATGTGAATCTTCTTCTGTCCACTCCCATAAGTTACCTGCTATATCATATATATGATATTTCTCTGTTGTTGCACTTGCACCTGTTGTTAATAAATCTCCATTATTACTACTATAAGTTGCTGTTGTTCCTGAAGTTAGCGTTCCGAATGGTTTTAAAGTCCAAGCACTTGAATTTGTTGTGCCATAATCTACTCTTGCTAATCTTCCTGTATATGATATTGAATTATTCATATAATTTCCCCAAGCACTTGAATTTGTCATATCAGTACTTGTTAAGTCTGTTTTATTTATTAATGTATTTAATATTACATCCCATTGTGTTCCTGTAATCAAACCACTACTTACATAGTTATTATTATACATACTTTCTGCATTTGCTTTTGAATGTGTCCAATCTATAAACATCCAAGGAACAACTCCTGCTTTACTTTGTGGAACTCCATCTAAATTATATACTTGATTTGAACCTGTATGTTTTTGATTTGTTGTAAATTCTGTAATTGTACTTGCAAGTCCTGCTTCATACCTTCCTACATAAAATCCACCATATTTTTCTATTTGTTGTACTTCTGCTTTTGGAGTTGTTGTATCCCATTCAGCATTTTGTTTTCCCCAAGATGTTTTTGTGTATAATGTTTTTGATGTATCACTTGAATTTGTTGTACAAGGTATCCATACAAATTGATTTCCTGTTAAACTTGTTGTATATTCATATGTTGTTTTATCTGTTGTTCCATCATATTTATCTGCTTCATTATCTGATATTATTACACCAGTATCAAGATTTCCTCCTACATAATAAAATCCATATGGTACAGGTACACATTCTCCTCCACCTATTGATACTGCATATACAGTTGCAACTTTTGTAGCAGATGTTACTTCAAGTCCTGTTGAAGTTGAAATATATCTTCCAGTTTCTGTTGCCCATTTATCTGATAATTTTACTTGTACTCCTACTTCTGTATCAGTAGTAATTTCTGGAAGTCCTGGTTTTTGTCCCATTGCAAGTTGTGCTTCCAATTCATTTAATTTTTCTTGTTCATCTATTGTTGCATTAGTATATTGTCCTTTTGCCAATTTTGCTCTGCCTATTAAACCATTTTCTCCAATTAATGCGTTTATGCTAACACCTGCCAAAATGATAAGAATAATAATTGTTATAACCAATGCCACAAGTGTGATACCTTTTTCACTTCTTCTTTTGAAATTCATAGTCTTTTACCTCATTTCTTTTGTGCTATAAAATTTTATTTTATGTACTTATTTTTCTTCTACATTATACTATTTATGATTTTTTTTGTAAAGAGATTTTTTTATTTTTTTTACAATTACTTCTGGTGATTTTCTATCTTCTTTTATTGATTTTTCTACGTATTCCTTTAATTCATAATCATTATCTATTTTTAATTTTGGTCCTTTTGCTCTTAAATAATATTCGTATTTTTGTTGTTCTACATCTGCACTATATACCCATATTTCTATTAATTCTGTTGTTAAATTTTTTACTAATCCTCTTTTTATTTCATTTCTTATCGTTTTTTCTGTTCTATCTAGAAGTTCTGCTATTTCAACCTTTGTACGTTTATCTCTATTAAACCACCTTTCTATTGATTGTCTTTCACTATATTCTAAGTGTTTACCTTTTTTACTTTTTGTGTTATTATTTTGTTGACACATAATTATTACCTTCTTTCAATGTTTGATTCGACACCAACATTGTATCATAAGTTTTAATTATGTGTCTTTTATTTTTCCAAAAACGGTAATTTAATTTTACCATTTATAATTTTTTTTACATTTTTTTATTCACTTTTTGCTACTTCCTTTTGTATTTTTGATATGTCTGAAATTTTGGCTGCAAAATATGGTAAATCTTTGCCTTTTTCTTTTAAAAATAGACAAAATGTATCATCAACTATAAAATTTCTTATTTTTTCAGTTGGAGCCATACTAGTTTCTTTTAGCATCATTCCTGCTTCACTTTTAATTTTTCCACCCTTTTCATCTAAAGAGAATTTGATTGTTTGTAAAGCTTTTTCAATTTCATATTCTTTACCATTTGAAAATAAAAATGGTTTGTTTTCTAATTCTCTAAATTCATTTTTTAAGTTTAAATTTATATTTGGAATTTGAACATTATCTTTTTCTCCTAATTCTTTGTTTCCATTGTATTTTTTACTATTACTTTGTATTTCATTATATATATCTAAAAATGTGTCTTTATTATTTCCCCTAGATATTATCACTTCATCATTAGATTTTGTTATTAATTTAATCGCAAAATCTTCTTTTGAATTATAATATAATACTTGTACTTGTTCCCTTACCTTTTCATCTGTTGATTTATTTATTCCAAAATATCTTACATTTTCGTAATCTCCAAATGTACCATTTTCTAGTTTTGAAAACACTTTTGGAAATTCAAATTCTTTTTTTAACATAGAGTACAAAAAATAATCTTCTGGATTTTTATCATTCCAATTGAAATCTCCTAATATATCACTTGTTTCATTAAATTTTTCTTTTATTGCTTTTTCAATTTGTTCTTTTAATTCTAGTGTTGGTCTTCCATATACTTTATAATAGCTGTCTTCGGACAAACATGATGTATTAAATGTTCCTTTATTTAAATTTTCTACTATTTCTAATTGAGGTGTAAATATAATGTCTTGTTTTGCTAAATCATTTTTTAAATCATTCCATATTAAATTAAATGTTCCACACCATGCTGTATTTTCTGTTATTTTATCTTCTAAAGATGATACAATATTTATGTCGGTTGTAAATTCAGTATTATTTGTACTATTTTGTTTTTTATTTTTATTAAAATAATATATGGATAATACAATTATCACTATTATTATTAAAATTGCTATTAAAATTTTTAAAATTTTATTTTTCATTCTTTTTCTCCCTTTTATTTTTTTCATAAGAACATTAAAGTTATGTATATAATTTATTTTTATTAGCTGATAGATATGCTCTGTAATTGTATTCTGTTACAGTTGCAACAAATTTCTTCCTTTCGTATAAAGCAAAAATTGTTTTACACGATTATATAATAAACTACAAAAAATTTCTATACATTTATGAAAAAAATTTTATATTCTTGCCATTCAAAAAATCTTCTTAATATTCCATTACAATTTTCATTCATTTTTTTGTTTTAATTTTTTGAACTGAGTATTTTTTAAAAAAAGAAAAAAGAGTGCTTGGTAATCCAAACACTCTACTTTGAGTTTATTCTTTACTTATATGTTGGAAAAGGAATAAAGTTCTTTTTAATTAATCGAAGGAGATATATGCCATTGCAACTGTTCCCCATCTAACTTATCATCTTCATCAAAAGTTCCATTCTCTTCTGCTTTTTTTATTGTCTTTTCAAAATCAGTATTTAATTTTTCCCTTAATTGATTAAAATCAATTTTGGTCTCGGACACATACTCATGAAACTTTGCCTTTTTCCAGTCTTCGCAAGTTTTTTTATATGCAGGTCCAAAACAAATCGGAAAGCGTTCTTCATCCCCACTATATCTTGTAATTCCTTCTATAATTGCAGCCAAATATTTTTCTTTTACTTTGATTATAGCTGCATCTGTTTCTGATAGAGAATTATAGCAAGAGTATACCACTTCCGTGTCAGTTCGTCTACAATTATAGCATTTTTCCTGCTGTAATTCCAAATTTGCAAAGCAATTTAATATAATAATTTTGATATTAGTTGCATACATTTCAGGAAAGTCTGGTTCATTACATACTCTAACAAGTTCTGCAGCTGAAGCAATCCAATTATAATCAGATTTACTGTCCTCTAATACCCGCTCATAAAGATTTTTGGCAGTAAGCAATTGTGCCTCACCATGTCGACCTGTAATTTTATACTTTTTTTCAGATAAACTCATAGATGTTTCCTCCTTTTATAGATGTTTAATTGTTATATTTGATAAAACTTAGGAGTAAGTATTCCTTACTCAATTAGTGATTTAAGGAAATAAGTAATAATAAAGCAATTACCTATATGAACCATATTATACAATAATTTAATATAATTTTCAATAATTTTATTATTACAAAAAATTTTTAGATTCTCAACCTCAAAGCATTTAGTACAACAGTTAAACTACTAATCGTCATTGCAAATGCTGCTATCATCGGATTCATAGTAATCCCTAATGGTTGTAAAATTCCACAAGCGATTGGAATCATGCAAATATTATAGAAAAATGCCCAGAATAAATTTTGTTTTATATTTCTTATAGTCTTTCTACTAATTTCAATTAAATCATTTATTTTTTCTAAATTATCATTCATAAGAATAACTTGTGAAGAATCCATTGCAATATCTGTACCACTTGAAACTGATACACCAATATCTGCTGTTACAAGGCTAACACTGTCGTTTATTCCATCGCCGCACATCATTACAAGTCCGTTTTCTTTTAATTTTTTTATTTGTTCTGATTTTTCTTTTGGTGTAACATTTGAAATAACTTTATCAATCCCAATTTCTTTTGCAATAATTTCTGCAGTTTTTTCATTGTCACCTGTAAGCATTACGATATCAATGTTTCTGTTTTTTAATTTTTGTATTACATCAATAACATTTTCTTTTAATATATCTTTTACTCCTATTAATGCTATTAATTCATTATTTAGGCTAACAAATAAAATACTGTTTCCTTGATTTACCAAATCTTTTTCGTCTTGTGCATTGTCTATTTTGATATTGTTTTTTGTCATTAATTTTTTATTACCAATTAAATATCTATCTCCATTTTGTGTTATTCCTTCAATTCCAAAACCAGGTATTGCCTTAAATTCTTTTATTTCTTCTAATTCTATTTTTTCTTCTTGTGCTTTTTTAACAATTGCTCTTGCTATTGGGTGCTCTGATTTCTTTTCTATACTTGCAACTTTTTTTAATATTTCATTTTCTTCTATATTGCTGTAATTATATATTTTTGAAATGCTCAATTCGCCTTTTGTTAGTGTTCCTGTTTTGTCAAAGCAAATTGTTTTTACTTTATGTGCATTTTCTAATGTTTCACTTGTTTTTACTAATATTCCCTTTTTGCTTGCATTACCTGATGCTATAACTATTGCGAGTGGTGTTGCTAAACCTAAACTACATGGACATGCTACGACTAATATACTTACAAATATGTTTATTGCAGTTGCTACATTTTTTGAAATTAACAACCATAAAATAAATGCTAAAACAGCAATTACCAAAACTACTGGTACGAAATATTCACTTATTTTATCTGCTATTTTTGCTATGGGTGCTTTTGTACTTGTAGCTTGTGTGACTAGTCTTACAATTTCTGAAACAGTTGATTCTTTACCAATTTTTTCGGCTTTGTATTTTATTGTTCCTTCATAATTTATGCTTCCTGCAATTACTTTTGAGCCTTTTTCTCTTTTTACTGGCACACTTTCACCTGTTATGAATGATTCATTAATATGTGTTGTTCCATCTGTAATTTCTCCATCAACTGCAATTTTTTCTCCTGGTTTGCAAATTACAATATCACCTTTTTGTATTTCGTCTAATGTTACTGTAACTTCTTGTCCATCTCTTAAAATAACTGCATTGTTGGGAGTTATACTCATCAGTTGTTGCAATGCTTCTTTAGTTTTATCTTTATTTTTATTTTCTACATATCTTCCGATTTCTATAAAGAATATAACTATTGCTGCAGATTCAAAATATAGACTTTCTACATGCATTGCATGCCCTTTTAAAATTTGAATTGTTCCATATATACTGTAAATGTAACTTGCTGAAACTCCTATCATTACTAGTGTGTCCATATTGGGCGTTTTGTGTATTAAATTTTTATATCCGTTTTTTATTATGTCTTTTCCTAAAATTAAAACTAGTGTTGTTAGAATAAATAATGATACTGCATAATTCATTGGATGTGTCATCATGTTTAAAAATGGAATGACTGGCAAGCCTACCATATGTGACATTGATATATATAATACTAATATTGATATTATTGTTATTGCAATTAGTTTATATTTTTCGTTCGTCTTTTTCTTTTCTTCTTTTTCATAATTGTCTATTCCTAAACTAGTAAACCCTGCTTTTTCTACGAATTTTTCCACTTGTTCTAGTGTTAGTTTTTTGTCATCATATTCTATGTTTGCATTATTCATAATTAAATTTACTGTTGCTTGTTTTATTCCATCTTGCTTGTTTATGTATTTTTCCAGTCCTGAAGAACAAGCACTACATGTCATTCCGTCAATTTTTAATAATACTTTTTTCATATTTTATATTTTCCCTTCTTAAACAACAAATCGAATTTAATACAGTCCAAAATTGTAATTATTTTTCAACGCCTTTATTCTCCTTTGAAACCAGCATCTTCAATTGCCTCTTTAATGCTTTCTAGACTAATTTTTGTTTCGTCATATTTTATCGTTGCTTTCTTTTCTTCTAAAATTACTTTTGCTGTTTCTACTCCTTCTAAGTTATTTAATACTTTCTCTAATCTTGTTGAACATCCTGTACAATGCATTCCTTCTATTTTTAAATTCGTTTCTTTCATTTTCTTTTCCTCCTTAAATTTTTATTGTTTTTTAATACTTTAGGTATCTACTAAATATAATGTTTTATTTATTGAATATTTTAAAAAGTCCTATTAATTCGTCTATTACTTCTATATTTCCCTTTTCTATGTCTTCTGATACACAAGTATATAAATGTTATTCCTGCTAACTGTCCTTCTATCCTGCTTAGTCTATTTATTAGGTGTTCTAATACAATATCTTTTTTCTTTATAAGTCCTCCAAATCCATTTAAACCATAAAATTTATGTGGTGCAAATGATATTAAATCAACATAACTTAAATCTAATTCTATTTTTCCGACACCCTGTGTACAGTCAACATGCAAAAAACAATTAGGATAATCTTTTAAAATTTCTGCTGTTTCATGTATCGGCTGAACAATTCCAACCTCACTATCAACATAACAAATTGATACTAATATTGTGTCTTGTCTTATTAGACTTTTTAGATGTTATATGTCTACTTTTCCATTGATTGTAATATTTAGCACATCAACTTCATATCCTTGTTCTTTTAAATATGTTAATGGACTGCTTACAGACGAATGCTCCAATCATGTGTTGAATTTGAATTTGCAAAGTATTTAATGGTTGTTTCATTAAATGTTTTTAATATTTCTAGGTCAACTGGTGTGTTTGCTGCATAATATAAATATATATTTTTCTTCATTTCATTACCTTTTTATATAAGTTTAAAAAAGTATACACCCTCTATCAATTTATTGTCAATATTCCTAAATGTTCTAATAATATTTTTAGTCCTAATAATATAAGAATAATTCCACCTATAAATTCTGCCTTATTTCCATATTTGTCTCCAAATCTGTTTCCCACTTTAGTTCCAATAATTGACAAAATAAATGTTATAATTCCTATAAGTGATATCGCTAAAATCAAATTTACTTTTAAAAATGCAAATGTTATTCCAACTGCTAATGCATCTATACTTGTAGCTATTGCCAATACTATCATTGTTTTAAAATTTACATCATCACAAAAATTATCAGATTCTTTGCTAAATGAATCCTTTATCATGTTTCCACCTATTATTGTTAATAAAAGAAAGGCTACCCAATGGTCAAAGTTAGTTATTATATTTTCAAATGTAGAGCCTAGAAAATATCCTATAATAGGCATTATTGCTTGAAATTCTCCAAAATATAATCCTATTATGAATGCTTTTTTCCAGTCCATTTTTTTCATTGATATTCCTTTACATATTGCTACTGCAAATGCATCCATTCCTAGTCCTATGCTTAATAGTAATAATTCTATTATCCCCATATTTTCATCTCCTAAATTTTTATATTTAATTTTATTAGGCTTAAAATTTTTTATGTTATTTATATCACGTTTTTGGAAAATCAGCAATAAAAAAATCATGCAATTTTTAATGCATTATGTATACGTAATGCATTAAAAATAAGAAATATTGATAAAATTATGCAACTATGATATACTTATAATTGTTCAAATTTTTTATCCTGTTTTTACAGGTTGATATATAGGCATTTTTTATAAAAAAAATTTTTTAAGGAGGAAAATTTATGGGAATAATTTTAACAGGATTTTTAGCATCAGCATTGGTGGTAGGACTTATATTTGCGTATATATATAGGAGTAATAAACCTGATCCAAATATTGCTACACCACTTGTAATAATTGCTGTTGTATGTGTCATCGGTGGATTTTTTATTGGAATTGCAGAGCCTGTGAGTGGTTACGGAAAACCTCATGTATTTTCCACTACTGAACTTGTAAGTTTAAAATCTGATACTATATCAGAAGGTACAGGTGGATTGTATTATGTATCTATTTCAGGTACTAACTCTTATACTTACTATGTGGAAGTTGATTCTGCATATGCTTCTAAATCATATAGTCTCAATACTATTTCTGATAGTAATGTTTCAATAGTAGAAGATGATAACTGTACTGATGCTAAATTAGTTACTTATGTAAGGTATGGCAAAAAATCATTTTGGACTTTTGCTGTTGGAGCTAAGCAATATGATTATGTATTCTATGTTCCTACCGGTACAATTGCACGTGAAGTGAAAGAGTGAGTGGGGAAATTTCTCCACTCACTTTAAATCCACTCTTTATACTTTTTAATATACACTTTCTTTGCAATAGAAGCAATAATACAATACAAAAATGTAACTACAAAAATCATAAATAAATATTTTGCGCCAATAGGTACAAGCCCTATTGCGTTGCCCAATGTTGTAAATGGTACAGCTATACCAACTAATATTAATAAAATTGATGATGCATATACATATTTATGAGCATTACTTTGTACAAATGGAACTTTAGCTGTTCTGATTATATGCATTCCTACTAGGTTTGAAACTATGCTGTAAGTAAACCATATTGTTTGAAAATGTGCTACATCTCTTAATTTGAAAACATTCCATAATGTTAAAAATACAACAATATCAAATGCTGAACTTACAGGTCCCATGAATAGCATAAATCTTTTTAAACTTTTGATATCTAGTTTCTTTGGTTTTTCTAATGATTCTTTGTCAACATTATCAAATGGTAATGTCATTTGTCCAAAATCGTATATTAGTCCTTCTACTAATAATTGAATTGGTGTTTCTGGTAAAAATGGCAAAAATATGCTTGCTACAATTACAGATACAACCTCTCCAAAGTTGAAACTTGTTGCCATTTTGATATATTTCATTAAGTTTACAAATGTACGTCTTCCGTTCTTCAACTCCATCTAATAGAACATTTAAATCTTTTTCAAGTAATATAATATCTGCTGATTCTTTTGCTATATCTACTGCTGTATCTACTGATACACCTACATCTGAGTTTGTTAATGATGGGCTGTCATTTATTCCATCTCCCATATATCCTACTACATTTCCATTTTGTCTTAGTAGTCTTACAATTCTGGCTTTTTGTATTGGAGATAGTTTTGCAAATATGTTTGTTTTCTTTAATAAACGTATTACCCCAATATCTGGAAGTTTTTCAATTTGGCTTCCTAAAACAATATTTTTTGAGTTTATTCCAACTTTTTCACATACACATCTTGTTACATCTGCATTGTCTCCTGTAAGAACTATAACTCTAATTCCCGCTTTATTTAGCTTTTTAATAGATTCTTTTGCACTTTCTTTTGGTGGGTCTAAAAATCCTATAAAGCCCAATAGTACCATATTCTTTTCGTCTGACACTTCAAAATTTGATTTGTTTTCTATATCATTTTTTTGACATACGGCAACCACTCTTAAGCCATCTTTGTTTAATTGTTTACTGATTTTTTTAATATTGTCTTTAATTTCTTTTGTTATTTTGCTAACTTGTCCTTTATAATCAACCATAGTACAAATGCTTAAAATTTCTTCAACTGCACCTTTTGTAATTAATTGTCTTTTCTCTCCATCTGATACAATAACTGACAAACGTCTTCTAGAAAAATCAAATGGTATTTCATCAATTATTTTATATTTTTCTGTAAGTTCCATTAAATTATTTTCAGAAGCTCTTTTTATTACTGCTTCGTCTATGCTTCCTTTTAGTCCAGTTTGAAAATATGAATTTAAAAATGCGTGTTTTAAAATTCTTATGTCTTCATCACCATTTATGTCCAAATATCTTTCAAGAACTATTTTATCTTCAGTTAATGTTCCTGTTTTGTCTGTACATAAAATGTTCATTGCTCCAAAGTTTTGAATTGAATCAAGTTTTTTTACAATAGTTTTCTTTTTTGACATTCTTATTGCGCCTTTTGATAAACTTGATGATAAAATTACTGGCAATAATAATGGTGTTATACATATTGCTATTGCAACTGCAAATGTGAATGCTGTTACAAATTCATGTTTTTCTACATTTATAACAAATACTAATGGTATCATAAATAGCATAAATTTTATTAGTAATCTACTTATGTTTTCAATTCCCTTTTGGAATGCTGTTTTGTCTTTTCCGGAGGTTATTGTGTGCGCTATTTTTCCAAAATATGTTGAATCTGCTGTTTTTATAACAATACCTTTTGCTGAACCAGATATTACATTTGTTCCCATAAAACATATATTATCAAAATCAGATATATTATCAATTTCGTCTTCTTTATCTTCTAATTCTACAGTTTTCTTAACACTATCAGATTCACCTGTTAAAGATGATTGTCCAACATATAAGTCTTTTGCTTCAATTACTCTTAAATCTGCTGGTATCATACTTCCTGCTGATAATACAACTGTATCTCCAATTACTACATTTTTAATTGGAATTTCTATTTTTTGTCCATTTCTAATTACTGTTGTTTTTGTTGCAACCATTTTCTTTAATTTTTCTGCTGCTTTATTTGACCTAAATTCTTCAAAAAAATCTAGTAATGTACTTGCAATTACTAATATTGCTATTACAACAATATTTGCATAGCTTGGTGTTTCTGGTAAAATTACATCTGTATAAGTTAATATAAATGCAATTCCAATTAGTATGCAGTTAAATGGCGTTACTAGACTTTCCCAGAAATAGTTATACCATTTTTTAGATTTTGCTTGTCTTATTTCATTTGGACCTAATTTTTGTAGTTTGGTTTCTGCTTCTTCGTTTGTTATTCCATTCTCTTTTATTCTGTATTTTTGTATAAATTCGTTTTTACTTAGTTTACTTTCATCTGCATACATTTTGTTTATATCTACATCTTCTTTTGTGTTTGCCATTTAAAAATCACATTCCTCTCTTTTTAAAAGGTTGAAAAATTATAATTTTTCAACCTTTTTATAGTATATACATTAATTTTCAAATAATACAACTTGATTTTGTTTTAAACTTTTTTGAACATCAATAACTCTTTGATTTGAAGAACCTTTCCACTTTAGTGTAGGATTATGTAATTCATCTACATATTGACCATCAACTAAAACATCTAAATATTTAGTAACTTCTTTGTCTTTTAAATCTTTATCAAATTTAAAACCTGACCATGCCCAAATATTTTTGTTAGGATATTTTTCTTTAAATGCTTTTGCCAATTTTGTAGTATTTTCAATGTTTTGGGGATGCATTGGTTCTCCACCTAAAATTGATAGCCCTTCAATATTATCATTGTCTGATAATTCTAGTATTCTATCTATTGTTGCATCTGTAAATTCTTTTCCACCTTTAAAATCATGCGTTTCTGGATTGAAACAATTTTTGCAGTTAAATGCACATCCCTGCATAAATATTGATACTCTAACTCCTGGTCCATCTGATATATCCATTTTTCTAATTTTATTATATCCCATTTATATCATCCTTCTTTATTCATCATCTTTATTGTCAATGTGTAGAACTCTTTCTTTTATTTCTTGTGTTCTTCCTTTGTTCCAGAAATTACTTCCTATATATCCACATGTTCTTCTTGCTACATTCAATGTGTTATGGTCTCTGTTTCCACAATTTGGGCAATACCATTCCAAATTATCATCGATTAATATTTCACCGTCATATCCACATTTTTGGCAATAATCTGATTTTGTATTTAATTCTGCATACATAATATTGTCATATATAAATTTTATTATTTGGATAACTACTTCTAAATTGTTTTGTAAATTTGGTGTTTCAACATAAGATATAGCTCCTCCTGGGCTTAATTCTTGGAACTCACTTTCTAATTTCAATTTTGAAAATGCATCTATTTCTTCAAATACAGGAACATGATAAGAATTTGTAATATAGTCTCTATCTGTTATTCCTTTAATTACACCAAATCTATTTTTTAGACATTTTGCAAATTTATATGTTGTAGATTCTATTGGTGTTCCATAAACACTGTAATCCATGTTTTCTTTTTCTTTCCATTCATTACATTTTTCGTTTAGTTTTTTCATTACTTTAACTGCAAATTCTTTTCCTTCTCCGTTATCTGTATGACTATGTCCTGTCATATATTTTACACATTCATATAATCCTGCATAACCTAAAGAAATTGTTGAATATCCACCATGTAATAAGTCATGTATACTTGCTCCCTTTGGTAATCTTGCTAATGCACCATGTTGCCAAAGAATTGGTGCAACATCACTTGTTGCTTTGCTTAGTCTTTCATGTCTTGCTTGTAATGCTCTATGGCATAATTCTAATCTTTCCTCATAAATATCCCAGAATTTATCAAAATCTTTTCCAGATGTTAATGCAACGTCTACTAAGTTAATAGTTACAACACCTTGATTAAATCTTCCATAATATTTAGGTTTGTTTGTTTTTGGATCAACATATGGTGTTAAGAATGAACGACATCCCATACATGGATAGCAGTTTCCATTACCATTCTTATCTTTTTTTAGTTCTAACATTTTCTTTTCTGAAATGTAATCAGGTACCATTCTTTTTGCTGTACACTTTGCTGCTAATTCTGTTAAATACCAGTATTTGCTGTTTTCATGTATATTGTCTTCTTCTAAAACATATAGTAGTTTTGGAAATGCTGGAGTAACATATACTCCTTTTTCATTTTTCATTCCTTTTATTCTTTGTTTTAAAAACTCTTCAATTATCATTGATAATTCTTCTTTATATTCCTCTGTTTCTCCTAAATAGAAGCATACACTTAAAAATGGAGATTGTCCGTTTGTTGTTGTCATAGAATTAATTTGATATTGGAATGTTTGTACACCGTCTTGTACTTCTCTTGCTAAATCTTCTTTTGCAAATTTTTCGCATAATTCAGCTGATAATTTTCTGTCTTGATATTTTTTTAGATATGCTTTATAGCTATCTCTTACAAATGGTGCTAAATGTGTCATTGTTACTGTTGCTCCACCATATTGGCTTGATGTTACTGCAGTTATTATTTGTGTAGCAATTGTCATTGCTGTTAAAAATCTATGTGGTTTTTCAATCATGACTCCATTTATATTTGTTCCATTTTGTAACATATCTTCTAAGTCAATTAAATCACAGTTATGTAATGCATTTTGTGCAAAATAATCTGCATCGTGGAAATGAATTATTCCTTCGTCATGTGCTTTTACTATATCTTCTGGTAGTAAAAATCTTCTTGTTATATCTGTACTTGTTATTCCTGCTAAATAGTCTCTTTGTGTTGTTACTACTGTTGCATTTTTGTTGGAATTTTCGTTGTTCCAGTATTCGCTTTCTCCTTCTATTAATTCTTTAATAGATTGATCTGTCGTGTTTGCCTTCCTTACTAAAGCTCGTTTATAACGATATGTAATGTATACTTTTGCTAATTCGTATTTTCCGATTTCCATTAATTTTTCTTCTATAATATCCTGTATATCTTCTACTAGAATTCTTGATTTGTGCAATTCTTCAATATAATTTATTATTTCTTGAATTTGGTCATCTGTTACTTTGTATTTTTTTGATACTTCTGAATTTGCCTTTTGAATTGCTATTTTAATTTTTTCAGGATTATAATCAACTATTGTTCCATCTCTTTTTATGATTTTCATTTCCATATCCTCCCTTGTTTAAGTATGAACTTATTATATATCATCCGGCTTCTTTTTCTGTTGCAATTGCAACTTTTTATAAAAAAGATTTTTTTTTGTTTTTTTGTCGGCTTGGCTCTAAGTTTTTTTCTTTTGTTACATTTTTGTTACATTTTTTGTAACAAATTCTGTAACCTTGTCAGAATAGTAATCATAATTTTTTGACAAAAAAAACGTCAAAAGGTGTGTTCCTTTTGACTACTAATAATATTACCATAAAATCAAAAATGTTAAAAATGTTCCCCATACGACTTGTTCTCTTGTCAAATCCTTTAACATCTCTGGAAGTTCTCCTTCTTCTTTCTCATCTGTAAATTTCATTTCATAATAATCTACATCCTGAACCTTAAAATAAACTTCTAATTCTTTTGTTTCGTTATCTCTCATATTAGAAATATCTATATATTTACTACCTAAAAAATTACCTCTTTCTGAATATAAATCTATTCTTAAATATTTATTTGTTATTTTATTTTTCTCATTATTATATATTGTTCCTTTTATTCTACCATTTACTTTTGTTGCTTGAGCTTGATATATTGTTACCTGCTCTAAATTGTCTTTTCTTCCTATATTCTGATATGTTGTTTCTAAATTTAAATATATCATTAAATTTGAAAATATGTAAAATAATATAATCCATAATGCATATTTTAATAGTGTTTTCATTCTATCCATAACAAATTTCTCCTTTTATTTTCCATGTTAATTATATTTATATATTTTACTATACATAATGTCAAAAATCAAGAATTTCATGATATTTTTTTGTTTTTTGTACATAATAAAACTATAAATAAAAAATGGTAACTTTACCAGGATTGGAGTTTAGTATGGAAAATCAAAATTTAAATATTTTAGATGAAATTAATAAGGGTAGTACAATGGGTATGGATGCAATATCATTTGTATCAGAAAAAGTAAATGATAGCAGATTTAAGGAAGTTTTGGATGGCGAATATTCTAAATATAGAGATATTTCTGAAAGAGTTAATCAATTATATTCAAATTACAGTGATAAAGAACCACATAAAACAAATGCAATGAATAAAATGATGACATGGTATGGCATTCAAATGAAAACTATGACTGATGATACTACATCAAAATTGTCTGAATTATTAATGCAAGGTACAAATATGGGAATTATTGAAGGTCGTCGTTTATTAAACCAAAACCATGATGCTGCACAAGATGTTAAAAATATTTTAAATGATTTTGTTGTTATGCAAGAAGATAGTGTTGAAACTCTAAAAAAATATTTATAATGATAAAAGTGAATCATTCTGTTTTTACTAAAATGATTCACTTTTTAAATTTATATATGTTTTACTTCTATTTCTTTTCCTAAGTAAACTGAATATATATATACTCTTTTTACTTTTTTTTCTAGTGCTTGCTCTAAGGCTTGTTTATATAATTCTAACTGTTTTCTATACTTTTGTATAAGTTCATTTTCTTTTCCTTTTTCAACATAATCAGTTTTGTAATCCAACAATATTACCTCATCGTTTTTGTTGATATAATATAAATCTATAATACCTTGTACCAGAATATTTTCTTCTACATCTTCGTCATAAAACTCTTTTACAGGAATGTTTATATAAAAAGGTTTTTCTTGATAAATTACTTTTGCATTTTTTAATTCATTCCATATATTAGATTGTGTAAATTCTAGTATTTTATATGGATTTATTGTTTCTGCTTCTTTTTCTGTTATAATTTGTTTTAATTGTAAATTTTGTATTAATTCTTTGATTTTTTGTAAATTATATTCTTCTTTAGGATTTAATTTTTGCATACATAGATGTATCAATGTTCCTTTTTGTGCTGATGTTATTTTTATCTTTTTTTCTTCTTGCATAAATTTAGGTTTATCAAAAGTTATATCTTTTTCATTATTTGTTTCTTCTATTTTTTCCAAACCTTCAAAATCAATCCCAATCTGTTTTTGCTTCATTTGCTTAATTTTTGTAACTGAGCTCTTTGTTGGAATGTCCACAGCAAATCTATTTGGATACTCATATTCAATTTGTTCTTTAACATAATTTATATCGTTTTTGCTAATCTCTTTTTTATTTAATATTGATATTATTTTTTGTGAGGTATTTTCTTGTTTGTTATTTTCCTGTTTATTTCCTAAAATACTATTTGGCTTAATTCTGTTTAATTCGAGCAAATCTTCTGTGTTTGTCTTTTCATATAAATATACTAATAATATCCAATCTAAATATGATTTATATTTTTTTACTAAAATAGGATTTATTTTTCCGTCTTTTTTAGCATAAATATTTTTTTGTTGTTCAATGTCCTCTAATTGTTTTGAATAATCATTTGAAATTCCTGTTATTATTAATTTTTCCTTTGCTCTTGTTAATGCAACATATAAAATTCTCATTTCTTCTGATATATTTTCATTTCTAATTACATTTTTTATTGCTTCTCTTGTTAATGTATCATATTGAACCTGTGCATTGTAATTTATATATTTAGCTCCTATTCCTAGTTCTTGATGCAATAATACCGGATTTTTTTTGATATCTTGTTCGTTGAATTGTTTATTTGTATTTACCAAAAACACAATTGGAAATTCAAGTCCTTTACTCTTGTGAATACTCATTATTCTAATAACATCATCATTTTCACCTATTATTTTTGCTGAGCTTAAATCCCCTGAATTGATTTTTAGTTTTTCAATAAAGTTTATAAAATTGTATAATCCTTTAAAGCTTGCTGTTTCATATTTTTTAGCTCTTTCAAATAACATTTTTAAATTTGCTTGTCTTAAGTTTCCATTTGGCATTAGCCCAACGTAATTATAATAGCCTGTGTCTGAATAAATTTTCCAAATCAATTCATCTAGTGCTAGATATTCCTGTTCTTTTCTCCATGTATTAATCTGATTTAGAAATTTTTCTATTTTTTCTTTTAATTGTGCATCAACATTAACTTTTGCTTTTTGCATACAATTATAGAAATTATCAAATTTGTCTGATAAACGAATTTCTACAAGTTCGTTATCTGTAAATTTGCCTATGTTTGACCTCAAAACTGTTACAAGTGGAATGTCTTGCATAGGATTGTCTATTATTTTTAGCAAACTCATAATTGTTTGAATTTCTATTGAGTCTAAATATTCTTGATTACTATCTGCGAATACAGGCATATCAAGTTTTATTAATTCTTGTTCATATATACTTGCCTTGTCTTTTGTGGACCTTAGCAAAATTGCTATATCTTTATATGTTATATTTCTAAATGTCTCTTTTTTTCTATCATAAATTTGATATTTACTGTCTATTAAACTTTTTATTTTGTTTGCAACATATTTAGCCTCTATTTCAATATTCTCTAAATGTTCCAATTCTTCCTCAGATTCATCAGTTTTTTCTAAATATATATCTTTAGACATATCCTCTTCATTATTTTGTGTATCCTCTGGTTTAACATCAATTATATCAATTTCTGTTTTTAAACTCTGATTAATTTTTTTATAATCCTCAGCACCAAAGTTTAAATACTCATCTTCGTTATAATCAACTTCTCCTAAGCTTTTGCTCATAATATCTTTAAAAATTAAATTTGTAAAATCAAGCACATTGTCTCTACTTCTAAAATTCTTAAACAGCTGAATTTTCCTTCCAGTGAGACAGTTGGGACGGTCTGAATTTGTCTCACTTTTCAAGTCATTTTCTGTCGAATTTTGTTTTTCGACATTGTTCGACATATTTATGAGACATTTTGTGTCCGTCCCAACTGTCTCAAATTTTGCATATTTATCTAAAAATAGCTTTGGCATGGCTTGCCTGAATCTGTAAATACTTTGTTTTACGTCTCCAACCATAAACATGTTGTTTCCTCTTGATATTGATGATAATATGAATTCTTGTACTAGGTTACTGTCTTGATATTCATCTATTGCTATTTCTTCAAATTTTTCTGTGTATTTTTTTGCAACTTCTGTTTTTATTATTTCTTCTTGAACTTCACCTTTTTCATTATTTGTCTTTTTTACTTCTTTTACTAAAATGTTTAATGCAAAATGTTCTATGTCAGTAAAATCTACTATATTTTTGTCTCTTTTCTTTTTTGAAAATATTTCATCAAATTCTATAATTAAATTTTCTAATTTTTTTAAAATACTATACATATCATATATATCTTGGTTTGACTGTTTTGAATCTGATACAAATATTTTATCTACTTTTTTGCTGAATTTCTTTTTTACATTATCTCTTATTTTTTTAATTTCATCTTTTATTTCTGATTCTATTTTTTTTCTTGGCCATGTTATGAATTTTATATTTTGTGCTATCTCATAGGCTTTGTCCCAATTATTCAAATTTTCCTTTAATATTGTTAATTGTTTTATATCTGATTCTATTGTTTGTTTAAATTCTTCTAAATCTGTTTCGTATTCTAATCCTTCTATGCTATCTGTAAGAATTGCTATGTCATCTATTAGCTCTTCCTGCATTTCTTCTAGTAATACTTTTCCCCATGGGCTTTGGCTAAAATCTTTTTCTAATTCATCTTTTATATTGAACATTTCTATTTTTTCATTTAGCCATTTTAATGGATATGGGCTTGAACTTATATAACTATAAATGCTCAAAATTAGGTCTTTTAGAGGTGTGTCATCTCTATAACTGGTATATGTATTTACTAATTTTGTAAAATCTTTATCTTCCGAAAGATATTTATTTTCAAATAATTCATCTAATATTTCTTGTTTTAATAATTCTATTTCTGGTGTATCTGCAATTCTAAAATTTGGTGAAATATTATCTAGTTCATAAAAGTTATTTTTTACAACGTCTAAACAAAATGAATCTATTGTGCAAATACTTGCCATATTTAACAATGTTATCTGTCTTTGCAAGTTTTCATTTTCTGGGTCTTCATCTAATTTTTTGTATATTGCATCTAACACTCTTTCTCTCATTTCTGATGCAGCTGCATTTGTGAATGTTACAACTAACAATTTGTCTATATCAATATTTTCATTTATTGCTTTATTTATAATTCTTTCTACTAATACAGCTGTTTTTCCGGCTTCCAGCTGCTGCAGCTACTAATAGATTTGAATTTTTTTCATATATTGCTTGTTTTTGTTCTTTTGTCCAGTTAGGCATTAACTTTTATTCTCCTTTCACTACGCTTCGCTCAGTCAATCATCATCCGACTTTTTGAACCAATGGGGATGTTCTTAAATTGGTTCAAAGTATGGCATCATTAATAGATGAGCATTTTCTATATCTCCTGCAGTCTACTTTTCCGTGTAGATATGTTGATAATTTTTCTCCATTTATTAGATTTTCTTTTTGCTTTTTTGTAAGTTGTTTAATTTGATATTCTAGCTTACATGCTAATGATTTGTCCCTGCTTTTCCATACTGTTTCAAATTTTATTGCAGTATGTGATTTTGTGTATTTTGCTCCATTTTTGCTTTTTGTTTTGTGTTCATTTAGACGTTTGTTTAAATCATTTGTTATTCCTGTGTAAATTGAGTTGTCTGCACATCTTATCATATATGTATAGTACATTTTTTCACCTACATTAATTTTTTATATTTACGTTTTTCATGTTGATTTTAGCATACTTTATTTTGCTTTTCAATCTAATTTATTTAAAAGTCATAAATTTCTATCATTGCTTGTTACAGTTTAGTAAGGAATGGTTTTGTATAATGACAAAAGAGAAGTCATCGACTTCCCTTTCGTTTTAATTTTTAACCTTATAATGCCCAATTCTAGGAGATAAAACTCCGTTTTTTACATAATATAAAATGGTTTCTTGAATTTGATTTTCATCAAGTTTCAATCCATATTTTTTCCGTAAATCCTCCTGTAATTTTGCTTGTGTTATATTTTTTTGTGATGCAATATAATTATATATCACAAAATCCCTGTTTTTTTCAACGTCTTTTTCTTTCATAGTTATATATACGCTCATTTTCTACCTCCAAAAATATTTTGTTAATATTGTTTACATTTTTCTTTTTTACAGTATATAATAAAGTTATATTATTGTCAATATCTAGACATAACATTTTTATATTCTTACATTTGCTGAATTATATTGATTTTAGTATTTTTGTCAATATTATTGACTAACTTTTTCATATCATTCCTATTTATTGCTATGCATCCATGAGTTGCCGTGTTATTACTACAATGAAGAAATATTGCACTTCCTTTGTTAGGGATATTAAGAGGATTGCTCTTTATCTCTATTAAATATTCATATTGAATTGGATAATCAATTAAATGTTCCGCACTATTCCAATCTTTTTTTTCTTTAGTTATATCAACTAATTTATTATAATAAATAGAATTGCTATCATCAACCCAATACATATTAGAATTTATTTTTGTATAACTATAATTTTCATTAGAAATTCTATCATGTGTTCCAAGCAGTAGACCAAAATTAAATTCACCAATTGGAGTACAACCATCTCCTTCTTTTTTGTTTAATGTTGGTCCATTTTTTCCTATAAATGCTGGTATTTCTATGTTGCATTTAGGAAATTTTAAAATTGTATTATTTGAATTAATTAAAACTATAATTTCATTATCTATCATATTCTTCATTCTCTTCCTTTTCCATATTTTGCAACGTTTTAATTTTTTCAGAAAATTCTTTATAAATTATGTCTTGAACATCAGTTAATGCTTCATAATTTACATTCGGTTCATATTTTTTAATAACTTGATAGGTAGCTTCTGAAATCATTTGTGCAATTCTTGCAACATCTAAAGTATATTTAACTGCATCTAAATTAGAGTTTATAACATTGGTATAATTTCCTTTAATGTCTCCATATGGTGCTATTGGATTACCTCCCATAGCTGAAAGCTCTATAAGTAAATTCTGTGAATATTTTAGTCTAAAAATGTCATTACTAGATGTTGCACTAGATTCCCTAGTATAAATATTATATTTTGAATTTTCTCTTCTATCATTACCATTTTCATCAAATCCTGCATTTTTATAAGTCTTATCTTGATACGTTTTTGCCAACATATAATTAACTATTTGTTTTTTTACAATATTTTCTTTACTTATATTCATCCTCTCAGGTATTGTTGCTGGTCTTTGGAAGATAAACCCACCTGTACTATGATAATTTAAATAAGCAAATAATTTTTCACTGTTTTGTAATGAATCTAATAAATTGGCAATTGCCATTGTTTCTTTTTCAACTTTAAATCCCTTTTCTTTATCAAAAGGGCAATTTATTGGTCCTGGATGTGAAATATTTAAATTGTTATGCCTTTTTATTTCCATATATATATCTTCATCATTTAAAATTCGAGAAATTTTTGGGTTATAACTTGAATTAGCCTGAACGTCTACACCATTAGCGTTTGCACTCCATATATGTAAACAATTTTTAGGTAAATCTGGATATTTTTCAAAAATTTCTTTTAACGAATTTTTTATGTTTTTATATTTATTAGGGATACATGTATAATCAATATTTCTAAACATTGCTATATGTTCTTTTTCGATATGTTCATGAATATCATCACTTTTATATGCTATATAATATTTTTTAGCTATTTTTTCCGCTTCTTCTTGTGGCATTTCTCTTGGTATCAATTTTCTTATTGCACAAGAAGAAATCAAATAACCTTCTGGATTAAGCATAGGAATTAAATGTAGCTTAAATTCTTTTAAAATATCATCCCATCTTTTTGGATTATTATTTATATTGTTCATTAATTTTAATGCAAAATCTGTTGTAATTATTTCACTTCCATGTGTTGCACCGAGTAATTACAATATCATTATTTCCATTACCTATTGTAAAATGTCTTATTGGTAATCCATATTCTGTATTACCTAAATCATTTAATTCTACAAAAGTTTTGTCTTCTACTAAATTGTCTAAAATCTCATTTACTTGTTCGTAATCTAAAATGTTGTTTTTCACTTCTTTCATCTCCTCTTGCTATAAAATATAAGTCTATAGACATAGTATACGGTCATTTCCATAAATTGTCAAGAAAAATTATAAAATATAAATTTTAAAGAGAGTCCTTAAATAAACTCTCTTATACCTTTATATATTATCATTTCTAATAGTCTCAATAATATTTTGTTTATTAATCTTGCTCATAGAATATCTCATAATAATACCGATAACAACAGCCACAAATATCACTGCAACCGCAATTGATTTATAAGGTAATACATATTCCATTTCCATACTATTTCTAAACACATTATACATACCGTAAGATAGCACTAATCCAATTGGTATACCAATAACCAAAGATTTAACACCATAGAAAATACTTTCTAATCTAATCATTCTATCAAATTCTTTTTTAGTCATTCCTATTGATTTAAGCATTGCAAATTCTTTTTTTCTTAAATTCATATTTGTTGTTATAGTGTTAAAAATATTTGTTATTCCTATTAATGTAATTACTCCAATAAATCCATATAAGAATATTGAGATAACTAATATAACTGCATTTTCAGCCTTGACTGATTTTTCCATATTAAATGTATTCAAATTAGAATTAGTAAGATTATTATCATTTTTATATTGTTCTACTTCTTCATCTAATTTATAAGCATCATTTGATTGTGCATATAATGAAGCAGTTTCATACCCAGTTTTGTTTATGAATTCTTCACTCACAATAAAAAATGCATTGGAATTATACATAATGTTTACTCCCTTAGGTCTCTCTTCTGTTCTTGCTACTATTTTAACGTTATATTCCTTGTCTCCTATTTTTCCAGTTACAGTATCTCCCTTTTTCCAAGTGTACATACTACCTTGGATTCTTTTTCCTTGGTCATTTGTATTAATATTGTTATCAATCAAAATTGCTCCATCTTTGTATGTTTCATAATCTCCGCCTATTTTTTTCAAATAAGCTTCATATACATTTTTGCTTAATGAAATAACATTTATTGTATCTATTTGTTCTTGGTCTGAATTTGACTCTGAATATCTTGCTTTAATATCTTTTCCATATTCAGTTAGTTCTGCTTTGTGTTTTTCATCCATATTCATTTCGAATGAATTGCTTTTATTTATTGATACCTCTCCTACATCTGGCAAGTTTGATATATCTGTTAACATTTTTAAATTTTTTGCTTGGTCTTTTGCAAATTCTTCTGTATCTTCAGGTGACGTACTTGTGTACGCATATACTACATAATTATAATCTTTTTCTGTATAATATGCACTTGACATTTTGAATCCATATTGTATAAAACTTGATATTGCAATAAATATTACAACACTTACTATTATTGAAATTACAGTTGTTCTATATTTTTTCTTGCTTCTTTTTAAGTTTTTGTATGCTATTTCTCCACCTGTTTTGAATATTTTTGTTATGATTTTTGGACATTTTATTTTTTTAGCCTTTAATTTTACATCTTCTGAACTTCTTATTGCTTCAATTGGTGTGATTTTTGATGCTTTTTTAGCTGAATTTCTGCAAGATAGCCATATTGTTACAACTGATACAATTATACTTACGACTATTGCAGACCATGATATTCCATATGTTAATAAAGTTCCACTTGATACATAATCTTTTAATATGTAATTTACTACATTTACTAATATATAAATTGCAAATATTCCACTTAAAATTCCTAGAGGTATTCCTATAATTCCTAATATAAAGCCTTCAAAATAAACACTTTTTTTGATTTGTTTTTTTGTTGCTCCTATGCTTGAAAGCATTCCATATTGTTTTAATCTCTCTGTTATTGATATTGCAAATCCATTTCTAATAACAAATACACTTGATACTAGAACAATTCCCATTATAAATGCTCCTAATCCATAAATTGTTCTTAATGTGTCATCATCTAGACTTGCTCCTTGAAATGATAATAATTCTTTATTTATTTTTATCTTATATTTATAACTTTTATATGTTTTATCTAACCCGTTAACTCTATTAAAATCATTTTCTTTTGTTCCAGATTTTGCGGTTACCATTTGGTTTATGCTTTCTGTGTTTTTTACGTAATCATTTGGTTTTGTATATAGAACTGCTATATTTGCTTTTTTATTTATTGTTTGCATTTTTGTGATAACTGTAAACCAATCTGCTTCATATGGTTCAATTGTTATAGTTGGTCTTTCTATTATTCCAACAATTTTATATGTTTTTGAAGTTACGTTAACAATTTCATTTTCAGTTGTTTGTTCTGTTCCATCTGTTTTTAGGATTTGTTCTTCATCATAATAATTAGCATTTTGATTCTCTAAAGTTCCTTTTAATTCTCCAACATTTAATATTATAGTATCTCCAACTTTGTAATTTGTCTTAAATTTTTCATTTATTCTAGCTGAAATTGCAAGTTCACCATCATTTTCTGGTAATCTACCTTCTTGTACATTTATAGCCATATTATTTAAAAACTTGTCATTCATTGAAATAATATTAACAAGTGGCTTTTCTTCTTCTCCTGTTGATGTTTTTCCATTTGTTAAATAACTATATCCTAATTCTTCTGATAAATAGTAGTCTTCAATACTTCTATTTTCTTCAATATATTTAAGCTCATTTTTTGGAACATTATAAAAAATTGCATGATAATTTCCTTGACTATTTTTGGCAGTTTCTACAAATGTCTTTTGAAAACTTGTTATAAGCCCTGCTACTCCACAGATTAAAGCTGTTGATAAAATAATACCAATTATAATTACAATTGACCTTTTTTTATTTAGCCTTAAATCCTTTACACTTAATTCATTTAAAACTTTCATTATTTTCCAGTCCTTTCATCTTTAATTATTTTTCCATCATCAATTGTTATAATTCTATCTGCTTCTAATGCAATTTTTTCGTCATGTGTTATAACTATAACGGTTTGATTATACTTTTTATTTGAAAGTCTTAATAATGAAATAATTTCTTCACTTGCCTTTGAATCTAAGTTTCCAGTTGGCTCATCTGCAAGCATTAATGCAGGTTCATTCATCATCGCTCTACCAATAGAAACTCTTTGTTGTTGACCTCCTGATAATTGGTTTGGTAAATTGTATTTTCTTTTTTCAAGCCCTAA
This sequence comes from uncultured Clostridia bacterium, assembly GCA_934168305.1. GTDB lineage: Bacteria > Bacillota > Clostridia > TANB77 > CAG-508 > CAG-269. The sequence continues at coordinate 41,489 of CAKPNF010000001.1, read as the reverse complement.
AGTTTTTAATAAATCATTTAGTCTTCTTTCATCAACATCTCTACCATCTAATTTTGTTGGTAATGTGATATTTTCTGCAACATTTAGTACTGGTATTAAATTATAAAATTGGTAAATTAAACCAATTTGTCTTCTTCTAAAAATAGCTAGATTATCGTCATTTAAAGTGTAAATATCTTTTCCATCTATAAAAACTTTCCCTGATGTTGGTCTGTCTACTCCACCAATTAAATGTAATAGTGTAGACTTTCCGCTTCCACTTGCTCCGATTATTGCTACAAATTCTCCTTTTTGTACAGAAAACGATACGTTATCTACTGCTTTTACTTGATTTTCTCCTTTTCCGTATGTTTTGTTTAAGTTTTCTACTCTTAATATTTCCATATTCTTCCCTACTTTCTTTTTTTGTTATATTTAGTATAGTTTTTGAAAGTGACTTTTAAGTGACTTTTTTACTATAAATTTTGTCACTTTATCTATGAAATAAAAGATAGTACTTTTTTATTTGTACTATCCTTTTAACTCTCCATATCCTTCATATATTGTTTCATGCTTCATTAAAAATTCTTTTATATTTTTTTGTAATCTTGTTGTTTCTGGTAGTTCATTATAATTATCACATTTTTTTAAATTAAATACAAAATTCAAAACATCATCTATTCCATTTTTAGAACTTTGTATTTCAAAAAGTTCTTGAAATTTTTTGATATTTGAATTTTCATCTAACATTTTTGATATTTCTTTACTTAATAACCATGATTCACAAATATATTTTGGATTTTCTATATTATAATATTTTTTTAATAATTTTTTTGAGTTTTGTATTGATTCTTTTACTTCTTTTATATCAAGATTTTTTCCTGCTGGTATATGTATTTTAATTTTATTACCTGTTGTTGGCTCAAATTGTAGTCTCCCACATTCTATTATTCTTGCATTTATAAGATATGTTCCCCATAACATTTGTGAGATTCTGATTCCATCGTAATGTTTATTTATAATGTCATTTAACAAACATTCTCTTATTCTTTGTTTTTGAATCTTGATTTGTTCATTATCAAAATTGTATTTTTTTATATTTTCTTTATGATATTCAAGTCCAAGTAATAACAATATATTTGTTATAAATGGGTTTATTTTTTCTTCAAATAAAATTTCTATGTCTTTTTCTTTCCATAGTTCTCTAACCTTTTCTGTTTTATCAATATATAAAATTTCATATATTTTTTTTGCTTTATTTTGTATCTTTTTATTATTTTTTATTTCTTCAATACATCTGTCGCATTTTTCTTGGTAGTCTGCATCTTTTATATCATAATACTCTAACGCTTCTTTTATTTTTTCTTTATTTAACATCTTTTTCCTCTTATTTTATATAATATTATCTATCCTACAAATTATCTTTTATACTAGGGAATAAATCATAAAGATTAAATCCTAATTGCTCGTCAATATATTGTTTTAGTTTATAAGTTTCTTTAATGTGATATTGTGTGTTTTCATAAGCACCTCTTCTTGACATTATATCAATAAGTCTTTTATCTACTGTCATATTAACATCTGTACACATTAGATCACATAAATTTATTATTTTTTCATATATTGTGTATTCGTGATTTTTAATAAATTCTGTTCTAAATGGTATATCTGTTGGAATTCCTCCTGCTGTACAATATACATCATTGTTTAAATATGAGTGTGTTAGGCAAATATTTGCATATTCATCATCATATCCTAATTCTTTAAGATAGTTGTATCCATTCATTACATGGTCTTTAAACTCTCCTACAGATTTTCCTATATCATGTATGTACCCAAGTGTTTTTGCATAATCTACATCTAAATTTAATTTTTCTGCTATTTTTCCTGCTGAATCTCCCACACAAATTGAGTGATCTATCCATTTGTCACTTGGTGTTTTTCCTCTTGCATCTTCTAACATTTCTCTTGCTTTTTCTACTGTTAATTTCATCTTTTATTCTACCTCCAGATTTTCATTACAAAAATGTAGCTTATTTATAATGTCTTGTCCAATCAGTTTATTTGTAACTTCTACTGCTTTTTCATATAGTTCTATTTGTTCACGCCAATGAGCATCTATTCCATATAAAACTTTTAGGTCTTTATATTCAGAAGCTACTTTCCAAAATTCTTTATTTGGATAATCTATTTTTTCTTTTTTTCCTGTTATATACATAACTGGATCAGACAAATTAATTTCTATTGGCATTCCATACTTTTCTGCTGTACTACAAATTATATGTGCTGCCTTTTCTTCATTTTCTCCAAAATTAGTTCTACTTAGCATATATATGTCTGGGTGAGCTATTATATTTGGTATATTTTTCTCAATTGCTGTTCTTACATATTCGGCATATTTTAAGATATCTGCATTAGAAATTTCATGTTTTCTGAATATTTTTAATTCATTTTTATCATCTAATATAAAATGTTGTCCCAAAATCAATTTATCTGTTTCATTTTTTAACTCAAATAGATTTTCTTCTTGCCCTGGTAAATATTCAACTTCAAATCCTGTTTCTATTTCTATTATATCTTTGTATTTTTCTTTTAAAGATTTGATACTTTCTAAATATTCATTTTTTTCACTGTACTTCATTCTCATATTTTTTCTATGGTCTATTTCTTCTTTTTCTGGACAATGATCTGTAAATGCTATTTTTGTAAAACCTTTCTTGATAAATTCTTTTACAAAATCTTCATCTGACATATTATTGTCAGCATGTCCACATCTTCTTGTATGTGTATGATAATTAAATTTTTGCATTTTTCTTTTTCTACTTATATCTTATTCTACTAATTCTTTAAATAAATCATTATAAATTTTATTAGGTTCTAAGTAATTAACAAATGTTATTTTGTGTCTATTTTCTGTTAATTCGTATGATGTATCTTCTTTTATAATTGGGCAACTGAGTTCTTCTGTTTCAAACCATGATTTATTAATCATATATGCAATAACACTTATGTCCCAAATAACTCTTCTTTCTTGAATTCCATGATATGTATCATTGTAAAATCTTTGGCATAAATAATCACATAACTCATTTTTTCCTTTTAAAAAATGTTCCAATTCATATATTGAAGTTGTTAAATTTGATGCCACATTTTTACAAGGAATCACTGTTATTTTTACTTTTGATTCAAATACTTCTCTAACTGCTTGTACATCTTGTTCAAAATTAAATTCTCTATTATTTTTTGCTAAAAAGCTGTTACCACCTAACCAAATTACTTGTATTTTATTTATAATTTCTGGTGATTTTTTTATTGCTAACGCAATATTTGTAATTGCTCCAATTGCTAAAATATATGTTTTTTCATTTTTGTTTGCAACTTCTATAATTTTATTTACTGCATCATTATTTTTGTCGTATCCATTACATATGTAATCAGTTGAACCTTTGAATACTTTGTTTTCTGTTTTAAAGTTTAACCAGTTGCATATTTTTAATATTTCGTTATAACTCTTTTCTGTTGTTTCTTCTATTGTTTCTTTTCTATCAATATGTGAATAAGGAGCAACTGTTATTGCTTCAATGTTGAATTTGTCTTGATTTTTAATAAATATGCAAGTGCAAATTGATCATCACATTCATTATATGTGTCTGTATCTAGTATTACATTAACTTTTTCTTTTTTATAATTTGTAATAAATTCATAGATTTCTTTCCAGTTATTAACTCTGATAATATCCTTTTCTGTTCTGTTATATGGTGTATCCATTAAAAGAGTGGTTATGTTATTTTCTATACAATCTCTACAATTGCGTTTAGAATCATCAATCATTATATCAATATTGTTTTCAAAGCATTTTTCTGTTTTTGCATGTTTATTATTTTTATACGCATCTGTTAATATTAATTTATCATATTCTATCCCTTTTTCTTTTAGCCATTTCTTTGTCATACTATATGGGTCTGAGTATTCTCCATTATCTCTACCCGTAATAATTACAATTGTGTGTCCGTCTTCTTTTAATTTCTCAATATATTCTTTTGCACCTTCTTTTACATCTAAGTTTTGTGCTATTCTTTCAATGTTTTCTAAATAATATGGCAATAATTCCTCATCTGTCCAGTCAAACATTCCTTCAGTCATATGTTTATTGGGATTAATTATTCCTGTATTTCTTAGTTTTTTGTCATGTTCTAAAAATTCTTGTTTCAAAACTTCGTTAAAGTTTGATATTACATTATCTATATCTATTCCTATGTTCATTTTTTCTCCTTTTTATCTATTATCATTTTATACAAATACAAGCTCACAAATATTTCTATTATTGATAAAACCACTAAAATACTTATAACTAGTAGCATTGGACTTTTTAATAATATTGCCGTAAAGCTCAAACTTATTATTGTTCTAACAATTTTTCTTGAAAGTTCCATAGCCGTTAGTAACGTTTGTTGACTATTTTTATCAGCATTTCTTAGTGCTACATCTTGGATATATACCTTGAATGGATCTTTTACAAAAAGTATATATCCTAAACTCATTATACCAAATTTTATTACTGGCATATTGGATATAATGTTTTTTCATATATAAATGCCTTTTCAAATGTAATTTGTCCTAATTTTCCATATTCTTTATTTTCTACTATTGTCTCATAAATTTTTTTGCATCCACATTTTTCATAAAACTGATAGCTACAAGATTCATCTGTTATTATTTGTAAATTTTTCATATTGTCTTTCTTTGCCATTTGAAATACTTCAAGCAATAATTTTTTACCTATTCCTTGTCCTCTGTAATTTTTATCTACTATAAGTATAGAAACTTCTCCATCAAAATAATTTTTTAATTCATTTGATATATAATTATAATTTTTTTCATATTGATTAAATGCCTTTTTATCTTTTATTTTTTTACTATTTCGTAATATATTGCTTATAATTTTATATATTTTCTTTTTTACTAATTTTTTGTGTGAACTCTCCTTTGAATATCCACAAAATCCAACTAATTTTTTTCCATCTTTATAAGTTATAATTTGTTCACTTTCTTCTAATATATCAATTAAATATATCCATGCACAAATGTTCCCTTCTGCTCCTGCTTCTTTTTTACCCAAGTTCCATTCATTTGCTAATAAATTTACTGCTTGTTTCATTTCATTGTATTTCACTTTATTACCTCTATTTATTCCATTTTTTAATTAATATGGCATTCTACTAATTTTATATCTTACTTCATATACTTAATCACAAATTCTGTACCTTTGTCAAGTTCAGATTTACAACTTATCATACCATTATTTTTTTCAATAATATTCTTTGCTAATGCCAGTCCAATACCGACACTATTTTCTGAAGAATTTTGCCCCTTATAAAACCTTTCAAATATGTGTTTTAAATCTTCTTTTGAAATTCCTTCCCCTTCATCTTTTATTGTTATTTTTGTAAATAAAGTATTTTCTTCATATCTAATATAAACTTTTCCATTGTCTTTGTTATGTTCAATACAATTTTTAATAATATTTGTAACCGCTTCTTGTTGCCACTTGTAATCTCCAATAAACGAAGCGCTCTCGTCTCCTTCAATAACTATTTGTTGATTTTTTATTTCAATTGGTATCTCTAGATTTTTTATAATTTCATCTATAAATCTTTTTAGATTAATTTTCTCTTCATAAAATTGTACAACATTTGCATCTAATTTTGACAATTTTAACATTGATATTACAAGCCAGTTTATCCAATCAATTTGTTTGCTGATTTCAAATATAAATTTTTGTTTTGTGTTTTCATCCATATTGGGGTTGTTTTTTAAGTTGTCTAACATTATAGTTATTGATGTTAACGGTGTTTTTAATTGATGTGATATATCCTCAACTGACATTTTCAAATTTTCCTTGTCTTTTTTTGATATTTCACTTTCTTCCTTAAGCATAACTGTGATTTTATATAATTCATTTTTTAAATTACTTAGTTCATCTTCACTGTTTTCGTTTATGTCTAACTCATATTTTTTGTTTTTTATTTCGTTTATGTATTGTGTGATTTGGTTTATTTTTTTGTCTCTTCTTTTTAAATATTCAAAAATAATAATCATCCATAAAATACTAAATACTATGATTAATATGATATTTAATATCATATTTTGTTTCATTTGATTTTGCACTGTTATTATGGAATTGGCTTCGTTTATATTAATTCCGTACTTTGCAAGTTCTGTTTGTCCTTTTTGATATTCTTCGGTGTCTTGTTTTGAGTTTAATGTTTCTATTATTGTTCTTGTATCTATTTCTGGTTCTTCTTTTATTATTGTTCCTATTATTTCTGCTATTTTTTTGTTTGCTGTTATTGTTACTTTTTTGTATTGATTATATGTTTGTATTGTAATTAGTGTAATTGTTGCTATTGTTAATATTATCATTGGTATTATTAAGTATTTTATATTTTTGTTTTTTAAATGGTTCATCTATTTAATCTCCTATCCTATATCCAAGTCCCCTAACAGTCTTAATAATTGAATCATCTCCTAATTTTTCTCTAATTCTTTTTATATAAACTGTTAAAGTATTATCATTAACAAAATTTCCAGCAATATCCCATATTTTTTCTAGTAGTTGTTCTCTTGTAATTAATTTATTTTGATTTGTAAAAAGCATAAGCAATATTCTATACTCTAAACTAGTAAAAACAATCTCCTCATTATCTTTGTATACTTTTGCTGATGTTGTATCTATTTTGATGTTTTTATATTGAATTATGTTACTGTTTTCTTCTTTTTGCCCATATCGTCTTAAAACTGATTTTATTCTTGATATTAATTCTCTTGTCCTAAATGGTTTTACGATATAATCGTCTGCTCCTAAATCAAGTCCTAGTACTACGCTTGTTTCTTCATCTTGTGCTGTTAGGAATATTACTGGTATGTCTTGTTTTTCTTTTATTTCTTTGCATATGTCAAATCCGTTTCCGTCTGGTAATGATACATCTAGTAGTACTATGTCTATTTGTTCTTTTTTTATTTTTTCTTTGCTTTCTGCTACATTTTGTGCTGATATTACTTGGAAGTTTTCTTGTTCTAATGAGTATTTTAGTCCCATTATTATTGTTTGGTTGTCTTCTACTAATAATATTTTTTTCATAGTTTTTTCCTTCTTAATTCTTGTTTTTTTATATGTTATACTATATCATATCTATTTTGAAAACAAAAGGGTGTTTTGGATTTTTTTGTGTTATGTACAAAAAAGGAATGATTATCTGTTATTATTCCTAATTTCATTTTATTCTCCTACAATATTACATATTTCGACATAAATAGTGAGACAGATTTGCACCGTCCCACTTGTCTCATTTTACAAATAAAGTTCTTATTTTCTTAATTACATAATGGCTTCCACCGCTACTGTTGTTTTGTGTATTTTCTACCATACCTATAATAAGCATATCATTTACATTTGGGTTACTAGTAGAATAGTTAACTGTGAAGCAGTCAAACCATCCTAAAGTGCCACTTTCTGTATCTGTGCTTGTAGTTTTTAATTCTGCTGTTCCTGTTTTTCCAGCAATTGTAACACCTGGTATTTTCATATCTGTTGCTGTTCCTTCCGGATTTTCTACAACTTGTATCAAGTCATTTTTTACTGTATTTGCTGCATCTGATGTGAATGCGTTTTCTTTTAAGTATTCTGTTTTTCCATTTTCATATTCAATATAAGGTTTTACCATGTTTCCATTGTTTGCAAATGCTGAGTATATTGATGCCATATGTATAGGGTTTACAAGTATATTACCTTGACCATATCCTGAATCAGCTAATTGTTTTTCGTTCATATCTGCTTTTTCTGAATTTGAGTATTGTGATTTTTTAAATGTTAATGGAAATTTAATTGTTTGGTCAATGTTCTCGTTAAATCCTAATTTGTCTAGTCCTGAACAGAATGTATCTTTTCCGATTTGCATTGCTGCTTGACCGAAGAATATGTTGTCAGAATGTATTAATGCATTTGATATATTTTTTGTTCCATTATATGCTGTTAAGGTTGTTATATAAATATCTCCCCAACTTGAATTCTTTTGCCATTTTAATCCTGAGTAGTTAAATGTTGTGTCAGTCGTTAGTTTTCCACTTGTTAATCCTATTGCAGCTGTTATTGGTTTAAATGTTGAACCTGGGCAATAGCTTTGTAAAAATCTGTTGTATAATGGTTTGCTTTCATCACTATTTAATTCATTCCATTTTGTTGTTGTCATTCCTAAAACAAAATCATTTGAATTATATGATGGTGTACTTACTGTTGCAAGTAGTTCACCTGTTGTTGGGTTCATAACTACAAAAAATCCTTTGTCTGTTTTCATTTGATCATATAGATTTTTTTGTATGTTTTTATCTATTGTTAGTTTTACATCTGTTCCGTCTTTTTTGTTTTGTGTTGCTAATGTTTTTAATCTTGTTCCATTTTCATCTACTATGTAAATTTCTGTTCCATCAATTCCTCTTAAAGTATCTTCATAGGCTTGCTCTAAACCAGCTTTTCCAATGATGCTACTTGAGCTATATCCTTTTCCTTCTTTTTGTTTTAGTTCTTCTGCACTTATTGCTTGCACATAACCGATTAAATGTGCTGCTTCTTCACCTAATGGGTAAACTCTTGCATCAACACTTGTAATTTTGATTCCAGATATTTCTAATAATCGGTTTTTTAGTTCTGTGTTATTTGCTGAAATTTTCTTTATTGGCACAAATGTATCATCTTTAACATATGAAGCTGATATTTGTGTATTTATGTAATCTGTTGAAACTCCTGTTAGCTCTGATATCTTGCTTATACTTTCTTCTTTATTTTCTCCTAATTTTCCTGGTACAATTCCAACACTTGAAATGTTTCCATTCTCAGCAAGTTTTTCACCATTTCTGTCTAAAATTTCTCCTCTTTTTGCTGATAAAGTAGAAACTCTTACCTTATCTGTTGCTCTTAATTCTGGAAAAATCATACTAGAAGACCAGCTTATTTTATAATCTTTGTCTCCCTTTACTAATTTTGCAGTGTTTGTAAAAGATATTGTCCCTGCTGATGTAGACATACTTTCATCATATTTTATGCTATATGTTTTACCATCTTTCGTTGTTTCGGATGGCGTAATTTTTATGTCATATGCATCAATTCCTTCATATATGTTTTTATTCCTTTTTACGAAATCATCCTGTGATATTTGTGATTTTGAATACTCTGAAATCATATTGTACATCTCTTCATATTTTTGTTCATTTAATAATGATATATATGTGCTTAGTGCATCTTCAGGTTTTGGGGCTTTTTTGTTTATTATAAATATTGCCCCTGCAATAATTGCTATCACTAATATTGCAACTATTGCAATTATTATTGTTTTTTTGTTTTTCATAAAATACATCTCCTGACATTTTCTATTTTTATCATAATATCACAACATTTTTTATTTTTCAATATATTCCAAAATATCCCCAGGTGTACACTCCAAAACCTCACAAATTTTATCTAATGTAGAAAATCTAATTGCCTTACCTTTGTTGGTTTTTAATATAGAAAGATTAGCATTTGTAATTCCTATCTTTTGTGCTAATTCATTTGATGACATTTTTCTTTTTGCCATCATTACATCTAAATTAACTATTATTGCCATCTTAACTCTCCTTTTTTCAACTATATTGTTAAATCGTTTTCTTCTTTATTTTCTATTGCGGTTTTATAAATTTCTTTTAACACTATTAATCCAATTCCTAATATGAGAAATATCATTGCTGTAATAATAGCAAAAAATATGTAAGTTATAATTGATGAGTATTCAAATTGTGCTATTTTGTTTGGCATTACAATTGCATTAATTCCATATATAATTCCAATTACAATAGAACAAATTGAAGTTATCAAAAATCTATTTTCTATTTTTCTGCTAAAAACTTCGCCTTTTTCTAATGCACTAAATATTTCTATAAATTGATATAACATTACTAATGCTGGGATTCCTGATAAATAAATGCATATTATTGTTGTTCCTAATGGCTCATCTAAAATCATTTGTTTAAAATTCACATTACCTTGATTTTCTATAACAATTGGCACTGTGATTATTGATGCAATACATATTGCAAATATTATTATTAGAAATATTTTTATCATTGAAGATATACTTCTATTTCCAGTTATTTTCATAATTCATTCTCCTATCTGTTAAGTCTACATTTTCTAGTAATGACTCAACCCTCGATTTTGATAAATTCCATTCAGCAAATGATGGTTTATAATTTTTTCCATATTGTAGTTTATACCATCTTAAATTAGTTCTTACACTTGATTTAAGATTTACTAGATACTCTTTAGCATCAGCTGATAAGCCTTCTTCTTTCTCATTTAATATTCTTAGTTGCTCCTCAATTGAATCTGTTCCAGTTATTTCTTTTAAATAGTAATAGTCAATAGATTCGTTTTCTATATCTGCTAGATATTTATCTATATTGTTTCTAGCAATTATCTTGTCAATATTTATAAAATTTAATGCAACATACATTATAACTATGATTTGTATTGTAGTTTTGAATGTATTTATTTTTTGACCACAAATCCTTGCTAATATTGGTATTAATACTAAAATTTCTGTCATCAATGTAAAATATACAAATAATCTTAAATATGTATATCCATATTCTTGTTCATATAAGTGCATTCTGAATGCCGCTGAAATTACAATTATTATTGTAAAAATTATTAGTATTATTTTTATAAATTTATTCTTTTCTTCATTTTTTCTGCAAATATGCAATAATGCAAAATTTATAAACGAAACAAACATCAATTGAAAGAATCCTGTTCTTGCATATGTTGCATAGTCAAAATCTGCTGTCCTTCCCGCATTCATAAATAAATATTTAAATTGAATTACACTAAATAATAAATAAATTATGTTTAGCGATACTAACAATATTTTTATTGTTAAATCACTTAATTTTATTCCTATTGAATTTTCTTCTTTTTCTTCTTGCTTCTCACTTTTTGCAAATGCTATTATAAATCCTGAAATATATATAAATACTATGGCTATTACCAAAATTCTTCCTAGTAGGTCATTTATTGTTTTTATTTCTAGAATTTTTGATATTGATTTTGTAAAGCTACCGAATATACTTCCAAATACACTATCTGCTGATGATAATAAGAATATTATAATTAATATTACTGGTATTGCAATTAGTAATGATTTTCCTACTTTCTTGATGTTTTCTGCCTTGCTATTTTTATTTTCTTTTTGTTTTTCAAAAAATTTGTCCATATCAAAATCACTTATAAAATCAAATAATATTACAAATGGTTTTAATATTCTATCTAATATTTGTCTAATAAATTTATTTTCTGTTATTTTTGTTTTAGTAATGTTCATACACATTATTACAAATAATGATAATATAACTGGTACGTTTAGCATTTTAAAAAATGTGTTGTTAAATATAAAATATGTTAGTCCTAATAATACTATTGGCATTGCCCATAGTATTCCTTTTTTATTTTTTAGCATTTCTTTTTCTTTTAAATTGTATATTATTAAAATAATTGTTGCAGTTAGAAATATTGCTATTGATATTCCTGGACTTTTATGCCAAAAAAGTATTGACTGTAATATACTTAAAAATAAACTACTGTATAAAATTTTTTTCATAATTTTATCTCCCTTTCTAAATTTATGGTTATAGTTTATATTAACAATTATTAATTGTCAATACTTTTTTATTGTTTTTCGATATTTTTATTGGTTCACAGTTACAGTTCAGTAATGAATATTCAAATTGCTGAACTGTAACGGTCCACATTTTAAAATAATTCTAAAAGTTCTTCTTTATTTCTTACTCCCACAAGTCTTTTTTCTTCTTTTCCATTTTTGAAAACTATCAAAGTAGGAATACTCATAACATTATACTCAATCGCTATGTCTGAATTTTCATCGACATTTATTTTTCCAACTTTAGCCTTTCCATCCAACTCTGTTGCCAACGCTTCAACTATTGGTGCCATCATTTTACAAGGTCCACACCAATCTGCAAAAAAATCTACTAATACTGGTTCTTCTGAATTTAAAACCACTTTTTCAAAATTTTCTGAATTTAATTTTAATTCCATTATAATTCCTCCTTTTTATTTAACACTGCTAATCCTGCCTTTGTTCCCTCATACACCACTTTAGAAATTTGATATAATCCACCTGTGCAGTCTCCGGCAAGCAAATAACCCTTTAATTGATGTTTCCATATTTTCGTCAACAACAATTTTGTCATTCTCAATTTTCGCCCCAAGTTTCTTTGCAAAATCTGTGCTTCCCGCTACACCTTGTGCAATAAATATACCATCAATTTTCATCTTTGTATCATCTTTGAAGTCTATTTCTTCTACTTTGTTCTCTCCGTCTAACCTCTCTTACTTCTTTTGTAATAATATTGATGTTTTCTGCTCTATATTCTGGTGCTATCTTGCCATTTGTTAAAATTGATATTGATTTTGCAATATTTTGTAAATCCATCGCTTCCGATATTGCATAGTCCCCATTTCCTATTACTGCAACATCTTTATTTTTATAAAAGAACCCATCACAAATTGCACAATAACTAATACCTTTTCCTTCGTATTCAGCTATATTTTTAATGTTAGGTCTGCTTTTTTTATTTCCTGTTGCAAGTATAACTGACCTTGCTTTAAATTCATTATTCAAAGTTTGAACCTTAAATATTTGCTGTTTTACCTTTGAATAATCAATTTGAATATTAGTAACCTCGTCTTTTAATAATTCCGCACCAACATTTTGAGCCTGTCTAATTCCTATGTTGTACAAATCTTCACCTTTTATACCATTTTCAAAGCCATAATAATTTTCTATTTTTGACGCTTTTTCCAGTGATGATTTTTCTTTATATATTATTAACGTTTTTAAATTTCTTCTGACTGTATATAAACTTGCTGATATTCCAGCAGGTCCAGCTCCTATAATTATTACATCATACATTTTATCACCTCTTAAATACGCTTATTTAATTTTTATAATTTTCTTATTTTATAATAATTCCTAATAATTTAGAAAGCTCTACAGCTTGAAATTGATTTACTATAACGCCTTTTAAATCTTCTCTATCAACAACTATGCCATCAATATTACAAGTAGAAAAATCTATACCCTTCAAATTTGTTCTAAACATTTGAGACTTATATAAGTCACAATCATTAAACTTAATATTTTTCAACTTGCATTCTCCAAATGATGTAATTTGTAAATTATCTTCCTCAAAAATTGTTTCTTTTATATTTGAGTTTGATAAATTTGAATATTCTAAATTTGATTGGTTTATTTTGGTCTTATAAATGCTTGTATCTACAAGTTTTGTGCCTATAGCTTTGCAATTTGTAAACGTGCATTCTACAAAATTTGATTCGCTAAAATCTGTATTTGAAAAGTCGCAGTCTTTAAATGTTACATTTGTAAAATAAACATTTATGAACTTTGAATCTATACATTTACAATTTTCAAATATGCAATTTGTAATTTCAATTTTTTCTGTATTTATAGTTTCTCCACAATCTTTAAATTTATATCCTCTTATATCATTTTCTTTGTTAATTTCTTGAGTAATAACATTATCTATTTCTTTTGTTTCTTTATATTCCATTGTTTTCTTCCCCTTTTGAGACAAGTGGGACAGTCCAAATTTGTCTCACAATTTTGTCGAATTTTGTAGTTTTATTAATTATATTTTATTATCTTTATAAATTTTTATCTTAGAATATTGATATTACTTTTGGTACAAATATTATTAATCCTATAATAGCTGATGCTATTGCAGAGACTAAAACTGCTCCTGCTGCTACATCTTTTGCAATTTTTGCCTGTTCATTTTTTTCTTTTGTTACTAAATCTACTGTGTTTTCTATTGCTGTATTTATTAATTCCATTGATATTACTAATCCAAATAGTACTATGCAAATTATCCATTCTATTGTACTTATTTTTAACATTATTCCAAATATTATTACAAGTATCATTATTACTATGTGTACTTTCATATTTTGTTCTTCTTTTATTCCAGTAAATATTCCTTCAAATGCATATTTAAAGCTTTTTAATAATTTTTTCATTTTAAAATTCCATCCTTTTATAAATATCAAAATTTTTCATTTATATTTTACTAAATTTCTTTTTATTAATCAACTATAATATTCAAATAAAAAAAGTTCTAAGTACTAAAAAAGAGCGGTTACCCCCGCTCTTCTCCGAAAACATTATTTTTGAATTCTTTCAAAATTCTATTGCATTTACTTACTTCATTAAACTTAACAATCCTATATTCAGTGTTAATTTTAATTTCTGTAAAATCTGTGTCTGCACTAACACTTAATGGTAGTTCTATATCATTACTATCTAACTCTATAGAAAACTCCATTTGATATTTTCCTATGTCATTTTCTCTTGAATAATAATTTAAAAGTATCAAATCATTATTAAACTCTGCCTCTAAATAATCATTTGTCAATACACCTTCAATACTTTTAATTTCATCATCCTTTAATTTTACGATTATAAAACCTTCATTCGCCATCAGACCGATATATCTGATTGTTATTGCATAATATAATGTTCTCACCATTTTCAATCCTCCTGTCATTAATTAATAAACTGAGCTTATGTGTATCTTAAAAAGATTATACTATATTTTACATAAAATTGCAAATATTATAGATATAATTACATATAATAACAAAATATTCCTATTAAAATTAATGCATTTCCTAAAATTTTCTTTTTTGTAATTTTTTCACCTAAAATTCTATTACTTAAAATCATAACAAAAATATACCCTAATGATTCAATAATAGGTTCATTTTTGTATGATACACCTTTTAATCCTAAAACTACAAGCACTGTAGAAAGTACCATTAATCCATATCCAGTTATAACATATACATTAAAATATTCTTTAAAAATTGAACTGTAAGTTTTTGAAGCACTCTTTTTTAATATAATTTGAGAAATGGAACTTACTAGAACTGCTAAAATTAATAAAACTATATATTTACTCATTTTCACTATTTACTATAATTGTACCTATTATTACAATTATTACTCCTATTATATTTTTTATTGTTATTGTATCATTAAAAATTAAAATTGCCCATATGATTGACCATAGTAATCCCATTGCTTTATTTGCATACGCAACAGAAATATCAAATTTTTTTATCAATTGTTGCCATATTATCGCATACAAACCTAATATTAACATTTCTATTCCATAAAATAATATAAACTTAAAAGATAAAAATTCTTGTCCTGATGCAAATTTAGCAAAAACCGTTGATAATGTATATATTGCAATGACTAATTGAAGTATAAATATATCTCTTAATTTTATTTTCTTCTTTATTTCTTTTTCTGTATCCATTTTGCTTTTCCTTTCTATTCAGCTAAAATATAATACCCATATCTTGTGGAACTATCTATAATTTCATGTGAATTAATTCTATCTATTGGGCTAATATAATAAATATTTTCAGGTCTTTCTTTTTTTATTTTCTCTAATTCCTGTATATCTTTTTCTGTAAAAATAAATTTTATAATTGCTTTTTTTGGTTTTACTACTTTGGTAAAATCAGGTTTATTACCTAACCCCACATCAATCACCATTTTTAAAAAATCATAACCTGTTGAAATCTGTACTAAGTCTGAACCTATACAGTCTCCGCCCATTCTTGCTCCTATTTCAATAATTTTAACATCTCCATTAGATGTAATTTTAAATTCAGTATGTGATGCACCATTTTCTATTTTTAAACTGTTTAATCCTGCAATAACTTCTTTTTCTACTTTTGAAGTCATCTCTTCGTTAAGTCCAGCTGGTTGAATATGTCCCGTTTCTATAAAATGTGGTGCTCCTGTTGTTTGTTTTCTCGTTATAGTTAATACTGTATGATTTCCTCTATAAGATATACTTTCTGCACTAAATTCATCTCCATCTATGTATTCTTCGACAATTGCTTTCTTCTCAAATGACGTATTTATTGCTTCATTTATTGCATTTTCCAATTTTTTTATTTCAGATAAATCTTCTATTTTTGTAATTGATCTGCTTCCAGATCTGTCTGTTGGTTTTACTATTATTGGAGCTTCCATTTTTTCTATTTCTGATATTTCCTTATAACTTGACAATTCAATAAATTTAGGTACAGATACACCATTTTCTTTAAATGCTTTTCTCATCTCATATTTGTTAGTTGATATTTTTGTGCATTCTAGACTATTCCCTGTAAGTCCAAGATTATTTGTTAGATAATTTACAGTAATTGTTGCTAAGTCTGATGCAATTGAAATTACAGCATCTGGTTTTATTACTTTACATTTTTCTAGAATTTGTTCTTTTTCTACAATGCTTATTGGATAAAAGAAATCTGCATATTTTGCTCCAACAGCTCCTTCTTTCCATGCAAATACATGCGTTTCATATCCTAATTCTTTTGCCTTTATAATTAATGGCATCTGAAAATTATTTGCTCCTATTATTACAACTTTTTTCATCTTTATTTTTCCCTTTTCAATATATTATTTATAAAATTCTTTAATTTTACTTATTACCTCATCTTGGTCTTTTCTTGTTAATTCATAATACATAGGTAATCTAACTATTTTTTCGCTTTCTATAGTTGTATACTTATCCTCTCCATGAAATACTCCAAATTTCTTTCCTGCAGGCGACGTATGTAATGGAATGTAATGAAAAACAGCTTGTATTCCATTTTCTTTTAAGTATTTTATTAATTCTGTTCTTTCCTCTAAATTTTTTGTTTTTATGTAAAACATATGTGCATTATGTTTGCTATATTCTGGGAGATATTGTATTTCTATTTTTCCTTTTTCTTCTAAATCTTTTAAATTATTTGCATAATAATTCCATAAAGATAATCTTATATCATTTATTTCATCTGCCTTTTTTAATTGAGGATACAAATATGCACAATTAAGTTCACTTGGCAAATATGATGAACCATAATCTACCCATGTATACTTGTCTATTTCTCCTCTAAAAAATTTATTTCTATTTGTTCCTTTTTCTCTTATTATCTCTGCTCTTTCTATTAATTTAGGATCATTAATTGAAATTGCTCCACCTTCGCCCATACTATAATTTTTAGTTTCATGGAAACTATAACAACCAAGGTCTCCTATAGTTCCTAGATACTTTTCTTTATATTTTGCCATAAATCCTTGTGCTGCATCTTCTACAACCTTTAAATTATGTTCTTTTGCGATTTTCATTATTTCATCCATATCTGGTGAAATTCCTGCATAATGAACCACCACTATTGCTTTTGTCTTTGGCGTTATCGCTTTTTCAATTTCATTTTCATCTATATTCATAGTCTTTGGGTTAATATCTACAAAGACAACTTTTGCTCCCACCATTACAAATGCATCTGCTGTTGATACAAACGTATATGATGGCATAATTACTTCATCTCCATCTTTTATATCTAATAATATTGCAGCCATTTCTAATGCTGAAGTTCCTGATGTTGTTAATAAAATTTTGTTGCTATTAAATTTTTTTTCCATCCAATTACTACATTTTTTTGTGAATTCTCCATCTCCACATATTTTTCTGTTATTAATTGCTTCTTTTATACAATCAACTGACTCATCTATACAAATTGGTACATTAAACCCTATCATTTCTTTTACACCTCTTTCTATTTAACGTTGGCATATGTTGGTATTATATAACCAAAGATTGCTTTCATTGAAATTATAATTATTAATAATATTAATATTAGAACAATAATATTTCTTATTTTTTCTGATTTTATAAACTTTTCCAATATTATGCTTATTCCATTTACAATAAAATAAGTAAATGGAATAATTATTCCTACTATATATCTTCCTTGTGGTTGAAAGTCACTAGTATATGAATAATAAATGCTTAGTGCTATTGTAATTATTATTGATAATATAAATATGTAATTTAATAAATATCTATTTTTTTCATTCTTTTTATATATAAATAAATCCTTAAAATTTATTAAACATCCTACTGTTCCCATTAACCATAGTATAAAATAGGATATATATATTTTGTTTGACATAATTATCAGATTATATCCAAAAACTCCGACAAACCCTTTAATTGTAATTATCATCCATTTTTGTTTTATCAACATATCTATAATACTTATATTTTGATTCTGAATTGTAGGTCTTGTTGATGGTTTATATCCTTCCATGGCATATTTGTCACCACATTCGTTTTGTGCTTGTATTCCTAAAATATCCCCATCATATATCATCGCATTTCTTATAAACCACCACCCTGCAACTAAGAATGCAATGCATATTACTATTAATGCTTTTTGGACAATTTCTTTTGTTTTCATTTTATTTGATATTGCTGATATTAAACAAATTGTTATGCTACACAATATATATCCATATGCATTATAATAAGTAAGTAAACAAAATCCAATTGTTATTCCTAATAATATACAATGTTTTGTTTTCCAATTACTTTCTAATCCTAGTATCCACAAGTATATTATTATTGTTGATGCTAATAATGCTGTTGAATCATTATTTATGTATGACGCAAGAAATGCTGTTATTGGTTGAAATGCAATAAAAGCAATGAACAGATACTTATAAATCCCTTTAAATAATTTTTGAGAAATTTTTATTGCAAAATAAACAACAAGTGTCATGCTAATTGTACTAACTAATCTCGCTGCAATCAATAATGTAAATGTTTCTGTAGAAAAAACTGATGCGATTTTCATAAAAATAGCACCTATTGTATAGGTTAATATAGGTTGAAATGCATATGATATTCCCCAAATTTGATTTCTTATTGATTCTTCTTCTCCATGTGGTAATTTATTATTTTCATAAATATATTTGCATATATCCCATTTCATCCCTTCATCTGGGCATGAATTATATGGTTCAGAAACTGTCCATAATAAGTAATAACAAAATATGCATATTAAAAATAATAATATTATTATTCTTTTATTTTTATTTAATTTTTCAAGTATATTATTCATTTTCAGATTTATCTCCTTTTTCCACTTTTTCTATAATATATGGTGGTCTACTTCTTGCTGCATCATATGTTCTCCATAAATACTCTCCTAATACTCCTATTGAAAGCATTATAATTCCAAACCCCATAAGCATAATCATTATGATTGAAGTATAACCTTCTACATCAATTATTCCTGCAATTTTTTTACCAATAATTATAATTAATAATATTAATGATATAAAGAAACTTAAAAATCCTGCTGATGTTATCATTTTTATTGGAAAATATGAAAAACTTAGTAATGAATCATATACTAATTTTATTTTTTTAGACAATGTCCATCTTGATTTTCCTATTTCTCTTTTTTTTCTTATATATGGTACAGTTGCTGTTTCAAAACCCGCCCATAAAATTTGACTCATTAATGATGTGTTTTTTTCTTGCATTTTTACTAATAAATCAATTATTTGCCTATCTATCAAAAAAGTGTCGAAACCTCCTTTTGGCATATTATGAAGAGCTAATTTTCTCATTAAAAATGCATATAAATTTGAAAATGCCTTTTGCATAATTGGCTCTTCTCTATCTGCTCTTACTGCCAAAACGACTTTGTTTCCTTCTTCATATTTCTTCATCATATCTAATATCACTTCAGAAGGTTCTTGCAAATCTGCTGCTTTTCTTACCGCACAATCTCCTGTACATTGTGACAAACCTGCTAATAGTGCTGAATGTTCTCCAAAATTTCTTGACAATCTTATTGTTTTTATATTTTCATCTAATTTTGCTAAATTTTTCATAACTTCATATGATTTGTCTTTTGAGCCATCATCAACAAATATTAATTCATATTCTATATTTATTTTGCTAAGTACCTTTTCCTTTAAATCTGCATATAATGGTAATAAATTATCTTGATTATAATATACTGGTACAATTATTGATATTTTTTTCATTTTTTATTTCTCCTTTTTGTTCCAAATCTTTATTTCTTTTAAATCACATATAATAATATACAAAAAAATTGCAATATACTTCCTAATAATATAAATAAATGAAATATTGAATGCATATATTTTTTCTTTTTACCTAATCCATATAAAACTGCTCCTATGGTATAGGCTACACCTCCTGCAACCAACAATATTAAACCAGGTATTCCTAATAATTGTGGTAACAGCTTAGCTGTAAATATAATACACCATCCCATACCTAAATAGCAAATCATAGAGAATACTTTATATTTTTTTATATCTATTGCATTTAGAGTTATTCCTAAAATTGCACTTCCCCATATAACACCAAATATAGTCCATCCCAATGCTGTATTATACTCTCTAAAAGTCACTAAACAAAATGGTGTATATGATCCAGCTATTAATAAAAATATAGAACAGTGATCTAATATTTGAAATACTTTTTTTGCTTTTCTTTCTGGTTTTAAACCATGATATATACTTGACATTGTATATAAAATTATCATCATTGTTCCATATATTGAGCTACTTACAACGGCGTATCCATTATGGTGAATAGCAGAAAAAACAACACATAACACCAATGCAACTATTCCAAAACTACCACCTACTATATGTGATGTCATATTAAAAATTTCTTCTCCTTTTGTATAATCAGGCAATACTCTATCTTTTAATTTTGTTCTTTTCATTCTATCCTCCATTTTTTATTTTTTGTATTTTTTTACCCCAATGACCTAACATTATTTTTTTATCCAAACTGATACACTCTTAGATTTTACACTAAAATTTCCACATCCATCTTCATCTATTATAACTTCTTCTTCACAATTTTCAAGGCTGTCAATATATATTTCTCCTGCATTTTGGTTTCCAACATACATTCTTTTATATCCCTCTCCCGCATTAGATATAACAACTGCAATTCCTGAATTTATATGTTCATCATCACCCTCTTGAGTCCATCCAATGTAATTATTATGGTCGAAATAGTCATGTTGTAAACCATATGCCCTATCTTTTCTTATTATCATTAATGTTTTTAAGTTTTCTTCTGGTTCAATATTATCATGTGGTATTCCATAATAATCTCCATAAAACACACAAGGATATCCATCATTTCTTAGTAATATAATTGAATATGCTATTGGTTTGAACCAACTCTGAACAAAGCTTTGTAAAGCTTGGCCTGGCTGTGTATCGTGATTGTCTACAAATGTTACTGCCATACATGGATTTTCTTTTACTAATGTATGTTCCAAAATTTGCGACATATCATAATCTGGATTATTTGATGCATTATAAAAATTGTAATGAAGTGGTACATCAAATAATGATATTTGTCCTTCTGTTGCAGTAATATATCTATGTAATTTATTTACATCTGTTGCCCAATATTCGCCAACTGCAAATAATTCTTTTTTACTCTCTTCTCTTAGTGTTTCTATCCATTTTTCATAAAAATCTGCATCTATATGTTTTACCGCATCTAATCTAAATCCGTCTATTTTAGTTATGTCTAAATACCATTTTCCCCAATCAATACATTCTTTTACTACTCTCGGATTTGAAAAATCTAAATCTGCTCCCATTAAATAGTCAAAATTTCCAAATTCCTCATCAACTTCTGCTCCCCATTTTTTATCAATAAATTTAAAAATTGCATTTTCGCCAGTTTGGTTATTATAGTCTATTCCATCAAAATCTGTCCAGTTCCATTCAAAATCTGAATATTTGTGTTTTCTTCCTGGAAATGTAAATTTTGTTGCTACTTGCACTGTTTCCTTTTGTGATGTTTCTATATTATGATTTGACCAGTCGACTTTTGTTGCTGGTATAGTTTGAAGAGCATCTGCTCCCATTTTATGATTTAAAACAATATCAGCATAGCTTTCAATTCCAACTTGTTTTAATGTCATTATCGCTTCCAAATATTCATCTTTTGAACCATATTTTGTCTTTATAGTTCCCTTTTGTTCAAACTCTCCCAAGTCATAAACGTCATAAACTCCATATCCTACTTCATCTTTTCCACCAATCCCTTTATATGCTGGTGGTAGCCATATTGCTGTTACTCCTATATTTGATAGTTTTTCTGCGTTTTCCTTTATTTGATTCCATAAGTTTTGATTGCAGTCCATGTACCATTCAAAGTATTGCATTATTATTCCATTAATTTTTTTCATTTGATTACCTTCTTTATTATTTGTATTAATTTTTGTTATATCTTTTTTCAGTTATTATATCATTATATATTTTAAAAATCTACTTATTTTATAATCAAAAATATATAATAATTCAATTTTATAAAATTTTCTTTTTTCTCTTCCTATTTATAACAAAATATGATAAAATAGTGCCAGTTTATATATCAAAAGAAAAATTAGGAGGAATTATTATGGAATTTAATAAATGTAGTAGATGTGGAAATTTTTATATATCAAATGATGATGTTTGCCCTAAATGTAAACCTAAGGATACATTAGAGTTTGAAACATTTAAATCATACATTGATGAAAATGGATTAAATAACAATTTAGATTTTTTATCTAACCAAACTGGAATAAGCGTAAAAAATATTAATAGATATTTAAACTATACTGACTTAAATATCGGAAAAAATAATATAAAACTTTAATTTTTATTAAAAAGAAAGGAATGATTTTTTAATGACAAATGTATTTGATGTATTAGAAGAAAGAGGATATATTGAACAAATGACTCATCCTCAAGAGATAAAAGAACTTTTTGGAAAAGAGTGTGTTCCTTTTTATATTGGAATTGACCCAACAGCAGACAGTCTTCATGTTGGACACTTTGTTTCTTTAATGGTTGCAAGTCATATGCAAAAACAAGGACATAAACCTATCATATTAGTTGGTGGTGGAACTGCTACAATAGGTGACCCATCAGGAAAAACTGATATGAGAAAAATGATGTCAAGAGAGACAATTAACCATAATGTTGAATGTATAAAAAAACAAATTGAAAAATTTATAAGTTTTGAGGGTGAAAATGCTGCAATTATAGTAAATAATGCAGACTGGCTTTTAGATTTAAAATTTGTCGATTTTATGAGAGAAATCGGTAGTTTATTTTCTGTTAACAAGATGCTTGCAGCTGAATGTTACAAACAAAGAATGGAAACAGGTTTAACATTTTTTGAAATGAGCTATATGCTTATGCAATCTTATGACTTTTTACATTTATATGAAACATATGGATGTAAATTAGAAATGGGTGGAAACGACCAATGGTCTAACATTCTTGGTGGTGTTGATTTAATTAGAAGAATTGGAAAAGATGATTCTTATGGTTTAACATTTAAACTTCTTACAACAAAAGAAGGTAAAAAAATGGGTAAAACTGAAAAAGGTGCTTTATGGCTAGACCCTGAAAAAACTTCACCATATGAATTTTATCAATATTGGAGAAACATTGAAGATGAAAGTGTTGAAAATGTTTTAAAATTATTAACATTCCTACCTATGGATAAAATAAAAGAACTTGCTTCTTTAAAAGATGAACAAATTAATGAAGCTAAAAAAATAGCTGCATTTGAAATAACAAAATTAGTTCATGGTGAAGAAGAAGCAAAAAAAGCTGAAGAAGCATCTAATGCTCTATTTAATGGTTCTGGTAATTTAGATAATATGCCTACTGTTGAATTAACTGATAAAAATATTTCAATCTTAGATGCTATTATTCTAACTGGTATTGCTCCTTCTAAAGGACAAGCTAGAACTTTGATTAATCAAGGTGGTATTTCTTTAAATGATAATAAAATTTCTGATGTAAATTATGTTCTTTCAGATGTTGATTTTAAAGATGGATATGCTATTTTGAAAAAAGGTAAAAAAGTATTTTATAAATTAGTTTAAAAAGGGATTAAGGGGCCACCACACCAAATCCCTCTTTTTATTTTAAATTTTATAAGTAATTATTATATATTAATATTTAAAGAAAAAGTCCCCATAGAAGACCCAAAGCAGCATTTTTTTCTGAAAATATTAATATATAATAATTACAATTTAATTTATAAGAAAAAAAAGAGGGATTTGGTGTGGTGGCCCCTTAATCCCTTTTTTATTCTACTATATTTTCTATTACATTATTTACTTCATTAACTTCATTTTTATTCTCAGCTTTTTTCTTATCTTCTTTTACTTTTTCTGCTTCCAAAGAATCAATTAAACTCTGTAACTTCTTAATATCAGATCCCATAAGTTCCCAATCTTTATTATTAGTAGACTCAGATAAATTTTTATTAGCCTTAACAATCGCTTCAATTAATCCATCAATATCATCAGTATTTTCAACTTCAATATTAGATGCGTCTTTTGAAAGTAAATTTTTTAATGCCACATTTAGATTATCGCCAATCGCAACTTTATTTCCCGAAGCTACTACCACCTTTTTAAGCATTGGTATTTTTGATTCTTCGTTCAACATTGTTTGGCAAATTGATTCCACATATAGTAATGTATTATTTACAGGAACGACTACCATATCTTTTGTAACTTTTGTTCCTGTTGTATTTAATGCCTTAATTTCTGAAGAAATCAATTCGTCTTGTTCTATCTGGTTATCTAATTGCATTGGTCCTAAAATGTTGCTATCTTGTGTAAATTTGTATAACTTTAATTTATTTGTATTTCCTTCTGTTGTGCCAACTAAGTAAGAGATTAAGTTTTGTTTTGAATCAGGTGTATATATTTGTATTAATCCAATTTCACTTTCTTCGTTTAAATTAATCATTGTATAATATGGTTGTAGTACAGTACCAGAAGATTTTGTTACTATTGTATTGTTATATTTTGCAAAATCCCATAAATCGTCTTTTCTATACAATATATCCGCTTTTACACTATGATATATTTTTAATAATTTTGCTTGTACATTATATAAATATTTTGGATAGACAAAATGTTCTGATATATCTTGTGGTATTTCTGAATTTATATCTTCAAATAATGTTGTATATATATTTCTATATGCCATAGCAATTGGATCTGTTTTATCTGTTACGTAAAACTTCATTGTTCCATCATATGCATCAATGATTACTTTTACTGAATTTCTTATATAGTTAATTTTTTCTTTTATGCCATCGTGTTCAATTGTTGTATATTGTGAATATGGATATTCACTTGAAACAGTGTATGCGTCTATTACCCATACGATTTTTCCTTCTCCTGTTACAACTGTATATGGTTCTTCATCATATATTAGATATGGCATTGCTTCTTTTGCTCTTTTTATGATATTTCTATTTATTAATATCTTGCTATCCTCTGTTACTTCAGATGAAAATGCAAGTTTTAAATCTCCTGTTTTTATTCCTAATATTAGTCTATCTATAAATCCAAGTTGCAATCCTGCATTACCACTATATGTTGACGTATGTTCTAACCCGTCTTCATCTGTGTAATCATATTCTTGTTTATTTTTTGTATTTGTGGCTATTGTATCGTTTGTTTCTAATCCAAAATATATTTCTTGTCTAGTTGTTCCTATTTGTTCATCTTTTCCAGATATATCTTTTTGAATATAGTTTATTCCACCTGTTTCTGTATTAGATGTACCATCAACAACAATTTGACCTCTTCCATGTGTGTATTCATATGTTTTGTTATTGTATGTTCTTCCAGAATTAGTTATTTCTCTAGAAGATATATATACTAATTTGTTTTCTCCTGATATTTTATATTTTGCTATATTGGCATTTCTATAAGAATAATATCCTGTTCCAGTTTGATTATAATCTAAATTTTTTAAAACTACATCACTATTTATCATTTTGATATTGTTTATTACTTCATCATTTTCATTAACTTCTGTTTGTGTAATTGTTCCTGTATTTTCTAAATTTTCTTCTTCTATATCTATATTATAAGCACTTCTTGTATATTTTATATTGTTGTCTAAATATGTTTTTTCTTTATCTAATTTATTTGAATTTACAAAAATCAAATTGAATACTATAATTACCAAAAACATTGCTACTAAATATCCTGGAATTATAATTAAATTTTTTATTACTTTTGATATATTGTTATTTTTAAATGCTTTAATTGCTCTTAATGCTGCTATAATTATAACTAATGAAAATATTAAATATCCCCATCTTTGAATTGTACTATCTGTATATCCTGCACCTATGACTTCAATATTTTCAGAAGATTTTGTTTCATTTTTTATTGTCAACATTTTATTAAGTGATATATTTGTTGTTCCCAAAGCATTGTATAACGCAATGCAAATTATAATTAATGCAATATTTCTCAATAATCTTTTTACTAATAAGCTGTTTCTTAACATTTTTCCATCTACACCATCAAAACACTTATTGAATATTATAACGTAATATATTACCATATAAATTGTTAATCCAATAATTATTCCTATTAAATATATGAGCAATGTCTCTATTAGTGGTTTTTGAAACATATAAAATGCTATATCAAAACCAAAAATAGGGTCTGTTACTCCAAATGATGCATTACTTGAGCATAATAAAATTTTTTTCATTAATATATTAGACATAAATGTACTTACAATAATTGATGCTACGAATGCTATTGACTTGTTTAATAGCTTTGGCATTTCTTTGTTTTCCTTTTCAAAAAATGGCTTTAAACCCTTTTTTATTCCCTTATTTGTAAAATATATTAATATATATAATATTATAAAATTTATTCCAAATATTATATATTTGTAACTTAAATTAGTAAAAAATGCTTGTACATAATTTTCTCCTAATTCTTTGTATTGTAAATATGTTCCTCTTAAACTTATGTATGTTCCTATTGCAAATACTATTACAAATAATAATACTATAATCATCCTTTTTTTACTTTTATTCTTTTCCAATTTCTACCTCCTTTTACTTTGGTATCAAAATTCATTCCAAAGTAACTCATCCAATATATTAAATTATTGCTTTTACAAAATCTTCTGAATTAAATATTTCCATGTCATCTATTTGCTCTCCAACGCCAATGAATTTTACTGGAATTTTATTTTCTTCAACTATTCCTATTACTACTCCACCTTTGGCTGTTCCGTCTAATTTTGTAAGTACAATTCCTGTTATGTCTGTTTCTTGTTTAAATGCTTTTACTTGTGATATTGCATTTTGTCCTGTTGTTCCATCTATTACAAGTAATACTTCTTTGTCTGAATCAGGCATTTCCTTATTTATTACTTTTTGTATCTTGTTTAATTCATCCATTAAGTATTTCTTATTATGTAATCTTCCTGCTGTATCTACAATTAATATATCTGCTCCATTTTCTTTTATTTTTTTGATTGCATCAAATACAACTGATGCAGGGTCTACTCCTTCTTCTCTTTTTACTATGTCTGCTCCTGCTCTTTTTGACCATATTTCTAGTTGTTCAACTGCTGCTGCTCTAAATGTGTCTGCTGCTGCAACTACTACTTTCTTTCCATCTTTTGCTAATCTATTTGCCATCTTTCCTATTGATGTTGTTTTTCCTACTCCATTTACACCTACAACAAGAATTACTGATGGTTTTGTGTTTAAGTGTAAACTTATGTCTGTTATATCAAGTATTTTTTGCATTTCTTCTCTTAATGCTTGTTTTACATCTTCTTCATCTTGTATTTTTTCTTTTTTCATTCTTTCTCTTAAATTTGATATTATTTTTATTGATGTATCCATTCCTATATCTGACATTATTAAGACTTCTTCTAGTTCATCTAAAAAGTCTTCATCTACTTTTCTAAAATTACTAAATACATTGTTTATTTTTTCATCAAATGATGTTTTTGTTTTGTTTAATCCTGTTTTTAATTTATCAAAAAATCCCATAATTTTTCCTACTTTCCCATATTATTGAATATATTTAATGGTGCCAACAGGCAGAATCGAACTGCCGACCTCCGGGTTACGAATCCGTTGCTCTACCAACTGAGCTATATTGGCATATTACAATCAGAGACTAAAATTAGACTCTGATTTAAATTATATATTAATATATTTTACTATTGAAGCTACAAAATCAACAATAATTATTACTATTGAAATATATAATAAAATAACTAATATTTTATCTGAAATTATTTTTTCAATTTTTTCTAATTGTCTTTTCACATACGGATGAATTTTTTCTACAAATATTACTCCTACTATTCCCCAAGCAACAGAATATGGTAAACTTATTCTTCCTTGAAAATTCAACACTTCATTTGAGTAATCCCACCATCTCAATCCAAATAAGCTTTCTAATACAACTGCAACAATATATTCAAATGCAGTAAAAGCTATCATACATATTAAAAATTTACCTATTGTATTTGTCTTTATATTTTTTAACAATTGTATCATTCCTACTGCGGCAAATCCATACATAGGACATAATGGACCATATAAAAAGCCCCTTTTTGAAAATGTCCCTAATGTTACTAGACAAAATACCGTTTCTAATACCCATCCTAAAAATGCATATATAAAAAAGTATACTATAATTTTTTGTTTTTCTGTAATTTTGTCTTCATAAATTAAACTCTCGCTATTATTCATATAACCCCCTATTTTTCTTGTGTGTTACATCTTCTCAGGCATTTGCATTCCTAATAGTTCTGCCCCTTGTTTTAAGACTTTTCCAGTTGCATATGTTAAATATACACGTGCATTTTGAACATCTTTATCTTCATCAATTATTTTATTTTCATTATAGAAGCTACTATATGCTTTTGATAAGTCTATTAAGTATCTAGATAGTATTGATGGTTCATTTTTTTCTGTAACTTGAATTAATATATCTTCAAAACTATAAATTAATTTCAAAACTTGTAGAGAATATTCATCTAGTAACTTTTCTATTTTTATATTTTCAAATTTTGGTGTATATCCAGCTTTTTCTAATACACTTTTTGTTCTTACATATGTATATTGTATATATGGTCCTGTCTCTCCTTGGAAGTTTAATATTGTATCCCAGTCAAATATTTCATCTTTTATTCTTGAACCTGATAAATCATTAAATATTACTGCTCCAATACCAACTTTTTTTGCAACTTCTTCTTTATTCTCTAATCCTGGATTTTTTTGTTCTATTATTTTTTTAGCTCTTGATATTGCTTCATTTAGTAATTCTTCTAGTTTTACAACATTTCCTTCTCTTGTTGACATTTTCCCTGTTGGTAATAATACCATTCCAAATGATACATGTTCTAAACCTCTCGTGTATTTTTCATCTAACCCTAAAAATTTTGCTACTTCAAATATTTGCTTGAAATGTAACGTTTGTTCATATGATGTTACATATAGTGCTTTATCAAAATCATATGTTCTTGCTCTATACATTATGGCTGCTAAGTCTCTTGTTGCATATGTTGTGGAACCATTTGATTTTTCTATTATACATGGTGTATTTATTCCTTTATCTTCTAAATCTACTATTTTAGCTCCTTGTGATTCAATCAATTTTCCTGATTTATCTAATATATCTATTATTTCAGGCATTTTATCTAAATAAAATGATTCTCCATTCCATGAATCAAATTTACTTCCTAATAAATCGTATACTTTCTGGAATTCTTTTAGACTTAATTCTCTAAATTTTTTCCAAATTTCTACACAGTATGTATCTCCATCTTCTAATTTTTTAAAATTACTTCTACAATTTTCTAGTATTTTTTCATCTTGTTTACATGCTTCATTGATTCTAATATATATTTTTGTTAATTCATTTATAGGGTCTTCTTCAATGTTATATTCTTCTCCCCATAATTTATAACCTTCTATTAATTTTCCAAATTGTGTTCCATAGTCTCCTAAATGGTTTATTCCTGTTACATTATATCCTAAATATTTATATATATTATATAATGCTCCCCCTATAACTGTTGAACGTAAATGTCCTATATGAAATGTTTTTGCTATATTAGGTGCAGAATAATCTATTACTATGTTTTTTCCTTTTCCTATTTCTGATTTTCCATATTCTTGTGTTTTTGATACTTCTTCTAAAACTTCTTGAGCTATAGTACTTTTATTTACAAAAAAGTTTAAGTATCCTCCAACAACATCTATCTTATCAATTTCTTTATTTTCTTCTATTTCTTTTTCCAGTTTTTCTTTTATTTCGCTTGCTATAATTTGTGGTGCTTTTTTTAATTCTTTTGCCAATCTAAAGCAAGGGAAAGAGTAATCTCCATTTTTTGTATCTTTTGGTGTTTCTATATATGTTTCTAATTCTTTTACAGCTATATTTGTAGCTTTATTTATTAATTCTGCAATAGTACGTTTAAAACTTTTCAATTTATTTCCTCCTAATTAAATAATTGTTTTATATTTTTCTCTTTTATATACATTTTTATTATATTATAAAAATGCCTTTTTTACAATATTTCATGGCCAATTTCTAGTAGATTTTTAGAAAAAAGGTTACCGTTTAGTAAGTAAAAAAGTTGATAATTTAAAAAATTTCACACAAAAGAGGGATTTTGAGTCCTGGCCCCATAATCCCTCTAATTATTTTTTTCATAATATTCTTTATCTTTTTGATATTCTTTTATGATTTCATCTTCTGATAAGGCTTTTTTATAAATCTTTATTTTATATAAAGTGCCATCAAAGTAACTTCCATTGTTTCTTCTTCCAATATAAGTGCCTTTTTCATTTTTGGCCCACCCGTCACTTCTCAAAGACTCTGTTATTTTATTTCCATTCAAATAAAGAATACTATCACTTGCATCATTTTTATATACTACAGTAATATAATTAATATCATCAGTTTTGAAACTATTTTGAATATCATAAAAAGGCGCTGAATCACTATCGTTTTGCAAAATAATATATTTTGATTTCCATAATCCAATTCCTATCTTTGATTTTTTATTAGTAAATAATATATTATTTTCATATTTATTACTTTTTGCTACTATTGTTATTGTATTTGGAAAAGATATTTCTAATGAATCATCTTCTAATATACCGTATGAAGAATTTCCGTTAAATATTAATCCATTTTTTGTATTATTATAATTTACATCCTCTAATGTAATATTATATTTATTATTCAACTTGTCTTTTATAATACCTAAATATTCTTCTTCGTTATTATTGCCTTCACTGCATGAATATCTTAATACCAGATTTTCTGATGTTTCCGTTGCTACATTACTATTATTTTCATATAACATTTTGTCATTATTATATTTACCAATTATTTCTTCTTCTGTTAATAATCTATTATATATACTAAAGTCATAAACTATACCTTTAAAATAACTTCCTGATGCTCTTCTCCCTATATATATTCCACTTTCACTTTTGTCCCAACTTCCATAATAAGAAGATTTTTTCATTTTTTCTCCATTTACATATAATACATTATCTTTATTTCCGTTGTATTGAACTGTTATATAGTTTATTTCATTTTCAAAGAATTTTTCTGATAAACTATAACTATATGAATAGTTATCTCCTACTGTTAAAAGTATTTCATTGTTCCATGTTCCTATTGCTATTTTTGATTCTGCATCAATAAAAAGCAGATTATTTGAACCCTTTTCCCATTTTACTGCAGTAGATATTGTTGTAGGATAAGATAGATTAATAGTGTTACTATCTATAGTTGCATATGTATTACTACCATTAAAAACTATTCCATTTCTTTTATTATTATATTTGGCATTTACTATATCAGCATTTATGTTATTTGATGTTTTGTCATTTAACTTTAATGGTCTTAATCTGCTTTCCACATCTCTTGCTGTATATTGTACTAAAATATCTTTTTCTTCATTTTTACTACTGTTTATTTTTTCTCCAAA
This sequence comes from uncultured Clostridia bacterium, assembly GCA_934168305.1. Lineage (GTDB taxonomy): Bacteria > Bacillota > Clostridia > TANB77 > CAG-508 > CAG-269. The sequence continues at coordinate 9,648 of CAKPNF010000001.1, read as the reverse complement.
CATATCTTTTTCAAAATCATCTATATCTTTGAATTCTTCTTCTTTTGTTGTATCTGTTATTTGATTTATACTCACTCCTATTATTTTACCATTTTTATCTATTAAAAATTTATATTTATTATAATCATTAACTGAAACAACAACACCGTTCAAATTCACAAGGTTTTCTGTTACTCCATTTTTTATATTTGATGTTTTTTCATTATAATACTTTTCTATAGTAATATTCTCTACCTTTTTGATATTATTGGCTATTTCTTTTATGTTAAACTCTTTATTGCTACCATAGCAATCTACCGATACTTGCATTATTTGCATTTCAACAATTTCTTTTGCATTTGCATATTCAGTTTTTTCTTTTGATTGACTTGCTTTTTTTAATAATCCACTTCCTATTAATTGTGATATTGTTATCCCTGCTAATATTAATAATATTATAATTGTTATAACTAATGCTACTAATGTAATACCTCTCTGCATATTTTTGTTTTTTATTAAATTACCTGTGTGTATATGTACAACCATCTGTGTTTTAGATTTTATTTTCATCTTCTGTTATTTCCTTTTCTTTTTATTATGATTTAAGTATAACAAATATATATTTTTTTTGCAACACATTTTCATTTTTCATTTTTCCGATTCTTGAATTTTTTCCGTTCGTCGTCTATTCCGTTGCTCTATTCCATCTAGTTTTGTTTATCCAAATCCAGTATTATAATTATCTAAAATAAGAATTGCATATTTTTATTTAATCATTTTTTTGTTCTTTAATATTTTTATGTCACTTTGATATTTCATCATCACTTATTCCGATATATTTCTTTAATTACTTATTGCTTCAGCATTTACAACGTCTTCATTAAAATCTATAGTACATGCAGATAATCTTTCTAAATCTTCATATGTTATATTTTCATTAATTTTAAATACCTTTTTATTTGTTTTTCTTTTTTCCTTTAATGATTCAAAACTTATTATATTACCTGAATTCTTTACTTGATTTTGTTGTATTCTTTCATTTATTTCTGCTAGTTTTTGTTCATAGTTCATATTTTCTATTTTTTCATTTAGCTCATATATTTTCTCTTCATAATTTACTTCATCTATTTTTTCTAATAATTTGGAATTATTACTTTCCTGGCTATCTTTTAACGTTTTGATTTCTATTCTTAATTTATTAATTTCTGATACAAATTGTTCAATTAAATGTTCTATCTTTTCATCATCTTTTTCTTTTATTTCTTCTAATACTTTTGAATATTCTTCTTTATTATTCTTTAATTCATCATTTATTCTTTCTAATTTTTCTTTGTAATTTAAACTCTCTACCTTTTCCAATAATTGTTTATTACTATTATATTGATTTTCTTTTATATTTTTTATTTTTTCCAACAATTGTTTATTGTTATCGTTCTGGACTTTCTTTAGGTTATCTATATTATCCGTTATATTATTAATTTGTTTTTTTGTATCATCTCTTTTAAATTCTAATACTGCATTTTTTAATTTTTTGATTTCACTTAGAATTTCATTTTTTATATTTTTTATTTCATATATAGAATCAATTTTTTCTTCATCGAAATTATTATTTTCTTCTACTTTTTCTTCTTTATTTGTAGGTTCTCCTTTTATTTTTTCTTCTGCTATTTTTATAATTTCTTCTAATGAAACAGCATTTTGTTTTTCTTCTATTTCTTTTATTCCTTCTATTTCTTCTAATTCTTTTCCATAATAATATCCATATCTTTTACCATAATATTTTCCCTTTTGTATTTCAGATTTGTTTGATATTACACCCAATATTCTTCCATTTACATCTTCTATTAATCTTTTTGTTTTTTTCAAATCACTTATTTTTGTCTTTTTATTTTCAGCTACTAGAATAGTACTATCTACCATTGATGATAAAGCTATACTGTCTGATACTATCATGCATGATGTTCCATCCAATAGAACTATATCATACATATTTTTTAATAAATCTAATAAATTTTTCATATTATTAGATGATAATAGTTCTGATGGATTAGGTGGTATTGTTCCATTTTGTAATATATGTAAATTTGGAAATTTAGTTTCTTTAATGTATTTTTTTGATTTCTCTAAATTTTCTAATTTGTTATTAGATATTTCTTTAATAAAATCTGATAATCCTTCGCCTTTATCCACACTGAATATTTTATTTTTTTCATTTTCTTTTCTTAAATCTGTGTCCACTAAAATTACCTTTTTATTTGCTTGTGCAAATGCAATTGCTAAATTATTTATTATCCAACTTTTTCCTTCTTTTTGTTTACTGCTTGTTATTAATATTGTTTTTCTATTTGTAGCGTATAATATATTAGTTCTTATTGTTTTTATACATTCTACTATATGAGACTTTGGGTTATTTTCAATTATCAAATCATTATTTTCTTTGTCTATTGGTAATGTTCCTATATTTCTTAATTTAATATTTTTTTCTATGTCTTTTTCATCTTTAATTGTGTCATCAAAAAAGTATATAATCATAATTGTTATTATAGATACTATTAGTCCTGCAAACGTAAATATTATTATATCTTTAACATGATTTATGTTGCATGGAGCATTTTCTATTTCCGCTTCGTCTACTATGCTTATATTCGCTAAATTATATATCTCTTTTATTTGTTCTGTAAATACTCTTGATAATTCATTTGCTATATTTTTTGCTATTTCAGGATTACTGTCTTTTACAGTTATTTTTAAGAATTGAGTCTTGTCTATTTGATTAACTTCTATATTTTTTTGTAATTTTGAAGTAGATATATCCAACCCCAAATTATCTATTGTTTTTTGCATAACATTCGTGCTTTTTGCTATGCTACTATATGTTGATATCAAACTTGTATTTATATTCAAGTCTGTTTGTGTTAATTCTTTATCCGCTTTATTTTCGTCTGCAACTAATAATATTGTTACAGATGATTTGTATTCTGGTTGTTTGTAATAATACGAATAAACATAACCTAATGTTATACTTAATATTATTATTAATATTATGAATATTTTTTTTGAAAAGATTATATCAAAAATTCTTTTTATATCAATATCTTCATATTTTTCCATTTACATCACCTATTACAAATTATACCATATTAGATTAATTATTGCAAACTTTTTATGTCTAGTTGTTTTTTGTTTCTATATAGTGTTATATTTTTATTTATTATGGATATAATTTTATTAAATAAAGGAGTTGATGCATAATGGATTTACAAAGAATTCATTCTATTTTAAATAATAAAGAAAAATGCGATGTTTTCTATGATGAACGCCCTGTTTGGATTCAAGGTGTTGATGATAATAATGATATTGCTAAAGTGGGTTTTGTTGATGATTTTGAAGAAAAAGACGTTTATATTCAGGACTTATATGAAAAAAAATTATTTAATTAGATTTTATAAAAAAGTAAGGTCAATGAAAAAATTTCATTGACCTATTTTGAACTCATTTATTTAATTTTTGGTTGATTACAGCCAACAAATCAAGATAAGTGACTGCATTACACAATCTGTCAGCTCTTAAATTGAAAGACATATTGTCAGCAAGCAACTCTTCAATGTATTCTAAGGAGTTTTCAGATACATTTTTCAAAATAGTATTAGCAACGCGATATCCGCTACTTATAAATCCTATCCTTATATCCTTTGTTTTATCTCCATTCTCTCTAAGAGTTTCAATTCTAAACATATTGACAACTCCTATTACTTTGGTTCTCATAGAGCGTTTCTTTGCTTCCATCAAATTTTCTGCAAGATTTAAATTAATTATTATTAAATCTAATAATTGTTTCTGTAACCTTTCAATTTGATCTTCATTAATCTCATTAAAAGATTCTGTAGTTATCAGTCTTCCTTTCTCTAAAAAGTCTACTTTTAGGCTTTTTATTGTTTCTTTTCTCCGAACTTTTTCAAATTCAGGATGAAACTCAAAACCTGTTATTTTACTGTCTAGTGTACTATACATAATGAGCCCTCCTTATAATTTTATGTAGCCATTATATCATCGTTTTGCCTAAAAGTCTACTAAAATGCGATTTTTTCTGAAATCCAATTTTCTAATTCATCAATTTTAACTCTAACTTGTTCCATTGTATCTCTATCTCTAACAGTAACTGACTCATCCTCTAAAGTATCAAAATCAACTGTTACACAATATGGAGTACCAATTTCGTCTTCTCTTCTATAACGTTTACCAATTGAACCTGCAGCATCATAATCACACATAAATTTCTTAGCAAGTTTTCCATAAACTTCTTCTGCTTTATCTGATAATTTCTTAGATAATGGAAGTACAGCTACTTTATATGGTGCTAATGCTGGATGTAAATGTAATACAACTCTTGTGTCACCTTCTGCAATTTCTTCTTCATCATATGCGTTGCATAAAAATGCTAAAACTACTCTGTCTGCTCCTAATGATGGCTCAATTACATATGGTACATATTTTTCGTTTGTTTCTGGGTCTTGGTATGATAAATCTTGTTTTGAGTGATTCATATGTTGTGTTAAGTCATAATCAGTTCTATCAGCAATTCCCCATAATTCTCCCCATCCAAATGGGAATGCAAATTCTATATCAGTTGTTGCTTTGCTGTAAAATACTAATTCTTCTGGTGAATGGTCTCTTAATCTAATATTTTCTTTTTTCATTCCTAAATCTAGTAAGAATTTCTCACTATAATCTTTCCAATATTTGTGCCATTCTAAGTCTGTTCCTGGTTTGCAGAAAAATTCAAGTTCCATTTGTTCAAATTCTCTTGTTCTGAATGTAAAGTTTCCTGGTGTTATTTCATTTCTGAAGGCTTTACCAATTTGAGCAATTCCCATTGGCATTTTCTTTCTTGATGTACGTAATACATTTTTGAAGTCAACAAATATTCCTTGCGCTGTTTCTGGTCTTAAATATACTGTTGATGTTGTGTCTTCAGTTACTCCTTGGAATGTTTTAAACATTAGGTTGAACTTTCTTATATCTGTGAAGTTTGTTTTTCCACATGATGGACAAGGTATTTTGTTTTCGTTTATAAAATTGATTAATTCTTCATCTGTCATTCCGTCTGCAATCATATCTTTTCCATTGTCATGCGCCCATTCTTCTATTAATTTATCTGCCCTATGTCTTGTTTTACATTCTTTACAGTCTATTAATGGGTCTGAGAAACCTCCAACGTGTCCTGATGCTACCCATGTTTCTGGGTTCATTAATATTGCTGCATCTAGTCCTACTATATTAGGTTGTTCTTGTATAAATTTCTTTCTCCAAGCAGCTTTTACATTATTTTTTAATTCATTTCCTAGTGGTCCATAGTCCCAAGTATTTGCTAATCCTCCATAAATTTCTGATCCAGGATATATAAATCCTCTGTTTTTGCATAATGCAACTAATGTGTCCATTGATTTTAACATAAAATTCCCTCCTTATATTTTTTACTAGAAATCAAAAAAACTTTCATCTCTAGCTATATGCTAGGGACGAAAGTTTAGTTCCGCGTTTCCACCCTAATTCCTAAAGTTTAATATTTATATTAAAACTTTAAGCACCTTAATTTATCGATGTATTTATACATCTTTATTACTCCAAAGCTCCCCATGCCTTTTTTATACAAGTTTTTCACCATCTAACTTGCTCTCTTTAATAAAAAATTATAGCATTTTTTCTTTTTCATCGTAATTTTATGAGTTTTAAATAAAAATTTATAAAAATTTTTGTGGCAGGGGTAGAAGGATTCGAACCCTCACAGGCGGTTTTGGAGACCGATGTGCTACCATTGACACTATACCCCTATTTGAATTTTTCTTAAGACATTTATTATATTAGCACAATTTTTTTGTTTTGACAAGTGTTATATTAAATTTTTTTATTTTATAATTGTACAACTAAATGTACTAAGAATTATAATTAATTTATAGTACATTTAGTTGTTTTTTATCTATTTTTCTAATTCTATACTAAAATTATATGCATTTATAATATCTGATGTTGTTGCTGCATCTATGGCATTTACTCCACCTTGTGCTATTTCTGGTATATACACTTCTAATTCTGCATACACACTTCCATCTTTATTTGTAAATGTTATTTTTGCTACACCACCATCAAATTTTTTTGATGTGTCATTCTTTACTGTTGCTGTAAAGTGACTTAATCCTTCTTGTGCTTCTAATTTAATATCTGTTATTTTTATTCCTTCTATTTCTCTTTCTTTTAATACATTTTCTGATGTATTTTGTTTTATTCCATCTTCTATTTTTGCATTCTCTGTATTATTCATGTCTATATCACCATTTTGACTTTGTTTAATATTTTCTTGTGTTTTATTAAACTCTTCTGGTTTATTTTTGAATAATATAATTCCTATTATTATGGCTATTATTAATATTATAATTATTATTAAATACATTTTTTTATTTTTTTTCATTCCTTCACCTCTTTCTTTCGTATTATTTAAATTTTGTAATTAATTTAAATCTAATGTTTTTATTGTTTCATTTCCTAATGAGTCTGTAGCTGTAACAGTTACTTTACAACCAACAGGAACATATCTAGTTGTATTTGATGTTATTGTTGTTTCGCTCTGAGAATAATTTCCTGTTATTTTGTATTTAGTTGTAGATCCTGATTCTGATGCACATGGAATAGTTATATTGTATCCATATGGTCCTTTATTGGCCATATATGAAACTTCATTTAAACTTGCTCCGGTTACTGACGTGCTATTTGATAGTTTTACAATAATTCCATCATCTGTTGCATCCTTTTTATGAGAAGCAGAAGAAATACTAAATGATAGTTTTCCTACATTACCAATGCTACCTGGATACCATGAAGATGGAACCATTGTTTCTCCATTTCCATTGTCTCTTGGATAAAATTTGTTTATATAATCATAATTTGATCCGTAAACTGCTTGGATATATATAACTAGTATTAGTTGTACCAGGACTTCCTGTAACGTTTAAGTTTAATGTCATCTCTTTATTCATTAAAACATATGAATCATTTGCATATGTTGTACTAGTACAAGATAATAACTTTGATATTACCATACTTGTGATATTATATTGAGAATTATTTGCATTTTTTATTGAATTAATTTTTGCAGTAGCCGGTCCTTTTCCACATACTTGAATCATTACTATCATTGTAGAATTTCCTGTTTTGAAGCTATTAGTATTTGATGTTTCACCAGTACTAATTGTATCTTCAAATGCTGTATTTTTGGTGTCCGAAATTGTTATGTATGCATTACCTCCACTATTACCTGAAAGAGTATAGTTAACTGTGGAATTTGCAGGTATTATTGCTAATGACACTTTTGATGTCTTAGATTCTGAATTAGATAAGGAAACTGAAGTTCCATTTGTAAAAGATATAGTTTTTGTTGCAGATATATTTCCTAATGTTGGTCCTGTTTTATCTATATTACTTATTTGCAAACTTGCTGTTACTTTGTTACCTGCTGTATCTGTTGCTTCTGCATAAACTACCCCATTTTCTGTTACTGTTAAATTCGTTGTTGGTGCTGTTGCTGAACCTGCCGCTGTCTTTGCTGATGATAATGAAGTTCCATATCCTGCCTTTCTTGTACTACTTGTTGTTGCACTTGGATATGCTATTGTACAAGTTATGTCTTTATTTGTCATTGTTGTTGTGCTCGGTGTAATTGTTATTTTATTTGCTGTTATTACAAAAGCATTACTAACATATGTTACATAGTTTCCATTTCCATCTGCTATTTTATTCCATAAATAATATGTAGCTGCATATGTACTTGTTTTTGATGGTGTTCCTCCTGTAGCAACATTATATGTTGACCAACTTGTTGGCTCTGTTTTGCTAGATGCTGTCCATGCATACTGTGATGTAGTTGCTCCTGATATTGTTACTGTTGATTTTATTGTTGCTGTACCAGCAGTACTATCTGTGTATGGCAATGCATAACTTCCTCCATTTGGACTGTATTGTAAATCTACTACTGTTAAAATACATGTTCCTTTTATTGTTGTTCCATCATAATTTGTTACAGTACATGTTATTGTACTTGTTCCTGCTGCTACTCCTGTTGCAACCCCTGTTTCACTTACAATTGTAGCTTTTGCAGTAGTTCCACTTATAAATGATATTGATTTATACTCTGTACTTCCTTCTAAATTTTTATTTATTGTTATTTTTGAACCTTTTTTAGCTATTGCATTTGTTAATGTTACTTTAGTAACCTTTGCTACTATTCCACTAACTTTGCAACTTTGCACTTCTGAAATATTTCCTGCATTGTCTATTACCCATACATAATATGTTCCATTATCATTTACATTTTTAGTAAAACTATTATCTGTAATTGTTTCCCATGTTACATTTGTTGCAGTTGGTTTTGTAGATGATGTACTTATATATATTCCTTTTAATCCACTTCCTCCTGTATCTGCTATATTATTCACCATTACTTTGCCTGTATTTCCTTTTTCTGTAGTTCCCGCTATACTTCCTATTGTTGGTGTATCTTTATCAATTTTTAATGTTAGTGTTGATTCGTTTGAAACATTTCCTGCCTCGTCGATAGCTCTAAATTTTAAAGTTTCATTTCTTTGAGCAGTATATGTTATTTCTCCTATTTTACTATTATTTGTTGTTAATGCTCTTGTTGTCCATTCTCCATTTTCATACCATTCATATTGTTTTATTCCTGAACCATCGTCTGTAGATGTTAATTTCACATAAACATTATTATTTGTCCATGAACCATCATATATTGTCCAACTTTCATTAGTTACTCTTGCTTCAATAATAGGTGTTGTTGGTGATATTGTATCTTTCCACACAGCATATAATTGTAATTTACCATCTGATATTCCGTATTTTCCATCCACATACTTCCATGTACCTTTCCAATTTGTCCAACCATATCCATCATCTGTTCCATCTAATTTTGTTGTCCATCCCGCAAATGTATATCCTGTTTTTGTGAATCCATTTGTTGCTATTGCTGCATTTTGACCATATGTTACTGTATGACTTGCTGTACTTCCTCCTGTGTTTCCATTTCCATTATATGATATTTCATATGTATTTGCTTTCCACATAGCATATAATTGTAATTTTCCATCTGCTATTCCATATTTTCCATCTACAAATTTCCATGTTCCCTTCCAGTTTGTCCATTTATATCCATCGTCTGTTCCATCTGATTTTGTTGTCCATCCTGCAAATGTATATCCCGTTTTTGTGAATCCATTTGTTGCTATTGCTGCATTTTGACCATATGTTACTGTATGACTTGCTGTACTTCCTCCTGTGTTTCCATTTCCATTATATGATATTTCATATGTATTTGCTTTCCACATAGCATATAATTGTAATTTTCCATCTGCTATTCCATATTTTCCATCTACAAATCCCCATGTTCCTTTCCAGTTTGTCCACTTATATCCATCGTCTGTTCCATCTGATTTTGTTGTCCATCCTGCAAATGTATACCCTGCTTTTGTGAATCCATTTGTTGCTATTGCTGCATTTTGACCATATGTTACTGTATGACTTTCTGTATTTCCTCCTGTGTTTCCATTTCCATTATATGATATTTCATATGTATTTGCTTTCCACATAGCATATAATTGTAATTTT